>CBJLMB010000008.1:0-178665 GCA_966424055.1 uncultured Deminuibacter sp. | reverse complement strand
ACCGTGAATCGCTAGTGGGTACTTCCGTAAGGTTGTTTACATGTACACCTGTTTGATAAGCTTGCTTCGTTTCGTAGTGACGGATCCGCGAGTGGCGAGTGGTTGCTATCGCAACCGTGAATCGCTAGTGGGTAGTACTGCATCCCTTTACATCACCAACAAACTCGCGATTCACGGCGCGATAGCGCAACTTGCCACTAGCGAAATACTTCCGTGAGGTTGATGATGTGTACACTGTTTGGTAAGCTTGCTTCGTTTCGCAGTAATAGATCCGCAAGTGGCGAGTGGTTGCTACCGCAACCGTGAATCGCTAGTGGGTAGTACTGCATCCCTTTACATCACCGACAAACTCGCGATTCACCGCGCGTTAGCGCCACTTGCCACTAGCGAATACTTCCGTGAGGTTGTTTACGTGTACACTTGTTTAATAAGCTTGCTTCGTTTCGCATTGACGGATCCGCGAGTGGCGAGTGGTTGCTGACTACCCCTGTAAATAAAAAGCCTGTTTCATTGAAACAGGCTTTTTATTTACAGGGTGAATAATACTTTTTGTTATCACCCTTTTTTATGTCGGTGTTAATCGGCCCAGGTATTGTTGCTTTTATTTACATCAGGCAGTGTTTTATCAGGGTCTATCACCACTTTGCTCAATGGGCTGGTTGAATTGTACCTGAACTTCCAGGTGCTGCCATGCTGCCATATTTCAACCGGCAGGTGTACCCTTTCTTTCCTGCCGTTTGTCTCGGTTATTTCCACGGTCACCGGCATGGGCAGTTGCTCCAGGTTGGCAATGGTAATAATGCTGCCTTTCTGCGGATCCTGCTGTTCATAGCTTACATCTTCCACGGCCTGATCTATCTTCCACTGGTTCATAAACCAACCGCGCCAGAACCAGTCAAGTGTTTCACCTGAATAATTTTCCATGCAATGAAAGAAATCCCAGGGAGTGGGGTGTTTGAATGCCCACTGGTGTACATAGTATGTAAAAGCACTGTCGAAACGGCCCTGGCCAAGTATGTTTTCGCGCAGCAGATCGAGCCCCATAGCAGGTTTGCGATAGGCTACAGCGCCCAGGTTACGTGGTTGTGTAACATCAGGAACAGTGAAAATGCTTTCTGCACTATCGCCGAACATGGCCTTAACAGCAGTTTGCCTGTTAACTGGTTTTTTAGAAGCAAACTCGCCGTTATTGAAACTTTTAACTGCAAGGCCATTGATGAACGTATTAAAGCCTTCATCCATCCAGGGGAATTTGCGTTCATTGCTACCCACGATCATGGGAAACCAGTTATGCCCAAACTCGTGCGAGGTAACACCCCATAGCTCCTCTTTGCTGGATTTATGCGAGCAGAATACAATACCGGGGTATTCCATACCCGCTACAATACCGGCCACATTGCTGGCTACCGGATAGGTGAACGGATAGAGATAGCGGGAATAAAATTCGATGGCCCCTTTAACAAATTCAGTAGAACGTTTCCAGGATGTATCCGTTGCACTTTCTACCGGGTATACTGACATGGCCAGCGCTTCTTTACCCTGCGGCAGGTTGATACGCGCCGCATCCCATACAAATGCTTTGGAAGAAGCCCAGGCCACATCGCGGGTATTGGTGCATTTGAATTTCCAGGTAAGGCGGTCTTTTGCAGGCCGGCTGCTATTGTCTGTTACTTCTGCTTCTGTGCGCAGCATCACTGTTTTATCGCTTTCCTTTGCTGCATTCCATCTTTTCAGCTGCTCGGCGGTCAGCACTTCTTTCGGGTTCAGCAGTTCGCCCGAACCTACCACGATATGGCTACCTGGAACGGTAACATTGTATTCGATATCGCCATATTCCAGGTAAAACTCCCCTTGCCCCAGGTAAGGCAGGGCGTTCCAGCCATATACATTGTCGTATACACACATGCGCGGGTACCATTGGGCTACCTCATATATCCAGCCATTTTTTGTATTCAATCTGCCCGTGCGGTCGGTACCATACTCGGGTATGGTAAAGCCATAGCTTATCTTAAACTGGATGGTACCACCCTGCGGGCGGATGGCTTTGGCCAGCTTGATCTGCATACGGGTGTCATTCACCAGGAAATCGGCTTTCTGCTCTTTGCCATCCTGGATAACAGTAACAGACTGTATCTGGTAGCCGCCGTTAAACGCATTCCTGTTGGCCCAGCGACCGCCGGAGATAGCGGTGGTCGCTACCCCACGTGAACTGAGGTTGTAAATATTCTGATCCAGCTGCAGCCATACAAAAGACAAAGATTGCGGACTGTTATTGGTATAACTGATCTGAACATTACCGGAAACAGATTGCTGTGCATCATCCAGTGTGGCATCAATTTTATAATCGGCACGGTTCTGCCAGTACTTAGGGCCGGGCGTACCATCGGCGGCCCGCACTTCATCGCCATAGGCAGGATAAAAAAGCGGGGCAAATGCTTCATGCTGGTTGTACCTGGAACCTGCCTGGGCAACCGCTTTCCCGGCAATGGCCAGTAGGCAGCACCCCATCAACATACGGTGTAGTTGTCTCATGTAATGTGTTTATCGCTTAAAAGAAAGGGATAAAGTTAATATGGTTCACCCTATCACAACAAAAAAACAACCGCTTAAACCAATATTGTTGCGTTTAAAGATCTGCCATTCCGCATATCAGCCCCGTCTTGCTTTTCCCGGGCTTTATACTAATTTTAGGCTAACCACATCACCATGCCCACTGCGGAAGAAATAATACAGCAGTTACACCAGTCTGGCAACAAGGCTTATAAAGAACAGGCTGTTCATTTTGGCGTGAGCGCAGGTATATCACTGGGAGTATCTATCCCGGTGCTGCGTAAAATAGCACGTTCTATTTCCACCGATCATGCACTGGCACAGGCTTTATGGAAAACCGGCATACACGAAGCCAGGATACTGGCTTCTATGATCGATGATCCCGCCAAGGTAACCGCTGCACAAATTGACCGCTGGACAAAAGACTTTGATTCATGGGATGTATGCGACCAGGTTTGCGGCAACCTCTTCGACAGAACACCATTTGCCGTAGAAAAGGCCATCGCTTACAGCAGCAGGAAAGAAGAATTTGTAAAACGCGCCGGTTTTGTACTGATGGCAGAGATGTCGGTTCACGACAAAACATCCGGTGATAAAACATTTCTTGCTTTTTTACCCATTATTGAACGGGAAGCAACTGATGACAGGAATTTTGTAAAAAAAGCCGTAAACTGGGCACTGCGCCAGATAGGCAAAAGAAATATCACCCTGCGCGCCGCCGCCATCCAAACAGCGGAGCGCATACTGCAACAGGACAATACCACTGCACGCTGGATAGCACGTGATGCATTGAAAGAGCTGAACAGACCCGTTAAATCCCGCTGAACAGATATACCAATGGCTACCCGCCTACAGGAATGGCAGCCCCAGGCTGCAGATTCGTTCTAACTTTCCTTTTCATTTTTATACAAAACCATTCATATGCAACGCCTGCTGTTTACCACCCTGATGGCTGTATTGTTTCATACAGCCCATGCCCAGTTGATCATCAAACCCGGTGATGCCACTGTCCGGTACGATTTTATAAAGCCTGTGCGCAACCTGTACAAATACACTTTTGTTGATTCAGCCGGCAAAGCAGAAGCACCGCTGCTGGGGGAAGATATCATCCTCGTAAACCCCGGTGACCACCGGTTCACCCGCATCCAGAATATACTGATGGGGAAATCGGGTATACTGGTAGACAGTATTGTATGCAACCTCAGCACGCTTGCGCCCTTGCGCATGAGCACACATTTTTTGCCTGGTACAGACAGCATGCTGTTTTTATACAACGGCAATACAATAGCCGCCCTGATCAGCCGGAAAGGATCGCAGAACCGTTTTGAAAATACGGTCACAGACGGCTATTTCGATTCCAACCTGCAAAGCTACCTGGTAGGGTTGCTGGATTACCGCCGCCTGAGCCATTGTATTGTGAACATCTATAACTTTGAAACAAAAGGTAATGATACCTGCGTGGTAGATCTTTTACAGGAAGACATTTTTATCCAGAACAACACCGTAAAACAGGCTTATGTAATCAAAGCCAGTAATCTCGCCAGCGGCTTAACGTCTTTCTGCTGGGTAGACAAGTACGATGGCACTTTGCTGAAACAGCGTATGCAGCTTAAAGGCGGTTGTTATATCATGGAAAAAATATAAGGTAAAAGATACCGCCTGCTACCCTTCCTGTCGACAACCGGCTGAAACTTTACCGGCTTGTCATAAAAGGCAATATTGTATCTTTCTTTTATGAAACAAGCATTCCTGGTCCTGTTACTGCTTGGCGGTATGTTTTGCCATGCCCAGCACAAAAAAGATCTTAGCACCACCACTTATTTTCCACCGGCCGGTACATGGCAGCACCGTTCTCCCGCGGCACTGGGTATTGACGCTGCCAGGCTGGATTCTGCCATACAGTTTGCGAAAGACAATGAATCGAAAGCGCCGCGTGATATGGAGCTTGCACAGGCCCTGAGCTTTGGCAAAGAGCCTTTCAGTGAAGGCATAGGTCCTTTTGCAGAGAGAGGCGATGCAACAGGCATCATTGTATACAAAGGGTATATTGTTGCTGAATGGGGCGAGCCGGCAAGGGTTGATATGACACACAGTGTAACCAAAAGCTTTTTATCTGCCGTGGTAGGGCTGGCTGTTGACAGGGGCCTTATTCACCAGGTAAAAGACACGGTTGCACCATACATTCCACCTATCGAAGTGTACAACCCCATAGCTGTTAACCGCCCCGCAGAGGCATTGGGCCAGCCGCAGTTGCTGTATCCTTTTGCCAGTGCACATAACCGGAAACTTACCTGGGAGGTAATGCTCCGCCAAACCAGTGACTGGGAAGGTACTTTATGGGGCAAACCAGACTGGGCCGACCGCCCCGGCGATAACCCCGAACAACAGCGCATACGCAAACGGAATGAGCCAGGCACTGTATGGAAATACAATGATGTTCGTGTAAATGCACTGGCACTGGCTGCCACCTGCGTTTGGCGTAAACCGTTGCCACAGGTGCTGAAGACTTATATCATGGATTCTATCGGCGCATCGAACACCTGGCGCTGGACAGGTTACCGCAATGCCTGGATCGTACTGGACGGGCAACCTGTACAGTCTGTCAGTGGCGGTGGTCATTGGGGTGGTGGTATGTTTATCAATGCGTATGATATGGCCCGGTTTGGCCTGCTTACCCTGCACCGTGGTAACTGGAATGGACACCAGCTCATTCCTGAACAATGGGTAAAACAATCTCTTACACCTACAACGGCCAATATACAATACGGTTATATGAACTGGTTTCTCAATACCGGCCGCAAATTATTTCCCAGTGCACCTGAACAGGCGTTTGCCCATATTGGCAATGGCAGCAATTTTATTTATGTTGATCCCGTTCACCAGCTGGTGGCTGTTGTCCGCTGGATTGATGCCAAAGCAATGGATGGCGTGGTAAAGCGTATGCTGGAAGCCATTGGCAAAGCACAGTAACCGAAGCCAGGGCGAATCCTTTATTGTGAGTGAAATGAAGCAAGTTTATCAAACAGGTTACATATCATCAACCTCACGGAAGTATTCGCTAGTGGCAAGTTGCGCTGACGCGCCGTGAATCGCGAGTTCGCCGGTGGCGCAGGGGAATGCAGTACAACCCACTAGCGATTCACGGTTGCGATAGCAACCACTCGCCACTCGCGCATCCGTTACTGCAAAACGAAGCAAGTTTATCAAACAGGTGCACATGTAAACAACCTCACGGAAGTACCCACTAGCGATTCACGGTTGCGGTAGCAACCACTCGCCACTCGCGGATCCGTTACTGGGAAATGAAGCAAGCTTATCAAACAGGTGCACATGTAAACAACCTCACGGAAGTACCCACTAGCGATTCACGGTTGCGGTAGCAACCACTCGCCACTCGCGGATCCGTTACTGGGAAATGAAGCAAGCTTATCAAACAGGTGCACATGTAAACAACCTCACGGAAGTACCCACTAGCGATTCACGGTTGCGGCAGCAATCACTCGCCACTCGCGTATCTGTTACTGCGAAACGAAGCAAGTTTATCAAACAGGTGTACACATTACCAACCTTACGGCTTATTTGCCTTTCTTCCCGGGATAGTTGGTGGTGATATGGTATTTATCTTCCAGCTGCCATAGTTTGGCGCCACCCTTGATACCGTCTTTATTGGTTACCACGATGATATTTTTATCCAGCTTAATATCTACCTGGTCAGCATTGCCGCCGCCCAGGTAAAGCCGGTCGTAGTTGAACACCACTTTAAGTACTTCTATTACCTTACCGATGCGGTTATTCCATTTTTCCTTGCCTTCCTTATCCAGTGCTTTTTTGCCTACATATTCATCATAGTCCCTGTCTTTGCTTACTGGGTGATGGGCCAGTTCCAGGTGTGGCAGCAGGTAACCATCCATCAGCAGGGCGGTGCCAAAACCGGTGCCCAGTGTTACCACCAGTTCAAATCCCTTGTCGCTGGCAACGCCCAGACCGAGCTGATCTGCATCATTCACCAGCCTGGTGGGCTTATCCAGTGTATTGCTCAGCTGCTGCCCCAGGTCGATCATTTTCCAGTCGGGATTACCCAGGTTGGGTGCGGTGTATACAACACCATTGCGCACATAACCGGGAAAGCCTGCTGATACATGTGTATATGCAGGGAAATCTTTCACCAGTCCTTTTATGGCATCCAGTACAGCTGTGGGAGTAGCTTTATCAGGAGTAGGCACTTTTTTATACTCCATCTGCAGCTCTCCCGCTTCATTTAAAATAGTGGCTTTGATATGTGTGCCACCAATGTCTATTGTTAATATCTGTTTTTTTTCCGCCGATGCTTTCATGGACTTTTACTTTATTGATAACTTAAATGTAAGAAGTTTTAACAAGAGCGAGTGGTGAATGGTGAATGGCGAGTAGTTAATAGGGAATCATTACGTGTGCTGCCAACTGCCTACCGAAGACTGCCTACTGCCTACTGAAAACTGCCGACTGAAGACTGCCACCGCCCTTACTTCAGTTCTTCAAAAAAAAACCGCACTTCCTGCCAGAACCTGTCCAGTGCGATTATCCGTTCTTTGAAAAAGGCAATGATAGCGGGCCAGTCGCTTTGCTTAAAAATGCTGACACCTTCCATGCAGGTGTATACCGTGCTGTATTGTTTTCCGTTTTCGTCGCGTGCATCTGCTTCCCAATGCCATGGTTCGGGTAATTCGGCCTGCAGGATGGCTGATACCTGTTTCAGCTGTTCAAAATAAAGATGACGCAGCTGGTTGTCGTTATGTGTAATATTGATAGAAATGATGGCCTGCTGTTTACCAGCATCCATTTTAAAATAAAGATGCCTGATACCCGTTTTATAATTGATCCAGTTGATCCTGTTGCCTGCAGCATCGGGCACGGGTGTCATATACTGACCGAATGCTGTCCAGAACGCCTGTCTTAATTGAGATGCCTGTTCCCTGGTATACATACCGGCAAAGTTACCAGACCCGCGGCAAAAAGCCTGTGTTATTGGTAAGTGATAGTGAGTATGCAACCTTTTAAGCATGCAACTGTTTTTCAAGTTGAGCAATAAAAAAGTTTATGGCAAAACAAAGTGCGGGATTACTGGTGTACCGGAGGCAGGGCAGGGGGCTGCAAGTATTGCTGGTGCATCCCGGCGGACCATTTTTCAGGAATAAAGATATTGGTGCATGGTCTGTTCCCAAAGGCGAGCTGGATGCCGGTGAAGATCCGCTGCAGGCCGCTATTCGTGAGCTGGAAGAAGAAACCGGCTATCGTATTACAGGAACCTTTATTCCCCTGGATCCGGTAAAACAAAAATCAGGAAAAACAGTACAGGCCTGGGCTGTGGAAGGAGATATGGATACCGCCACTTTCATCAGCAATACCTTTACCATTGAATGGCCACCACATTCGGGCAAACAACAAACCTTTGCCGAAGCAGACAAAGCCGGATGGTTTGCCCTGGATGAAGCCCGCAAAAAAATAAATCCCGCACAAGCCGCTTTCCTTACACAACTCGAAGCCATCCTTCAAAATAACCATTAAGAAAATACCATCATCATAAAACAATCAAACCATGGAACACTGAAACTTTGAAACAATGAAACTCTGAAACAATCAACCATGAAACCATGGAACAATGAAACTCTGGAACAATGAAACCTTTAACCCTTTGCCCCCTCCCCAATCCTATGCTTACTCTGCTGGTATTTCTCCCATATAATTTCCCCCATTGGTTTCTCATATACCTTACTTTCCACCCATGAGATCACATCGAGATAAGCAAAAGCCCTTGTTTCAAAGCGGTTCTTTTCCAGGTGCTTGATTTTTTCGAGGAATTTTTCCAGCTCGGGTTTCAGCTGCCGGGGCGATACGGCAAAAGATGTGCGCAGGAAGCGGAACATTTCCTCTTCCACCACTGTGAGGTTCTTCATCTTTGCCATAAAACGGTATACTGATTTGATCAGCGATTCAATAATATCATAATTGCCCAGCTCATAATGCGCCATCAGGTGCAGTAAGCGGGCGTAGCATTGCAGGTCGATACGCAGGTCGGGAGCTGTACTGTTGATGATCTTCTGCACATAATCGATAGAAGTACTGTAATCGCCGCTGCCGAAATACAGGGTCGCTATCTTATAGTTGAACACCAGTATACGGTGCATATCGATATACAGTGAGTACTCCTGCAGCTTTTCCTCAATTTCAGGCACCTGGGCAAGTGCTTCCTTAAAAGTGCCCATGATCAGGTGCTGGTTTATTTTGGCCGCACTGATATAAATAAAAGTGTGTATACGGAAGTTATCGTGCAGGTTGGCTGCGGGAGTGGCTGCATAAGCCTCGAACTTGCGCAATGTTTTATCGAATGCGCTGTAATTGCGCAGGTCAAAATGGGCATTCAGCAGGTTGTGCATGCCTTTTACAAAATGGCCGGGCTCTACGGTTTTCATTACCTCCTGTTCATCGAACAGGTCGATCCATTTCTGGCTATAGCGGTAATACATCAAAAAATCCTGGCGGATAAACGCATACCAGCAATAGCACTGGTATAAATACATGCGCTCATAAAAATCGGTTACCGTATGGGCATCGGGTGGCAGGTTCTTCTTAAAAAAATCTTTGATGTCTTTTTCATCATTCTCATTGCGTGCGTGCCCGGTTTTAATATAACGGCGATACAACAGCAGGGCCAGGCTCGATAACCGGGATACCCGGTCGATATGGCCGGTGATTTCCCGCGATTCCTCTGCCAATAACTCGGTTTTTTCCTGCGTGCTGCGGGTGATATGCAGGGTTTCAATTTTCTTTTCCAGGGAGATCACCTGGGCCAGGAAATTGTATTTATGATTGGCTTTGGCCATTTCTTTGGCTCTTTCCAATATTTTAAGGCTCTGCAGCTTTAATCCTTTATTGTAGAGGATACGGGCATAATCCAGCTGCTCACTTAATTGTAAATCAACGTTTTCTGTACTTTTTAGCAGCCGGAGGCTGGCCAGCAGCTGTTTGTATAAATGTGTTTTTAAATTGGCCAGCTGCGATTTGGTGATGGGAGAAAGCTTTTTGAGCAGTATTTTTTCATCATACTCCGGCAATTTCTCCATTGCATCGAACAACTGAATGATTTTCAGGTCTTCTTTTGCCGAATTTCTTTTAATATATAGTTTGAAATGCCTTTTTTCCGACTTTTCCAAAGAGCGAATCAACTGAAATAATGTATCTGTAAACCTGTTGGATATCATAATGAAAATCTCCTAAAAACCAGTCCTGGCGCGGACTTTAATATTTTTTTATCGCTTTTGGCGTAATGAAATTGCGCTTTTTTTGTGTTGTTGGCCGTAAAAATGCGTATTACTTTTACATCATCAAATAAAAGTTTCCATACGGCAAGCAATCGGAAATGTGAAGATGACAATCGTTGGAGGCCTAAGGATGAAAGCGAAATGGTAAACTAGCTTTCATCAACACAAAACAGATTACGAAGATTTTTCATATGGCAAGCAATCGTTAGAGGTCAGCTGTTTCTACAGAGGACCCTTTTTTTTGTGGGTATACGAAGATAAAGCATTCTACCCCATATTGTCCAAATTTACTTTACGCACAAAAGCAGGGTTTTTTACTCTCTCTGCAGCTATTCCTTAATAAATAGTTAATAAACAAGCGGTTATTCTTCGGCATCACCAGGCTTAAAAAATAACCCCTGTTTTACCAAGAAAACAGGGGCTACGGGTTGAAAACCTTTAGGGCACGGGTTGATATTCCTTAAAACGCATATCGTACGGCAATACCGAACCGGGCTGCATTGAAATCGGTTCCATGCGTTACCACGAATGCGGGCCGCCAGTCAAAAGAAAAATTGAGGGGTACTTCATTGATCTTATAATCCAGCCCCACCAATGGACGAAGCAATACATCGGTAGTGCCTTTGCCGAAAGCGAAGCCAGGCCCCAGGCCTGCATACCAGCGCAAACCAGCTGCATTTTCAATAGAACCATGGTACTGGTATTCCAGCTCCAGCAGGGTGATATGGTTGCCAAACAGCAACTGTGCTTCACCTGCATTGTTCTTGTCGAAAAAATGCTTGCCCGATATACCCGCAAATGTGCCGTAATCACTACCCAGTTCTATACGCATACCCACTGCATTGTCGTAAGATGATCCGGTACGTTTTTGTGCGGCGGCCTGCTGCTGAAATACGAACTGGCCTGCTGCCAGTAATAAGACAGAAAAAAAGATTTTCTTCATAAATAACGGTATTAAATTTTTAAGCGTTGATCGGGTTTCCCGGCATGGCTGCTGTTCTTCTCAAATTAGGGTTATGCTATGGTTTCCATAGAAACAAGTATTTTCTGATAACCGGCACCATCAGGCTATTTGATGCTGTCTGATGATGGTAACAGCCGGTACTGCAATGGCTGTATAAAACAATATGCCGGGTATCATGCGTCTTTCTCAGCAATGTCTTGTTCAATGCACAGAGAGGCCGGTTTATTGTTTGGTTTATACCGGTTATTTGTTTGTTTCCGCAGGGGTGAAGGTTGATGCTGGCAACAAGCAACGGCGCGCTTCAGGTGTTTTTTGGGTTGCCATACCGCTTACGGTTGATGCAAACGGTACTGCAAATAGACTTGCTTTTGAAGTATTGCACAATACCAGTATTTAATGAAATTTATCTACTGGTTTTCAGGTATTTTACTGTTCGGTACAAAAGATTATGCCTTATTTCTCAGGCAGAACAGCCATTTATTTTAGTTTTATAAAATGCATGTAACGGCGATAAAAAAGCTCATCCAGGTAACCTGCTGTGTATTGCTGCTGTGCACACAGATGCGGGCAAACGCCCAGCGGCTGGTGGCAGACAACCATGTTGCCGACAGCCTGGAAAGCCTGCTGCATGGCCGGTTGCCCGATTCTTCCAGGGCGGCTGTGCTGCAAGGCCTGGCCAATCACTGGATATACCGCGATTCGGCCAAAGCCATGCAGTATGCACTGCAATCGCTGCAGCTGAGCCAGGCGGCACATGATAATTTTTATACTGCACTGGCGCATTTTTATATCGGCAATGTATACATGGAGCACAACAACCTCGACAGTGGTGAAAAAGAACTGCTGATGGCGGAAAGCCTGTTGCGGAGGGATAGCTCTGTGCGTGGGCTGCGATACCAGGCCAGGATATGGCATAATTACGGGGCCATTTGCCAGCGGAGAGATGACACGCGGAAATTTCTGGATATTATGCTCAACAAAACCGCCCCGTTGCTGGAACGGGCCGGCGATTCAAACACACTGGCTTTAACCTATAAGGATATCGGCCTGGTGTTCATGAATTATGAAGAGTATGATAAAGCGCTGGAATATTACAATAAAACCATCAGCCGCTTTAAAGGCAATCTGCAATACGAAGACCTGGCCAGCTGTTACAGCTATGCTGCACAAACCATGCTGATGAGGGGAGACGGGCAGTTCGACAGTGCAGCGGCTTATCTTGAAAAAGCACGGGCTATTTTGTCACAGAACAATGAATCGCATGAATGGATACTGTATTATACAGTGAGCGGTATGTACTATTATTACCGGAAGCAACCGGAGAAGGCGTTGGAAAATTATGATAAAGGATTGCAGCTGGCAGAAAAATGGAATGAACTTTATTCTTCCCTAAACCTGCTGATGGGGAAGTTTAAAGTGTACAATGAACAGAACAACTATGTAAAAGCAAGAACAGTGCTGTACGAGCTGAGAGAGAAAACCAAGCCCTTTCCTTTATCGGCGAATAAGCTGATGTTATTGAAAGAGCTGGCCGGTGTGGAGGAAAAAGCCGGCAATATTTCGGCAGCCTACCGCTGGCTTTCTGAGTACAGCAGCCTGGCCGATAGCCTGAATGCAGAGAACACCAAAGTGAAGATCAGTGACCTGGAAACAAAATACCAGTCTGCAAAAAAAGAAAAAGAAATCGCCTCCCTGCAGGCCCGGTCGCGCCAGCAGGAGCTGGAAATACAACACCACCGGTTTGTTGATTACCTGTTGCTGAGCGGTTTGGCTATTGTAGTATTGCTGCTATTGCTGGTGTTTTTATTGTACAGGCATAAACGCCGGATGGCGCAGCAGCAGGAGCTGGTACACCAGCAAAAGCTGAAAGAGATGGAGCAGGCCCAGCAGCTCACCGTGTACAATGCCATGCTACAGGGACAGGAGCAGGAAAGAAACCGGGTGGCCAGGGACCTGCACGACGGGTTGGGTGGGATGCTGGCAGGCGTAAAGCTGAAACTGTCTGCTATTGCAGGAAAAGAAGAACAACAAAAACCAGATATGGAACTGTATAAAGTGATCACACAGCTGGATCAGTCAGTACAGGAGTTGCGCCGCATCGCCCGCAATATGATGCCGGAAACCCTGTTACAGTTCGGGTTACAGGCTGCCCTTAAAGATCTTTGCGATTCTATGCAAACCACTGCATTGCGCATTGAATTCCAGGCTTATGGTATAAAAGACGATATTGCCCAGCCTGTACAGATCACCATTTACCGTATTGTGCAGGAGCTGCTGAGCAATGCCATCAGACATGCAGGGGCCGCTAATGTGCTGGTGCAATGCAGCCAGAACGAGGATATTGTTTTTATCACGGTAGAAGATGATGGCCGTGGTTTTAACCAGGAGCTGCAGGAAGATAAAAAAGGCATCGGCCTGTCTAATATCCGCAACAGGGTTAATTTCCTGAAAGGAAAAGTGGATATCCGCTCTGTTCAGGGTGAAGGTACTACTGTTAACGTAGAAGTAAATGTAAATGAATAAGCCTGTAAGTATTGTTATTGTTGATGATCATCCTGTGGTATTGCAGGGCTTCCGCTTCCTGCTGCAGGATATCAGTGATGTGGAAATAGCCGCCTGTTTTACCAATGCAGCAGACTGCCTGGCTTTTCTTACCACCCATTTTGCAGATATTGTGCTGCTCGATATCAACCTGCCCGATAAAAACGGGATAGAGCTGTGTGCGGAGATAAAAAAACTAAGTGCCGCCACGCGTATCATCGGCATCAGCAATAATCATGAACGGGGTATCATTACACGCATGCTGCAGAATGGCGCTTCCGGTTATATTCTCAAAAATGCATCAGCCGAAGAGCTGATCGGCTGTATCCGCGATGCACTGGATGGTAAGCTGGTTTTAAGCCAGGATGTACAGTTGGTGCTGGCTCAGTCACATGCCAAAGAACTGGCTGGTGTACCCAGGCTTACACACCGCGAAAAAGAAATACTCAAACTGATTGCAGCAGGTTTTACCACTGCTGCGATGGCCGAACAGCTCTGCATCAGCCCGCTTACGGTAGAAACCCACCGCCGCAACCTGATGCAGAAATTCGAGGTGAACAATGCCGCAGCATTGATCCGTGTTGCGGGAGAACATAAACTGATCTGATAAAAACCTGCCGGTGCCGGAATGCCCGTGAATAACGCTTATCATCCAGGTATAACTTCAACACATTATTGCTTACAGTTTTTCCTTCTTGAACTCGCTTACTTCTCCCAGCGGGGTAATTTCCAGAACAATTTTCTTTTGGCTGTTTTGCAGCGATACATAATAATGCAGGCCGGCTTCTGTATGGTCAAATTCGATCGCTTCTGTCGCTGCATAACCGGCATAATCATTCTTGATGATCCTTAAAGCACGTGCAGGCAGCTCCTGTAATTGTATAGAATGACTGATGGCCAGCTTCTCCCCGTCAGTAGTATAAAATACCTGTCTTTTTTGTCCGTTCAATGTAAAGCTAACGGTAATATAACTGTTGTTGGTGCTCCAGCTGATATTGCGTGCCTCTGGATATTCTGACCTGAAGCGGGCACTCAGCCAGGCATTTTCAATACGCGGGTTAGCCATAGAAGTGGTAGCTATAGCCACAGTAAGTAAAGCGGCGATGAATAACTTTTTCATAAAACTGTTTTTATTGGTTGATTATTTTTTATTGATACTGTACAATACAATTCTAACCTGGTGCCAAACCTTGTATGCCATATAAACGATTGACAATGAAGTGTGTTCTTTATTGGTGTCAAATGCGTACCTGTACGCTTCCGTACGAAATTTGTGCGGAAGCGTACAGCCCGGACAATAACAGCGCCTGGTAAACTGCCTGAAACGCAGCTGGGACGGGCATTTGGCAGCCCGTGTGGTTAACATGTATACCTTGTTCCGGCAAAAAATTGTTCCTGCATGGAAGTATATGCAATTATTTTAACCTGGCTATTTTCTATTAAAGAAAGCGAGACAACTGCATCGTACCCATTTTATTTCATGTGTCTTCCTGGCGCCTGTATACAATGCCTGATGCTGGTGTTGTCAATAAGCTGTATGGCTGCAAGTATATCAAGCGGTCACTATACCACCAGGTATTTAACTGATCACTGGGTAAAAAGGTAAGCTGTTTAAAAGGTATCGTTTTGCGTAACCAATTAAAACCAGGTAATGGGGAAATTAACTGCAGGTGTTGGGTACTATGGATCTGCATGACAACAGCAGCAGCGCAAACCGAACTGATCAATGTGGTATAGTGTAGATGTAAATCATTGGCCGGTAATAACCGGTTCTTATCCGTGGTATATGGGCATCCATCGATAATACCAATAGCAACCCCACTTCGCAACAGCGGGTGGGGCGGTTATGATCGTGGCAAACCCTGAACCCGGCCAATCATGCCAAAGCCATTGCTGCTGTTGGTGGCGATCTGGTTACAACAAAATTTTTCCGGGATAAATATTAGTTATGCCAACCGGGACTGCAGGCTTTTAATAGCTGCGGCTATGAGCTTCCCGCTACAAGTTGGCAATGGAGGGTTAAAAATTACGGACTGAAAAAACGGCCTCTTTTCCGTGTATTTCACGGGACATATTCATTGTTTGCCGCTTTTATCCGGCCGGTTCTGCATACCACAGGACCGGTTTTTTTAAATTACCGCGTAGATATGACTTTATTAATGTTGGTTGCGGCGAGGCCAAATGCACGTAATTGATTAAACGATGCTACCTCCTCTGTTCCATCTTCACTGCTATTTTATTTTTTTAAACAGGCTTACTTCTCCCTGGCTGGTAACCTGCAGTATCAGTTTTTTCTGTGTGTCCTGGTTCTGCAGGGAAATAAAATAAGCACTTCCTTCCTGGGCATTGTCAAATTCTATTGCTTCTGTGGCTATATAATTACTGTACCGCTGGCTGATGATCTTTTGTGCGCGAAGGGGCAGGTTATTCAGGGTAATAATACGGCTGGTACCTATCTTATTGCCTTCTTTGTCATAAAACGCCTGCATGCGCTGCTGGTTCCAGGTAAACTTTACCGTGGTGAAATCCTGTTTGGTTGTATAACTGATGTGTTCTGCGCCCGGGTATTCTGTTTCAAACAGGCTGTTTACTTTGGTGCTGTTGCTGGTTCCCGGCCCTGCAACTGCTGCTGTTGCAAGCAGGCTGACAAAAAGCGCGGTAGCAATGAACTTTTTCATGGTTTTTAATTTGAGCACAAAGCTAGGCAGGCCAGGTTAAGCAGATATGATGCATATGTTATAAAAATGTTGTTACAGTTTGCTTTTCTTGAATACACTTACATCGCCTTGTGAGGTAATGTTCAGAATAATTTTCTGTGTATCATTCTGTACGCTTACATAATAGCAGAGGCCTTCCTGTACACTGTCAAATTCAATGGCTTCAGTAGGTGTATAATCACTGTACTTGGATGCAATAATGCGTTGTGCTGCAAAGGGCAGTGATTTAAGCTGGATGGTACGGCTGCTGGCTATTTTATTGCCTTCATAATCATAAAAAGCCTGCATGTTCTGTTTGTCTATTGTAAAGTTGACGGTGATATGACCTGATGTAGCTTTATAACTGATATGATCGGCCCCGGGGTACTCCGTATTAAACACCCGGGTTACTTTGGTATTTTCGATATCGCGGTTAGCCATGGCTGTGCCTGTAACCAGGATAACTAAAAGAGCGGCGGTGATAAACTTTTTCATGGTAAATATTTTTGTGCTGATGTAACGGGTGAAAAATGGAAATGTTACTTGCTGTAAAAGTTTTTTTAGTAGGTATTACAATTTGGTTTTTTTGAACACATTGATTTCGCCTTGTGAAGAGATCTGGAGAATGATTTTGTTGCTGTCATTCTGCAGTGATACAAAATAGCTGATGCCATCCTGTGTATGATCGAATTCAATTGCTTCTGTTGCAGTGTAATCGCTGTATTTGTTCTGTATGGTTTTCTGTGCACGTGCAGGCAGGCTGGCCAGCTGGATATTGCGGCTTACAGCCAGTTCATTTCCTTCATTGTCATAAAATGCTTTCATATCCTGACCATTCCAGCTAAAACTGATGGTGGTGTGGTCATTGCTGTTGCTCATGGCTACATGTTGTGCACCGGGGAAAGAAGCCTGGAATTTAGATTCGGCTTTGCTGTTGATATTTTTGGCAGCAAATGCACCGGAGATCAGGGCTACAGTTAACAGGGCGGTAGTGAAGAACTTTTTCATAATTATTTTTTTACTGGTGAATGTTTTTGTTTGTTTGATGTATAGTATATGCCTAAAGCGATGCCAACTCTTTTTTACTATGCTAACTACTTGTAAATCAGCAACTGTCTTGTTTTGCTGGCTAACTACCCTGTCCGCTTCCGGACAATTTTTTGTCCGCTTCTGAACAAACCGGGCTTTTTTTCTGCCTTGCGCTTAAGTAAGAGATGAATTATTGCTTTACGACGGAATGCCGGCGTCTTTTTTTATGCCGTTATAGGGAAGACCGGTAAAAAACACCCATGACCGGTTACCGGGGCCTGTTATGTGGAGCGCCGGGTTAAAGAGACGGGCTGCTGAAAATAATTATCTTGTGCCTGCATCGTTATAGTATAAATTATTTCCACACATGGAGCAGCAGATGCTAACAAAACTGGAAGCCGCACGTAAAGAATTATTGGATTTAGGGTTACGCAATCCCCTGCTGAATTATAAACCGCTTGCAGGCCGTGGCCTCACAGTAGTGCAGGAAAAAGCCGCACTGGTATATGAGCTACTGGTGAAGCAGGGAAAGCCGATGAGTTTTGCAGGGCGTCCCGGTAATATGAATGGACAGGAGGCATTGCCACTACCCGAACTGTCTGCAGAAGAACAGGAAGAAGCATACCGTGATTCAAAACTGCAAACCGATGAATCGGAAGCCGGTTTGCAAACCCGCCTGCTCAATACTTATTATGCTGCCCGTACCAGCCTGGAAGAACAGGGCGTGAATATTTTATACCTGGCCCTGGGTATGCTGCACTGGTATGAAACAGTTGCAAATGAAGAGCGCAGGCTGGCTCCATTGGTGCTGGTGCCCGTATCGCTGGAACGTAGCACCGCGCGTGAACGTTTCAGGCTGCGGTATACCGGTGGTGAAGTGGAAATGAACCTGAGCCTGCAGGCAAAATTGAAAACAGGCTTCGGCATTCTTCTGCCTGAATGGACAGACACAGATGAGGACGACGCTTTTACGCCTTACCTACAGGCAGTAGCAACAGCAGTCAATGGCCATGCAGGATGGAAGGTGGATACCGATGCCATCGCGCTGGGCTTTTTCTCGTTCGGGAAATTTATGATCTATCACGATCTCGACAGTGATGAATGGCCTGAGTACAATAAACCGGCTGCGCATGCTGTACTGCAAAGCCTTTTTGGTAAAGGGTTTACAGATGCCCCACCTACTGCCGCCGAAGATGCATTTATTGATACAGCTACCGATGCCGGCCGGTTATACCAGGTGGTGGATGCTGACAGCAGCCAGCTGCTGGCAATGCTGGCAGTACAGGAAGGCCGCAACCTGGTTATACAGGGGCCTCCCGGTACAGGGAAATCGCAAACCATTACCAACCTTATTGCCAATGCAGTGGGCAGCGGTAAAAAAGTGCTGTTTGTAGCAGAGAAGCTGGCAGCCCTTGAAGTGGTGAAACGGCGGCTCGATACTATTCATCTTGGTGATGCCTGTCTAGAACTACATAGTCATAAGGCCAATAAAAAAGAACTGCACCAGGAGCTGCGGCGTACCCTGGAGCTGGGCAAGCCAACAGTTACCCAACTGCGCGATGAAGTGGCCATGCTCGACACGTATAAAAATGAACTGAATGCTTACTGTGAAGCAGTGAACACACCAGGCGGCAATACCGGGCTTACACCACAGCAGGCTGTTGGCCTTTTACTACAGCTGCAGTTAGAATGGCCGGAAACATTATTGCCCAGGCTGATACCCGATGAGATGAAACTATGGAACAGTGAACAGTTTAAACGGGCCGAAGCTTTTACTGAACGTATACAGGCGCGCTTGCAGCAAACAGGAATGCCATCGGCAATGGTGTTCAATGGGGTGGGCCTGCAGGTGCTGCTACCCCATGCGCAGGAAATATTGCAGCAACAGCTGCAGGAATCCCTGCAAAAGAATGAATCCCTGCAATCGCTGGCCGGCAGCATAGCCGCTAACACCGGGATGCCTGTACCGGCAAACAGGCAACAGGCCATAGAACTGGCAGCGATCATGCAGCAACTGGGCAGTCAGCCCGATATAAAAGGAATGAATGTGCTACACCCCGCCTGGCTGCAGCAGGAAGCAACGATCAGTGAACTGCTGGATGCAGGCAAACGGTTAAGTGAGCTGGACAGGCAGTACAAAGAGCTGCTGCTACCGGAAGCCTGGGAACAGGATGTATTGCCGTTAAGACAAAGCTTTATAGTCTACGGCAATAAGTGGTATCGTTTTTTAATAAGTAGTTACCGCGCCGCCAACCGTACATTGGCCGCATTGTGCAAAACAGGTTTGCCCGGCAGTGTAGTGCAGCGGTTACAATACACAGATGCTATACTGGAAGTAAAAAGATGGAAGGCCTTCTTGCAGCAGCACAACCCGCTGGCAAAGGAACTGTTTGGCAACCGCTGGCAGCAGCAATACAGTGACTGGGCATTGCTTGAACAGGCGTCAGTTTATTTGAAAGAAATACATCTCCAGGTACAGCATGGAAAATACCCGCAGGCTGTATTACTATATTTATCCAGGCAGGAAGCGGCAACAGTGCCGCAGCAATACCATCTCGAACTGGTGAAAGCACTCCAGTTACATGGAGCAGCTATAGAAAAACTGGTATCGCTGATGGAATTGCAGCAGGAACGTTGTTTTCCTGATATGATCCCCCTGATGCACCGCGCATTTACGGAGCAGGCTTTTTTATACAAAGAATGGTTGCAGCGCCTGCCCGAGATTCACCTGGCCATACAATGGAATACACTGGCGGCACAGGCTACAGAGCAGGGCCTTTCAGGCCTTGCAAAAGCTGCTGCCGGCTGGCCTGAAGCAGCTACACAACTAAAAGCCGCATTGCGGAAGACCTGGTATGAATATGTGCTGGAGCTGGCGCTTGACCGTTACCCGGTATTGCGGCAATTTGAAAAAAGCAGCCATGAAACAGCCCTGCAGCAGTTCTGCCGTTTAGATCAGCTGCTGCTGCAATACAACCGTGTACGCGTTGCATTGCGTCATTGGGAAGATGTGCCCCGCCTGGAAGCCGGCGGACAGGTCAATGTGCTGCGCACAGAGTTCAACAAAAAAGCCCGGCATATGCCCATCCGCAAACTGGTGCATGAAGCCGGACTGGCCATACAGGCCATCAAGCCTGTATTTATGATGAGCCCTTTGTCTATCGCTAATTTTCTGCCTCCGGGATCAATTGAGTTTGACCTGGTGATATTTGATGAAGCCAGTCAGGTGCAACCCGTTGAGGCGCTGGGTGCCGTACTGCGGGGCAAACAACTGGTGGTAGTGGGAGATACCCGGCAATTACCGCCAACCAGTTTTTTCGATAACCTCACCAAAGAACTGGGAGAGGAAGACAGCGCCACTGCAGACATGCCCAGCATTCTCGGTCTTTGTGATGCACAGGGCGCACCACAACGGATGCTGCGCTGGCATTACCGCAGCAGGCATGAATCACTGATCAGCTTGTCTAACCGCGAGTTTTATGAAAACAAACTGGTGATCTTTCCCAGTCCGGGCAGCAGGCAACGGTTGGGCTTGTTATTGCATCACCTGCCTGATACAGTATACGATCGCGGTAAAACACGCACCAATCCGAAAGAAGCAGAAACAGTGGCTGATGCGGTGGTGGAGCATGCAAGGAAAAATCCGCGGCTGAGCCTGGGTGTGGTGGCTTTCAGCACAGCGCAGATGCAGGCTATTCAACATGCACTGGAAATACGCCGCAGGCAATTACCGGATATCGAAGCATTTTTCAAAGATCATACGGCTGAACCTTTTTTTGTAAAGAACCTGGAAAATGTTCAGGGAGATGAGCGCGACGTGATCTTTATCAGCATAGGTTACGGGCGAACAGCAGACGGATCGGTAAGCATGTCGTTCGGTCCCCTGAACAATGATGGTGGTGAACGGCGGTTGAATGTACTGATCACCCGTGCCAAACTGCGCTGTGAGGTGTTCACGAATATCACCGGTGATGATATTGATGAAAAGCGCAGCAATAAATACGGGGTTCGTGCACTTAAAAGTTTCCTGCATTTTGCACAGCATGGAAAACTGGACAATAGTGCGGTCAACAGTACCGAACAAACACTTACACCTTTTGAAGACCATGTTGCTGCTTTGCTTACAGCACATGGGCACATCGTACACAAGAAGATCGGCGCCAGGGGCTGCACGGTTGACCTGGCGGTTGTTGATAAAGACAATCCCGGCCGCTATGTGCTGGGGATAGAATGTGATGGACTGGCCTATGCCGCTGCACGCTCGGCACGTGATCGCGACAGGCTGCGCCCGCAGGTACTGGGCTGGATGGGCTGGAACCTTTACCGCACCTGGAGTACCGACTGGTTACGCAATCCGGCTAAAGAACTGGAACTGCTGCTGGATGCAGTGGCAAAAGCAATAGCACAGGTAGCAAAGGAGGATGCAGATGAAGATGAGCTGGCCTGGGAGAAGAAAAGTGAAACGGTGATAACTGCTGCTGCGCCGTCACTGCACAGGACCGCAGTGGAAGAGGATACATCAGACCTGCCTTTGTATACACTGGCGCAATTGCCTTCAGCAGTTGCTGCAACAGAATTTCACCTGCACCCGCTTAGCAGCCTGGGTGGCTGGATGGAAGAGGTAGTGCTGGTTGAAAGCCCGGTACATACAGATGAAGTGTCGCGCCGTTTGCTGGAAGCAGCAAATGTTACCAGGATGGGCTCACGGATAAAAGAATGTATACAGCAGGCATTGCAGCACGCGGTTGCACGGAAAAAAATAATCCAGAAAGGCGCTTTTCTCTGGCGTAGTGATATGCAGGTGCCCGTATTGCGTAACCGGAGTAACCTGCCCGCCGCCTCACGCCGGTTGCAGCTGATCGCACCGGAAGAGCGCTCGCTTGCGGTGATAAAAGTAGTGGAAGATGCTGTTGCCATCCAGCCCGAAGCTGCTGTGTCTTTTGTAGCCAGGGTACTGGGTTTTGGAAGGGTGACAGAAGACTTGCGCAATGGTCTGCTGGAACTGATCAGCCAATGTGTTGCAGAAGGGAAGGTGCAGAAGGATGCAGAATGGTTGCGTGTAACAGAACAGGTAGCTGCGCTGCCCAAATAAAAAAGGTGCAGTTCCATTTGAAGTGCACCTTTTACATACTATAAAGTCTCCGCTATTATTGACCTATTTTTTTGCTTATTTTATTTTCCTGCTGGTTCAGTGTTTTTTGTTCCTGTTTGCTGATATGGCCATGGTTTTGCGCAGCCATATCTCTTTCTTCCTGTCTTACCTGCCGGTCGTCTTTATGCAGGCGGGCAGCTTCTGCCTTGCTCATCTCGCCTTCTTTCACTTCATTGTGTATGCGTTTGTTCTGATTGTTCAGCCGGTTATTCACTTCTGCACGGCGCGGGTGATGTTTATCCCATTGATTTTTCTGTGCAAATGATTGAGTGGTTAAACCCAGGCAGGCAGCTATCATAACGGCAAACAGTGATCTCGTTTTCATGATTTTTTGTTTTTAGAATAATGGAAAATGAAGGGTTACCTGTTTTTATTTTTCTTTTGTGAAAACGGTTTTAGTTGTCTTCTTTATTTGGCCAAGCTTGGTTTTGCTTGTTAATAAATAGATAGTGCAGGCTGCAGAAAGTTTAATCATCTGCTGTTTGCACAGGTATCCTTAATCTGTTTTTAATAAAAAAAAGACCGTGCACCGGTCTTTTTAACAATAGCTGTAATGATCTCCTTATTTTTTCCGGATAAAATAATGGGGCAGCAGGTGCATCTTGATAAACAGGCTGTCTTTCCGGTTGAGCACTGCGTTAATCAACACAGTATCCTTTTGTTGCCGGTAGCTGCCTTTTATGGTGGCTGTGGTATCGGGATAGTGACGGTTTAAACCAATGCTGTGCCGGTTGCTGTCGATGGTAAACTTATACGTGCCTCTCCAGTTGGTCCAGGATCTTATATAAGCATAACCAAAACGGTCAACGATGATCCGTTTCCAGCCGCTGGTATCTGCGGCCTGTTGGCGGTTCAGCGAATCAGTGCTGCTGTACAGGCTGTCTACTGACCATACGCCGTATAATGGTGGCAGGCTGTTCAGGTGGTATTGTTTTATTGAACTGAAAATGGTGTCTACCGGTTTAGCCAGCACAAGAACAAAGAACAATACATTCACTACCCGCAGCACCCGCCTGGCAGTTCGCTTTTGCGACAGTGGGGGATAGCTGCGTGGTTCAGTGGCTTTGTTGAACAGGAAGAAATCGGCAAACCGTTTGGCATCATCCAGCAGCAGGTAAATGCACATTACCAGGTAGGTGCTGGAAAAGAATTTTACGCATACATCGAATGCGAAATTGACAAATACAATATTGGCCAGTATGGTAAGCATGAGTATTGTTCCGATATTGGCAGTGCGGCGGAAGAGTAACAACACACAGGCAATGATCTGGCCCCAGCCGATAAAACATTCGTAAGCATAGGAATAGCCAAAGAAGGTCCAGGCAACACTCATGGGGCGCATATCCACAACCCGGCTGTCAAGGTTGGCCAGCGATACACCAAATTGCATATCTGCAATTTTACTCAGGCCATAATCCATCAGTTTAAATGCGAGGAAATAACGGACTATTACCTGCAACAGGTATTTGAGCCTGCGGTAAGTATGGCGTTGCTTGTCAATGATGCTCCACACAAGTGCCAAGCCCAGGGCAACCAGTGGCATCAGTTTAAAAAAAACAAAATCCCTGGGTGTATCACCACATCCGTCACCATCAGTGATCATGATATGAGCCATCACTGCGGGAAATGCGAGTGCAAAGAATTTAAAACTGAGATCAATCAAACGTTGTGTGATAGTAGGCCGGGTTGGGAATGAGTTCATAAGCAGAACGGCGGTTTGGTACAGAAGCAGGTTGAAACTAAAAATACAATATTGTTGAACGCAAAAACGAACTGCCGGGAGATAATCTATATTCAATACTGCTTTTCTTTTATCCGCGGAGATATAACATAAAAGCGAAGCTGGCTGCAATGCTGCAAATAAAAAATGCACCCTGTGAAAGGTGCATTCTTATATTGATACGTTGATTGGTAGGCTGTATAACTAGCGCCTGCGTCCACCGCCGCCGCCAAAAGAACGGCCGCCACCACCGAAAGAGGGTCGGCTGAACCCGCCGCCACCAGAAGGCCGCATGCTGCCACCGCTTCTGAACTGCTGGAAGCTCTGCGACCGCATTTCTCCACGGTTCTGCATCTGCTGCTGGCGGTTCAGGTTTTGTATTACATCCCTGCGGTTATTGTCTACTGGCTGCCATTGCCTTTGCTGGCGTTGCTGCCACTGACCCTGGTTGCCCCGCTGATATACATTGCCGTCATGATCAGTGAATACGCGGTTTGATGGGTTGGCTGAACCCAGTGTTCTGCCACCGGGATTATAACCATTGGATGGTCCGGGACGCATGCCACCGCTATTCGCCGGGCCGGGCCGCATACCGCCATTGTTGCCTGCACCCATTACACGCTGGCCATTGGTAACCCTGATATTATTACCGGTGAAACGGCCATTGTTATTGGTTACTACATCATTGCGGTAGTGATAAATATTGTTGATATAAGTTCTGTTGTTGATAATAGTGGTATTGCGGTTCATGAAAACATTGCCATAGCGCGGGCCATAATAGCCACGGCCATAATAACCATGTCCATAGTAGCCACCCCATCCGCCCCAGTAACGGAAAGGTGGGCGGTAAATAGGTGGTCCCCACCAGCCACCGCACCAACCAGGCCAGGTATTAAACCCGAAACCAAGATGGAACCATCCGTAGCTGTAGCCAAAGCCCAGGTTCCAGCCCCACCAGGGGTTATAGCTTACACCAAAGCCCCAGGTAAAAGGACGCGGATAATAAAAATCGCCCCACCAGGGTGCATAGTTATAACCAGTACCATAAACGACGGTTGCTTCGCAAACATAGTTGTTGAGATAACCGGGTGTATAGCCCATGTACACATAATCGGGCGTTACATCGTAGATATACACATATTTCAGGTTATAAGCCGGGCTGCTGGGTGGTATGGCATCCACTTCATCAGGGCGATCAGTGGCCACTGCCCAGGGGCCGGTAGGGGTATTGGATACAAACCATACACCTTTATCTACGGTATAATACTGGTTTTTATATGCCAGTACAGAACTTTGTGTGTTCACTGCATATTGCAGGTGGGTGCCCGGTATGCTCTGGAACCTGGGCGCGCCATCGTAAGTAACATTGGTGCTGGCTGTACGGCGGTCAACTTTTGCTGTTTGCGGTATCTGTGCATCCATCACTGCTTCCCGTGCAGCAGAAGTACCTGGAATGCTGGCCAGCACATTGTCTTTGGGTGAGCCTTCGGGTATTTTGGCAAAATCGGCCGGCAGGCTGTTAGACGGAACATAATCCCAGGGGCCACCCATCTGCGGTGATTTATACCAGCGACCAGAAATGAGCACATAATATTGCTGTGCATCTGTATCAAAGAAAATATCGTTCTCTGAATTACGGGCATACTGCAGGCTGGTACCCTGGATATCTACAAATTCCGGGTCGCCATGGGTTTGTATCAGCTCGGCAGGTTGTGTGCTTACAATAATATCAGATACGGTTCTGCTTTGTGCAGCAGCAGTAGAATCGCTGTAACCAGGATCTGCATTGTTCTGGTTATCTACCGCAGAGGCTACTTTCTGCAGGTTGGAAGGAATGGATTCTGTATAATTATAAGGCCCCAGCGGGTCAGGTGCTTTATACCATTTTTTGCCGCCATATAAATAATAGCTGCCATCATTCTTCACAATAGTAAAAGGTGTGTTCACTACCACATCAAGATCCCAGTCTTTATTGTGCTTGAATTTGGGTGCGCCGTCAATAGATACCAGTAACGATGGATTGCTGGCATAATATATTTTGGGTGGGGCATTATTGAAATTCTGTGCCTGTTTTTTCTGTTCGGTATTCATATCCAGCGAAGCCAGTATTTCATCCAGTGGCAGATCGCTTTCTACAGCGGGCAGCTGGGCTTCCAGCGTGGTTTTTACATAACTGATGGTGTTGTTATCGATATCCCCGGGAAATTTAAGGTTGGGGATATGCACAGATTGCACACTGAGGCGGCGGTTGTCCCTGTCTGTATCAACAGTGGCTACCGACCAGAAGGTACCGAATACCGGTTCTTTCTGCCCGTTCTGCAATAAGGAAACAGCCGCACGCGACTTCAGTATATTGCCTTTAAATGATTCAGGCTGTGGTTCGTAGACCTTTATTACCGATCCGTCGTTTGTATTGATCACTTTAGGCCATTCTTCCTGCGCCCGGACGGAGAATGCCAGCCCGGCAAAACACATTATCAGAAGCATCCGTAGGGTAGTCATAACACTTGATTTGCTTTTTCTATAGATAGATATTAAACGCGTTTGTTACATGAAAAGTAGAATATTATCAATTTATTAACCATCTTTTTCGGTGAACCGGAACCCCCTATTCATTCCCTGATAACGAAAACTGCCGGCAGGTGTTTGATGGGCCTGAACTTAATTATTGCTTAAATTATCCCTTCTGCTGTACACAGAGCCGGGGCCCGGCTAACTTCGCACCCGTTTTAACGACTGCTGGCCGCTTTTTTAAAAGAAAGCCATAACCGCTAATATGAGCATCCCATCAAAACCTGATTCGCACCTGCATAGATTAAGTCTGGCCGGATTATTCATCACCCTCGGTATTATATACGGTGATATTGGAACCTCTCCATTGTATGTTTTCAAATCTATCCTGGGTGAGCGGAATATATCTGAAATATTGGTATATGGTGGTATTTCCTGTGTTTTCTGGACATTAACGCTGCAAACCACTTTTAAATATGTTTTTCTCACCCTGCGGGCCGATAACAGGGGGGAAGGCGGGGTTTTTTCTCTTTATGCCCTCATCAGGCGGTATGCACGATGGGTGTATATTCCGGCTATCCTGGGTGCCGCCACCCTGCTGGCAGACGGTATTATTACCCCACCCATTTCTGTAGCCTCTGCTGTGGAAGGATTGAATGGGGTTAAAGGACTGGAGAATATTATTGTACCCGGCAATAACCTTACGGTGGGTATCGTGATCGCGATCATTTCACTGCTGTTCTTTTTTCAGCGTTTTGGTACCAAAATCGTGGGCGCCTCTTTTGGGCCTATCATGTTCCTGTGGTTTTCCATGATACTGGTGCTGGGGCTGATACCTGTTTTACATAACCCGGCCATCATCCGGGCACTGAACCCTTATTATGCTATTAACCTGTTGCTCAATTATCCGCACGGGTTCTGGTTATTGGGTGCGGTGTTCCTCTGTACCACGGGTGCAGAAGCCCTGTACTCTGACCTGGGGCATTGTGGCCGGAAGAACATACAGATCAGCTGGCTTTTTGTAAAACTGTCACTGGTGATCAATTATCTTGGGCAGGGCGCCTGGATACTTTCGCATAACCAGGCCAAACTGAATGGCCTTAACCCGTTCTATGAACTGATGCCGCACTGGTTTTTATTACCCGGTATTCTTATTGCCACCATGGCCACCATCATTGCCAGCCAGGCCCTGATCAGCGGTTCGTTTACACTGATCAGTGAAGCCATCAGCATGAATTTCTGGCCAAGGGTGAAGATCAAATTTCCCACCACGATCAAGGGACAGATCTATATACCCAGCATTAACTGGATACTTTGTTTCGGCTGCCTGGGCATGATGCTGTATTTCCGTGAATCGTCGCATATGGAAGCCGCTTATGGCTTTTCTATCGTGGTGGCAATGCTGATGACAACCGGGCTGATGTACATGTATATGAAATATGTACGCAAATGGCCTTTCCTGCTGATACTATTGATCATGGCGGTATTCCTGACCGTTGAAACAGCTTTCTTTGTTGCCAATGTGGCCAAAATAAAACAGCGGTGGATGTTCCTGTTTTTTGAACTGGGGCTTACGTTTGTAATGTTTATCTGGTACCGTGCAAGAAAGATCACCAACCGTTACCTGCAGTTTGTAAACCTGCAGCAGTATATCAGGCCGATAGAAGACCTGAGCAAAGATACCGGCATACCTAAATACGCCACGCATCTTGTTTTTCTCACCAAAGCCAATAACAAGAACAATATCGAAAAGCGTATCATCGAATCTATCCTGTATAAAAAGCCCAAACGGGCCGATGTTTACTGGCTGGTGCATATAGACCGCACTGATGCACCTTATACTTTGGAATATGATGTACAGGAAATAGTAGACGATAAACTGATCAGGATCGATTTCAGGCTGGGCTTCCGTATACAACCCAGGGTGAACCTGCTGCTGAAAAGAGTGATGCAGGAATTGAATGAAAGCAAAGAGCTGCTGTTGCAGGATAAATACGAATGCCTCGACCGGAAAGACTTTCATGCCGATATCACCTATGTGATCATTGAACGCTTTCTTTCAATAGAGAACGAATTGTCTGTAAAAGAAGATTTTATACTGGATGCCTATTTTTTCCTGAAACGTATTTCCCAGTCAGACCAAAAAGCATTTGGTTTGGATACTTCGGATACTGTAATGGAATATGCACCGCTGCTGATTGCACAGAAAGGCCAGCTTCCCCTGAAACGCACGGGTGGTTGTTCGTAAAAACGGGCCGCCGGGTATAAACGGTTAAACATATCCCGTTTTCTTTAGTCGAAGGGTATTATCACCAATACCTTGCTGTATGCAAAAGCTTCATCCCTTCCATGCCTGGTGGATAGCAGCCTGTATATGCTTGGCTGCCTGTAAAAAAACAACAGACAACAATGGCTACCAGCCTCTTCCGCCTGCACAGGGTACTGCTGTAACAGTGGTGCTTCATCCGGATAAACCTGGCTTTGCCATTCCCGCTGCATTTTTAGGGTTCAGTTATGAAACAGGCCTGCTGCCTGATTCTTCTTTCCTGAACATACAAAACCAGGTGCTGCTGCAGTTGTATAAAAACCTGGGCCAGGGAATTATACGGGTTGGTGGTAACAGCAGTGACAGGCTGGTTTGGACGGGCGGCCCGCGTAATGCCGCATCCGGCAACGATTCTCTTACCACTACCGATATCGACCGTTTCAGCGCTTTTGCGCAAGCCAGTGGCTGGCAGGTGTTATTCGGGTTGAACCTGGGCAATTACAATATCGCTAAAGCAGTGGATGAAGCCCGGTATGTAAGCAGTCGTTTAGGTGGTAGTCTTGCTGCATTGCAAACCGGTAATGAAGTAGATCTTTTCTCCCGTAATGGCCACCGTACTTCAGCATACAACTATACAGCTTACCAGCAGGAATGGGACAATTATTTCAACGCCATACGCCCGCAATTGCCGGGTATTGCTTTTGCGGGGCCTGATGCTGGGTATAATACCAGCTGGATCAGTTCTTTCGCGGCAGCGGAACATGCCAATATCCGTTTGCTAGACGGGCATTATTACCGCACAGGGCCTGCTTCTGATTCCAGTATTACCTATCACACCATCCTTGCAAAAGATGGCAGGCTGCCGAATTATTTAACAGCATTGAATACCAGTGCATCAAAATACCAGCTGGGCTATAGCATTTCAGAATGCAACAGTGTTTCTGATGGTGGTAAAAAAGGTGTGAGCGATGTATTCGCATCCGCGCTCTGGGCGCTGGACTATATGTGGACAGTTGCCAGCTATCATGGGCAGGGGATTAATTTTCATGGTGGCGCAGGCGGCGCTTACACACCTGTTGCCCGTACCAATGGCACCATTACTGCAAGGCCGGAGTACTATGCAATGCTTGCATTTAAAGCCGGCAGCAGCGGCAGTATCATTCCTGCAGATGTTGACCTGCCGCAATTGAATGGTGCGGTATATGCCTGCACTGCCAGTCAGTCAACCTGTATTACACTGATCAATAAAGAAGAACAGCAAAATATTTCTTTTACCATACAGCCGGGACGGAATATTGCTGTTGTTGAAGTGGTACGTATGACAGCTCCTTCACTAACAGCAACAGATGGTGTGCAGTTTGCCAACAGCCAGGTGGATGCAAGTGGCAAATTTACACCGGGCGCACCTGAAAAATATACAGGCAACAGCAGCAATGGTTTTATTGTGAATGTGCCCGCAGGCAGTGCGGCTGTTGTTACTATTCATTAGCAAAAAGCGGATGATACACGTGTAGGGTAATACATGTATGAAGAAGCAACAGCTGCCAGTAAATTACATCAGTTACAGACAATAAATAAAAAAGAGAGCATGCTGCACCGCGACCGGTGAAACAAGCGCTCTTGCTTAGCAGCTGTTCATCATCTTCCTGTTGAGTGCATATCTGCATTCCAAGCCAAGCATTATCTACGAAACGATTTCTATCTGCTAAATATTAGCACTTGTTAGTTTTTATATCAGCGAAAACATTTAATCTGCACAAGAAGGAATTGTTGTGCCGACATTTTTTATATTTGGGTCTTACCCGCGCATAAACGAACTACCTGAACTGGCTGATTTCTTAAACAAATGATCGTAAACGTATGAGCAGGCTTTTCAAGTCTATCCTCTTTTTATTTGCCGGATGTTCCCTTACTGCATCCGGTTTTGGACAAAATGTGAAAGTACAGGGCGGATTGTTTGCTGCCGGAACCATTCAACCGGTAGCGGGTGCTACGGTGCACCTGGTTACAGTAAAAGATTCTACTGAGAAGGCTGTTGGATTAACTGACAGTACCGGTAAATTCATATTTCCACGTATTCCACTGGGCAATTACCGCCTGGAAGTACAGGGCCTGGGCTTTCAGCCTTATGCACAGCAGATCAAAATAAAAGACCGGAACAAGGCTTTTTCACTCGATTCTATTTTTCTTCAACCCAATTATGAGGCACTTGGTGCTGTTACTGTTGCTGCACGGAGACCCAAAGTGGTTGTAAAAACAGATACAACCGAGTTCAGTGCCGCCGCAGTAAAAGTAAAGAAGAATGGAACTGTAGAAGATGTATTCAAAAAACTGCCCGGACTGGAAGTGGATAAGAACGGCAATGTGAAAGCGCAGGGTGAAACAGTAACACAGATTTATGTAGATGGCAAACCCTTTTTCGGGACAGACCTGAAAGCGGTAACACAGAACTTCCCCGCAGACATTATTGAGAAGATCCAGATCATCGATAAAAAAAGCGATCAGGCACTGGCCACACATGTGGAAGATGGCAAGCGCGAAAAAATTATCAATATCACGCTGAAGAAAAACAGGAAAAAAGGTGTATTTGGTACAGATTATATCGGTTATGGTACTGAACAGCGTTATGAGGCCCGTACCAATACCAATATGTTTAATAACGACCGGAAAATATCCATTGTAGCTGCAGCCAACAATACCGGCCGTATAGACAATGGCACCAGTACAGATGACCAGAGCTATTACAATACCTGGAACGGCATCACCGACAACAAACAGGTGAAACTGAACTATGCGGATAAAATAGGCAAAGATTTTACTTTCAGCGCCTACACCGGTTACGACCGCAATTCCAGCAAAAGGGAGCAAACCATCAACCGCCAGAATATTTTTGCTGATTCATCCAGTAACTATTTTGAGCAGAGCGCCAGCAAAACCGTGAACAGCAATGTATATGGAGGCTTGTATTTTGAATACCGGCCAGATACGCTCACATTTATCCGGTTTAACCATTCTGCGAGCTATGCTAAGAGCAGTTATCTGTATCATTCCGACTTCAATTCCGCACTGCCATCCAGCCAGAAGCTGAATGACGGGTCGAGGGATAATGATAACCATTCTTCTTCCCCCAGCCTCAATGGCGAAGTGAGCATTAACCGCCGCTTCAGGCATTCAAGGCGTAACCTGTTCTTCAATTTTAATGATAATATCGGCAATTCTGACGGGCATAACCTTAATCTTTCCAACAATTATTTTTATCCTGTTAATGGAAGCAAATACCAGCAGTTGCTCAACCAGCAGCAGTTCAATAAAGGCAGGAATACCAACCTGGGTACCGGCATTAGCTACAGTGAACCGGTAGGTGAAAACAGTTCACTGAATTTCAGTTATAACTTGAACTATGGTCAAAGCAATACACTGAAGCAGACCTATGATTTCAACGACAGCACCAAGGCGTATGATATAATAAATGATACACTGAGCAATCATTTCGATAATAAGAACTACAATCATATAGCCGGTATTACCTGGAATTACAGTAAAAAGAAAAGCGGGTTTGGTATCGGTCTACGCTGGCAGGATGCACTTACCCGCAGCCGTTCGGTTGACAGTACCAATGTGTACAAACAATCCTATAGCGGATTTGCGCCCAACCTCAATTATTTCTATAATGCAAAGGGTACCCGCTTCAATATCTTTTACAATTTCAGTTTGCGGGCGCCGCAGGCCACCCAGTTGCAGCCGGTGGTGGATAATTCAAACCCGTTGTATATCAAGCTGGGTAATCCTGACCTGAAATACGCATCTATTCACAATATCCGTTACTACTTCAATTATTACAATGCCAAAAAAGAGCGGGGCTTTAATTCCAATGCCAGCTTTTCCTCTATTGTAAACAATATTGCCAATAACAATACATTCAATAACAATACAGGCAGCCAGGTATCGCAGCCGGTGAATATGGATGGCGCCTATAACTGGAATGCCTGGTTCTCTTATTTTCAGCCATTGTTCTTTGGCAAAGACAAGCTGAAATGGAGTCTGAGCCTGTATGCCAATGGCAGCAGGAATGTAAACCTGCTGAATGGCGATGAAAATGTGAACCAGAATAATTACGAGAAACTATTTATGGGTATTATTTATGATACACCTACCTGGATAGATATCAATACCAACCTGAGCCTGAGCCGCCAGGAGGGTGAGTACTCCCTGCAGTCTTCGCTGAACAATACCACTTATTACTGGAGCATTAACCCCAATATCCGGTTTAACCCCACCAGTACAACAGAAGTGACCATTGATTATGATTACCGGCAAACCGCCGGTCAGTCTGCCGGGTTTAATACCACCGTAAACATGCTGAATGCAGATATTGTGCAGTATTTCAGCCGTAAAAAAGATGTATGGCTGAAGCTGAAGGGCTACGACCTGCTTAACCAGAATGTGAATGTATGGCGTACAACGGGTGATAACTATATCCAGGATACCAAAGCCAATGTACTTTCCCGCTTCCTGTTACTGAGCCTGAATGTGCGGCTGAACAAATTTGCGCCGCCACCATCAGGCAGCAGCCAGAACGATACACCTGCAGCGATGCTGTAGCAGAAATAGTGGCATATTTATTGATCAATGCACCCTGCCGGAACCAGCCTTTCAAAAGCTGCCGGCAGGGTGTTTTATTGAGTATCCATTAATAATAGTTATGATACCTGTTAGTGTACCTGCTGGTTGTTAAGCAGATAATTGCAGCAACAGGGTATCTGGCAAGGTATAAAACAGGTAAAATGGTTCCCGGAACGTTAATTCCGGGCATTGTGCTAACCCAGCAATGAAAAAATCATATGAACGGATGAAATAATTTGGGTAATTAAGGTTCAATGTTTATTTTGCCCCGGGAATGATATAAATGCAATTACCTGCCCTATCCTTTATTTTTTTCATTCCGTTTAGCTTCTGCACCCTTCCTTTAAAAACATTTCCTGAATTGATTGCATTGCCTTTTGATGATGTAGCTGTATAGCTAAACCGGTGCCCTGATATGGCATGGAAACGGCGATTGTATTAACTTAAAACCTATGTTGATCAGGAGTAAGGAATGTTTGAACGGGCGGAGTACAATATTCAACAACGTTCGCAGCGTGCGCTTAAGGCCGGCAAAGGTTAAAATGAATGAATTATAAACCTGCAGGCATTTAATTTTTTTATCTGCATAGTACCTGGTACTGTATGGATAAGGTGGATTGAATGCAGAATTAATAAAGTATGAACAAATCCTCTGTCTTATTAAAAAACACGCTTATCTACACAATTGGAAATCTGGGGGCGAAAATCCTTTCTTTTCTGCTGGTTCCCCTGTATTCCTTTTTCCTCATAAAATCTGAGCTGGGTTATTATGATCTGATGCTGACATCTGTTAGCTTACTGGTGCCATTTGTCACTGTTCAGATATCTGATGCTACTTACCGGTGGTTACTGGATGCGAAGGAGGATGAGGATAAAAAAAAGGCAGCGATCAGTAATGGGTTGTTTATGCTGATGATCAGTGCCGTACTTTTTTTTATGGTGTATATGATCGTTTCTGTATTCTGGCGTTTTTCCTACTCTTTTTATTTTGTTGCTATTCTTCTGTTGTCGGGGCTGTTGCCTTTTTTGCAACAGGTGATACGTGGATTAGGAAACAATAAGCTTTATTCTTTCATCGGCATTGCCAATAGTCTTTTCCTGGTGGCTTTCAACCTGATCTTTATTGCCGGGTTAAAAATGAAGCTGGAAGGGTTACTGATTTCTACCATCATTGCCAACGTATTGTCCATTACACTGATCTGTTTCAAAATAAAAATAGGCCGCCTGTTTTCGTATACACTGGTTTCAAAAAAAGAAATAAGGGCTATGTTGCATTACTCCTGGCCGCTTATTCCCAATATGATCAGCTGGTGGTTGATCAATGAAGTGAACAGGTTTATTATTCTGATAAAACTGGGGGCTGATTCCAATGGTATATTTGCTATTTCCAATCGTTTCCCGGCTATCATTATTATTCTGAACTCCATTTTTATGTTGTCCTGGCAAGATCATGCCATTGGCGCACAGAAAGACCAGGAGAAAGATGTTTTTTATTCAAAAGTATTCAATGTATTTATGGGGCTTGAGCTGAGTGTGGTCATTTTCCTGACGGCTATTTCACATTATACAGTAAGATACCTGGTAGGGCCGGGGTTCCAGGATGCCTGGAAATTTATGCCGATGCTGTACCTGAGTGTTGCCTTTTCTTCCTTTGCCGGTTTTTTAAGTGTGGGATACCTGGCAGCCAAAAAAACCAAAGGCATTTTTACCACTTCCATTGTAAGCAGCGTAGTGAATATCATTATCAGTTATTCGCTGATAGATAAATGGGGTTTGTATGCGCCTGCCCTGGGAACGCTTACAGGTTTTGTACTGATGTGGGTGATCAGGATCTATCAAACCCGGCATTTCTTCAGGCTGGAACTGAACTACAAAGCGTTCTTTGCACTGCTGCTCACCTCAGTAGCATTCATTATACTGGCGGCAAAGGAAAATAAGTACATAGATTTTTTATTGGTTACACTGGCCATACCCTTGTTGTTCCTGTGCAATAAGCAACTGGTGAAATTTGTTTACGGATTTGTGTACAGCAGGCTGATGCCCAGGTTCAGGTCGAAAGAAGTATAAACAACGGCAAAGCGTTTAGAGTAAACAAACAGATACATGGAAGCAGGCAGAAGAAATTGTTCTTCGGGCGGGCGCCATCAAACAAAAAATAGTAAGAACGGATGAAAAAAGTATTGTTTTCCGGCTATTATGGTGAGATGAATACAGGCGATGACGCTTTTTGCTGTGTTGCATCCTGGGGTGCAAAAACATACTGGCAAACAGAACAAATAGGTTTCTTCTCACACCTGATCCCACAGGGAATAGAAGGCGAGCCGATCTTTTCAAAAAGCGAAGGGTCCTTTCGCGGGCAGCGGTCAATTGAATCGGCTTTAAAAACAACCTTTTCATGGCCCAATGTGGTTTTTGCGGGCGGTTCGGTTTTTCACGATAACCTGAACTTTTACCGCAATTACCTGCGCAGCATGGCCAAACTGAAAATTCTGAACGTAGGGGCTATTGGCGTTTCGCTCGGGCCTTTCAAGTCGGTGGAGCTACTTAAAGAGAATGAAAAATTACTCCGCAATTTTTCATTTCTGGTGCTGCGCGATAAAAAATCATTTGAGATCGCTTCAGAAATGAACCTGCCCTACCAGCCGGTGGAAGCGTTCGACCTTGCGGCCCTGATGCCGCGTATCTATGCTTTGCCGCAAAAAAACAATGGTTTGGCAGTACATAAACCTGTACTGGGGGTAAGTGTATGCCACTATGAAAAATTTGTGAACGGAGACAGTGCGAATGAAGAACGGCGTGAAAAAGAAACACTCCGGCTTTTGCTGGAAACAAGTAAAAAAACAGCTTTCCGTGTACGGTTATTTGTATTCAATGGCAATAGTTTTCATGGTGATGAAACATTGACGAACCAGTTCGCTGAAACACTGCGGAACAACAATATTGAAGTGGAGATTGTGCCTTATAACCTTGAAACACGTATTACCTGGCAGAAAATAGCAGAATGTGATGCTGTGCTGGCCATCAGGTTGCATGCTGCCATTTTTGCCTGTTTTGCCGATGTGCCTTTTATAATGGTGGAATACCACCGGAAATGCACTGATTTTTTAAATGATGTGGCTTATCCACAACAATACCGGGTGGGGGATATGACGGTTGATATGCCTGGCGCAGTACGGGTATTGAGTGAGTTGCTGGAAACAAAACCATCGCTCAAGCTCAACCTGGAAGCATTAACCCGGAAAGCCGAGCTTTCTTTTACACAAATAAAGCAGTAGCAGTTACAATATGTTTAGCATTGTTATTCCATTATACAATAAAAGCAGCAGCATTGGTGCCACCATCGACAGTGTGCTGGCTCAAACATACACTGATTTTGAACTAATCGTGGTAAATGACGGCTCATCAGACAACAGCGCTGCTATTGTTGAGGCCTATAACGATAAGCGCATCCGTTTGCTGAATAAGCAAAACGGTGGTGTGTCATCGGCACGCAACTGGGGCATCCGGCATGCGACAAGACCTTATGTGGCATTCCTCGATGCAGACGATTTATGGAATAAAGAGTACTTGTTTAAAATGAACGGGTTTATACAGCAATACCCCGAATGCGATATTTATGCATCCTCTTATGTAAAGCAGATCGAGGGTAAATTGTATCCGCCCAATAAACAAATGCTCCCCGTTGCTTCCGGTATCATTGACAATTATTTTACCCTTCAGCGAACTTATTTTTATCCCTTTGTGTGGACTTCTGCTGTTTGTATCAAGCGGGAAAAACTGATCGCCGTAGGGATGTTTGATGAAAAGCTGTCGCTGGGAGAAGACCTCGATGTATGGTACAGGATCATCTTAACCGGGAAACTGGCTTATTTAAATGAGCCACTGGCCATTTACTGTGAAACGCCAGACGAACGCCTCACTGCCAGGTTGAATGTGAACCGCGATATTCTTTTTCACCTGGATAAATACCATGAGTTTGAACAAAAGAACAGTGAGTTTAAACGGTACCTGGACAAATACAGGCTGGAAAGCCTGCGGCAGTATTATATTGCAGGCAGTGACAAGCGCCGGGTAAAAGAAATACTGGGGAAGATAAACAGGGAGGAGTTCGGCTTATTTTATAACCTGTATTACAAAATAATTCCGCTGCCGGTATTGCGGTCGGTGATCGGCTTCACCAAGTATTTACGACGCAGGGCGCAGGCCGGTTAATTTTAGTGTAAAGCAATCAACCATCAATGAGTATCCTGTCAACCATATTCCAGGACTGGAAATACAACAGAAAAAACCATAAAGGCCAGCTGGTGCTTGTGCTGTTCAGGTTGGCCACAATAGCCAGGCGTAACAGGATATTGTTTGTGATATGGCTACCCTATTCTTTGTTCTACCATTTTTTTGTGGAGTGGTTCCTGGGTATAGAGTTGCCGTATAAAGTGGTAGCTGGTGAAGGGTTGCAGCTGCATCATGGCCAGAGCCTGGTGGTAAACAAAGGGGTGGTTTTAGGCAAAAACTGTACGTTGCGGCACTGCACCACCATTGGCAACAAAGTAAATGCAGATGGTACTGCTTCAGCCTGTCCGGTGATAGGAGACAATGTGGATATCGGTTCCAATTCCTGCATTATAGGACCCGTTACTATTGGTAACAATGTAAAAATCGGCGCAGGTACTGTGGTGGTTAAAAGCATACCAGACAACTGTGTGGTAGTGGGTAACCCGGGTAAGATCATCAAACAGGAATTGCCGGAACCGGTAATCTGATACAACTAAACAGAAAAAAACGTATGCCCGAGATTTTATTTGTTTTTGGCGGTGAGCTGGCTTCGGGAGCAGAGATCGTGATAGAACGGATGATTGATGCAGATGAAACCATTCAGCCGCATCTTTTTGTTTCGCCCGGTAAGTTTTGCGATCGTATAAAGCAGAAGCAAAGATACCGGGTGCAACCATATGCTTACCTGAAAAAACTAAACAGGGGCACCACATCAGGTGCAAAATTTATAATGAAAGCCGCAGGCAATATGCTGGGGGTTTCCAAGGCTGTATTGAAATATATACGAAAGGAAGGCATCACTATTGTACATGCCAATACCGTTGTGCCTGCTTTCTACCTGGTACCGGCAGTGCTTTGGACAAAACTGTTCAACAGGAAGATAACCTGGGTATGGAGTGATCATGACCTGAAATATTTTTCAGCAGTGGACACGCTTTTCTCTAAAACCTGTGCCCGTTTTTTTCACAAAACACTGGTTGTGTCGGAGGCGGTTAAAAAAAAATATGCAGCATCGCTGCAGCAAAAAATAGCGGTGTTGTATAATGGTATCGATACAGGTGCTTATCGCCCAGATGAGCAATTGCGTGCAGGTTTCCGTTCCAGTTATGCCATTGATGAAAACACCATTGTACTCGGTATGCCAGCCAGTATTACCCCGCGGAAAGGACAGGCCGGCCTGCTTACCGCATTTGCTTCGCTGCCGCCTGCACAAACAGGGGTAAAGCTATTGCTGGCCGGTAATAAAGATGGCAATCACCCCGCTTATGTGGAAGAAGTGCTGGCAGGGTTGGAAACAACCAGCGGTGCAGCCTACATAGGACCGGTAAGCGATATGGTTTCTTTTTACAATGGTTGCGATGTGGTGATCAATAATACAACCGCCCGGGAAGGGGAGCCGCTCGGTACTACTATTTATGAAGCGATGGCCTGCGAAAAAATTGTACTGGCCTCGGCTACCGGCGGAACGCCGGAAATTATCACAGACAGGGAAGATGGATTTATTTTTCCCGCCGATGAGCGCAAAGCCTTGCAGGATTGCCTTGAATATATTATCTCCGGCATAGATAAATGCCGGGATATCAGAAAGAAAGCCCGTGAAAAAGTATTACAGAAATTTAAGATCGAAACAATGGTAGCGGCTTATCATACAATTTTGCAGGATCTTGGCCAGAATTGAATATTGCCTGGTTAATCGGCAAAAAATATATTGTTAAAGCAGAAAAAGGGGAATGTTTATTGCTGTGGGTTAACAAAAATAGCCGGCGTTTATTACAGGAACAAAAAGATGAATGGCTGGAACGTTCCCTGGCTGAAAAACAAAAAATAACGGATGAAAGCATTAAGCCTGGCATCGCGGATGACCATTTTTTTACTTTGTGTTTTTCTGATCGCTTTTCCCAAAGGCGGGTTTAAACTGGGCACCATACCGGTGACTTGGGGATATATTCTTTTGTTTATGACCTGTTTCGCCAGCTTTTTCTTCATGTGGCAGAACGGGTTTAAAATTTACCTGCCCAAAGCCAGGGCTTCGGTGCTGCTGCTCACACTTCCGTTCCAGTGCTATGGATTTTTTATTCTAATGTTCAGCACTGCCAGTAGCCTTGGGTTCCTGTTGTCGGCTATTATCAGTTTGCTGGTAATGCCCTTGCTGTTTTTGCTGGTGTTGAACAATTATATGGACCGGCCCGATTTTAAGGCCCGGTTTATTCCGATGTTCCGTGCAATGGTATTGTTTGTTGCTGCATTTGGATTACTGCTGTTTTTTTACCGTATTAAAACCGGCGTGGTTATCGAAATCCCGTACCTGAGCGCCAATATCGATGATGCCGGAACACTGGACACGGAAAAAAACAATATGCGCGGCGATCTGGCCAAACTGATCTCTACTTATAACAACGGTAATATCTATGGGGTTTGTATCCTGATGTTTTTGCCGCTATATATGGAATCAGAGAAGAAACTGTATAAAAGAATTATAGTAGTGCTTTCACTGGTGCTCACCTTATCACGTACTGTATGGTTGGGTGTGATCATTTATTTCCTGCTTAATTTTTCAAAGGAATTTTTAAAAGCGAAAACCTGGCTTTACCTCGGGCTGGCTGTGTTGGTAATAGGTATTTGCGGTCCTATCATCCTGCATGCGATGGATAAAGATGTCAGTTTCCTGTTTGATAAAAACCTGGGAGGCCGCGCTAACCAGTTAGCGATACTAGACAACCTGACCTTTTGGGGCGATTTCCAGTTCAATGCGCTGGCAGAGATCGTTTACCTGTCGATACTGCGGAATTTTGGTATAGTGGGCCTGGTGTTGTTCCTGCTGTACATCGCGGCGCCGGTGATAGTGTTTTATATCCATAAAAAGAATGGTGACCCTGCTGTTGATATAAATTCCTCGGCCTGGTGGGGGCTGATTATTTACATGATTGTGGCTGCTTCAGATGGGGCCATCCTGTTGATTCCTGTAATGGCTTTTTACTGGTTTTTAGCAGCATACATTTTCGCTCCTCCACAGCCTGTTGCCGGGAATGGATAACATGCAAAATGTGTTCTATGATAAGAGTAATGCTAAAAACAGGGGCCTGTTTACTGGTGTTGGTTGCCGTTTATACAGGTGCAGTAAAAGCTGCAGGCGGCAAAGTAAATGTTCGGAGCGCCGGTGTTGTTGCCGATAGTAAAACAGATGTATCGAGGCAAATCCAGGCATTGGCCAGCCAGTACGATACCCTGGTTTTTGATGCCGGTTCTTATTTCATCAACAAAACAGTTCAGCTGAAATCCAACAATTGCCTATCCGGCAAACAGGGGGCTGTTATTGTTATTGGCAACCCACCGATAGAAGAATGGGGCGGTATTTTTGAATGTACCAATCAAGATCATATCTCTCTCATTGGATTGAGCTTCCGGGCTTCCGAATCATTTTCGAAAAATCTTTTTGCATTTCGCGTGCTCAGTTCTTCTGATGTCAAATTAGAATCGCTCTCGGCAAGTAACTGTGGTCTTGTTATTACAGCTGTTCCGCAAAGTGCACTTTACAATGCAGTGGATGAAAGTTCTTTTACTCCTGGCAAAACAGGTGTACTGTGCAATGCCCGCGTAACAGTGAACAATTGCCAGGTACAGGGAGGTATTAAGAAGAATGTGAATGGTATTGTAATGAGCTATGTAAATGACTGGAAAGTAACCAATAGTACGGTGTCGGGCTTCTTGCATTGTGTAGAATGGTGGGGCGGGGACAGTAATCCCAAAAAGAATGGTGATGCCGGTAATGCAAGGAAATGCAAGAATGGGCTGGTTGAAAATGTTAAATGCAGTAATGCAACCGGTGGCATATGGGGTAGCATGGGGCAGCACATTGCTGTTAATAAATGTACCGTGAGCAATTGTGATGATGTAGGGATAGATTTTGAAGGTTGTTTCGACTGCTCTGCCAGCAACAATACCGTAAGTAATTGCAAAAACGGCGGCCTCGCTACTTTTTTTTATAACCGGAATATCCGTTTTATGAACAATTCTGTGATACAACAGAATACAGCTTCCCCGCTTGTATGCATTTATAACGAAACGCAGCGGCAGGATAATAAGGATATTGTTTTTTCCGGTAATACATTTACCTGCGAACAGGGCATTGCCTCAATACAACAGAAAGGGCCGGCTACTGATATTGTATTCAACGGTAACAAGTTTAACAATGTTGTTTTGAACCTGATGTTCAACAATAACCGCAATATTAAAATAAGCGACAACCAGTTCGTTTTCAATAAGCCATTGAATGCGCAGAATTTTGTGATTGGTGCCGGTATGAACAATAATAACGGTAAAATTGAAATTGCCAATAACAAAATCAATTCCACTGTGAAGCAAAGCGATGCCTTATATGGTATCTGCATTAATCAGAACGATTACAACAGCGCACCTGTAAATGTGATCGGTGATAATGATATGCAGGGTATTAAATCCGGCAATTCTGTTCTGCTTATCTGGAGAGGAAAAAACCAGGCGGTGAAACCGAAAAACTATATTGCGCCTTCCCTGATGAACTCGGTACGGAAAATGGATGAGGGTAACGGTAAAATGGAAGTGCGGTTTGAAAAACCGGTTAATCAATAAACCAATGATCCTTCAAATAAAAAAGCCCATGTTAACAACATGGGCTTTTTTATTTGACCTTTTTAGTTGGTTATACTTTGGCTTTTTTGAGGAATCCTTTTTTCTTTTCTTCCAATTCATAACCATAGCCATACCGGTAACCATAGCCATAATCACTGCCTTTCAGGCTAACATCGTTGATAACAACAGCGATGCGTTTAAACCGTTTGTCATCATAAAGTTCCTGCACAATATTGAGCTGTTGCTTGGTAGTGAAATTATGCCGTACGATATACAATAAAATGTCGGCAATATCTTTCAGCAGCAGGGCATCTGTTACAATGCCAACCGGTGGTGCATCTACCACGATATAATCGAAATCGTGTTTAAGCTGTGCAAACAACTGCTCCATACTTCTGCCAGACATCAGTTCTGCCGGGTTAGGCGGTATGGGGCCGGATGGAATAACATAGAAATTGTCCACATTGTGTATGGGCTTAACCAGCTGGTTCGCATCTTTTACACTGCCGATCAGGTAATTGGTGAGCCCCCTGTCATTACTGATACCCAGGTAAGAAGATACTTTTGGTTTGCGGAGATCGAATTCGAGCAATACTGTTTTCTTATCGAGCAGGGCAAGGGCTGAAGCCAGGTTCAGCGCCACAAACGATTTGCCTTCACCCGGCATACTGGATGATACAAGGATCACCTTATCATCTTCTTCCGGCAGGTAAAACTGCAGGTTGGTGCGTAATGCACGGAACTGTTCTGATAAAGGCGTTTTAGAACCTTTTACCAGTATATGTTTGTCAGGAAGCGTGCTGTGCGTGATTTCTCCAACAATAGATACACTGGTATAGCCTTCCACTTCGGCCTTGCTTTGAATTTTATTGTTCATCAGGCTGGTTATCTGGATCAGTACCACCGGTATCAGTAAACCCATAAATACGCCCAGCAGTAATACAATGGGTCTTTTGGGGCTGCTGGGCCATGATTCGGATTTGGGTGGATCGATCACCCTTGAATTGGCAATATTCGATGTTTTAGAAATAGCGGTCTCTTCCCTTCTCTGCAGCAGGAATACATAGAGGTCTTCTTTAATCTTCCGCTGCCTGCTTAAATCAAGGTACTGCCTTTCTGTAGTGGGTACGCTGCTGATCTGGCTATTGAACGTGCCATATTTATTTTCAGTGAACCTGCGTTGGGATGCAAGCGATTTTTTGGTGTTGATAATATTCTGCAGGATGTCATTGCGCACATTACCGATCTGCTCATTCAGTTTTTTCACATAGGGACTTTCCTCTTTCTGGGTAAGGCGTAACCTGTCTTTTTGCAGCAGAAGCGAGTTATAGTTTTCGATCAAAGAAGCAAAGATCTGGTCTGCGGGTAGTACACTTGAGGGAACCAGCCTGCTGTTGCTTTTGTCTTCTACGTATTTCTGTACTTCATTGAGCATGGATTGTTCTGTTTCCACCTTGCTCAGGTCGGCGTCGTACTGGTTGGCATTGGCCAGCAGCAGTTTCGACTGTTCAGAGATATCAATAACCTTGTTCTGCTGTTTAAAGTCCTGAACGGTTTTTTCTATACCACCCAGTTCTTTTGAAACCAGCGATAGCCGGTTATCAATGAAAAGCAGGGTGCTGTCGGCTATCCTGTTTTTATCTTCGATATTGAATTGGGTGTAATTATTAAGCAGCTTGTTTAAAATAGCTTCGCCCTTGTCGGGAAGGGGATAAGTGAAGTCGAGATCAATGGTGTTTACCTGTTTGCCTGTTACCTGAACAGTAAGCTGTGTTTTTAACAGGTCGGTAGCTGCATCTTCCGAAATAATTTCCACGGCATATTCATCACCAGGATCGGCGGATGCGAGGCCTTTCTGAACCAGGAAGGTGCCACTGTTCTTTATGACGATGCTGTCGCCAAAATGAACAGTACGATCAAAATTATCACCCTTAAACCTGATCTTGTCTCCACCTGCAGGAATGTTTACGGTGAGGCTGGCGCTGTGTACCGTGTCCATTTGCTGGGTGGGTATCAGTATAAATGGTGAGTTCCTGTATAGCTCTATCGATTTGATCCTGCCTTTTTTCAGGTAAGTGATATTTAAATTCAGATCGTGTACAACGCTCTGCATGAGATAGCGTGTTTGCAAAACCTGCGCCTGGTCATCAACACTGGAACGTAACAGGAAATTATCCGAGAAGCTGCTGAGCATGGTGCTGGTAGCAGAAGAGCTGTTACTGGCGTCATCACTGACCAGCACTTCAGCGCTAATATTATAGGTAGGCGTTTTATACCTCAGGTATACAAAAGTAAGTGTAATGCAAACAATTAAGCTGATAACAAAATAGTACCATTTGCTTACGAGCTTGCTAACAAACTTTTTTACGTCTATTAAATCTTTTTGAGCGTCTTTGTTTGCTTGTTTTGCTGGAGCAACAGTATTCATTGAAGGCGGTTTTGTGTGATCCGATATTGAATTGTTATTAAGTGTGTCGCCGGTGGAAATATATTCCTGCCGGGTTCATACGGCAATCAATTGCTTAATGAATGCGTGATAAAATAATGGCCAGCAAGGATACTGCAATACTGGTGATAGAAATGATCCTGGTTGTTTGCGTATTGGAAGACATGGCTTTGTACTTATTGGGTTGTACATATACCACATCGTTCTGGTGCAGGTAAAAATAAGGCGATTTGAAGATGTCCTTTGAATTGAGGTTCATTCTTACAAATGTTTTATTACCTGTAGAATCGTCTCTTATTAACAGTATGTTATCCCTTTTTCCATATATTGAAAGATCTCCTGCCATACTGATCGCATCTAGGATGCTGATCTTTTCGCTGGGTACAGTATAAGAGGCAGGTCTTGTTACTTCTCCCAACACAGATATCTTGAAATTTTCAATCCTGACCGATACTGTCGGGTTCTCAAAATATTTTTCCGCTGCTTTCTGAATCAGGTCCCTTGCCTGTGAGGTAGTGAGATTGGCCAGTTTTAACCTGCCTATGATGGGTATTTCAACTTCGCCTTTGCTGTCCACCAGAAAACCACTGATGGTTCCAGGTGCTCCCGCAATACCAGGCGTAATACCTCCCATTACCTTGTTGGTTGCGCCGGCCGTTGTTGTTTGCATCGCGGTATTCTGTGCATCAATTACATTACCATCCAGTGTTCTGATATTAATATTTACAATGTCATCTACATCAATAAGAGGTGGTGCATATTTAATACCTTCTACCGGCAGCTTGGGTATACTGTCGTTGGTATCTGCAAAATATGCAAGGTTTTTTGTGTGGGAACATGAGGTCAATAAAGCAAGGCCTGCAAGTATAATGCATACTATACTCGAGCATTTGATAATACTTCTCATACTTAATAGTTATTCCGATATTAATTTTTTTACGTTAGCAGGCAAGTCTTATCGCGAACATGTCAAGCGGTCGTTATTTTATAATTAACACACCGATTTTAAAAAAACTGGGGTTGAAAAAATTTCTATAGCGTTAGTTCAAGGGTAGGAAAGGGTTAAAGAGCGTGCTAAAAATAGAAATAATAATTTAAACAATTGAAAAAAATGATTTTCATATTGGATTTAATTATTTTTATATGTGTTTATCTTTTTGGCTTGCCGTTTGAAGTATCTCCGTCTTCCTATGCTTCAGTAAAAGGACTTCCAATATGCAAATGACATTAGACGCACGTTTAGTTAATAATTCAGGCATTGGTGTTTATATAAAAAATTTAATCAGACAATTAATCGTGCAACAACAAAACCTAACCCTGTTGCACAGGGAAACCGATGCGGATATTTTCAAAAGTTATGCCGGAAGGCCTAAACTCAAAATTTTTAATCCGCAGCTCTATTCAATCAAGGAGTTATTGCAAACATCTTTTCAAACAAGGCATACCAATGTGTTCTGGTCGCCGCATTACAATGTACCCCTGTACAATATGGCTTCCAGGCTTAAAATAACCACTATTCATGATGTTTTTCACCTGGCTTTCAGTGATTCGCTCAGCAGCAAACAGCGGCTGTACGCCAGGCTGATGATGGGAAGGGCTATAAAGCAATCTGATATTATTTTTACGGTTTCAGCTTTCTCGAAACAAGAAATCATTAAATATACCGGCTGTAATGCCAATAAGATCAAAGTAGTGCATAATGGCATTGATTTTGATAAATTCAGCACGGAAATTGAGCAACAAACTGCCGCCGCCACTTTGAGCAGGCTGCAGATCAACTTTCCATATATACTGTTTGTGGGTAATGTAAAGTTCTATAAGAACCTGGTGAATGCGTTACTGGGTTTCAAAGAGCTGTTACAGCAAACCGGCAGCCGGTATAAAGACCTGAAGTTTGTGATAGTGGGCAAGAAGGAAGGCTTTATTGTAGGAGATGATAAAATAACTGCGCTGCTGAATGATGAACTTCTTCAGCGGCATGTGCATTTTACAGGGTGGATTGAAGATGAAGAGCTGGTAACGCTTTACCAGCATGCGCAGCTGTTTATTTTTCCATCCCTGTACGAGGGGTTTGGTTTTCCACCCCTGGAAGCGATGGCAGCCGGATGCCCGGTTATTTCGTCAGATGCGGCCTGTATGCCGGAAGTATGTGGTGATGCAGTACACTATTTTGATGCCCGTAATACAGGGGCTATAGCCCGCAGTTTACAGGATGTACTGGGAGATGATGCTTACAGGCAGGAATTGATAGTGAAAGGCTGGAAACACGTTAAAAAATATACCTGGGAAAACGCCATAGCAGCAAAGCTGAGGCATATAGAAGCAGCGGTATAAAGCTTTTCCAGATCTTTTTCAGGTTATATCATCCGGTGAGCAGCGGTATTAACACGGCAGAAGGGGCAATGCAAAAGAAATGCCCGGCACAGCCTTAAATAATGATTTATTAAATGTGAAAAGTTTGAAAAATTGTAACGGAATACATATATTTGTTAAACACATGCTAATAACCCTTAACCCAGTATTTTACCCTTAATCTTACTCTATTCTTAATTAATTCCCTGTGCCCTTTTATTAGCTTGTATTTATGTGATTGCGCGCCACTTGGGTGCTGCCAAATGAAAGCAGATGTAATCTGACCATGCTGTCGGATGTAACCTTTTATCCTTTACATACGGGTGTTAGTATTACAATGATCGATTGTATAAGCCAAAGCTATCTTGTGAGAAAAACAACAGTGAAGGGGATAAGGTGATGTTCGGCCTTGTGATTGATTTCAAAAGACATTATTTCTATGAAGATCGCAATTATACAAGATGAATTGGTAAGAAAAGGCGGCGGAGAGCAGGTGACACTGAGCTTTCACCATGCATTTCCTGATGCGCCTATTTATACGTTAAGCTATAATGCAGAGCGCACATTTCCTGAGTTTAAAGAATGTACTGTTCGTACCAGCCGCTTCGGCAAATTCATCAAAGATGATGTTAACCTGAGACGTTTCTTTTTCCCATTCGGTATATGGTCTATGCAGCAGCTGAACCTTGAAGCATTTGATGTTGTACTGATGTCTACAACCCATTGCGCCAAGTATGTAAAGGTGGGGCCTCAAACACTGGTGATCACGTATTGCCATACACCTTTCAGGCTGGCATGGGATGGCGATACTTACAGCACGGTATCGGCTGCACGCGGGCTGAAGAAATGGGCTTATAATACCGTTATCAATTACCTGCGTAAAGTAGATAAAGCATCTGCTGCAAAAACGCACTGGTTTATTACCAACTCTTCTGAAGTGTTGCCGCGTATCATGAAGGTATACCAGCCGGCAAGGCCTGTTTCGGTGATCAATCCGCCGGTGAAATGCAGCTATTTTCATATCGCAGACAAAGAGATCAATAACGCCGAAGGCTATTATTTAGTGGTATCGAGGTTTGAACCCTATAAAAAAGTAGACCTGGTAATTGAGGCATTTAACCAGATGCCGGATAAAAAACTGGTTATTGTAGGCAAGGGCTCTATGGAGAAGAAGTGTAAAGAGCTGGCCGCCGGCAATGAAAATATAGTTTTCAAAAACGGCGTATCTGCAGAAACACTGGCCGACCTGTTTGCCAATTGCAATGCGCTGATCTTCCCGCAGCACGAAGATTATGGTATCACACCACTGGAGGCCAATGCCTCCGGAAGGCCGGTTATTGCCTATGGCAAGGGTGGTGTACTCGATACCATGATACCGTATAAAGGCAATGCACAGGAATCAACAGCGCTCTTCTTTGAAGAACAAGACACCGGTCACCTTATTAAAGCTATAAAGACATTTGAAACACTGTCGTTCAATCCCTCTTTTATCAGGGCACATGCTGAGCAGTTTGATGAGCAAAACTTTGTTCATGCCATTCAGGCTTTCGTTGCAGACCGCTATGCGGCGCACGTTAAGTTGAAAAAATCGATTGATATGGCAGATGACACAGTAGCGCCGCAGGCACGCGCCGCATCTTGATATGTGTGTAAATTTTTTTCTGGTATAGAGAGAGATTGGTATGACTTATGTTTAGATGGGTGGTTTTTCTTCCTTAATCCTGTACTGAGAAGTACCCTATCCTTTAACAAAGATTGTTTGTATTTGAATGTAGCTGGTATTTTATGTTAAAATACCAGGCGCTAATCTAATGTCCATGATATACTGTTATCTAACCATGTAAACCAATTTCTTATGGTAAAGAATGCTGTTTTTGGAGCACCTTCTGTTGTTGTGGTCAATGTGGATGGCCTGGAGAGCGAGCGCGATGGCAGGATTATTAACAAGGCCAACCTTGTTAACTACAGCTTTAGAAAGCGTGCATTTGACATTGCGTTTTCGTTATGCCTGATCGTATTTGTGTTCAGCTGGCTTTTCCCCATCATCATGCTGGCGATCATTATTGAATCGGGACTGCCTGTATTTTTTTTCCAGGACAGGGTAGGACTGAATGGCCGGTATTTTAAATGTTTTAAGTTCAGATCGATGCGCAGGGCTGACAGCAAAAAAGTAGGCAATAACCTGTATACCCCTACGGCAAAAAATGACAGCAGGATCACCCGGGTGGGCAAGTTCCTGCGCAAAACCAACCTGGATGAACTGCCCCAGTTTTTTAATGTGCTTAAAGGCGATATGTCGGTAGTGGGGCCCAGGCCTCATGCCATCAGCTTTCATAATAAATACCAGGAAATGATCCAGGGATTTGATATTGAAAAACGCCATCTGGTGCGCCCGGGTATCACAGGTTTGTCGCAGATCAACGGGTACAGGGGCGATGTGGCTGATCAACAGGAAAATAAAATCAGAACCAAGACCCGCATCCGCTTTGATATTTTGTATATAGACAAATGGACACCTTATCTTGACCTGCATATCGTATTCAGAACGTTCTGGAACATGGTGAAACAGGATACAAAAGGTCATTGATGTTCAGCTGCGGTATGTGCTGTTTGCTGGTATCGCGGCAAGGCAGTAGTGTATACTGTCGCAACCTGTCTTCGACTGCTTTGCTCTAATTGCCTTTTTACATGATGTGGCAGTACCAGGCTGCCATGAATAGATAAGTGCTAGCAATACCCCCAGGAAAGCCTCAATGTAAAAGTTGGGGCTCTTTCTCTTTTAAGACCTATGCATGCATGGTAATCCGGCTGGCTAAACCGCATCTGCAGGTATGTATCTGTTTACTGGTTATTGTTCCGGGGCGGTGCTGGCAGCTGGCTGAATGCGGTTATTGGCAAAAGGATACTGTTGCAGTGCCTGCAATTGTTTGGAGGCGGCCAGCTGTTGCAATGCTTCGGCATGACGCTCGTTGTGCAGATCGGTACCACAATAATCATACAAGCCTTCCTGTAACAACCATTGACTGGTTTGCTGTATTTTTTTACCATAATACCCGGTAATGGCCAGTATATTCAGCTGCAGTAAAACACCCTGGTCTTTGATTGCCCGGTAGGCTTCTTTTTTTTCATGGAAATAACCATACCGTTCAGGATGCGCCAGTATTGGCTGGTAACCGGCAGTTTGTATTTTGAAGAAAGTATGTTGTGGCTGGAAGGGTTCCGCATAAAAAGAAAACTCTACCAACACTTCGTTTTTATGAATGGTCAACAGCGGTTCGTTTTTATCCAGCAGTGAAAAAAAATGGTCATCGATAAAATATTCAGCTGCAGCGCTGATAGTGATATCTATATTACTTTCCTGTAAAGCCTGTTGCAGGTGATGCATGCCGGCCAGTATCTTTTCCCTGGTATTGGGGTATCGTTCCCACTTAATATGTGGTGTAGTAACCAAATTGCGGAAGCCTGCACTTTGTAATTGTGTGATCAGGGCAATGCTCTCTTCCATACTGGCAGACCCGTCATCGATGCCGGGAACCAGGTGTGAATGTATATCTGTTTGTATAAAAGAAAAATCTTTCAGCACATCAGCCATTCCCGGCTGAAGCCCTTTCTTCTTCCCTGAGAAAATATTGAACATGCGCCTTTCATTAAGTGTATAAAGATAATTCATTCATACGGAGATGATGTTAATAACCTGTTAGAGGCCTGGCAGCCTCATTTTTTATCCTTTTTCTTATAGCCTATCAATTTCTTTACGAACAACTTAGAAGCATAAAATAATGTTACCGGGTTGGGGGCCATTTTCAAAGCTCCCCAGGCCTGTGCTACCGCAGCAGCGGGGGCATGATAATCATGGTACAACTTATGGGCTGTTTTGGCAAAATGAATAGCATGAAACCGCTTGGCTGTTTTTTTTATTGAAGCCCTTTTCTCTTCCGGCAGGTATTGCTGGATGATATCGATCACTTTATTAATGTCGGCAATATTCTGCCCCGACAGGAATGACCGGCCTGTAATATTGTTGTGGTGTACCCGGTACTGGGCCAGGTGTTTGGGGGAATGTACCATGGGGTAGTGTGCTGCTATACGTACCCACATTTCCCAGTCTTCACCATAATGCACAGCATAAAAGCTACCCAGGTGCTCATATACCGAGCGTTTTACAACAATAGCGGGTGGCTGTATCCGCTGTGCTTTGGCCAGCTCGAGCAGCCATTGCGGAATGATGCCAGGCTCATCAAGCAGTTTTTCATTGCAGTGCAGGTGTTTCCCGTTTTCGTCGATATAAATATGATCGGTGAATGCGGCACCGGCCTCAGGATATTTATTAAAGAGCGATTCTATTTCAGTATAAAAACCGGGCAGTATACGGTCGTCTCCATGCAGGATATGTACCCATTCACCCCTGGCCCGGCGGAGGCAGGTTTCAAAATTGCGCAGGCTGCCACTGTTCTTTTCCTGCCTGAAAAAGCCGACCCTGCCCTTTCCGATCTCTCTTGTCAATGCTTCCACATCACCGTCGGTACTGTAATCGTCGATCACTTCTATCTGCATCTTATCTGCCCCGGGATCTTGTGCAAGTACGCTTTCGAGCGTATACCGCAGGTAGCCGATGCAGTTGTAAGTCGGTATCATCACTGACCAGCGGGGCCTTATTACGGTAGCTGGCACCGGAGCAATAACAGGTGGTGTATGCGGAATGCGATCATTCATAAGTTTAATTTGTAGCGGGTTATTCAATAAGGCGATGATGAAACCTGCATCAAAACGCCGGTTGCTTTTTACGGTAAAGGCCCTTTAGCAGGGCATATGTTTTTTTCCAGTAACCCAGTGCGAGCAGCAGGTAAATACGCCGTGCAGGGGAAAGGTGTTCACAAAAGAATGTCAGCATCCATTCTCGTTTATAATAAGCTGCTTCTGCAATAGCGGTTTTGTCGCGGTTAACATTTTCCTTTTCGAGAATAGCACGTGTAATGCGGTGCAAATGCTGAAAACACCTGATGACAGACCGTATGCTGTTTTCCTGCAATACCGGTTCAAAATCGTACATCAGGCACCTGGCTTCATTATAGGTTAAATGGAAATGCGGGCCTGTGTAGTAACGGATATTGCGCAATACCTGCTCATGCTGGGCAGTATCATACTCTGTTTTTTTGGTTACCCTGCAAAGGCTTTCGTCTGTTAAGCGGTAATCGACCAATACTTCAGGCAGGTTATACATCCTGTACTTGCGCGACAGTTGCCACCACAGGTTGTGGTCTTCTGCATATACTGTGCTGTACATGCCTACATCCATCACCGCACTCCGTTTATACATGACTGTGGGGTGATAGATCCAGCATTCAAAATTTAAATTGTAATAATAATAGGCGCTCCGCCAGCGCTCGGTTTTTACCGGGTTTTTGTTTTTATCAACCATCCTGGCCCAGGTTGACAGTAATGCACAATCTGGGTGTTGCAGAAAAAATGCATACTGCTTCTCAAGGCGGTCGGGATAGCTGATATCATCTGCATCCATGCGGGCAATGAGCTCGGTCCGGCTCAGGCCGATGCCTTTGTTCAGCGTTGCAGAGATACCCATGTTTTTTTCATTTTGCACAAAACGTATGCGCGGATCATGGAAAGACCTGATGATCTGCACGCTTGCATCGGCAGAGCCATCATCGATGACGAGTAGTTCAAACCGGGTGAATGTTTGCTGCAGTATACTGCTGATAGCTTCCCGCAGGTATTTCTCCGCGTTATACACCGGCATCAGTACGGTTATGTCTGGTTGTGTTTCCATTGGCATTTATTTTCGCAAAAGCGCCTGTTGAAAGGGCTTTAATGCAGTGGTTAAAAAATGGGCCAGCGGGTTGGTATAAGGCAACAGTGCTTTTTTTACCAGGCGATGCACTGTTTTGTCACTGATGTTCTGTTGTTGCATGTATTGCTGCAGCCAGGTAAGAAAATACCATCGCACAGTATGGTAATTCCCTTCTTTTACTACTTTATGCACCAGCGAACCTTCACGTTGCCGGTACCTGTTATGGCACTGCGAAGAAATATACACCGGTTCGTTCAGGTATATTTTATGCAGGAAGGCCTGGTCTTCGTATAATTGATACTTACCGGTAAACTGCGATTCAAAGCCATTGTGCTTGTCCAGTATTGATTTCCTTATCATCAGTCCGGAGGGGCAGGGGGCTGCACCATCAGACAAGGGATATAATATTTCAACAAGTTGTGGCGGATAAAACAGCTGATCCTGTATTTTGCCAACCTGTATCACTACATCCTGCCTGTTTTCATTATGCCAGCTGTACCAGTATTCGGAAGCTTCACATAGCATAGCTGCTTCTTTATGCAATTTCATGAGCGCTACTTGTTGCAGTAGTTTTTCTGGTGCCCATATATCATCAGCATCCAGGAAAGCAACCAGCTCACCTTTTGCGGCGGCGATGCCGGCATTGCGGCTGGCGCTTAATCCTTTGTTGACATGGGAAGGGTGCTCTTTGTAAAATATTTTTTGTGGCTGTTTTTGTGCATATTCCAATGCGATGGTGCTGCTTTTATCGGTAGATCCGTCATCTACTAATACCAGTTCCCAGTTGGGGTATAGCTGCTGCACAACACTTTCAATAGCTTCTGCCAGAAAGCGTTCTTCATTCAAAAAAGCGATGATCACTGATACCAGTGGTGTAGATGATATGGTTGTTGTCATAAACATTAAAACCGTTTTATCCAGTCCGATAACTGTTTTTCAAATGTTTCCCCGTCCCAGTTCTTTACCTGGAACCGGCCCAGCCGTAGTATATCTGTGTTGCTGGTAACTGCCTGTGCTTCTGTTGTAAAAGCCCCCGCGAGCCCTTGTTCTTTTATCACAGCAATGGTGTGGTCATTGTAACCGCCATAGGGATAGCTGATCAATGGCTGGTGCCGGGTTGTGTGTTTTTCCAGGTATTGTTCGCATGCCTGTATTTCATGCTGCTGCATACGGCTGTCATGTGCTGCGAGCGAAGCATGTGTACAGGTATGCAGCCCTATATCCACCAGCGGATGACGGCTGGCCATATCCAGTTGTGCTTCTGTCATGGGTAAATGCCGTGTATCCCTAACCGGGGAGCTGCCTGCCCAGTGCCGCAATTGCACCATGGCGGCCTGTTGCTGTTGGTAGCTAAGCGGTTTCAGGTGTTCCCATATCAACAAGTATAATTCGCACCTGCCTGTAGGCGGCGGGGCCGGCCATTGCCATTGCCGGTGCAGTTGCAGCTCGTTGAGAGATAGTATGCCATTGTTGTTCAGTGTTACCTGCAATAGATTGTCATTTATAGTGAGTGCAAGAACGGGAGGCAGCTGGGGCGTATGCAGAAAAATATCCTCCAGCTCATCCCACCAAAAAGCCTGCTGCCGGCCGATATACGCTGTTGCTATAAAAAAACTGGCCTGGCATTCGTATCGCTCCAGCAGGGGAATGGCTGCATAATAATTGTCTGCATAACCGTCGTCGAAAGTGAGGCAGATGCAATTGGCCGGGATCCTGTTGTGCTGCACATAATCAGTGAGCTGCCTGGCCGGGATTACACGGTATTTATGCAGCACCTGGAGCTGTTCGCCAAAATTGGCGGGGCTTACTGCCAGCTGCCAGGGATCTGTATCGATATCTGCAATACGGTGATACATCAGCACAATGGCTTTGTGCCGGAAAAAATGCCTGATGCTATGTGTCCAGCGTTTAATCAACATATTCCGGTTTAATGGCTACGGCAGTAATGATCACCTGATAGTGTTCATCATGCGCATCCAGTTGTTCTTTTTTTAATTCCGGCAGCCCTATGCCATAGAGAAAAGCCGTTGCCACCAGTACATTGCCAAAACTTTCAACGGTGGTATATTTTGCCGGAAAAACTTCTCCCAGTATTTTTTTAATGGCATTGGCCGTGAAAGACCATAGCCAGTTCTGCTTCCATTCACCATAATCAATATGGCTGATACCGGGTGCGGTAAGCAGTAGCCGGCCACCGGGTTTCAATATGCGGTAGCAAGTGGCTATAGCCTTGTGGTATTCATAAATCAGGTGCAGTGTTTGCGTGAGCACAATGCAGTCGAAACTGTTATCCGGCAACTGTGGTGCATTGCTCAGGTCACCGATGAACGTGGCGTTGGTATTGCTTTCATCTATATGCAGGATATCACTTTGTGTTACCCGGTTGCCGCCGAAGCGGAGCGTGTATTCATTGTCGCCGATCTCCAGCACCCTGCCATGGATATAATCAGACTGGTTTTGCAGGAAAAGCTCGATATAATACCTGTCTAACGGACCGCCACGGTCGTAGCCAAATTCCCGGCTGTAGGGGCTGGTCCGGTTAAAATCGCCCATTTTTATTTTGCCTGCAGGAGGAATAAAACTTTTATACCTTCCGGTTTTATACAACCATCTTAAAAAGGGCGCCGGTGCTTTGTCACGTATCATTTGTCTTATGCCCATAGATAATTTTGTTTTCTGGTAAAAGAAATACAGCCGCTTATTGTACTGCCAGAGCAACTGCTCTTCTGCCACGCGACTGGCGTATTGCTGATGTATACAGGCCAATAGTTTGTTTGCCAGTTTTTCTGTGTAATATTGTTTCCACACATGCAGCCCGTTTTGCAGGCTTTTTCTTTCTGCATTGTTTTGCAGAACGCTTTCCTGGTTCCGGAGTACCTGGAGAACGGTTGTCAGCATCAGGTGTATATTGCCTGACATATTGGTACCATGGATATAATAAAGCGCAATAAGCTGTGTATGGTGCAGTACAGGATATTGCCTGGCAATGCGCAGGTAGAGATCATAGTCTTCACATGCTTTCAGCGAAGTGTTGTAGCGGAAATGGTTAAATATCCATTTGGGGTACATAACAGTGGCATGCATGCCGATATAATTGCCCTGCAGCAGCTGTACATAATGATGCTGTTCTACCGTGGTCTTTACTTCCTCTATCAGTTCATCCCGGTCATTGCGTTTTTGATGAGCGCCTGATACAAATGCTGCTTTTTTATTTTTCAGCAAAAAACAAAGATTGGTTTGCAGTGCATCAGGAAGCAAACGGTCATCGGCATCCAGGAAAACAAGATAGTCCCCCGTACAATGATCAATGCCGGTATTACGGGCAGCTGAAAGCCCTTTGTTAGCCTGGTAGATATAAGTAACAAAAGGATAAGCCATAGCAATTTCCCTGCTGTTGTCGGTAGAACCGTCATCTACAACAATCAGCTCTACCTGCTGGTAGCTTTGAGCAAGTACACTGCTGATAGCTGCAGGCAGGTAATGCCCATGATTATAGCAGGGTATGATAACCGATACCAGGGGCGATATGGATGAGTGATTACGCATGCATCTCCCTGGTTGTATAAGGTGGTTTGTGTTTATGTTTCTTAAAATACCGTACACCGGCTATCAGCCCGCGTATTTCACTGAATATTGTTTTATACCGCGAGGGATATGCAGGGAATCCCCTGAGCAGCATACCGGTATAGTACCTGGGCAGCGTTTTATAGAGGTGCGAACGGTAGTTGGCCTGTTCGTGCTGCGCCTGTTGTATAAGCGCTGCTGCAGCAAAGCCGCGCATATAGTTAAATATCTGTTTGTGCAGGGCCTGCATGTCTTTCCGGTGTTCGTGGTATACCACTGCCAGCGGGGAATAGAGAATAGGCAAATGCTGTTTCAGCAGCCGGAACCATATTTCAGAATCTCCACTGCAGCCTGCAGCACCAACATCCAGTCTTTCATCAAAGTAACCTACCTGCTCAAGTGCCGATTTGCGGAAAGCCATATTGGCACCGGCGCCTATTTCCCATACAGGCGGACCGCTGGACAGATGTGTTTGAAGAAAAGAATGCGTGAACAGTTTGTCCTGGTATCCCCGGTTAAAGCTCCAGTATTTTTCAAACAGCTGCTGGCTTTCTGTATCGAGTGAAGAAGCGATTACCAGGCCGGTCATGGCAGCTACCTGGCTGTTTTCAAACACCTGCCATACACGGTAAACCCAGTGCGGGTGCAATACCACATCATCATCAGTATAAGCTACAATAGGGCTGCTGGCTATGCGGGCACCGGTATTGCGCGCAATATCCAGTCCCGGCCTTGATTCCCTGCAATAGATCACCCCGGGATACCGGGCTACTACCTGTTCAGTGCTATTGTCATCAGGTGCATTGTCTACTACGATGATTTCCCGCGGAATACAAGCCTGCTGCTGCAATGCACCCAGGCAATGCTGCAGCATACGGCTTCTGTTGCGGGTACAGATGACAACAGATATAGCTGCCTGCTCAGGTATTGCTACAGTGGTAATGCTGTTGAAAGCCTGTTCCATGAATAGCCGGAATGCCGGCTGGTTTTTATCCAGCAAAGCCTGTATGCCGGTAGCTGCAGGCTGCTTACTATAAAACCGTATGGCAGGCTCAATGGCCGTGATGACCTGCTGCAGCAGGACGCTTTTGCCGGGCCATGCATTTTGCTCGAAGAACAGGTGGGCAAGAGGTACCTGCTTCCACCAGAACAAACAATAACAAGCCGGTTGGCCTGGTAAGGGAAGTGTGTTCAGTACATCTTCCCTGGCCAGGTCAATATGCTGGATGATATATGGGTAAACAGTTTTCATTGATCGCAGGTATCTTATCAGGTTTTTACGGATTGAAGTTTAACAGGGAACTGGGGGCGTACATAACCCATCCATTTGCCAAACCAGTTGGTGTTTTCCCGGTAATCCTCTACATCGAAATAGAGGCATTCTTCAAAGTAGTAGAGTGGCTGCGAAGTGTCCTGTACAAAAATGATCGAAAAATAGTATGAGCCATCGTTCAGAAAATTGCCGGGGATGGTACATTCCCCTTCTACTATTCCTTCATCACATATTTCAGGATGATGCGATACATCGAAGATGCATTCATCGCCAAGTGTAAAAAGATGCACGCCAGCAGCAAGCCGTATGTTTTTGCAAAAATTGTAAAAGCGGAATTTTACTGTGATAGTGGTGCGCGTATCAATGGGTGCCAGCTGATCTGTTAGATGAGGGATGAGCTCAACGGACAGCATTTTAATATAGGCGTTACCTGGTGCGTGTTCCAGCGATTGCCATTCCTGTTTCCATAACTTTTTCTTGTAAACGGATAAATATTGATGAACCACAGACTGTGCGTCTCCATCTGCCTGCATCCGGCCTTTATCGAGCCAGATAGCCCTTGAGCAGAGGTTGCTGATGGCCTGCATATTATGGGAAACAAAAATCACTGTTTTGCCCTTCTGGCTGGAAGCTTCTTTCATTTTGCCCAGGCATTTTCGCTGAAACTCTGCATCGCCTACTGCCAGCACTTCATCTACGATCAATACCTCTGCATCCAGGTGGGCGGCCACTGCAAATGCCAGCCGTACATACATGCCGCTGGAATATCTTTTCACCGGTGTGTCAATGAACTGTTCTACACCCGAGAATGCGACGATCTCATCAAACTTGGCAGCTATTTCTTTTTTCTTCATGCCAAGTATATTGCCGTTGAGGAAAATATTTTCCCGGCCTGTAAGTTCATTGTGAAAACCGGTGCCTACTTCCAGCAGGCTTGCAATGCGTCCCCTGCCCCTGATGCTTCCGGTAGATGGCTGGCTGATGCGGGAGATGACCTTTAGCAAGGTGGATTTCCCGGCGCCGTTCTTGCCTACAAAACCCGTTACCTCTCCTCTGTTTATTTCGAAATTGATATCCTGTAATGCCCAGAAATACTCAGCTTTCCCGGGTAACCCATCCGGGTAAGCAAGGCGATGTGATGCAGCTGAAAACCGCTTCGTCCACCAGGCGTGAAAATCTTCTTTCAGTGATCCTGAACCCCATACACCCAGCCGGTAGTATTTTGAAATATTTTCCGCTTTAATCACAATGTCTTTCATCTGTTCAAATGGTTTTAGGCAGTGAGCGACACCATGTTCATATCGCTTTTATTAAATTTTGTCAGCGTGGCTTTTAAGCCGGGTTAAATAATATCCATCACTTTTATTTCTCTCTTTTTAAATAAGCGAAGCCCCAGCGTAAGCATTACCAACACCACAGCCAGTGCCGCCAGTAAAAAGTATATGGGTACCGGTGCACCCGTGGCCGGCAACAGTGCCGCACGGAATAATTCTATTGCCGGGGTCAGGGGGTTTAGCCAGAACAGGAACTGGAATTTTGCCGGAACGATCACCGCGGGGTAAACCACAGGTGTCATAAACATGAACAGCCGCAATACAAACTGCAGCACATTGTCCAGGTCCCGGTACTTTGCCGTGAATACACTTACCAGTAAACCTGCACCCAATGCAAATCCCGCGGTAATAAGCAATACCATGGGAAGTAACAAAAGCCATACAGAAGGGCGTATGGCAGGATTTGTACACATATAATATATATACACAACTATGAACAGGAACAACTGGATAGACAGCCTGATAAACTGCGAAAGAATAATACTTAGTGGCACGATCAGCCGTGGAAAATATACTTTGCTAAACACCTGTGCATTGTGCAGGAACGTGTACATTGTACCAGTGAGGCTCTCTGAAAAAAAAGTCCATATGATGCTACCCGGTAAATAAAACAGCATGGGCGGAAGACCGCCTGTAGGTATCCTGGCAATCCACCCGAATATCAGGTAATAAACAAAAGTGGTCAACAGGGGTTGCAGAAATATCCAGAAAGGGCCAAGTATGGTTTGCTGGTAGCTTACCAGGAAATCTCTTTTCACCAGTCTGAATAATAGATCCCTATATTGAATCAGTTCGCGTAATTCAAGGGAGAATGGTCGTGTACCTGCATGGATTTCCCAATCCCATTTTGTCGTATCTGTCATTATTTAAACCTGGTTGATTAAATAAGGGCATTAAAAAATAGGTTCGTTTTTTAAGAGCGTTGATTGCATGTGATGCCAGCCTGAAATTGTTTATTCCATGCAAGCGATGCACTGCATTTTAAAGGACATAGGGATTAATAAAATTTGTAAGAAGTCAAGGATTGGCGAACAGGCATGCCGATGCAGCCTGGTTTTTCAGGTGGCAAGCGGTAAATGGGGGCCTTTCAATTGGATAAATGGCCATTAAATTATATTATACTTAAATATAATTTAACGGGTATGCAATACGTTTGTGGTTTTTCCGGATGAATGGTACTGGGAAAAAGCAAATTAGATGCCAATTGTCAAGGATAATAAAATACCCATTGCCGCCGCCTGATCTGGGATGATGCAAACAGTACAATGGGTAGTTTGTAAATGAAGCGTTTATTCCTGATGCGATGGTTACAAAGTAACGTGTTTGCTTTTCTGTTTATTTTTCTTACCGGCCCGAACAGCAGAACGATCTGGCCTATTTTACGTGAATAGATAATTACCTGTCCGGAAAAATCTAATTAATGGTTTTTTTAATCTGTTCCTGCAACCTGGAAATATTGACTTCCTGTACGGTGATCTTTTCATCAATGGCGAGTGAGGCAGCCAATGCGGTTGATTGCCCCAGCATCATAAATACGGGTTCCATCCTGATAGAACCATAGGCAATATGTGAAGCAGATAGGCAAACCGGTACCAGCAGGTTGGTGCATTCCGCACGTTTGGGGGTAACGGCCCTGTAAGAAATAGGATAGGGGCGAGGGATGCCCACTTCCACATTGCCTTCGTTTTTTACCATGCCATTTACAACCACACGCTGACAGTTGTGTGAATCCATCATATAAGAAGCCTGTGCAATACCATCGTCGACGATAGAAGTGCTCATACAGTTTGCTTCTGTCATAATATATTCACCAATCATCCTGCGGCTTTCGCGTATATACAGTTGCGGACTGAAATGGTTGTTATCCAGAAATTCATCCATCGGGTAACCCCAGGCGAGCATCTGGTTACGCAACTGGGCCGGCATGCGCGTATCGTGACCTATAAAGTACAACAAGCCCTTTGTATAGTCAGTACATTCTTTAACAAAACTGGCCCTTGTTGCATAGTCTGCATCCGGGTATGCATAATTGGTGCCGACGATATCGGTAGAAAAAGGCCCCTGGTTATTGATATCTGTTTTTTGATGGGGCAATATGTTCATGTTAAGGAAGCTGGTGATATTGGTAGCATTGATCTTCTGTACATATCGCAGTAACAACTCATATTTGGATGAATCATAATTATCGGGCTTGGTGATCTCAATTTTGTTACCTGGATCATTAGTAAGGCAGATACGGAAATTATAAGCCTGTATTTTCTTATCGCCCGATCCTGTGGGTGACAATAATTGGTTGCTGATGCCCGGTAACAATCCACTGGCTGGCTGGCCCGGTGTTTTGTATGGATCGATGCCATCGGGGAACTGGTGACCAGACAGCAGCTGCACGCCATTGTACCTTTCCTGGTAAACGGTATTGGCCTCCCTGCCTATGGTATAACTTACCTTGGCCTTAGCCATCAGGTCTCCTTCGTATGAGCAATCGATATACTCTTTTGCAGTAATGCCGACAAGGGTACTACCGTCTTTCAGCACATCGATCTCCGTGATTTTGGCGCCATCTTTTTTTACATCCTGCAGCTGTGTTTTATACATTACGGTAATATTGGCATCACTGATATACTGATTGAATACATTTAAAGCAGCTTTGGGTTCAAAATGCCATTGGAGAGGCTGACCGTATGCAACACCTACACGTTTGTAAAAATCCCTGGACAGGCCGGAAATACTGTTGTCACTGCCAACATCGGTCCAGCCCAATCCGCCACTGGACAGGCCGCCCAGTCTTGCGCCTGGTTCGATGAGCAATACATTTTTTCCCATTCTTTTGGCGGTGTAAGCAGCTATAACACCGGCCGATGTTCCACCATAGATGCAGATATCATATTTAGCTGAATCCTGTGGAGTGGGGTTGCGCGTTTGGTTGTCATCTGATTTGTGGCAGCCAACTGCAGCGAATAGAATAATAAGGGCGAGAAAGAGATTTACTTGTTTCATGGTACAAACCTTAGCGTGGTTCGGAATAATTTTGTTTACAATGGTTTTCAACAATCATGACATACCAATCCCAGTCCGTGCACAACGTTTGCTGTAACGGGTCAGACAAGCAAATACATCTCATGAAAGAAAATGCACACCTCGTCAGGCAGCTGTCTTCTTTACACGTAACATGTCCAACAATACTGATGTAATTCAACCTGATGCTATACTCTAAAGAGTAATGGGCTGACATTAAAAAAATAAAGGGAAAGGATGTCAGTTTATCTGTGTCGCCTTGGGGGAAGGTCGCCAGACAGTAAGCCATAGTTCAAACACAAAGCGGGTAAGGTTGAAGAGGCAAGAAATCTCGAAAATGCAAAAAGCCATGCAAAAGCAAAGCTTGTCAACATGGATTAACTGTCAATCATTCCGGCAACTCGGCTTAATGAACCTGAAAGATAATGTACTGGAAAGATGTAATAGATAGCATAACCCTGGCGGGCTGCGCTATTGTCGCCGGGCTTTTGCAGCAAAGCCGGTAACGGTGAATTGCAAAGCTTATACATAAGGTTACTATTGCTCTAACTGTGCGCTAATTTCATACCAAAACTATACCACCATTGTTATTTAACTGTTGCGTACTGTTTAAAAAAAAATTATAATTCAACGTTGTCCCATTAAAGATGCCTGAAGCTGTCTTAAACAAAATCGTTGATATGAACCATTTTCTTTATATCAAAAGTTGCACACAACCACTTATTGTAACAAGCGGCAAGTTACATACCAGGGCAATTGGTTGTACTTATTTTTTAAAAAAATGCAGTTTAGGTTTATCCCGCGCCTTGCAGGATATATGATTTCTTTAACTATATGAACGTTGTCATAAGATGTTTAAACATAAATCGGCACTTGTGTTGCCATTTGTTTACTGATAGCCTGTAACCAGCCACAGGACTGGGATACAGGGAACAGGGAATGTAAGCCGAAGCACAGTTGCTAAGTAAATATTGGTTCCTGTGAAAAGTAAATACTGGTGTGCGGGCAATACCGGAAAGCATGTGTTGAACAAAACAACCTCTATAGCCGGTTGTACAGATATAGCAGTTGTTATTTATATCAAGATCAATATTGGCAAGCAATATTTTTCATTTTTCCGGTTGCTTACAGTGATGCGCGTTGCTTCAGGTAAAAAGGAATGGCGATGTGTTCAGTGGATTGTTCCAGTATGAGGCTGGCCGCTTTTTCGCCCATCATCTGGAAATCGGTGGATACGGTAGTGATACCATCCAGGATGATTTTTTTCAGTGCTGTTTCATTGTACGAAATAACGCCCACATCTTTACCTACTTTCAGGCTGGTGGACAGGATCTTTTCAATCAATGTAACCAGGTCACTTTCCATCAGGCTGATGTATACTTCGCCTTCTTTGATGGTTTCCTCTGCAATATCGTGCACTACTTTATAGTTAAATGCGTATTGCTGGCAGAAGCGGGCAACACCGTTCAATATCTCCTGCGGATAATAAGTGTATTCGGGAAAAACGATCTTTAAAGTATGGTATTTACTCAGGGCATGCGTGGCCTGTTCCAGTGCATTGTAAATATCTTCTTCAAACCGTTCATAAACGGCAGCGTATTTCCCGTCTATACCAGGCACCAGCTTATCCATTAATATCAGCTTGTCTTTGGGAATAGCGTTGATCATTTCACTGGCATTTTCGCCGCCTTCCATAAAATGCGGGATGATCACATAATGTGTATAATCGTCTTTGCAATTGGTGAGCAGTTTTTTAAACAGCGAAAAGTCATTATTGTAAATATAAAAATCCACTGCTGCCAGCTCGCCCAGCGATGCAACAAAAGCATCATAGATGATCTTTTTATGGGCGCTGAGTTTATTGAACAGCAGAAATATTTTGAGTTTCTGGTTGAGCTCGGTTGTTTTGATGAAATAACCTTTGCCTGGTACAGAGCCCAGTATACCTATTTTTTTCAGGTGCTTATAACCTTTTTCAGCAGTATCCCTGGATATTTCAAACTCGAAACTGAGCTCATTGATAGAGGGCAACATATCGTTTTCCCTGATGGCCCCTTCTGTAATGGCTTTGATAACACAATTGGCCAGTTGCAGGTATTTGGGGGTTGCAGATAAATAGTCAATATCAAGGTACTGGAAAATGGCAGGCTTTTTCATCCCTTCTGGTTGTTTTTCGGTTGTTCGGTAAAACGGTATATGCCGGTTTCTTATTGCTAATGTAACAAACCCGGCGCAAATAGCAGGCAGAACTCAAGTTGCCAGTTATAGCGGCGAGTTGATAGCGATGAGCTGCGAGAAATGCATCTCGCGGAATACGCGGAAAACGCAGAAAGGAAGATGTTTTTCAGGATGGCCTGGCCAACAATTTATTCTATTTAACAGGCCATTTCCACCTCATAGCTAGAAGCTCATGGCTTGCAGCTATAAATGCACTGATCATCCCGCAACTTGCGGTTAATGGCTAACAACTCAAGTTGCCAGTTATAGCGGCGAGCTGATAGCGCTGAGCTGCGAGAAATGCATCTCGCGGAATACGCGGAAAACGCAGAAAGGAAGATGTTTTTCAGGATGGCCTGGCCAACAATTTATTCTATTTAACAGGCCATTTCCACCTCATAGCTGTAAGCTCATGGCTTGCAGCTATAAATGCGCTGATCATCCCGCAACTTGGGTTAATAGCTAACAGCTTGCAGCTGGTAAAGTATTTGGCAACCCGGGTGAATTAGTCGTAAATTTCCATAGGGCATGACGGTGCATGATGGCTGTCTTACGGCCTGCCTCTATCTTTAGCCCATCAACGCTTTGCCATACGAAAACAACCTGTAATTATGGGGATTATTTTAGGAGTTATTTTTCATTTTATCGGCGGGTTTGCCTCCGGCAGTTTTTACATCCCATTTAAAAAAGTAAAAAACTGGGCCTGGGAAAGCTACTGGATCATCGGTGGCCTGTTTTCCTGGCTGATAGTGCCTCCGCTGGCCGCCTGGTTAACGATCCCGGGCTTTGCCGGCATTATTCATCAAACTGGTTTCAGCACCCTGTGGTGGACCTATTTTTGGGGTGTTATGTGGGGTATCGGCGGCCTTACTTACGGGTTGGGTGTACGTTACCTCGGCGTATCACTCGGTAGCTCGGTAATACTGGGTTTCTGTTCTGCATTTGGTGCACTGTTGCCTTCTGTGTACTACAATTTTGTACCTACAGCAGGTAAAGTCACTTTCACTGAAATGCTGGGCAATCACTGGGGCCGTATTGTGCTGCTGGGGGTATTACTTTGCCTGGCAGGGATCTATGTATGCGGGCGTGCAGGCGTGCTGAAAGAAAGAGAGGGCAATAAAGACACGAAGAATACCAGCATCCAGGAGTTTAACCTCACCAAAGGCCTGATAGTAGCCGTTGTATCGGGTATACTCAGTGCCTGTTTTAATTATGGTATAGAAGCCGGCAAATCAATGGCTGATGCGGCTGTCAGGCTCAATATCAACCCGCTTTACCAGAACAATGTAATTTATGTGGTGTTATTATGGGGAGGGCTTAGCACTAATTTTATCTGGTGCATTATCCTGAACAGCCGGAATAAAACCTTTAGCAATTATACCGATCGCAAAACGCCTTTGTTACGAAACTATCTCTTTTCCGCCCTGGCCGGAACAACCTGGTTTTTACAGTTCTTTTTTTATGGTATGGGCGAAAGCAAGCTGGGTAATGGTGCCAGCTCCTGGATATTGCATATGGCATTTATTATACTGGTGGCCAATGTATGGGGGCTGGCACTGAAAGAGTGGAAAGGGGTGAGCCGGAAAACCTATGCCACTATTATCACAGGAATATTGTTCATTATAGCATCGGTGCTGGTAGTGGGCTATGGCAACTCACTGAAGTAGCGCACAAACAGCAGCCGCAGGAAATATGTTCTTTTTTTTCGATTAAATAAATTGTATATGTCAGTAGGTACGTCAACTCAGTTTAAACATGTGAGTTATTTGTGGGATGATGCAAAAGCCGCAGCGCTGGCGGGAGATGAAGTGGCGTTATTGATTTACCGTTCTAATTTGCTGGGCGCCGATCTGCGCCTCACCAATTACGGCGGTGGTAACACTTCGTGCAAGACAACAGCGAAAGACCCGCTTACGGGTGAAGCCACAGAGGTGATGTGGGTGAAAGGTTCGGGGGGAGACCTGGGAACACTGAAACGCAGCGGGCTGGCAGCTTTGTATGTCAACCGCCTGCGCAGCCTTAAAAATGTATACCGTGGTATCGAGTTTGAAGATGAGATGGTGGAATTGTTCAATCATTGCATTTTTGACCTGAGCTCAAAAGCGCCTTCTATTGATACACCCCTGCATGGTTTTCTTCCTTTTAAACATATTGACCACCTGCACCCTGATGCAGCTATTGCCATAGCCGCAGCGAAAGATGGCAAACGTATTACGCAGGAACTGTTCAATGGTACTATCGGCTGGGTAGAATGGCAGCGCCCCGGTTTTGACCTGGGATTAAAACTGAAACAATGCCTTGATGAAAACCCCGGCATCAGGGGTATTATGCTGGGTTCGCATGGTTTATTTACCTGGGGCGAAACAGCATATGAAAGTTATATCAACACGCTAGAAGTGATCGAGCGTTGTGCACAATACCTGGAAGATCATATACAGAAGCAACCCGCTGTTTTTGGCGGTGCTAAAATAGCATCCCTGCCCAAAGAAAAGCGGGCAGAACAAGCTGCTGCACTGGCGCCTGTACTGCGTGGTTTTTGCTCAGGCTATACCCGGATGGTGGGGCATTTTACAGATGATGAACGCGTGCTGGAATTTATCAATTCACAGCAGCTTGACCAACTGGCGCCTATGGGTACCAGCTGTCCCGATCATTTCCTGCGCACCAAGATAAGCCCGCTGGTGCTGAACCTTGCACCTGATGAGGACCTGGGCAATGTAACTGCGGTAAAAGAAAAACTGGCCGGTCAGTTTGAAGACTACCGTAAAATGTATGCCGATTATTACAATGCCTGTAAACATCCCAATAGTCCGGCTATGCGCGATCCTAACCCGGTAGTGCTGCTGTATCCCGGTGTGGGCATGTTCACCTTTGCCAAAGACAAACAAACCGCACGTGTTGCTGCTGAGTTTTATATCAATGCGATCAATGTGATGCGTGGTGCAGAAGCCATATCCACTTATACCTCTTTACCGCGGCAGGAAGCTTTTAATATAGAATACTGGCTGCTGGAAGAAGCCAAGCTGCAACGCATGCCTAAACCCAAAGTATTATCCGGGAAAATTGCATTGGTAACCGGAAGCGCGGGTGGCATTGGTAAAGCCATCGCGAAAAAATTTGCTGATGAAGGTGCCTGCATTGTCATCAACGATAATGATGAAAGCCGGCTGGCTGCTGCAAAAGAAGAGTTCCAGGCACAATACGGTAAAGATGTATTTGCTGCCGTTCAGCTGGATGTAACCAGCGCAAAAGATATCAGGGAGGCATTTACTGCTGCAGCACTGGCTTTCGGTGGTGTGGATATTGTAGTGAATTGTGCGGGATTATCTATTTCAAAACCGATAGAAGAGCATACTGAAAAAGACTGGGACCTGCTATACGATGTACTGGTGAAAGGCCAGTTCCTGGTAACACAGGCTGGGGTGGAAGTGCTGCGCAAACAACAGATAGGTGGCGATATACTCAATATTGTGAGCAAGAATGCATTGGTATCAGGGCCTAATAATGCCGGTTACGGCTCGGCTAAATCGGCACAACTGCATCTTAGCAGGCTGAATGCAGCCGAACTGGGTAAAGACAAGATCCGCGTGAATGTAGTGAACCCCGATGCAGTGATCGCCGACAGCAAAATATGGGAAGGCGCCTGGGCTGAAGGCCGTGCCAAAGCCTATGGTGTGAAGGTGGAAGAGTTGCCGGCATTTTATGCCAAGCGCACACTGCTGAACGAGATCATCCTGCCCGAAGATATTGCCAATGCCTGCTTTGTTTTTGTGAGCGGCCTGCTGAATAAATCAACAGGTAATACGCTTAATGTAGACGGGGGCGTGGCGAATGCATTTTTGCGCTAGCATCATCAGGGCAGTACCGGCAAATGCTGCAGGTATACAACCGGTACTGCCTGCTGAAAACAGGTTTTCAGGCTGATTGTCTTTTTTAACCGGTGAATATGCCAATTGCAATACGGCCGGGAGCCATGAATTAAAACAGTGTAACTTTCATTTGTAAATGAACCCATATGCGCCAGGCCTTTAAGATGAAGCTGCTGCCAGGGTTTGAAGAAGAATACCAAAAACGGCATGCCGCCATCTGGCCCGAGCTTGCCGCTTTGCTGAAGCAGGCAGGCATCAGTGAATACGCTATTTACCTGGACAGGGAAACGCATACATTGTTTGGCATATTACAGGCAGCAGATCTGCGGGCCCTTGATGAACTGCCCACACACCCGGTGATGAAACGCTGGTGGCATTTTATGAGCGATATCATGGAAACCAACGAAGATGATTCGCCTGTGCGTATCCCTTTACAAGAAATGTTTTATTTACCATAAACGATTTTGCCATGCAGATAGAAAAATACAGGATCGATGAACACAACAATAACCTGCTGAAAAAACACCGGCAGCAATTTGAATACACTGCCGCAGGCATACAAAACCTGGATGCTGTGTTGCAGAAGCTGGGCGAGTTCCAGGTGGCCATTCCCAGCTGGGCATTGGGCACCGGAGGTACACGGTTCGGCCGTTTTTCCGGTGGCGGCGAGCCACGGCAGCTGGAAGAGAAGATTGAAGATGTGGGATTGCTGCATGCATTGAATCAATCCAGTGGCGCCATTTCACTGCATATCCCCTGGGATATACCTTCCAATCCGCAAGCTATCAGGGCACTGGCGGCGCAGTTCGGTTTGCGTTTTGATGCCATGAATTCCAATACGTTCCAGGATCAGCCGGGGCAGCAGCACAGTTATAAGTTCGGCTCGCTGCAACATACAGACAAAGCCGTGCGCAAACAGGCTGTTGAACACAATATCGAAGTAATTAAATACGGCGCAGCGCTGGGTTCTGAATCGCTGACCGTTTGGCTGGCCGATGGCAGCTGTTTTCCCGGGCAGCTGAATTTCAGGAAAGCTTTTCAGCGCACACTGGAAGGGCTGCAGGAGATATACAATGCCCTGCCCGAACAGTGGAAGATATTTGTGGAATACAAAGCGTTTGAACCCAATTTTTATTCGACCACTGTTGGCGACTGGGGTCAATCGCTTGCCTTCGTAAATAAACTGGGGCCCAAGGCATATACTTTGGTTGACCTGGGCCACCACCTGCCCAATGCCAATATAGAACAGATCGTATCGCTGTTGCTGATGGAAGGAAAACTGGGTGGTTTTCATTTTAATGATTCCAAATATGGTGATGATGATCTTACCGTGGGCAGTATCAACCCCTATCAGCTGTTCCTGATTTTTAATGAGCTGGTAGAAGGGATGGATGCCAAAGGGATGCACCATGCATCTGACCTGGGCTGGATGATCGATGCCTCGCATAATGTAAAAGACCCGCTGGAAGACCTGCTGCAGTCTGTTGAAGCCATCAAAATCGCTTATGCACAGGCATTGCTTATCGACACTGCAGCTTTGAATAAAGCACAGGAAGCAAATGATGTGGTTGCCGCACAGGAAATACTACAGCAGGCCTATCGCACAGATGTAAGGCCGCTGGTGGCAGAAGCGCGTTTGCGTGCCGGCGCGGCCCTGCAGCCACTGGCATTGTTCCGCTCACTGAAAGTGCGGGAAAACCTGGTGAATGAAAGAGGAAGTAAAACTGTTGCTACAGGATTGTAAAATAACCGGCAGGGAAGGTGAATGATCGGTATACCAGCTCCTGCCGCCGGGATAAATGCTTGCCATGGATAGAATTGCTGTTATCGCTGTACTGGATATCGGTAAAACCAACAAAAAGCTGTTTCTTTTTGATGAGCATTATCATATTGTATGGGAACAGAGCGCTCAGTTTGATGAAACAACAGATGAAGACGATGATGCCTGTGAAGACCTGTCATCGCTGACCCGGTGGGTACTTCACTCGCTGGAAGAAGTACGGCAGTTGGACCAGTTTGAAATAATTGCCATCAATTTTACAGCCTATGGTGCCAGCCTGGTGCATCTTGATAAGGAGGGCAAACCTGTAACGCCTTTGTACAATTATCTTAAAGCGTATCCCACAGCACTCAGTGAACAGTTTTACCGGGAATATGGTGGCGAGGCGGCCATATCGCAGGCTACTGCCTCACCGGTACTGGGTAGCCTTAACTCGGGGATGCAGCTTTACCGCATCAAAAAAGAACAGCCGGAACTATATGCGCGTATTGCCTGCTCGCTTCACCTGCCGCAATACATCAGCTACCTGGTTACAGGAAAATGGTATGCTGATATCACCAGCATCGGCTGCCATACACAGCTATGGGATTTCACAAAGAACAATTACCATGAATGGGTGATAAAAGAAGGGATGGACAACAGGTTGCCTTCATTGTTCCCTTCAGATAAGGCGATGGATGTATGGTGGGGCGGCCGTACTATTGCGGTTGGTGTGGGGCTGCACGATAGCTCGGCTGCGCTGATCCCTTATCTTGCCGGTTTTGCCGAGCCGTTTGTATTAATTTCAACCGGAACCTGGTGCATCAGCCTCAATCCTTTTAATAAACAACCGCTGACGAACGAGGAGCTGCAGCAGGACTGCCTCTGTTATATGGAGTACCATGGTAAACCGGTTAAAGCGGCCCGTTTATTTGCCGGTAATGATCATGAGCAGCAGGTGCGCCGCATTGCGGCACATTTTGGCAAGCCGGCTGATTTTTATAAAGGCGTTGAATTCAATCCTGATATTATCGCATCTTTGCAGCAACAGGTGCCTGTTACAGCAACTGCTGCAGAAGATGCAAAAACAATCAAACAATCGGTCTTTGCACAGCGCAACCTGTCGCAGTTCAGCTCTTACGAAATGGCTTATCATTGCCTCATTGCAGATATCATGCAGCTGCAGCAACGGTCAGCCTCGCTGGTGATACAGGGTACGCCTGTGAAGCGTATTTTCGTAGACGGCGGATTTGGTAAGAATGCTGTATTTATGCACCTGCTGGCCGCATCCTTCCCGCACCTGGAAGTGTTTGCCGCATCGGTGGCGCAGGCTACGGCGGTAGGGGCGGCACTGGCCATTCATCCATACTGGAACAGCCGGTCTTTACCCGGTGACCTGATAGAGATGAAATATTATACTGTTACTCAGAATATGGAAATATGACGATAGGACTTTTTATACCTTGTTATGTTGACCAGTTTTACCCGCAGGTGGGCATCGCCACACTGGAGCTGCTGGAAAAGCTGGGTTGTGAAGTGGCATTTCCCATGGCGCAAACCTGTTGCGGGCAGCCAATGGCCAATTCAGGATACGAGCACCTGACACAGCACTGTAATGAACATTTTGTCAATAATTTCCAGGCGTACGATTATATTGTTTGTCCATCGGGTAGCTGCACCCTGCATATAAAAGATCACCTGCATGCGCCTTCCAACGAAACAGCTGCCGCAGGTATTAGGAAGAAGATCTATGAGCTTACAGAATTCCTGACAGATGTGCTGCATATTGAACAACTGGATGCCAGTTTCCCTCACCGGGTAGGCATGCACCAAAGTTGTCATGGACAAAGAGGGCTGCATATTTCGCAGATGAGCGAACTGGTGGCGGCTCCTTTTTCCAAGCCTGAAGCATTGCTGCGGAAAGTAAAAGGGATCGACCTGGTAACGCTGGACAGAATGGATGAATGCTGTGGTTTCGGCGGTACTTTTTGCGTGGCCGAAGAAGCTGTTTCTGTAAAAATGGGGAAAGACCGGGTGGCCGATCATGCCCGGCACAATGTAGAATATATAACCGGCGCTGATATGAGTTGCCTGATGCACCTGGAAGGCATTCTGCGCCGCCAGCAAAGCAATATTCGGGTAATCCATATCGCGGAAATATTAAACAGCAGTGTAATGTCTGCACAGCCTGTCAGTGCAGGCATGTAGTTATTGATTGCCCGGAAGATTATTTTAGTATACAGCGGGCGCTATACCTCCCGCATTGCAGGCCGTTTTACCATGGCCATGCTTGGGCAGCCTGTATTAACCCCAAACGGCTATGCCGTTTTACCCTTTTTATGTGCTGTATATGCACAGCTGTCAATGAAAATATAAAAAACCTGTAAGTTGGTGCGCCTGCACATGTAGGCACCGGTAAAAGGAAAAGTAGGGAAGTATGCAACAGCCACATAAAACCCATGCCGCTTTATCTGATGCTTTTAATGCTGATGAAGCCCGTGTAGACTGGCATGATAAAACACTTTGGTGGATCAGGCAGAAACGTGATAAAATGGCCTGGCAAGTACCTGAATGGGAACAACTGCGGGAAGCTGCTTCACAGATCAAGTACAATGTATTATCGCAGCTGAGCGAGTATCTTATCCAATTTGAAAATAAAGCCAGGGAAAATGGCGTTACTGTTCATTGGGCTGCAGATGCCCGGGAGCACAATGAAATTGTATTGGGTTTACTGCGCAGGCATGGTGTGAACAGGATGGTGAAAAGCAAGTCTATGCTTACAGAAGAATGCCACCTGAATGAATACCTTGCACAGCAACAGATTGAAGTGATCGATACCGACCTGGGCGAGCGCATTGTTCAGCTGGCCAAAGAACCGCCTAGCCATATTGTGTTGCCCTGTATTCATAAAAAGAAAGAAGAGATCGGCGAGCTGTTCCATCAGCACCTGCACACACCCGCAGGCAATGCCGATCCGCAGTTTTTAACCAATGCGGCAAGACTGCACCTGCGTGAAACTTTTTTAACCCGTAAGCTGGCTATTACCGGTGTAAATTTTGCCATCGCCGAAACAGGCGAATTTGTGGTATGCACCAATGAAGGCAATGCCGATATGGGCGCACATCTTGCCGATGTGCATATTGCCTGTATGGGGATAGAGAAGATCATTCCGCAACGCAAACACCTGGGCGTTTTTCTGCGCCTGTTAACCCGTAGTGCAACAGGGCAGCCTATTACCACCTATTCCAGTCATTTTGCCAAACCCAGGCCCGGGCAGGAAATGCATATTGTGATTGTGGACAATGGCCGCAGCGTTCAGCTGGGGCGCGAGCAGTTTCGCAATTCACTGAAATGCATCCGCTGTGCGGCTTGTATGAACACTTGCCCGGTATACCGCAGAAGCGGCGGCCATAGTTACCACACGGCCATTGCAGGGCCTATCGGTTCTATACTGGCGCCTAACCTGGATATGAAGCAGTATGCCGACCTGCCTTTTGCTTCAACACTTTGCGGCTCCTGCTCTAATGTATGTCCCGTAAAAATTGATATTCACAACCAGTTATATCAATGGCGGCAGGTATTGACAAAAGAAGGCTATTCTCCTGCATCTAAAACTGCAGCGATGAAAGTGATGGCTTCCACATTGTCAAAGCCCGGCCTCTATAAAAAAGCAGGTAAAATGGGCCGCTGGGTATTGCGCCGCATGCCGGGGCTAGTGAATAACAGGATGAACCCCTGGTATAAACAAAGGGAAATGCCTGCTCCGCCCAAGCAATCATTCCGCGAATGGTACAGTAAAAATAAAAAGCAGGCTGGCAGGTAAATTCTTGCAGTTGGTGTGGATGAGAAAACTGTACATCCGGGTAATAAAAAATAATTCAGAAAAGAACGATCTATTGATCCTATGAGCAGCAGGGAAAAAATATTGACCGCAGTGAGAAATAGCCAGCCGGTGGCCAGTTCTTTGCCCGATATTAGCGCGTTTGCAGGGCAGGCTGCCGATCCTGATAAGTTTATGGCTTTATTGCAGGGCATAGGTGCGCATGTTTTTCAGGTGAGGAATTATACGGAAATCATCGCCTTGTTGCAGGCGCATCAGCTCACCAATGGCCGCACCATCACCACTGTACAACAGCTGGAACATATCGGCGAGAAAGGCTGGGAGACTGCCGACCCGCACAGCCTGGAAGATGTGTACCTGGCAATTATTCCCGCATTGCTGGGTGTATGCGAAAACGGCGCGGTATGGGTTACGGAGAAGGAAATGGTGCAAAGAGCGGTGCCCTTTATTACCGAAAACCTGGCAGTAGTGCTCGATCAGCAGCAGCTGGTAGCTACCATGCATGATGCATATAACAAACTGGCCGCTTTGCCGCATGATTATGGCTTCGGCTCTTTCATTGCCGGGCCTTCTAAAACAGCCGATATAGAACAGTCGCTTGTACTGGGTGCACATGGCCCCAAGAGCATGACGGTATTTTTATTGCAATCCTGATCAGCACAGCAGCCTGTGTTTGCCGGCGTACTGACCAGGATCGCTTGTTTTATTTATTGTGCACTGGCGGTAAAATGGTATTTACCAGAGCCCAGTTCCAGTTCAGTAAAACCATTCCCGCTGCTAACCTGGCGTATTTCTTTCCTGGCATTGAGCGTTTGGCCACCTTCTTGGATACTATCACTGTTCTTTGCCGGTACAAACACGCTGGCTGTTGTGTTGGCCGGTATTTCCACATCGAGTGTCAGCTGCCCGTTTTGCAGTTGCCAGGAAGATCTGATGTTACCGTAATAGGTTTTAAGCTGTCCTTCTGCCTGCGTAAGCGAACCACCGGGATGTGGATGAATAATGATTTTCCGGTAACCGGCGCCATCTTCTTTTGTATCGATACCGGCAATTACACGGTACATCCAGTCGCCGATAGCACCATAGGCATAGTGGTTAAAAGAATTCATACCGGCATTTTCAAAACTGTGGTCTGGTTTTTCTCCATCCCATCTTTCCCAGATAGTGGTGGCGCCCATTTTAACCGGGTACAGCCAGGATGGATAAGTATCCTGCAACAGCAGTGCATAGGCTATATCATTGTACCCGAAACGGGTAAGCACATGGCACAGGTAAGGTGTGCCGAGAAAACCGGTGGTAAGATGGGTATTATAGCTCTTGATATTATCCACCAGTCTTTTTGCGGCCTGTGCACGCAGTTCTTCCGGCAGCATATCAAAATTCAGCGCCAGTACATAAGCGGTTTGTGAGCTGGATACCAGCCGGCCGTTGGGGGTAAGGTATTCTTTTACGAATGCCTGTTTAATACGCTGCAACAGCTGTGTATAGGCTGTTGCATCAACTGTTTTACCGAGCACCTGTGCTGCATTGATGAGCAGTTGGGTAGAGTGTGCATAAAAGCATTGTGCAATAAGGTATTTATCTGTGATGGCTGCACGCCCATCATTATCATCATCAGGGTGATAAAACAGCCAGTCGCCAAAATGAAAACCGGTGTTCCATAAATCATGCACGCTCTGGTGCTGCATATAATCCACCCAGGCCTTCATGCTGGGGTATTGTTGTTCCAGCAGGCGTTTGTCATCATAGGCCAGGTACATATTCCAGGGAACAATAGTGGCTACATCTGACCAGCCGGCCGAACCGCAGGCATCCTTGCCCAGTACATTGGGAACCACAAAAGGTACGCTGCCATCGGCACGCTGATCGGCTGCCACATCTTTCAGCCATTTGGCAAAGAAATTATTCACCTGCCGGTTATAAGCTGCTGTGCGGGAAAATACCTGCGCATCGCCGGTCCATCCCAGTCTTTCATCACGTTGCGGGCAATCTGTAGGTACATCTAAAAAATTACCGCGCTGGCCCCATTGGATATTGTGTTGCAGCTGGTTGATAAGCGGATTGGAACAGCTAAAGCTGCCTGTGGCCGGCATATCAGAATACAGGGCAATGGCGGTAAAATTATCCGGGCCGATATCGCCTTTCCAGTTTTCTATTTTAATATAACGGAATCCCTGGAAAGTAAAATGCGGTTCAAATACTTCTGTGCCACCGCCTTTAAGGATATAGGTATTTTTCTGTTTGGCAGAGCGCAGGTTTTCTGTATAGAAATTTCCTTGTTTGTCCAGCACTTCCGCATGCAGCAGGGTGATGCTGTCACCTGCATTGCCTTGCAGTTTCACTTCTACCCATCCCACCAGGTTCTGGCCAAAATCGATCACTTTTTCACCTGCCGGTGTGGTGAATATTTTTACCGGTTTAAACTGTTCATGTTTTTTGATGGGTTCATTGATGGTTGCTACCAGGTTGGTTTTACTGTTATCGCTGCTCAGCTGTACACCGCTCCAGTCATTGTCGTTGTACGATGCAGTACACCATCCTTCTTTTTCTTTACGGGCATCGATGGTTTCGCCATGGTATATTTCTGAGCTGAGTATGCTTCCTGTAGAAGATTTCCAGCTGTTGTCTGAAACAACCTGTTCACTGGTGCCATCGGTATATTGAATATCCAGCTGGAACAGCAGGGCTATTTTGGCACCAAAGAAATTGTTTTTACCGCTCCAGGTGAGATAGCCGCTGTACCAGCCATTGCCCAGGCTAACACCAATGGCATTACTGCCCTGTTGCAGCAGGCTGGTAACATCGTATTGCTGGTATTGCAGTCTTTTTTCATAGCTGGTCCAGCCAGGCGACAGGTAAGCGTCGCCCACCCGCTTGCCGTTGATACAGGCTTCATATAAACCCCGGGTGGTAATATAAGCCGTAGCGGAACGTATTTTTTTACCTGCCTTAAATGTTTTACGGAACAATGGATTGGCGTGTTGCTGGTTGTCTTGTATAGTATGGGGTTCTATCCAGCTGGCTTTCCATGCCTCTGCCTGCAGCAGGCCCATCTGCCACTGTGCAACAGGGCTCCAGGCAGAGGCCTGCCCCGCATCGTCCCAAACACGCACCTGCCAGTAATAACGCCTTCCTGCCTGCAGGGCTGCACCGGTATAAGGGATATGTACGGACTGGTCTGAATTTATTTTACCACTGCTCCATACCAGTTGCTTTGATTGCTGCACCTCTTTTTCAGATGCTGCCACATGTATTTCGTATGCAGACTGATGGATATTTCTTCTGCTGCCAGACAGTTGCCAGCTGAGAACCGGCTGTGAAACATCGATACAAACCGGATTGATACGGTTTTCACATAATAAAGAGCCAACAGATATTTGAGCTGCGCAATGAACAAGTATGCCGTGTAGCAACAGGCATAGCAAAGCCATTTTTTTCATAAACAAGCAATTTGTAGTAATAGTTAAATATAACATGAACCGCTTGGGTAACCATCCTGTACTTTCCGGGTCAGTGTTGGTACTTTGGTATGTGCCGGCCGGTAAATGCTGCAGAGACAATGGATGCGTATTGCGCGCACCGGTGGGTATTATTTCGTCATCAAGAAGCATAGAAATATAAAGTGTCTAAATAACACCTGTTTTGCAGGATGGAACAGGATGATTTTTATAAACAGTCAGTATAGCTTTAGGACGCGCAACTGATTGTTTAAAATAATTGGCTATATGAAAAAACGAGCTTGCTTCTTGCGGAGTGTATTATCCGCTTCACTGCTCTGTGCACTGTTGTCACCACCTCAACTAATCCGTGCCCAGGCAAAGGCTGCTGAAACTGCTTCCCATAAAAAGATCAGGGTATCGGGAAAGATCACAGATGATACCGGCAAACCGCTGGCTGGTATTTCCATACAAATTAAAGGCGGGGCTGTTGCGGGTGTTTCAGATGCCGGCGGCAATTACCAGGCAGAAGTACCGCCCGGTGCAACGCTGCTCTATTCCTATGTCGGGTACAATAACCAGGAGCAGGAAGTTAAAAACCAGCCTGTTTTAAATGTCACAATGACGTCTTCAGTAAAGTCACTGAATGATGTGATCGTGGTAGGTTATGGTTCGCAGAAAAAAAAGGATATCACAGGCGCTGTAGCCAGTTTTGATGCCAGGAAGCTGGAAGAAAAGCCCATCGCACGCATCGATCAGGCCATGATCGGCCAGATGGCGGGTGTACAGGTACGGCAGCAAACGGGCATGCCGGGCGCAGGCCTGAGCATACAGGTGAGGGGCGCCGGTTCTATCACTGCCGGAACAGAACCCCTGTATGTGATTGACGGTTTTCCACTGGATGTGGTTGGCCAGAATGCAGCAGGAGGTTTTACCGGCAACCCGTTGAACAATATCAATCCCAATGATATAGAAAGCATCCAGGTACTGAAAGATGCGGCTGCCGGTGCCATTTACGGCTCCCGTGCCGCCAACGGCGTAGTGATCATTACTACCAAGAGAGGGCAGGTAGGGAAAGCCCGTATCAATGTGAACGCCTATACCGGCACCAGCAAGGTGGCCAAAAAAATGGATGTGTTGAGTGCAGATGAATGGATTAAAGAAGCCACAGAACTGGAGAATGCCAAATGGGTAAGCTCAGGTACCGGCAGAACAGCCGATCAAACCAACGATCAGCGAAGGGCAATACTGGGGCTTGCCCCGGGCGCTTATAATGTGGTGTACATGCCTGATGACCGCTGGTCAATGCCCGGGCATCCGGGACTTCGGTTTGTTAACTGGCAGGATGAGGCATTCAGGAATGCGCCTTTTCAGAATGCTGAACTCTCTGCAAGCGGCGGAACTGAATTCGTACGCTATTTTGTTTCCGGCGGTTATTTAAATCAATCGGGCACGCTGGTTAATTCAGGTTATCGCAATTACAGCGCACGTGCCAACCTGGAAGTGAATGCCAGCAAGAAACTAAAGCTGGGTTTTAACCTGGCACCCACTTATTCAGAAACCAATACTCCCGGTGCAGAAGGTAAAGATAACCAGCTGATGAAGCTGTATAATATGGTGCCTATTGTAGAAGATACAGCTGGCATTAACACCGGCGCCGGTAAAAATCAAACCTATGGCTGGGCCAACTCCAATATCAGTCCTGTTGCGCAGATGCTCAACTCCATCAATCTTATCAAAACAACACGTATCCTGTTTTCGATGTACGGCGAATACCAGGTTGCCAGTGGTCTTTCCATTAAATCCACTATCAATTATGATGAGAACAACCAGGATACCAAAAAATACATTTCAGATTTTGTGAGCGGTAATATCACCGACCGGCTCAACTCGCCTGGTAAAGGTGCATCAGGATCGTACAGCGGGTTTAAAAAACAGAATATTGTAAATGAGAACACGCTTAATTACAACCATATTTTTGCCGGCAAACATAGTGTTGCGGCAGTGGCTGGCATGTCGTACAGCTATGTGCATTACGAAAATTTTTCGTTGAGCACGGCCGGCGGGTTTGCCAATAATATTATTACCACCATCAACAATGCCATTCCCAGCACGGCAGGTGTTACGGTAACCGGTACTACTACTGAAACCAATAATGCACTGCTGTCGTACTATTCCAGGGTGCAATACAGTTATGATGGAAAGTACCTGCTTACCGCTTCGGTGCGCAGGGATGGATCGTCGCGGTTTGGCAAAGCCAACCAGTGGGGTACCTTTCCATCGGCTTCGGTGGGCTGGCGTATTTCGCAGGAGCCTTTCATGCATTCATTGGGGTTTATCAACGATCTTAAACTGCGTGTGAGCTGGGGCCGCTCGGGCAGTAACAATATCGGCGACTATGCTTCTATACCTACTTTAACCGGCGGCAACTACAGCTTTGGCGGAACGGCACCTGTAGTGGCTACTGGGCAAATACCTTCTGGTTTACCCAACCCCACACTGGCCTGGGAAACATCGAACACCTATGATGCAGGACTGGATGCCAGCGTGCTGAATAACCGCATCTCTTTTACAATGGATGTATATGAAAAAAAGAATACCAGCCTGTTGCTGAATGTGCCTGTACCTGCTGCAACGGGGTTTACCTCCAGCCTGCAGAATATCGGCGCTGTTATGAACAGGGGGCTTGAGCTGGGCCTGAATACAGTTAATATCAATGGCAGAACTTTCCAGTGGACCACCAATGCCAATATTGCTTTTAATAACAACAAAGTGCTTTCATTGGGGCCTGATGGCAATTCTATCAATATTCCTTCCAACTATGGAGGCAATCCACCGTTCCTGTTGCAGAAGGGATTGCCTATGTTCAGTTATTATGTTATCAAAACAGATGGTGTGCTAACCACTGCTGATATGGCCGATAGCAAAGTGGCCAAGCTGAATAAGCAAACCCTGGGCGACACGAAATATGTTGATGCCAACCACGACGGTATCATCGATGCCAGCGACAGGGTGGTAGCAGGCCAACCCAACCCGAAATACACCTGGGGTATGACCAATAATTTCCGTTATAAAGACCTTGATCTCAGCATCCAGGTGTATGGTCAGCAGGGAGGTTCCATTATGTCTTTCCTGGGCAGGGCGATCGATAACCCGGCCAATGGTGCTGCTACCACACTGGGTATCTGGCGCGACAGGTGGACAACACAGAACCAGAACCCGGATGCACCAAGAGGAAAGATATCAGCGGCTTATACCATTCCGTATTTCACCTCAGACTGGCTTTATTCCAGTGATTTCTGGCGTATCCAGAATATAACACTGGGTTATAACCTTAAACGGATGATCAGGACCAGTTCAATAAGTGCAGCGCGTATTTATGTGTCTGTACAAAACTGGTTTGGCCATGACCGGTATAAAGGCGGTGTTAACCCCGAAGCGCAGAACACCAATATCAGCGGCGATGGCAGTTACCCGTTGCCGGGTGATTATGGCGCCATGCCTCTTAGTAAAACCGTGACCATTGGTGTTAATGTTTCTTTATAGCTCATTTTTAAACGCAGCACATCATGAAAACGAAACATACAGGTTTTTGTATCATCATTTTTACACTGCTGCTGTCAGCCTGCAGCAAAAAGCTTGACCAGTCGCCGGTGTCCAGTATCACCAGCACGAATTTTTATACCAACACCAACGATTTTTTGCAGGCCGTCAATGGTGTGTACAATAAACTGCGCCTGTATCCTGACCACCTGCTGTGGATGGGGGAGATGCGTTCAGACAATATTGCCGCCACTTCAGATGGCAACCGCGACTGGCAGGGCATCAACGACTTTTCTCCCAACCTTACCACCACCGGCTTTATCGTGGAAACATGGGACAATGATTTTAATGGTATTTACAATGCCAATACTGTACTGGATCAACTGGCTGCAAAAGGAACGAACGTGCCGGATACCACATTGCGTAACCGCTTCACTGCAGAATGCCGTTTTCTTCGTGCCTTTTATTATTTCGACCTGTTGCGCTATTATGGTAAACTGCCGCTGATCACAAAGGTGATGAGTACCGCAGATGTGCTGACAGTAAAAAGAAGCCCTGTCAGTGATGTGTACAACCAGATCATTGACGATCTGCAATATGCCATTGCACACCTGCCTGCGAGCTATGCGGCGGCAGATATTGGCCGGCCTACTTCCTATGCTGCCAAGGGCCTGCTCGGGCTGGTATATATGACCAGGTCGGGGCCTACGTATAATGTAGAGGGGCCGGGCATTAATAGTAATGAATATGGAAAAGCGCTTGCGCTGTTCAATGATATAATCGGCAGCGGTCAATATGCTTTCGCTGCAAACTATGCCGCTATTTTCTCGTACAACAACGAAAACAACAAGGAGGTCATTTTCGATATCCAGTATATGACCACATCCAATGGAGCAGATTATCCCAGCATGCTGGTGCCACCAGCTTATTTTACCGGGCTTGGCCTGTCGGGGTATGGGAACGGCTATGGTACCTGCACATTCAATATCACCAATAACCTGTTGAAATCTTATGCCGCCAGCGCGAATGGTGGTGTGGATACCCGCGATACATTTTCTATACAGCACAAGTACAATGTGTCGGCAACAATAGTAGACAGCACAAGGCCGTTTATAAAAAAATACATCAACATAGCAGCCAGGGGCACAGGCCTGCGTGACTGGCCGATTAATTTTATCGTATTGCGGTATACAGATGTGCTGATGATGAAAGCAGAATGTATACTGCATGGTGCCGGTGGCACCCAGACAGATGTGGATGCAATTGTTAACCAGGTGCGTAAAAGGGCCGGACTGGCAGCTGTGTCCAGTGTTGACCTGCCCATGCTGATGGAAGAACGCAGGCGCGAGTTTCTTGGTGAGGGACTTCGCTGGAACGATCTTATACGTGAAGGAATGGCTGTTGCCACTATGAATGCCTGGATGGCAGCAGACAGTATCACCACGATCAATAAAGTGGTTCCCCAATACATTCTGTACCCGGTTCCACAGGCTGAAATGCTGGTGAAGCCGGGTTTGTATACACAGAATGACGGCTATTATTAACGATAACCTGTTGTACAAACTTACAATGATATACCGCTGCTGCATTGGTCCAGTAAATTATTTCAGAAGCTAAAAAAACAATTCAATGAAACAAGCCCGGCTTTTCAGCGCATATCTTCTGCCGGTTATGGTTTGGTGCAGCATATCCGGTACGGCGCAGGCCCAACCCCTGCTGGCCACAGGTGAAAGAAAAACGATGCCCGATGAATGGATAGACAAAGACACCCATCACAAAGTGATACGCCTGACAAGGCTTGCCGGGGAGAATGCAGGTTTTTATTTTCACAACAACCCTTTTGTAGGCAACAAGATGGTGTTTTATAATACAGGGCAGAACGGGCGGCAATTATACACGGTAGATCTTACAACATTACAGGTGCAACCCATTACGCACCGCCAGGCCCCCATGCATGGCGAAATTGTACTGGCTGATAAACAAACCGTTTTTTACCAGGTTAAAGACAGTGTATTTACCAGGAGCCTGGTAACAGGCCAGGAAAAATGCTTGTTTGTTTTCCCGGAAAATTTTAAGGCTGATATCACCACCGTCAATGCAGATGGTACATTGCTGGCCGGCTCTTGTGCAACACCGGAAGAAAAAGAAATATTCCGGCAGCATCCTGGAAAACACGATTTTTTCAACAGGATATATGAAGCCAAACTGCCGCATACCTTATTCACCATCAATACTGCAACCGGCGAGCTGAAAAAAATATTCACTGACAGCGCCTGGCTCAATCATGTGCAGTTTTCGCCAACAGACCCTTCTCTGCTTATGTTCTGCCATGAAGGACCCTGGCATAAAGTAGATAGGATATGGACTATCAATGTAAGCAACGGCGCAATAAAACTGATGCATCACCGGAGTATGGATATGGAGATAGCCGGGCATGAATGGTTTAGTCCGGATGGCAATACGATCTGGTTCGACCTGCAACAGCCACGGAGCGTGCACTTTTTTGTAGCGGGAACGGATGTGCATACAGGTACAGAAACAAAATACAGCCTTACAAGAGACGAATGGTCTGTACACTATACCATATCGCCCGATCAGCGGTTGTTTGCGGGTGATGGCGGTGATGCCGGCCAGGTGGCCAAAGCAAATAACGGGCAGTGGATCTATCTTTTTCGTCCATCAGGCAACTCATTTATATCCGAAAAGCTGGTAAACATGCAACATCATCATTATAAGCTCGAGCCGAATGTGCATTTTTCACCCGATGGCAAATGGGTGGTATTCAGGGCTAATTTTGAAGGACATGAAGAAGTATATGCAGTGGCTGTTGAAAAAGCATGAACAGCCGCATAGAGAATGGGTGGTAACTTTCAATTAGCGTAATGGTTCTATTAGCAAAGCGAATAATTATTCCAGATGAAATCAGGTAAGCACTTACATAAATACATTTTTTTTATACTGGCTTTACTCGCCTGCACTGCAGGCAAAGCCCAACTGAACTGGCCTGTCATTTCACAACAGGCCAGGCCCTGGGCCCGCTGGTGGTGGCAGGGTAGTGCGATTGATAAGAAAGATTTGCCTGCAGTGATGCAAACCTACCGCGATGCGGGTTTGGGCGGATTGGAAATTGTACCTATCTACGGTGTAAAAGGATATGAAAAGCAATTTGTGCCCTATCTCAGTGAGGCCTGGATGCAGTTGCTGGAATATACCTTACAACAGGCAAAGCAACTGGGCCTGGGCATTGATATGGCTAATGGAACCGGCTGGCCTTTTGGTGGCCCCTGGATCACAGAAAAAGATGCCGCCAAAACCTTGTATTATAAAACCTATACGCTCAGTGAGGGTGCAACGCTGAAAGAAAAGATCTGTTACCAACCCGAAGCGCTGGTGCGCACAGCGGGCTATGAACTCCTCACCATCGGCCAGTTAAAACAACCGCTCGCGGCCAATGATATGCAGCAGCTGGCGCTGGACCAGGTGAAGTTTCCGGTATTGTTACATGCGCAGTTACTGATGGCTTACGATGAAAAGGGCAACGCAACAGACCTCACTGCAAAACTGGATACGGCAGGTACACTCAACTGGACTGCGCCCCCGGGTAAATGGAAACTGTATGCGGTTTTCCAGGGCATGCATGGCAAAATGGTGGAGCGTGCAGCGCCTGGTGGAGAGGGTTATGCGGTAGATCATTTTTCTGCATCGGCCATCCGTACGTATTTCAGCAAATTCGATGCTGCATTTAAAGGGCATGATATCAGTTATCTGCGTGCATTGTTCAATGATTCATATGAAGTGGATGATGCGAAGGGGCAGGCCAGCTGGACACCGGATTTACTGGATGAATTCCGGCGCAGAAGGGGATACGATCTGCGCGAACATATCCCTGCATTGCTGCAGCAGGATACAAAGGAGAACAACAGCCGTATTATTTATGATTACCGGCAAACCATTCATGAACTGCTCCTCGAAAATTTTACCCTGGCCTGGAAAAAATGGGGTAATGCCAAAGGGGCGATCATCCGCAACCAGTCTCACGGGTCACCGGCCAATATCCTTGACCTGTATGCATCAATCGATATTCCTGAAACAGAGGGGCATGATATTCTCCGGTTCAAATTTGCCACATCGGCGGCACATGTTGCCGGCAGGCAGCTGGCTTCGAGCGAATCGGCTACCTGGCTTAATGAACATTTTGTGTCTACACTGGCTGATGTAAAAAAAGCGATCGATCTCTATTTCCTGGGTGGGGTGAACCATATTTTTTATCATGGACTGGATTATTCACCACCATCAGCTCCCTGGCCGGGATGGTTGTTTTATGCAGCAGTGCATTTTCAGCCAACCAACCCGTTCTGGGAACATTTTCCTGCATTGAACGAATACATCGCCCGTTGCCAGTCGTTTCTGCAACAGGGAAAACCTGACAATGATATTCTTTTATATTATCCGCTCAGCGACCGCTGGGCCGATCCGGGCAATGCTCTACTAAGGCATTTCGATGGTATGGAAAAAGAATTTGAAGGCACGCCTTTTCAGTCAGTGGCAAAGCAACTGCTGGAAAAAGGGTATGCTTTCGATTATGTGTCAGACAAACAGCTGCAGCAAACAACCCTGGTGGACGATGTGTTGCAAACAGCGGCAGGCCAGCCCTATCAAACTATTGTTGTGCCTGCTGCGCAGTATATGCCACTGGCTACCTGGCAGCATTTGCTGAACCTGGCAGCACAGGGTGCATCCATTATTTTTTATGATCACCTGCCGGCAGACGTGCCCGGTTATGCCGCTTTACCTAACGATCGTGCAGCATTCAGTCAATCACTGCAGCAGCTGCATTTTGAGCAAAACAATGGTTTATCGAAAGCCGCATACGGAAAGGGAAATATATGGTTATGCAGCGATATCCGCGTCGCATTGGAAGCTGCTCATATACGGAGAGAAACGATGACCGGTATGGGCCTGCAGTTTGTAAGAAGAAAGATCAATGGTCATTGTTTTTACCTGCTGAGCAACCAGTCGCAGCAACCGCTGTCAGGCTGGGTACCTTTGCAATGTGCGGTTACAGGTGCAGCTTTGTTCAATGCGATGAATGGCAGCAAAGGTATAGCCAGGCTGCGCCGGCAGGGGGATACAACGGCAGTGTATGTACAACTGCAACCCGGCGAAACAATACTGGTGCAAACCAGCACCGGGAAAATGATGGGTGATGTATTCCCTTATTATCATGATGCAGGGCTGCCGGAGGAAATAACCGGTGAATGGAAGCTTTCGTTTATTAGCGGCGGCCCGGTGCTGTCCCATCCTGTGGTGTTGCAAAAACTACAGTCCTGGACAACACTGGGCAATGAAGAGATGAGCCGTTTTTCAGGATTGGCCAGTTATCGTATTCATATACAACAACCGGCAAAAAAAGCTTCTTTCTGGCGCCTGAACCTGGGCTGTGTGGCCGGCAGTGCGGCAGTATGGCTGAATGGTGCCAGGCTGGATACGCTGATCGGTGATGATTTCAGCCTGGTGATCGATCATACAGCATGGAAAAAAACAAACCTGCTGGAAATTAAAGTTGCCAACAGCATGGCCAACCGGATTATTGACATGGATAAACGCGGGCTGAACTGGAAAAAATTCTACAATACCAATTTCCCGCCACGCCTGCCACAGAACAAGGGGGCAGATGGTTTGTTCAATGCTGCCGGCTGGCAGCCGCTTACATCCGGTTTGCTGGGCCCGGTTACCTTAACGCCGCTTGAAAAAGATTAGGGCTATGTTGTTCCATTTTATGGAGGCCACTGATGCCGGGAATGGTGGAAGAGGCTTACGTTGTATACCAGGGATGGTGTTTTATTCGATTGTATCCGTATTTTTAATGGCTATATTTTGCACTCATTTTAATCAGCAATATGAAAAAAATACGGCCCTTGCCCGTTGCTTTTTTCCTGGCCTGCATCAGTTCGGGCATTATGGCACAAACACAGTACCGTGGAACAGATAATTTTAACAAAAACTGGTTATTCAGTTTGAAAGACAGTGCCATCAGCACCATGCCGGCGGAAAACAACGACAGCTGGCGCAGGCTCGACCTGCCACATGATTGGAGTATTGAGGGCCGATTCGACCCGAAGCATCCATCCGGTACAGATGGCGGTGCATTGCCCGGTGGTATCGGCTGGTATTGCAAATCGTTCACGATGCCCGCTGCTGCTGCAGATAAAAAAGTATATGTACAGTTTGATGGTGTTTACCGCTGCAGTGATGTATGGATCAACGGACATCACCTGGGCTACCGGCCCAACGGGTACATCAGTTTCCGTTATGATCTTACTCCTTACCTGCATTTTGGCAGCGAAGCCAATATCATTGCCGTGAAAGTGGATAACTCGCTGCAGAAAAACTCCCGCTGGTATTCCGGCTCAGGCATTTACCGCAATGTATGGCTTATTACCACCAACAAAATAGCCGTAGACCTCTGGGGTACTTATGTTACCACCCCAAAAGTGAGTGAAAAAAATGCAGCTGTACATGTGCAGACACAGCTGCGCAATGCCACTGGTACAGCGCAGAAAGTAACGGTGTTCACCACTATCTACAGCGCATCCAGCCAGGAGGTGGCACAGCAGGTAACAGAGAATGTATCATTAGCGGGTGAACAAACCAGCCTGCAGCAGGAGATCATGGTGAACAATCCCGTGCTCTGGTCAGATGAACAACCCTACCTGTATAAAGTGATCACACGTATTATGCAGCATGGTAAAGTGCTGGATGATTATACTACACCGCTGGGCATCCGTTATTTTTCCTTTGATATCGATAACGGGTTCTACCTGAATGGTCAGCATGTAAAAATACGCGGTGTATGTAATCACCACGACCTGGGTTGCCTGGGCGCAGCCATCAATACAAGGGCACTGGAACGCCAGTTGCAAATGCTGAAGGCGATGGGTTGTAACGGTATCCGAACCTCGCATAACCCGCCGGCGCCGGAACTGCTGGCGCTTTGTGATAAAATGGGCTTTATTGTAATGGATGAAGCCTTTGATATGTGGAAAAAACCTAAAACCAAATACGATTATCACCTGTTCTGGGATGAATGGCATGCACAGGATCTTAAAGACCAGGTATTGCGCGACAGGAACCACCCCAGTGTGTTTATCTGGAGCATTGGTAATGAAATTCCCGAACAACATGATACCATCAATGGTGCACGTATCGCAAAAGAACTGTCTGGCATTGTGAAAAGTCTTGACACCACCCGCCCGGTTACCACCGCGAATAACAACCCGGATATACACAATGTTATTGTACAATCCGGTGCACTGGACCTGATCGGTTATAATTACCACAATAAAGAGCTGAAAGATTTTCAAACAAGGTATCCCGGTAAAAAAGTAATTGGTACCGAAACCACTTCTGCACTCGCCACAAGGGGAGTATACACCATGCCTTCAGATTCTGTAAAACGCTGGAACGACCGTAAACCGGCCGATCAGAAAAACGAAGACCTTACCTGCCCGGCTTACGACAATACCTCTGCGCCCTGGGGCAATACGCACGAAGAAGCATGGAAAGAATTTAAAAAATATGATTTCCTTTCCGGTATGTATATATGGACCGGCTTTGATTATATCGGTGAGCCTACCCCATACCCCTGGCCTGCCCGCAGTTCTTATTTTGGAATAATCGACCTGGCGGGCTTTCCTAAAGATGTGTATTATATGTACAAGAGCGAGTGGACCAATCAACCGGTACTGCATATACTGCCGCACTGGAACTGGACAGCAGGTGAAACGGTAGATGTGTGGGCTTATTATAGCCAGGCTGATGAAGTGGAATTGTTCATCAATGGTAAATCGCAGGGTGTGAAAAAGAAAACAGGCGAAGACCTGCACGTATGGTGGCGGGTGAAATATGAACCCGGTGTACTGAAAGCCATATCAAGGAAGAACGGGAAAACAGTATTGACGCAGGAAGTACACACAGCAGGTAAAGCCGCCAGGATACAGCTGCTGGCAGACAGGCCGGTAATCAGGCAGGGAGGAGAGGATCTTTCTTTTGTAACTGTAAAGATCACTGATGCAGCAGGCAATCTGGTACCTGATGCCGCCAATGATGTTCATTTTGCCCTGCAGGGAGATGCACTGATCGCCGGTGTAGACAATGGCAGCGAAACCAGCCTGGAACCGTTCAAGGCAGATCATCATACAGCATTCAATGGGCTGGCACTGGCAGTAATAAAATCAAAAGAAAAAAAAGGCAAAGTAAAACTTACTGCATCAGCAGAGGGATTGCAGCCTGCATCAATAGAGATCAGCATTCAATAAAACAAAAATAACCGCAAGGCAGTGCCGCTGTTACAAGGGCACTGCATCATTACAGGATACACTGATGGAACACGCAAAATCATTTTCTTATTCTGCCCGCATCGCTGGCAAATATGTGCTATATACAATGTTTGTGGTATACCTGCTTTACAGCAAACGGGCAACTGCACAGAGCGCATTGGCTGCAGATGCTGTTTACCTATTCTCCTATTTTAAAGGCAACGGTGAAGACGGGCTGCACCTGGCTTACAGCAGGGATGCCTATCACTGGACAGCACTGTACAACGACAGCGCCGTATTGAAACCTGAGCTGGGAACAGAAAAACTGATGCGTGATCCCTGTATTATCCGTGGCGCCGACGGCCGTTTTCATATGGTATGGACGCTGAGCTGGAAAGAAAAATCGGTTGGTTATGCCAGCTCTGCCGACCTGCTGCACTGGTCGCCGCAGAAAGAAATTCCTGTTATGGCACATGAGCCCCTGGCTAAAAACTGCTGGGCACCCGAACTAACCTACGACCGGCGGAAAAAACGCTACCTGGTTTACTGGGCCACAACCATACCCGGCCGTTTCCCCGACACAGATACCCTGGGGGACAATAACCACAGGTTGTACTATGTTACCACCAAAGATTTTGTACGGTTCAGCAAAACAAAATTGTTTTATAACCGGGGTTTCAATGTAATTGATGCCACCATTCAGCCGGATAGTAAACAATACCTTATGTTTCTGAAAGACGAAACCCGCAGGCCACCGCAGAAAAATATCCGTATTGCGCGCAGCAAAAAGCTGAGCCGGCAGTTTTCCCCGCCATCCCCGCCTATTACCGGTCAGTATTGGGCCGAAGGGCCTACCGCTATTAAAAAAGGGGCAAACTGGATCGTGTATTTTGATAAATATACCCAGCATAAGTATGGTGCAGTGATTTCCAGCGACCTGCAGCACTGGACAGATATTTCTGATGAGATCAGCTTCCCGGCCGGTGCCCGGCATGGCACGGTATTTACAGTATCAGGGGAAGAATTCAGGCAGTTTTTCAGTAAGCAGTAAATGTGCAATGCCAGGCAGGTAATAATATTAACAAATTACATCTGGCAGTATCGTTAAATTGCTGAAATATTCAATTTCGTCGATTATTTGATGCATTTTAACCCAAAAGATACATATTGCATGCAACTGCTGGTCCGACCTCTCCGCCGGTACTTTTTCCTGTTGTTTTTTATCGGCCTGTTTCCCGTTGCAGTATTGGCTCAGAAAAGAATAGTGCATGGTGTGGTAAGGGACAGTGCCATGCATACACCTATTGCCAATGCTTCTATCACCAATGAAAATGCCCGCAAAACTGTTACCTCCGGCAAAGACGGCCGTTTTACCATACTGGTAACATTCAATGACCTGCTTTTCTTTAATGCCCCGGGATACCGTTTTGATACATTGCATTGCAACAGGGTACTGCCTGATACAGTATATGTGAACATGGTAGAACTGAATACCCTGCAGGGTGTAACCGTAACAACAACGACCAAAGGGTTCACGCAGTACCAGAAAGACAGTATCCGTCGGCGGGAGAGTTTTTATGCTGATATCGGCGGCCCGCGTACCAAAGCTTTTTCCAATGCCAATTCAGGAGCTGGTGTGGGCATTAGCCTGGATCGTTTTTTCAAGAAAAAAGACAGGGCCAAACGCACGGCTATCGGCGATTTTGATGAAATAGAAAAAAGCAATTATGTTGACTACCGGTTCTCTTCTGCAGTGGTGCAGAAATATACCGGCCTCCACGGCGATACCCTGCAGAATTTTATCAACCGCTACCGGCCCGATTACAAATGGCTGCGCGCACATCCTTCAGATGAAGATATCCTGTATTATGTCAATGATAAGCTGAAAGAGTTCCTGAACAGGAAAAGCAATCAATAAAAACCATCCCGCTCAGTACTGCCATCATGTTTTCTGCACGGCAAAAAGCATGATGGGGCTTCAAACCTTAGCTTTCTTATCAGTTTGGTTAGCAAAAAAAACTGCAACAGTCTTTTTGAGCATGGGCTGGCTGGCAGCCTGTTTGTACTTGTATAAATGACACTTTACCATACCTGCCTGGGGCGGCTTATCTTCGTTACAGGATGCAGCAGGATAGCTTTTGTTGCATTTACCATTATCTTTCACCTGCTTTAAATGATTGCCTGGTATGAAAAGCCTTATATGTTATGGTGCGGGTTTTCTTTTGCCGCTAATACTTTTCTGTTTCTCCAGCCCTTCTGCTGCCGCTGTACAACTGCCTGCTATTATCGGGAACAACATGGTTTTGCAGCAGCGTGCTGCTATTGCCTTATGGGGTTGGGCCGATCCGGGAGAGAAGATCACTGTAAGAGGCAGCTGGCAGGCTAAAACCGCGACAACTGTTACCGGCGCCAACGGGCGCTGGCAGGTAAACCTGCATACCGCAAAAGCCGGTGGTCCTTACACAGTAACCATCAGCGGCAACAATACCATCGAACTGAAAAATATCATGCTGGGTGAAGTGTGGCTGTGTTCTGGCCAGTCGAATATGCACTTTCCACTTGCACCCCTGCCCAATTCGGGGTGGGCCAATGGTGTGTTTAACTACGAAACAGAAGTACAACAGGCTGTTCATCCCAATATCCGCCTGTTCACGGTAGACCGTATTGTGGGTGATTCTGTACTTGCCGATGTAAAAGGGCAATGGGAAGAATGCAGTCCCCAGTCTGTGGCAGCCTTCTCTGCGGTAGCCTATTATTTTGCCCGCAAACTGCAGCAGGAAACAGGTGTGCCGGTAGGGTTGATCAATTCCACCTGGGGTGGTACCCCGGCAGAATCGTGGACAAAAAAAGAGGTGCTCGAAGCCGGCTTCCGGCCCATCATGAACAGGTATCGTGAACAGTGCCGCGAATTTCCTGCAGCCCTGGAACAATACCATAAAGCATTGAACAAATGGAAAAACGATACATCCAGGACAAAACCTTCCGCGCCAAAAGAGCCGGTCGGTCCCGGCAACAGCAAATCGCCCTATAAACTTTACAATGCCATGATCGCCCCACTGGAACCATTCACCCTGCGCGGTGTGATCTGGTACCAGGGTGAAAGCAATGCAGAACGCGCATACCAGTACAGGGATCTATTTCCCGCATTGATACAGAACTGGCGCAGCGACTGGCACAATAGCGCACTGCCTTTTTATTTTGTTCAGATATCACCACACAAAAGCCAGAACCCTGAAATAAGGGAAGCACAATTGCTTACTTATGAAAGAGTGCCGCATACAGGCATGGTGGTAACCACGGATAATGGTGATTCGCTCAATATTCATCCCCGTAATAAACAACTGGTGGGCGAAAGGCTGGCCCTGTGGGCATTGCACAATGAATACGGATTTAAAAAACTGGCGTGCTCAGGCCCGCTGTATGCTTCCATGAAAACAGAGGGCAATAAGATCAGGCTGAAATTTACACATACCGATAATGGCCTTGTATGCAAAGGTGATGCATTGACTGAATTTACTATTGCAGGCAATGATGGTGTATTTGTGCCCGCACGGGCTGTTATCGAAGGCAATACTGTTGTAGTGAGTGCCGGTACGGTAACTGCACCGGTAGCAGTTCGCTTTGCCTGGAGCAATGTGCCGCATCCCAATTTTTTCAATGGTGCAGGATTACCTGCTTCACCTTTCCGCACAGATCAGTGGAAAGGTTTAACTGAAGGAAAGGAGTAAGAAAGAAATGGAGCGGATAGCAGGCTGCGTGTAAACCGGCAAAGGGTTTTTATATGAGACAGGTACAACCGGTTTCTTCATGATAAATAAAATATATGCCTGTAAAGAAATCATCCGCCGCTGTTTTTTTATTCTTTATTTGTTTCACGGCCGCCGCAAGGCGGAGCGATACAAGCTGGGTAAGTAAAGTAGGTGCAACGGTAAATATAACAGGAACAAACAGCTTCACAGTAAACGATTATGGTGCAGTGAACGATGGGCAAACCCTGTGCACTCCAAATATACAGGCCGCTATTGATGCCTGTGCAGCACGCGGCGGAGGAACCGTATGGTTTAAACCCGGCACTTATGTTACAGGTGCTGTTTTCCTGAAATCGGGCGTTCGGTTCCGCATCGACAAAAATGTGACCTTGCTCGGCAGCCAGGACTTTGCCGATTATCCCGAAATAGATACAAGAATAGCCGGTATCGACATGAAATGGCCGGCTGCGCTGATCAATATTATTGATCAGAAAAATGTAGTGGTAACCGGTGAGGGGATCGTGAATGCGAGGGGCAAATTCTGCTGGGATAAATACTGGGCCATGCGAAAGGAATATGATGCAAAGGGCCTGCGCTGGATCGTGGATTATGATGCCAAACGGGTCCGCTGCTTTTTGATACAGTCATCCGAACAGGTGAGCCTGCAGGGGCTGACTTTTAAAAATGCCGGTTTCTGGACAGTACAGGTCTTGTATTCCACGCATATTACAGTAGATGGCGTTACCATACGCAATAACGAAGATGGCCATGGCCCCAGCACCGATGGTATCGATGTGGATTCTTCTTCCTGGGTACTGGTACAGCATTGCGATATTGATTGTAATGACGATGATTTTTGTTTAAAAGCCGGCCGTGATTGGGATGGCCTTCGTGTAAACAGGCCGACTGAGTATGTGGTGATACGCAATTCCATTGCACGGAAAGGCGGTGGGCTGCTCACGCTGGGCAGCGAAACTTCCGGTGGTATCCGTCATGTGCTGGCCACCAACCTGGTTGCCAGCGGTACAGGCAATGGCTTCCATATTAAATCAGCAACCGTACGGGGTGGAACCGTAGAAGATATTCATTTCAATAAAATAAAAATGGATAGCGTAGGCAAGGTGTTTTATTTTACCATGAACTGGAACCCCAGCTACAGCTATTCCGCCCTGCCTGCAGGCTATACTGCCGGCAACCTGCCGGAGCACTGGAAAAAAATGCTGCATAAAATAGATCCGCCCGAAAAAGGTATTCCCCATTTTAAAGAGATCTATGTTGATGATGTGGAAGTAAAATATGCCAAACGTGCATTTGATGCGACCGGGTTGAAAGGATCGCCGCTGGAAAATTTCCGGTTCAACAATGTCCGTATCAGGGCGGCAACCGCCGGCAATATCCAGCTGTCAAAAGGATGGGAAATGAACCGGGTGGCCATAGATGCAGGTGATCACAGTAAGCTGGAGCAGTAGCGGTAAGTATACCGCCATACAGGGTAAAATAGCTGAACGGTCGACTATTTATGTCATCCTCTCCTAAATGCAGAAAATATGAGAAAACAATCTATTCCGAAGGAAAAAGCAGGCCGTTCATTATCAGGCTTGGCTGTGGTGGTGTTGCTTTGTTCATTCACCTTATTCAACTGGCAGCATAAACCGGTATTGTATATTATTGGTGATTCAACCGTAAAAAACGGCAGCGGTACCGGGGATAGCCAGCTATGGGGCTGGGGCAGTTTACTGGCCGGTTATTTCGATACCACGAAGATCAGTGTGCAAAACCATGCCATCGGCGGAAGAAGCAGCCGCACTTTTATCACCGAAGGCCGCTGGGATGCGATCATGACGCAATTGCAACCGGGCGATTTTGTATTGATGCAGTTCGGGCATAACGATGCCGGTCCGCTGGATGATACAGCCCGCGCCCGCGGTTCTATTAAAGGCACGGGCGAAGAAACCAAGGATATCTACAATCCTGTCAGGAAAATGCAGGAGCTGGTACATACTTATGGCTGGTATATGCGTAAATATGTAAATGATGCCCATCAGAAAGGAGCGGTGGCCATTATCTGTTCCCCGGTTCCGCGCAATATGTTTAAAGCCGGTAAGGCAGATCGGGCAAACAATGATTATGGTAAATGGGCAGAAGAAACCGCCCAGGCAACACAGGCCTTTTTTATCCCGCTGAACCATATTATTGCCGACCAATACGACAGCATGGGACAGGAAAAGGTAAATGCTTTTTTTCCCGGCGACCATACACATACCAACAAGGCAGGCGCCACACTTAATGCACAATCGGTGGTAAAAGGTATTGAGCAGTTACAGGAATGTTCATTAAAGCAATACCTGCAAACCCATTAGGTGATAATTCTTTTATAGCTGCAAGCTATGAGCTTCCAGCTATGAGGCAGGAATGTTCTGTTAAATAGCATAAATTGTTTTGCGAGGCCATCCTGAAAATGATCATCCTTTCTGCGTTTTTCGCATGTTCCGCGAGATGCATTTCTGGCAGCTCATTGCTATAACTGGTAACTTGAGCTATGAGCTTTCAGCTATGAGACGGAGCGTTAATAGATAAGATTGTTCTGCCCGGATTTGAAAAACGCTTCTTTCTGCGTTTTTTGCGTATTCCGCGAGAGGCATTTCTTGTAGTAGTAAATAGTAACTCCATGTTTCCGGTATAGGATTTCCCTGCCGGATTTCCGTGGACAAATTTTCAAATTCTATCTTTACACATCTTTGGATATAAACACCGGGTACCTATGCTGAAACAGCCCAGGATTTTTCTTACTGCGATTACGATAACCGCTTTGCTGGTATTGCAGCAAACCGGCCTGTCACAACGCCAGCAGCGCATTGACAGGTTTGCACTGGTACAGCGGCACAATGTGGTGAACACCGTATTCGATTCCCTGTCTTCACTCAGTGTTGGTAACGGCAGCTTTGCCTTTACCGTAGATTTTACCGGTTTACAGTCTTTCCCCGAAGCCTATGCCAATGGCATCCCGCTGGGTACAGAATCTGAATGGGGCTGGCACAGTTTTCCCAATACTGAACATTACAAGTTTGCTGAGGCGCTCAGAACCTATCACCTGAACAACAGGGATGTTTCCTATGCTGTTCAATGGTCACAACCGGGGCGTAATAAAGATGCTGCGGATTATTTCAGGCAGAATGTACACCGCCTGCAGCTGGGCAATATCGGGCTGGATATCATCCGCAAGAACGGGGAACTGGCTTCTATCCGTGATGTACACCCGGTACAGCAGAGTTTGAATTTGTGGACAGGCGAAATCAAAAGCCTTTTTTCGGTAGATGAAGAACCGGTAGAGCTGTCTACCATTGCACACCAGGACAGGGACCTGGTTTCGGTACACATTAAATCGCCCCTGTTGAAAGAAGGGCGTTTGAAAATAAGGGTACGTTTTCCCTATCCCACAGGTGCTTTTGCTGATGCCGGTGTTAACTGGCTTTCACCTGGTGAGCATATCTCCTTTATCAAAGAGCTGGCACCGCGCGAAGTGCAGCTGATGCATGTACTTGATACGGCTTATTATTTTGCCCATATACGCTGGGAGCAGGCCGCCACTTTGCTGAAAGCTGCCAAACATTACTACCAGCTGTCACCGGCACGTACCAATGAGGAATTTGCTTTCAGCTGTGCATTCACCAAAGAACTGGTGCACGATACGCTACCCGATTATACCGCTACCCGGCAGAACAGTGAAACAGGCTGGCAACAGTTCTGGATACAGGGTGCCGCAGTGGATTTTTCGGGCAGCACCGATCCGCGTGCGCTGGAACTGGAAAGAAGGGTGGTATTGTCGCAATACCTTACCCGCATACAATGTGCCGGGCATTATCCGCCACAGGAAACAGGGCTCACCTACAACAGCTGGTTCGGCAAGCCGCATCTTGAAATGCACTGGTGGCATGCTGCTCATTTTGCTTTGTGGAACAGGCTTGCCCTGCTACAGAGATCAATGAGCTGGTATGAAAAAGCTGCTGATAAAGCAAGCGCCATCGCAAAGCGGCAGGGATATGATGGTGTACGATGGCAAAAGATGACAGACCCCGCAGGAAATGAAAGTCCCTCTTCTGTTGGCGCTTTTCTCATCTGGCAGCAACCGCATTTTATTTATTTTGCCGAGCTCTGTTACAGGCAGCATCCTGACAGTGCCACATTGAATGCATATAAAAAACTGGTATTTGCCACAGCCGATTTTATGGCTTCTTATGCGCGTTATGATTCTGCCACCCGCCGTTATGTATTGGGTAAGGGCATGATACCCGCGCAGGAACGGTTCAAACCTGAAGAAACCTTCAACACGCCTTTTGAACTGGCCTACTGGCGATGGGGTTTATCTGCAGCCCAGCGATGGCGCGAGCGCTGCGGTATGGAACGCAATGAGCTATGGGATAAGGTGCTTAAAGATCTTTCTGTATTGCCGGTAGATGATCAGCGCTACCTGCTGGCTGAAAGTGCACGCGACAGTCATACCAATGAAAAATACCTGACGGATCATCCCGCAGTGCTGGGTGCCTGGGGTATGCTGCCCAAAACACTACAGGTAGATTCGGCCACCATGCGCCGCACATTTAACTGGATATGGCATAACTGGCACTGGGAAGAAACCTGGGGCTGGGATTTTCCTTTTGTAGCAATGACCGCCACCAGGATGGGCATGCCTGAAAGAGCACTGGAGGCTTTGTTTATGCCTTTTGAAACCAATACTTACCTGGTGAACGGTCACAATTACCAGGACAAGCGTCTGCGATTATACTTACCCGGTAATGGTGCACTGCTCAGCGCCATCGCCATGATGTGCGCCGGCTACGACGGCTGTACCACACCCGAACCCGGCTTCCCGAAAAATGGCCAATGGAAAGTGAAATGGGAGGGGTTGCAGAAAATGCCATAGCGATGTACGATGTGGGGACGTAGTGTAAATGGGTGGTTTTTGTACTTAGTACTTCGTAGTTCAAACTTGGATATGTACGATGTACGATGTGGGAGCGTAGTGTAAATGGTGGTTTTCGTACTTAGTACTTCGTAGTTCCCACTTGGCTATGTGCGATGGAAAGGGATGTATGATGCTGACTGAAGGTATAATATAGTGTATGTATGACATTTATTCACCGGCTGAAGACACCTGCTGAAGACTGCCGGCTGCCTACTGAAATAACCTTTATCATCAAAAGAATATGATCTGAAAATGAAAAGAACAATCATTTTACTGCTTGCTTTATGCTGTTGTGGGCCATCCTTATTGCAGGCACAGAAACTGCCGGTTAAAAAAGAAGTGCTACAGGCGCTGAGGCTGGCCAATCAGTATTTCATGCAGAAATGGCCTGATGCAGGAAAAGAGATCGTCACCAATATTGCCAGGCCCAGTAATATCTGGACAAGGGCTGTGTATTATGAAGGGCTGATGGCCTTGTATGCCATCGATCCGCAGCAAACTTATATGGATTATGCTGTTCAGTGGGGGGATAAACACCAGTGGAACCTGCGCGGAGGCATTGCCACCCGGAATGCCGATAACCAGGCCTGCGGTCAAACGTATATCGACCTTTACCTGAAAGACAAACAACCGCAGCGGATCGCCGCTATTAAAGCATCGGCAGACAGTATGCTGCGCACCGCCAAAATAGACGATTGGAACTGGATAGATGCGATACAGATGGCCATGCCTGTATTTGCCAGGCTGGGCGCTGTTTACAGGGACACCGCTTACTGGGGCAGGATGATGGAGCTGTATCATTTCACTAAATACAAACATGGTGTGAATGGTTTATACAATCCGGAAGAACACCTGTGGTGGCGCGATAAAGATTTTGTTCCGCCTTATAAAGAACCCAACGGCCGTAATTGCTACTGGAGCAGGGGCAATGGCTGGGTACTGGCAGCACTGGTGCGTACCATGGACTGGCTGCCGGAACATGACCCGCACCGCACTGAGCTGATAACAGATTATACTCATATGGTGCAGGCATTGGCACCACTGCAGCGGCCAGACGGTTTCTGGAATGTGAGCCTCCATGATTCAACACATTTCGGCGGAAAAGAACTGAGCGGCACAGCACTGTTTGTATATGGCATCACCTGGGGCATCAATCATGGTTACCTCGATAAAAAAATCTATCTTCCCGTAGTGCTGAAGGGATGGAATGCCATGATAAAAGATGCACTGCACTCAGATGGTATGCTGGGTTATGTGCAGAGTACAGGCAAGGAACCCAAAGACGGGCAACCACTCAGCTTTGATAAGATCCCTGATTTTGAAGACTATGGCCTGGGCTGCTTGCTGCTTGCCGGTACCGAAATATACCGGTTGAAAAAATAAACAACCGCTGATAACCTGTGAACAGGTGCATTACTGGTTCCTCCAGCCATTGTAAAACCCAACTATCATGCTTTACACCCATGCTATTATGCGCCTGTGTAAAACAGGGATCGTGGCATTGCTGTCTGCCATTTCTTTAGGTCAGCTGTATGCACAGGATCTTAAGCTACAGGCGAACAGTGATGAATCGAAAGTGCCGCCCTATACATTACCCGATCCGCTTAAGATGCCTGACGGTAAAACAGTACAGTCTTCCAGCCAGTGGCTGCAGGTACAGCGTCCCTATATTTACAGGCTTTTTGAAGAGAATGTATATGGCAGGTTTCCACGGGTGGCAATACCGCTTACATTCAAAACCCTGTCGGTTGATGAACATGCCCTGCAGGGAAAAGCCGTTCGCAAACAGGTGGATATTTACCTGAACAATGATACGGCCGCCGTTATTCACCTGTTGCTCTATCTTCCCCATACAAAGCAGCCTGTACCGGTGTTCCTGGGTATGAATTTTTACGGCAATCAAAGCCTGTACAACGATCCTGCTGTGCCCATAACCACCAGGTATGCAGTGAAAGGTGATGGTATTGTAAACAACCATGCAACAGCGGCCACACGCGGCAGCCAGGCGGCACAATGGCAGGTAGATACCCTGTTGGCGCATGGATACGGCCTGGTAAGCTTTTTTTATGGCGATGCAGAAGAAGATTTTGAAGAGGGCTGGAAAAACGGTTTTCGCAGCAGGCTGAAAGATGCTTTGCAGATTTCCCCGCAGGAATGGAGCGCACTGGGTGTATGGGCCTGGTCATTATCGAAGGCGATGGATTACCTGGTTACAGACAAATCAGTGAATGCAAAACAGGTTTGCCTGATCGGTCATTCCCGTTTGGGAAAAGCTGCATTATGGGCAGGCGCATCCGATACCAGGTTTGCTATTGTGTATTCCAACGAATCGGGTGAAGGTGGTGCAGCACTGGCCCGGCGCTGGTATGGAGAAACAGTGGGTATCATCAACACAAAATTTCCGCACTGGTTTTGCAGTAAATACAAAACCTATAATGATAAGGTAGCAGCCCTGCCTGTTGACCAGCATATGCTGCTGTCATTGATGGCGCCAAGGCCGTTGTATATAGCCAGTGCCGAAGGTGACCAGTGGTCTGATCCCAAAGGCGAATTTCTCAGCGCCTGGCATGCCAGTAAAGTGTATGCATTATTTGGCGAAAAAGGAATACCATCAGATGTGCCTCCGCCCTTGCACCAGCCGGTGGGCGATTGGGTACGTTACCATATCAGGGCAGGCAAGCATGATGTAACCCTGTACGACTGGCAGCAGTATATTGCTTTTGCAGATAAATTTTTTCATCGCGGTAAATAGCTCTTTTCACAGGACAGGGCAGGATGGTGATGGCTGCTGTGCACTGTAGCTTCGTCATCCTGCTGCAATGCATGATTGAAATCAGGGAACGGGCTGCAATACTATGCATCGAGATCTTTGCCCGCGTATGCTTTTACCCAGCCTTAATAGAAGAACATGCCATTGCACAAAACAACAATACTTGCGCTCGTATGGCTTGCCGGTGCCATCCATGTATATGCACAAAGCATAACCGGTTCCCGGCCAAACATCATCCTGATTGTAGCAGACGATCTGGGCTATGGAGAACTGGGCTGCTATGGACAGCAGAAAATAGCAACCCCTTTTATTGACCGGATGGCGGCAAACGGTATCCGTTTTACCGGGTTTTATGCAGGCACAGCTGTTTGTGCTCCTTCCCGCGCCAGCCTGATGACAGGGCTGCATACCGGCCATACTGCTGTAAGGGGAAATAAAGGTGTACAACCTGAAGGGCAGTACCCGCTGCCGGCAGGTGATACAACGATGGCCAGTATACTCGCTGCTGCCGGTTACCGCACAGCGGCATTTGGTAAATGGGGGCTGGGTTATCCCGGCTCTTCCGGCGAACCGCTGAAACAGGGCTTTGCAAGTTTTTTCGGGTACAATTGCCAATCACTTGCACACAATTATTATCCCGATCATTTATGGAAGAACGATCAGCGTATAGCGCTGCCTGAAAACCTGGCTGCAGATGCGGTATATTCGGCCGATCTTATCCACCAGCAGGCTATAAAGTTTTTGCGCGAACAACATGACCAGCCTTTTTTCCTGTTTTTACCCTATACCTTGCCGCATGCATCACTGTATGGCCCGCACGATAGTATTTACCAGCATTATGTGGCTAAATTCAATGAGCAGCCGCAACCGCTGCCTGCCAGTGCCCGTAAAACAGATTACAAACAGGATGAACATCCACATGCTGCTTTTGCTGCCATGGTCACCAGGCTGGATCATTATGTTGGTGAGATACTCCGCACCGTGCATGAACTGGGTTTGGACGAGCAAACACTTATCCTGTTTACCAGTGATAACGGGCCGCACCGGGAAGGCGGGGCCGACCCTGCATTTTTCAACAGCAGCGGCAGCCTGCGTGGTATAAAACGCGATTTGTATGAAGGAGGTATCCGTGTTCCATTCATCGCCGTATGGAAGGGGAAGATCAGGGCAGGTTTTCAATCTGCATATCCCGGCACTTTCTGGGACCTGTTGCCCAGCTTTGAGCAGCTCGCCGGTATACAGGCTTCCGGCAACATCGATGGTATCTCTATTTTACAGGCCATTACTACCGGAACACAAGCACAGCAACACAAGTACCTGTATTGGGAGTTTCATGAATCCGGCGGCAGGCAGGCTGTACGCTGGGGTAAATGGAAAGCTATCAAACAAAATGTGAGCACCATCAGTAACCCGCCCATGGAATTGTATAACCTGGATACTGATCCGGTTGAACAGCACAATATAGCCGCGCAGTTTCCGAGCATAGTAAAGCAAATGGAAAAAATGATGCAGGAAGCACATGTAAGCAATAAAGACTGGCCACTGCTGAAAAGTGAGATCAATACAGCTGCGTCTTCCACCGCTCCATAAACAACAGCGCTTATTTTGAGGCTAATGCTGCTGCATCATATACTGGTAAACAAGGTAAGAAACACGGGCCATGGCGGAGATCGCTTTTTTTTCATCATCCCAGTTTTTAGAGAGCAGCACGAGTACATACCTGCGGCCATCAGGCAGCAATACAATGCCACTATCATGATGTATGCCTGTAATGAAACCTGTTTTGTGTGCTACTTTCACATCCGCAGGTAATAAGGCCGGTATAATTTCATTGAAATGCTGCTGCAGTAAAACATTGATCATAGCTGTACAGGCCTGCTGATCCACCATTTTGCCGGTGGCCATTTTATCGAACAGCAGCATCAGGTCGAAAGCAGTTACCGTATTGTTCAGGCCTTTTTCAAAAGCTTTGCTGTCTTCCACACCACGCAGTACCTGTATATCCCTGGCACCCATCGAGCGCATGGTTTGCATCACATTGCGGGCATCTACTTTTTCTATCAGGGTATTGGTGGCCAGGTTGCTGCTAACAGTGATCATGTAAAACAGCAGGTTGCTAATTGTGCTGCGCGATTGTTGGTACAGGGTAGAATCGCTGTCGTCTGAAGCACTTAAACTGTACACACTGCCATCAACGATGCTGTGGAACTTATTTTGCAAGGTTATAGAATCGTTCAGCGAAAACTTACCTTCTGCTGCTTGTTTGTACACTTCGATCATCACCGGGGTTTTCATTGTGCTGGCAGCATGAAAATTTTCTTTGTCGTTGATCAGCAATGTACGGCCGCCGGCAATATCTTTAAATGCCACAGCAAACACACCTTTTTGCTGCGCCAGTATTGCTGTAACCTGTTGTTTCAGTTGTTCCATGGAAGAGCTAGCTGCCTGGCCAAAACAAAAAACAGCAGCCAGTACCAGCAATATAGTAACAGTTAAGCGCAGTTGCATGAAACAATGTTTGCATTCAAGGTAAGCATTCGGCAGCAATTGAAAAAATAGGCAGGTATATGTTGGGCTAGGCCACCCGGATACAAAATGCGCCGGCGGTAAGCTGGTGTACAGAAAGCATACCAATGCTGTTTTGCTGCAGTGAATGAACAGCAGGTTTTATCCGGTGCCCGTTTTATTGCATGTATACCGAAAACGCATCATCCCAGCGGCCTGGCGTAAATTCAATGACACGGTAGTCGGCGATGTGTTCCCGGTTAAACGGGTCGTTGTGGATAAAAGCATCCACAGCTTCCCTGTTGGCAAAGCGGGTGAGTATTATTCCGCCGGTACGTGGATTTTTCCTGCCAGAAAAGATCAGTGCACTTTTTTCATACTGGCTGTGCAGGTAATCCAGGTGCTCCTGCAATACCCGGTCTACTTCTGCAAACGACACTTTATAAGTGAGTTCTATTAAAAACATAAGTAGGTTTATTGCAAAGCTACTAAGAAAGCCGCCTGCAGCTTAAAGTTCTATTACGATCTTACCAAAATAAGCACCATTGTCCATATGCCGGTAGGCAGCCTGGGTATCTTCAATAGGGAAGGTTTTATCGATCACCGGCCGTATACCATGCAGTTCAATGGCCTGGATAAAGTGGCGGAAGCTTTCACGGCTGCCCACAGAAAACCCTTGCAGGCGTACATAGCCATTGATCAGCGGCAGAATATCAACCTGGGTAACTGTGTTGTCAAGAAACCCGACCATGCCCACCAAACCGTTCAGCTTTACTGATAAGGCGGATTGCATCAGGGTTTGTCCGCCTGCAATATCCAGTGTTATATCAACGCCTGTACCATTGGTGAGCCTGCGTACTTCCTTATGCCATTCGGGGTATTGCTTATAATTGATCAACGCATCGGCGCCCATCTGTCCCAGTCTTTCCAGCTTAGCATCACTGCCTGATGTGGCGATAACCCTGGCACCTGCTGCTTTGGCAATCTGCAGTGCAAACAGCGAAACACCACCGCTACCCTGGGTCAGTACTGTTTGTCCGCATGCAAGACCACCATAATTGATCAAGCCCGTCCATGCAGTTAAACCGGCAATGGGAAGTGTGGCTGCTTCAGCAAAGCTGTACGATGATGGTGCGGCTACCCATGCATATTCGGGCTGGCATACATATTCGGCCAGCATGCCCTGTGTTTGTAAACCAGTGCGTATATGATTAGTATAAGGCAGGTTGGGCCCCTGCTGCCATTGCTGTACAAAATGCGAAACCACCCTGTCGCCCGGCTTCCATTCGGTAACGCCACTGCCGGTTGCCACTACCGTTCCTGCGCCATCGGCTACGGCGATCACGGGCAGAGGCCTGGTTGATTTATACAATCCCTTTGCATAAAACAAATCGAGCGCGTTAAGCGAAACCGCCGCTACTTTTACCATTACTTCGCCGGGGCCTGGTTCAGGCTGTGGCAGATCAACGCTTGTTAAATGTTCAATGCCTGTTCCTTTCAGTTGTATTGCTTTCATAAAAACTGTTTTATGGTACAAATCTAAAAGGAGCGGTATCTTTGAAACAAGTATGTACTCAATGGTAATCTACATACTAAAAAGATACTATTATTGATTTTCAGTACAATAAAATTTTGCAAATGTTGAAGATAGCAGAGCCTGCTGCATTGCCGCAATGCTCGGTTGATTATGCATTCCAGCGCATTGGTGGTAAATACAAAGGGCGTATCCTCTGGCATCTGGGCGAAGCGGCCATGCGCTACGGGGCATTGCGCAGGTGCATTACCGGTGTTACACCCAAAATGCTTACCCAGGCATTGCGTGAGCTGGAAGATGACCAGCTGGTAAGCAGGCATGTATACCTTGAAGTGCCGCCAAGAGTGGAATATGCACTTACAGAAACAGGCCGTGAACTGATCCCATTTATCACCCTGCTGCGCAACTGGGGTGAAAAAGAAATGGCGCGCAACGGCCTGCCCAGCATGAGCAAGCTAACAGGCTGCAGTGCATATGAAGCGAATACACCCCGGGAAACCTCAACCACCAGCCTGTAACAATCTGTTCATTTTAACAGCGCAACAGGCACTAACTTGTGCAGCGAAAATCCATAACTGGTTTTGCTGTTTGGAAAATGCTTTTGCAGAAATAAAAAAGCGGATTTCCTGGCCAGCATGTATTTTTAAAGACCAGTTGATTGCCCGGCAGTGCTTGTTCAGCCGGCTCTTATTTTATTTATAAACACGAACAGATGAAATACAGGTTTACTTTCTTAACCCTGCTGCTGTTTGCAGTTGCTTTTGTTTCGCAGGCACAGCAATACACAATGGGTACATACAATCTCCGTTATGATAATCCCCGAGATACCGGTAACCGCTGGGTTAACCGCGCACCGGTAATCGCCTCCCTGGTAAGGTTTCACCGCTTTGATATTTTTGGTACACAGGAAGGTTTGAAGAACCAGCTGGATGATCTCAGCAGTGCTTTGCCTGAATTCAGTTACTATGGCCGGGGGAGAGATGATGGAAAAGACAAGGGGGAACATTCTGCCATTTTTTTCCGGAAAGACAAATTTGCCCTGGTACAGAAAGGTGATTTCTGGCTGTCTGAAACACCGGAAAAACCTTCACTTGGCTGGGATGCTACCTGCTGTAACCGTATATGCTCCTGGGTGAAACTGAAAGACCGCCATTCGGGTGTTGCATTTTATTTTTTTAATGTGCATTATGACCACCAGGGCGTAAAAGCCAGGCAGGAAAGCAGCAAGCTGATATTGCAGCGTATCAAAGACATAGCCGGTATCAATCCCGTTATTCTAACCGGCGATTTCAATGGCGGTCACGAATCGCAATGGTATAAAGCTGTTGCAGAATCAGAGATACTGAAAGATGCGTACAATGAAGTTCAGCGGCCTTATGCCAATAACGGCAGCTTCAATGCTTTTGGACAAAACCTGGCCAGCGACGAAATTATTGATCATGTTTTTATCAGCAGCCAGTTTGGTGTGAACCGTTATGGTATACTAACCGACAGTTACCATGGCAAATACCCTTCTGATCATTTTCCTGTGCTGGTAGATGTGGAGCTGAAGAAGCAGCCCTAACAGAAAATATTTACCCCGGCCAGTCCCAGACTATAAAGCCCTGTACTTTTTTACAGGTGACAGGTGAAATGATGTGCTGCCAGTTTGTACCCATGATCCAGGTATAAACGGTGTGCATCATTGCGGTCGTAGCCCGAATCGAGCTGTACTGCATTCAAACCTTCCCTGCGCGCAAGTGCGTGAATATAATTCAGCAGCACCGACCCATACCCCTTGCCGCGGTGTGCCGGCAAGGTGGCAAGGTCGTCGATATAGATCACCTTGCCGGTGTGCAGCTTTTGCATATAACGGTAGCCGGCGAATGCTGCAGCAGTACGGCCTGCTGTTGCCGGTTTGGGGATATAGATGATCCGGTAATGCTCTTCTTCCATCATTTGTTTTACCTGCTGCAGGTAGGTTTGTTCATTTTTCAGGTGCGGTCTCAACAGGAAAACAACATCGCGGCAGGCAAGTATATCTTCATCAGTTAAAGCCTGGATAATGGTTGGGGTGGAAATGCTTATTGAATGCATGATATATTGGTTATAAATAAACGATCCCGGTTTATTCCGGCTGGCGCAGCGTGGCAACACATATCCTGTTCCAGGCATTGATGGTAACCACCGTCATGATCAGCTGCGCAGTGCGTTCCTGCCCGAAACGGCTGATGGCTTTCTGGTAGGTTTCATCTGTTAATCCCTTCTGGTGTACCAGGGTGATTTCTTCTGTCAGCGCCAGGATGATCCGTTCTTCTTCAGAAAACTGCGGCGATTCGCGCCAGGCATTCAACAGGTAAATACGCTGCGCTGTTTCCCCATGTTTGTGGGCCTCCTGTGTGTGCATATTGATACAGAAGGCGCAGGCATTGATCTGCGATGCTCTTATTTTGATCAACGATTTGTGCAGCGGCGGAATGTTCGAGTTGTCCAGGTATTTTTCCAGGGTGAGCATTGCGCTATACGCTTCCGGCTGAACTTCGGGAATACTGATCCTGTTTTCCATAATATATCCTTTTCTTTTTTATCAATAAAACATGCTAAAACATGATCAATTGGCTGCAGGCTGCAAGGCAGGTGTACTGCGGGCTATCCAGGCATCCAGGCTCCAGCGGTATGAAGGGTAAGTAGACAGCAGGAAGCAGGCCCCACTGGCAGTGAAAACCGAATAGCCCAGCGGCGCTACAATACCCAAGGCCATCCACATACACAAGGCAAAACTCAGTAGCAGAAAACCGGCACCCAATGCAGTGAGGCGTATTTTCCAGCCGATAAGCAACAACAGGCCAAACAGGATCTCTCCCATCGATGCCATAAATGCAGCCACTTCTGCAATAGAATAGGGGAGAAAGAATAATAGTTTGCGTGCATAATTCATAAAATGCTGCCAGTCGCCCCAGCTGACACCCGGGGCGCCATTGGGGCCCCATACACCAAAACGGTCCAGCCCCGGCACCAGGAAGCTGATGCCTGCTGCGGCTCTTGTAAATAATTGAATAAGTTGTTTCATCTGTTGATTTTTTTCTGTTAAATGCATTTACTGGGAACAGGCATCTGATGCACATAAGAGGTCCTGTTAGGAAAATGCCTGTTTCCCCGTAAACAAAGCAGCTTGCTCATTACTGCTTAAACCCGGTTAGCTGGTTATATCGCCCGGCCGGGAATGATGACACAAAACTAAATACGTTTTGGACTATCTTAGTAGTCCAGTTTTTAAACAATAAGTAGTCCAGTATGTCCAGCATGTTGCCGTTTGAAACGCTGATCCGTGTAGACAAAGAATCAAAGGTCGCTGTGTACCAGCAAATAGCCAACCAGCTTATCGGGCTGATACAGGCAGGCGTATTAAAACCCGGCAGTTTTTTGCCGGGTAGCCGTGTGCTGGCTACACAGTTAAACCTGCACCGCAAAACAGTGGTGGCGGCTTATGAGGAGCTGTTCAGCCAGGATTGGATTTCAGCGATACCACGCAAAGCTGTGATGGTGGCTGCCAACCTGCCCAGCATCCGTCCCCGTTCATTCCAGCCTGTTGTATCACCATATGGGCAAGAGCCCGGTTTTACATTTGAGAATGTTGTACCCCTGCCACCTTTCAACCTGCATAACCGGCAGCGTTTGATCATCAATGACGGATTTCCCGATGCAAGGCTGGCGCCGCTGGATGCCTGGGTAAAAGAAAGTAAAAACCTGGTGCAGGATCCGCAGGCTTATAAATGGCTGATGTATGGGCATCCGAAGGGACAGGATCCTTTACGTAAAGCAACGGTAGATTACCTGAACGACAGCCGTGGACTGAACATTACTACAGACAATATTGTGGTTACCCGCGGGGCGCAGATGAGTATATACCTGGCGGCAACCATGCTGTTGCGGCCAGGTGACCAGGTGTTGACGGCATCACCGAATTATTTTTATGCCGACCTGTGTTTCCGCCAGCTGGGTGCCAGGCTGGTAAGGGCGCCTGCAGACCAGGAGGGGATAGATGTTGACCAGGTAGAAAAGATCTGCCGCAGAAAAAAGATCAGGCTGTTGTATGTTATTCCACACCATCATCACCCCACAACTGTAACATTGAGCGCCGAACGGAGGATGCGGTTACTGGAAATCATCCGCAGGCATAATATCGCCGTGATAGAAGATGATTATGACTATGATTTTCACTACAGCAATGCACCCATGCTACCATTGGCCAGTGCGGATCACCGGGGTAATGTGTTGTATATCGGCTCCTTTACCAAATCGCTGGGGCTGGGCATACGTACAGGTTTTATTGTGGGTGCGGGGTCTTTTATTTCGCAGACTGCTGCCTTGCGGCGCCTGATGGATCTACGTGGCGACCATCTCTCCGAAGAAACACTTGCGGTATTATTGCAGAACGGCGTTATTGAACGGCACATAAAAAAAGCAAATAAAATTTACCATGAGCGGCGCGATCTGTTTTGCAATTTGCTCGAAACGCAGCTGGGTGACGCAATTAATTTTCACCGGCCTGCAGGTGGTATGGCTGTTTGGGTGTCTTTTAAGAAAAAATATCCGCTTACATCTGTTGCATCCAAAGCTGCAGCCTATGGGTTAACGATGGGGAATGGGGCCGTGTACAATACCGATGGCAATAACCTGAATGCCCTGCGCATGGGCTTTGCCTCTCTCAACAGGCAGGAGCAGCAGGAAGCCGTATCTGTGTTGCGCAAATGCCTCTGAGCAATGCCGGCACTGGCTTACGGCAACAGCGCATGGCCCTTGCCTAATACAGCATATTCCGGCAAAAAAGCTTTCGCATAACAGCAAACTATGCGGCAGCACATAAATTTTTAAAACGGCTTACCCGGTAATTCATGATTTTACCTTATATTCCAACCGGCATGAACCTGGCAGCATCTATTGCTGTTAAAAGTTATTCAATTACCTGCTTTAGGCTAAACCGCGCAGCTGAAATTTTTTGCAGCCTGTTTTTTGCAGCGCGATGCTTGCCGGCTATGGCTAAACAAATCTGAACGGATGAAACGGGTGTCTTTAAAAGATATTGCAAAAATGGTAGGCGCATCGCCTTCCACAGTGTCCTTTGTATTGAATGGGAAAGCTAAAGAAATGCGCATCAGCCAGATCGTGGCAGATAAAATAACCGCAGCTGCCAAAAAAGCCGGTTATTATCCCAACCAGATCGCAGTGAGCCTTCGTACGGGACAAACCAAAATACTCGGATTGATAGTGGAAAGTATTGCAGGTAATTTTTTTGCATCACTGGCCAGGATCATTGAAGATGAAGCGGAGGCCTATGGCTACAAAGTAGTGTACTGCAGTACTGAGAACGATGGCAACAGGGGGAGCGAGCTGGTGCGTCTTTTATCGCAGCGCCAGTTGGATGGCTACCTGATTACACCGGCCGCCGGTATGGAGCAGGATGTACAACAGGTAATGGCTGTTAAACCCGTAGTACTGATAGATAGTTATTTTCCCGGCATGGAAGTGCCTCATGTGCTGGTGAACAGTTATACCGGTGTGCTGGAAGGTATGAACCACCTGCTGGAGCAGGGGTACAAAAAAATTGCCTGGGTAACTGTAGACCTTGACCTGGTACAAATAGAAGAACGCAACAGGGGATATGCAGATGCACTGAAGCAGCACAAAATAAAACTGCAGGGCAACTGGGTGTTGAAGCTGCCCTATAATGGCGATAAAGCTGCTTCCATCAACAGTATTGCGGCATTTATACAATCCTGTAAAGGTATTGATGCCATATTTTTTGCCACCAACTATTTAGGTGTAATGGGGCTGGAAGCCATCAGTCATTTAAAATTATCTATCCCGGGGCATCTTGCTATGGTTTGTTTTGATGACCACGATATTTTCCGCCTTTACCCGGGTGGTATCACTATTATACAGCAGCCTATAGAAGCCATTGCCCAGTCTGCTATCGCATTGCTGATGGCTGGTTTGGGAAAACGACCTGCCATACCTCCCGAAGAGCGCAAGCAACACCTGCAGCCCAGGCTGGTGGTGCGTGGATCAACACTGGCGAAGAATAAAACAGCTGCTGCGGGTTTGAAAAAATAATTTCATCGATCTTTTGTACCTGTTCTATTTACCAGGTAGTTCGCGATAACAGCAAAGCAATGCGATAAACCCGGCAATTTTTTGCAGTTATTTGCCTGAATTGCCGGCAAAGTTTTGCGCGTGTTACTTTTTTTCCTTTTTTTGACATCTGAAATCAAAAAGATGTGAAAAATAGTCTGCTTGCCGTTGACTATGGGGCTGCTTATTTTCCTGTCTTTGCTAAATCGTTTTAAACCTAATCCCTGCAAAATGTATAGTCCGGATATTGGCCGGTAGTGTACAACCATTGTATACCACCGGAAGCTACTGCTTTGCCAGTATGGATAACAGGCCTTATGATAAATGAAAACCACAAAATCACAACTTGTCTATGAAACAGAAATGCACATGGCTGCAAAAAGCCTTGTTACAGTGGATCTTGCTGTTGCTTGTATCTTACTGTTCGTTTGCACAGAGCCGCACTGTTACCGGTAAGGTAACAGATGGAAAAGACAACACCCCGCTTCAGGGAGCTTCCGTACAAATTAAAGGAACGTCGAAAGGCGTGGTTACAGATGAAAGCGGCAATTTCAGTATTGCTGTTCCTTCCGGTAACGCTATTCTTGTTATCAGTTACACAGGATTTGAAATGCAGGAGCTGCCTGTTGGCGACCAGTCTTCATTTACTGTTACACTGAAAGGCGCCGGAAAAAATACACTGGAAGATGTGGTCGTGGTAGGGTATGGTACCCGCCGCAAATCGGATGTAACAGGTGCAGTGGCTTCGGTAAAAAGCCAGGACCTGCAGCAACGCCCCGCCACCAATGTTGAACAAATGCTTGCAGGCCGCTCTGCCGGTGTAAGCGTATCTACCAACTCTGGCCGCCCGGGTGGTCAAACCAATGTACGCATCCGCGGCTATACTTCTGTGAATGCCGCCAATGGCCCGCTGTATGTGGTGGATGGTGTTATTGGCGTAGGCAATATCAATTACCTCAACCCGAACGATATCGAAAGCATCGACGTACTGAAAGATGCCTCCGCTACCGCTATCTATGGTGCACGTGGCGCCAATGGTGTAATTATGGTTACCACCAAACGTGGTAAAAAAGGCAATGCACAGGTTAGCTACGATTCTTATTACAGCCTGAGCAAACTGCCAAAAGAACTGAAAGTGCTGAATTCTGAGCAGTTTTTGCAGGTGGAAGAAAATTCTTATGCCGACAGCATCCTGAAAAAATACGATCCTGCCGGTTTTGCCAACGGGGCGTACAAAAACCACCAGAATTTCCTAAAGAACCGCAATGACCCCCGTTTCTTTGATGCCAATGGCAAACCCTTGTATAATACTGACTGGCAGAAAGAAGCAACACGTACCGCTTTCTCTCATAACCAGAACCTGGCATTTACAGGTGGTAATGAAAAATCAACCTATGGCCTGTTCCTGAACTATGCTGATGAAAATGGTATCATCATCGAGAGTAAACTGAAAAGATACTCTGCCCGTTTTGTATTCGACAGCCAGCTCAAAGACTGGTTGAAAGTAGGGGGTACCCTTACCATGAACCATGTGGAAGATTACCGCGTGATCGGCGATGGGGATGGTGGTTTGAATGTTACCCGTATGATGATTGAAACACTGCCGCTGGTTCCGGTTCAATGGCCCGATGGTACCATGGGCAGCAATTATTTTTATCCTGACATGGAAGGTGGTGCCAACCCCGTGGATATTGCCCGCAACAGGAAAGACGTATACAAAACACAAACCACACTGGGTAATGTGTACGCCAACCTGAACCTGGCGCCCGGCCTGCAGCTGCGCTCGAGCATCGGTTTTGATGTGGACAATATCCAGGAAGATTTTTATTCAGGCCGTACACTGCGTAACCTGAGTGCCGATCAACAAGGTGAAGCCTGGATCAAAAATACACGCAATAATTACTGGCAGTTTGAAAACTACCTCACTTACGACAAAAAGATCGCCAGCAACCAGAGCCTGAATGCCTTGCTGGGCTTGAGCTGGCAGAAATACAATTATTTCTACAGCAAAGCCGGTGCACAGGGCTTTACCGATGATTTTTACGGATGGAACAACCTGGGAGCAGGTGCCCGCCCTGAAAACCCTGAATCCAATGCCTATACCTGGGCAATGAATTCTTATTTCGGCCGCGTGAACTATAGCATCGCCAACAAATACCTGTTCACCGTAACAGGCCGTGTGGATGGTTCTTCCAAATTCGGTAAAGACAATAAATATGGTTTCTTCCCTTCAGGCGCTTTTGCCTGGAAGGCCTCAGATGAAAATTTCCTGAAGAACAACCGCACCATTTCTAACCTGAAACTGCGTACCAGTTATGGTTTGATCGGTAACTCTGAAATATCCACTTACCAGTCACTGGCTTCACTGGCATCCAGCACCGCAGTGATCGGCGGCCAGCGTGCACCGGGTATCGGTATCAGCACATTGGCCAATCCTGGTTTGAAATGGGAGAAAACCGCACAGTTTGATGCAGGTGTAGAACTGGGCTTGTTTAAAAACCGTATCAATATCGACGCCGATATTTATTATAAGAAAACCACCGATATGCTGCTGAATGTACCTGTACCTTCTGCCAGCGGTTACCAGAGCGTGTATAAAAACATCGGCGATATGGAGAACAAGGGTATAGAGATCACATTGAACACAGTGAACATCCAGTCGAAAGATTTCACCTGGAGCACCACCTTCAATATTGCCCTCAATAAGAACAAGGTGCTGAAACTGGGTTCATCCAATGATGATATCTTCCCCGATCCTTATTTTCTGTCTAATACCAATATCCTGCGTGTAGGCCAGTCTGTGGGCTCTTTCTACGGCCTGGTGCGTGAAGGTACCTGGAGCACAGCAGATGCAACACAGGCTGCCAAATACAATGCAAGACCCGGTGATGTTAAACACAAAGATGTAAACGGTGACGGACAGATCAATGATGCCGACCGTGTGATCATTGGTAAAGGCCTGCCTGATGGTTATGGTACTTTCCTGAACACATTTGCTTACAAGAACTTTGATTTAACCGTAGAGCTGCAGTATTCCTATGGCAATGATGTGCTGAACCTGACCCGCCATTCCGGTGAAGACCGCACCGGACAGGCCAACAGCTATGCTACGGTGCTGAACGGATGGACACCCACTAACCAGAATACAATGATTGCGCAGAACAGACCTGCCAAAGCTGGTTATACAACCAATGTAGACAGCCATATGATAGAAGATGGTTCTTTCATCCGCGGTAAAAACCTGTTGCTGGGTTATACTTTCCCCAGGCGTATCACCGATAAGATGAAGTTGAGCAGGCTGCGTGTGTATGCTTCTGTGCAGAATTTCTTCCTGTCTACCAAGTATACAGGATACGATCCCGAAGTAAGTACTTACCCTGGCCAGCCATTCTCACAGGGCATCACTTTCTTCGATTATCCCAAACCCAGGACTTTTATGTTTGGTTTAAATGTAGGCTTCTAAAACAAAGGGAAACAGCTTGACCTGCGCCGGTGCGCAGAACAGCCATCACCAAAAAAAGAAAAGAAATGAAACGCACACTTCAATACATTGCCCTGGCATCGGTACTGATATCCGGTGCAGGGTGTAAAAAATTCCTGGAGGAAAAAAATCCTTCCAACTTTACCCAGGATCAGTATTTCACTAGTGCCCAGCAGGCACAGGCTGCGATCAATGAATTATATGCTGATATCCGGTTTATCACCGATGGGGCCGGCACTTACGGCGAAAGCCCCTTCCTGATGCTGGAATATCCCACCGGTTTATCAGAAGCGCCTGAAGCCGCACAGAGCCAGTGGAACGGTACATTGCGCAACCTCACATCCAGCAGTGACAACAATTATTTCTATAAATGGTGGCAGAACTGTTATAAAGCCATTGCCAATGCCAACCTGGCTATCAAACGCATCCCGGCGGTGAACATGGATGCCACCACGAAGAACCAGTACCTGGGCGAAGCGCGGTTTATGCGGGCGCTCAATTATTTTTACCTGGTTCGCCTGTTTGGCGATGTACCTTACCAGGTAGAGCCTGTTACCGGCCCCAATGATCCGAACCTGGCATTGCCCCGCAGCGCTGCCGATTCTATTTACAATTTGATTGTAACAGACCTTACCACGGCAGAAACACTGGGTTTACCCAATACAGATGCTACCGGGCGTGCATCACTTGGCGCGGTAAAATCATTGCTGTCCACAGTATACCTCACCATGGCCGGTTACCCGCTGAACAAAGGTGCAGCGTATTATAAGAAAGCAGCAGATAAAGCAGGCGAAGTAGTAAAAGGCAATTTCTATACCCTGTTCGACAATTATAATAAACTGCACGACCCGGCTTTCAAAAACCAGGGTGAGTTTATTTTCCAGAGCAATTACCTGGTAGGTGCCAATATCACCAGTACGCTTTGTGCGTATATGGTACCACGCCAGAAAGGGACCACCAATTTCAGTGATGAGTATGGTTTGCTGCGGCCTACAGCGTCTTTCTTTGCTTCTTATGAAGCAGGTGACAAGCGCACACAGGAGCGCCAGTTTTACTATACCAAGTACCCTGCAGTAAAAGCGCCGCACGATACCGTGAATTTTGGCGCACCTTACCTGTATAAATATTTCGATAGTGCAGCGGCCCTGAACTCCAGCCCGCAGAGCGATGAGAACTGGACCATTATGCGCTATCCTGAAGTATTGTTCAATTATGCAGAAGCGCTGAATGAAGCCAATGGCGGTCCTACACAGGATGCATATGATGCGGTCAACCTGGTTCGCAAAAGAGCATTATTGCCTGCCTTGTCTGGTCTTAACCAGCAGCAGTTCAGGGAAGCGGTATGGCGCGAGCGTTATCATGAACTGCCCTTTGAAAACAAGACCTGGTTCGATATGGTACGTACCCGTAAGGTGTACAATACTGCACAGAACAGGTTTGATAATTTTGTGGGTTTCACCTTTACCTATGGCCCGGTGCTGAGCGAGAAATACCTGTTGTTTGGTGTTCCTACCCGTGAAATCAACAACAACAAAAAGCTCACACAAAATCCCGGCTGGTAGTAAAGAGGTGGATGAGAACCAGACATGACCAGTGGTTTAATATTTAAATGTCTCAACATAAAAAGACCCGGCAGCTTGCTGCCGGGCTTTTTTATGTTTTATGGGTGACCTGCCGGGTGGTTTGCCGGTTATTGCAATGCCCTCAGCAACAGCCAGGGATTATTTTTGTGTGAAATAAAAATATATGCGCAAAAACGCATCAGATAAACCGATTTAGTCCGTAATTTGTTGCAGAAATAGCTAAATTGATTTAGCTGAAAAACTTTAACTAAAAACTGATTGCTTATGCAACGAATGCACGTTTGCAAAACGCGGGCTGTTTTGCAATGCTTGTTATTGCTAGTGCTCTCCCTCCCTGTGTTAGCCCAAACACGTACCACTATTGGAAAACCGTTACACACGATTACCGGAAAAGTTGTTGCAGAAAAAACCAATGAGCCATTACCTGGTGTTACCGTACAGGTGCCTGGTTCGCAACAGGGCGTTTTTACCGGTGCTGATGGCAGCTTCAGCATCAGGGTGCCCGAGGGTACCAAAAAACTGGTGTTCAGTTATGTTGGACACAAAACAAAAGAAGTGGAGATCGGCGCATCCACTGAACTGGACGTTTCTCTCGAAACAGATGACAAATCACTGGATGATGTGGTAGTGGTAGGTTATGGAACACTGAAAAGAAAGGAAGTGACTTCTGCCGTTTCTTCTGTAAAACCTGAAGAGTTCAGGCAAAGTGGTGCACGTAACGCAATGGATCTTATCCAGGGCAAGGTGGCCGGCCTCACCATTACCCGTACCAGTAATAACCCCAACTCTGGTGTGTCTATTATTTTAAGAGGTGCTACTTCATTACAGGGCAGCAATTCACCGCTGATTGTAATTGATGGTATACCCGGTGGCAACCTTGACCTGCTGCAGCAGGATGATATTGCTTCTATCGATGTACTCAAAGATGGTTCTGCTGCTGCCATCTACGGTACACGTGCCAATGGTGGTGTAATTCTGATCACCACTAAAAAAGGGAAATCAGGGCCAGGCCGCTTTGATTATTCCACTTATTTCAGAAAAGAATACCTCTCCCAGCGGCCTGATTTTTTAACAGCTGCCGAATACCGCGAGCAAATTGCCAAAGGCACTATCGGCCAGCAGTACGATCAGGGTTCTTCTGATGATATGTACGCAGCGTTGCTCAACCGCAGCAACCTCACGCAGTACCATAATCTTGCACTTTCCGGTGGCGGACCCAGCAGCTCGTACCGCGGCAGTTTGTTTTACCAGGACCTGCAGGGCATGGCCAACCAAAGCGGCCGTAAAAACTATGGCGGCAGGCTTAGTTTTAACCAGCGCGGACTGAACAATAAATTGAGCGCACAGGTGGATGCGGCCACCAATTACAACAATGCCAACATGCTGGGCAATGATATTAACTGGGAAACCGCACTTACACGTAACCCCACTCAGCCTATTTACAAAGCCGATGGTACTTACCTCGAAGATGCCACCACCGCAAACCAGGTAGCCAGGCTTAACCAGGAAACCTACAAACGTTCGCAGCAAACCAGCTCACTCGATGGTAAAATATCACTGGAGATCATCAAAGGGCTGAAAGCATCTGCTTTCGGATCACTGCAACGGGATGCTTATGTTGATAACCAGTACCGCCTGCTGGCTTCACGCTCTTCCGTTTACGACTACCAGGGCGGTGGTTATGCATATAAAAGCGAACGTACAGAAAACAACTATGCATTTGAACCCACACTGGAATATGCCGGTAATTTCAAAAAACACACTGTATCGGGTGTGGTAGGTTATAGTTACCAGTACAACGTATGGGAAACTTTTAATGCAGCCAACAATGGTTTTCTGAACGATATTTTTCATGAAGATAACCTCGGTGCCGGAACAGGCCTTAACTCAACTGCCGTAACCAGGGCCAGTATGGGCAGCGAAAAACAGGACAATACCCTGATCGCATTTTTCGGAAGGGTGAATTATGTTTACAACGACAGGTATATTTTAAACCTCATCTTCCGTCACGAAGGATCTTCCAGGTTCGGTGCGAATAACAAATGGGGTAATTTTCCGGCCATCTCTGCGGGCTGGAACATCACCCGTGAAAATTTCATGAATGATATCCGGTTTGTTAATAACCTGAAACTGCGTGTGGGATATGGTATTACCGGTAACTCCGGCTTTGCCAACTATGCATCCCTGACCACGTTGTCTACAGGTAACACCTATCTGTATCCTGATGGCGTATGGCGTCAAACTTATGGCCCCGACCGCAACCCCAATCCCAATTTGAGATGGGAGAAAAAACGCGAGCTGAACTTTGGTCTTGACTTCGCTGTGCTCAAAAACAGGATAAGCGGTAGCATCGATGTATATCGCCGCAATACCGTTGACCTGCTGGGCACTTTTGATACACAGTTGCCTGCTTATGTAAGGGAAACCGTTTACGCCAATGTGGGCACCATTGCCAACAACGGTATTGAGCTGACACTGAGCGCTATTGCTGTGCAGAAAAAAGATTTCAGGTGGAGCATAGATTTCACTGCCAGTCATGCAACCAGCAAACTCACCAAATTTAACGATATAGGATTTAGGGGCAGTCCGCAGTATTTTGGCGATATCCCGGGTGCCGGTGCGTTAGGCAGGGCAATACGTATTGCAGAAGGGGATGTGATCGGCAATTTTTATGGAAAACGTTTTGCCGGTTTTGCAGACAATGGCAGTTGGCTGTTTTATACACGCGATGGCAAAAGCGTTCCGTTTAACCAGATCAATACATCCAACGATCCCAAAACCACCGACCTTGCAGTACTGGGTAATGGTATACCCAAATATTATGCTTCCTGGAACAACACGTTCAGCTATAAAAATTTCGACCTGCGCGTATTTTTAAGAGGCAAGTTCGGTTACAGCATTCTCAATGTGATGGATATGGGCTATGCCACCAAAACAGCATTGCCAGGTAATGTACTGAAAAGCACTTTCACCAAAAATGCCAAGCTGAACGATACTTACCAGTACTCTGATTATTATCTGGAAAAAGGCGATTATGTAAAACTGGATGAAGTAACCCTGAGTTACAATTTCAGACTGAAAACAAATTATATCAGGAACCTGCGTGTATATGTATCAGGACAAAACCTGGCTACTATTACCAAGTACAAAGGCAACGACCCTGATTATATCAGCGATGTGTTCTCCAACGATCAAACAAAAGCCCCCGGTATGGATACCAGAAGCCCTTATCCAAGAACCAGGTCTTTCCTCGTGGGTTTAAACGTTGGATTTTAATTAAAACATAAAAGCGATTACATGAAAAAATTTGCTCAATATACCCTGTTGGCCGCTGCAGTAAGTGTGGCCGGTGCCTGTACCAAACTGGATGAAAAAATATACAGCCGGTATGTGGCCGAAAACTACTACAACAGCAAAGGCGAAGTGCTCTCTGCTGTATTACGTCCTTATACGCATGCCAATGCCTGGACAACACCCGGGCAGAATGGATGGTGGCGGGTAAGCGAACTTTCTGCCGACCAGCTGGCATGGCCGGTAAAAGGAAAAGATGGCCAGGATGGCGGTAAATGGATCAGAGATCATTACCATCAATGGACCAATGATGATGATGCTTCCTGGGAGCCCTGGCGTTTGATGTGGTGGGGACTTGGTTTATGTAACCAGCCTATTGAAAACCTGGATAAACGCAGTCTCGCACAGATGGGCATTACGCAACAGGAAAAAGATGCTTATGTTGGAGAACTGAAACTGTTCAGAGATTTTACCCTGCTGAAAATTATGGACCTCTGGGGCAATGTACCTATTGCCACCAAGGTTGGGGAAGAAAATATTCCCACCAAATCACGCAAAGAAGTGTTTCAGTTTTTAGAGCAAGATATTAAAGCGAATATCGACAAAGTGCCTAACCTGTCTTCTACCATGATTGGCCGTATGAGCAAAGCGGGTGCTTATGCCATGCTGGTGGAATTATACCTCAATGCTGAGAAATGGACTGGTACTGCCAGGTGGGACGATTGTATTGCCGCCTGTGATAAACTGATATCAGGACAGGCAGGTGCACAGAACGGAACAATGGCACTTGACCAGGACATTGTTTCTACTTACAGCCCCAGGAACAGCAAAAAATCAAACGAGATCATTCTTTCCATTACGTACGATCCACCAAAAGGTGCCTCAGCACCGCAATGGCCGGGCGACTTCTATCATTTCAAACAGAAGTTCATCAATGGTTCTACCCGTACAGGCAACAATGGCGTAATTGTTATACCCGGTGTATACAATGGTTTTTATAAAGACAATGACAAGCGGAAAAAAGAATGGTTCCTGATCGGGCCTCAATACATGTATGGCACCATTGACCCGGCCACAGGTGTAGGCGTTCCCGTAACTGGTGATGATAGCAGGGAATACCGCGGGCTTCCCCTGGTGTTTGTAGATAATGTACGGAAAAACAGGTCGCTGCAACCGGGGCAGGATCCTAATTCACTGCCTTCAGACATGACACAGGGTGAAGAGAACAGCGGTGTAAGGTTTAATAAATATAAACTGGGTGTAACCACTGATGCCGATAATTACCAGGCTGTTGACTGGGCACTTTATCGCCTTACCTGGGTGTATTTTGCCAAAGCAGAAGCGCTGATGCGTAAGAACGGCGGAAGCGCCAGCCAGGAAGCTGTTGATTTGATCAATGCCTGTAAGAAAAGATCGTTCAGCGCATCAGACTGGCCCGCAGAAGCTTACACCTCTGCTACTTTAACCATGGATGAACTGCTGAAAGAAAGAGGACGGGAATTTATTTTTGAAGGCTTCCGCAGGCAGGACCTTATCCGTTTTGATAAATTTGTAAATACTTCCTGGTGGGATCATGTGCCAACCAACGACAAGAACAAAGAGCTGCTACCGATTCCCAACAGGCAGATCGTGCTTAACCCCAATTTGAAACAAAACCCCGGTTATCAATAGCAGGAACAGATAGCGGAATGATTTACCGTCGCATTTCATAGCGACCGTTTAAAAGGCCTAAGGGGTCGCCTGGAAAGGCGGCCCCTTTGTTGTTTGCAGGCTATTTGCTGCGGCAGGTGGTAAAATACAACCCTGGCATATTTGTCAATTGTACAATTATCTATCGGTTGTATGGCAGCGCCGGCCCGGAAAGGCTATAAATAGGCGGCGGGATGTTAACTATTTAGAAACAAACCCTATATTCGATGAATCTTATCTGGCGCTTATGAAGAAAGTCTCTTTAAAAGATATTGCAAAAATGGCCGGGGTTTCCCCTTCCACTGTTTCATTTGTACTGAATGGAAAGGCAAAGGCCATGCGTATCACCCAATCGGTGGCCGACAGGGTAATGCAGGTGGCCAAACAGAATGGCTACACACCCAACCAGGTGGCTGTAAGCCTGCGTACCGGTCAAAGCCGTATACTGGGTTTGCTGGTAGAAGATATCTCCAACTATTTTTTTGCCACGCTGGCCAAGATCATCGAAACAGAGGCTGAACAGTTTGGTTACAAGGTGGTGTATTGCAGCACTGAAAATGACCCCCGGAAAGGACAGGAACTGCTGCGCATGCTCACCCAGCACCAGGTAGACGGTTACCTGATTACACCGGCATCAGGTATGGAAAACGATATCGCCAACCTGATGAAGCTGCGTAAGCCCGTGGTACTGATGGACCGTTACCTGCCTGATATTGACGTGCCTTATGTAATGGTAGACAACTATAAGGGTGTTTCAGAAGGGGTGGAGTACCTGTTTAATAAAGGTTACCGGAAAATCGGCTTTGTTACCATCAACCTCGAGCTGGTGCAGATACAGCAGCGCCTGGAGGCTTATACCAATGTGCTGAAAAAACACCGCATTAAATTTCAGCCTGAATATGTGCTGGAGCTGCCTTATCATTATGAAAGAGCCGTGGCCGTAGAAGCCATCAGCGCTTTTATCCGCAAACACAAAGAACTGGATGCCGTGTTTTTTGCTACCAACTACCTGGGTATACTGGGGCTGGAAAGTATTGCCAAAGCCGGTTTGCATATGCCCGATGATATCGCGATGATGTGTTTTGATGATCACGATATTTTCAGGCTTTACCCCGAAGGCATCACCATCATACAGCAACCCATTGAGCAGATCGCAAAAACAGCTATCCAGCTGCTGATGACCGAATTGGGCAAGCACACCGGCCAGAAACCCACTAACCGGCATATCCAGCTACCCGCAGCGCTTATTTCAAGGGGATCAGTGTAACCTGGTTTTTTAATTATTTGCAAAAACGATTTAGACGCTTATATTAGCAGTCCAATTACCACAAACATGAAAAAAATAGCTTCTTTATTACTGGCAATTGCAACGGGAGGCACACTGGCCTGTGCACAGCAGGTAACACAGGTTGCAGATCCCGTAGACTGGATTAATCCGCTGATGGGAACTGATTCGAAAGTGGAAATGTCTAACGGGAACACTTATCCCGCAGTGGCATTGCCCTGGGGCATGAATGTATGGACACCCCAAACCGGCAATATGGGCAATGGCTGGGCTTACCAGTACACGGCTGATAAGATCCGCGGTTTTAAACAAACCCATCAGCCCTCACCCTGGATGAACGATTATGGCCAGTTTGTGATGATGCCGGTTACCGGTAAACTGCGCTTTAAAGAAAATGAACGCGCCAGCTGGTTCTCTCATAAAGCAGAAGTGGCTAAACCTTATTACTACAGTGTTTACCTGGCCGATCATGATGTAACCACTGAAATTGCACCTACTGACCGTGCTGCACGTTTCCGTTTTACTTTTCCTAAAACAGACAGCGCCTATGTGGTGATCGATGCACTGGATAAGGGGTCTTATATCAAGATCATTCCTGCTGAAAATAAAATCATCGGGTACACTACCCGTAACAGCGGCGGTGTAGCCAAAAATTTTAAAAGCTATTTTGTTATTGTATTCGATAAACCATTTACAGCCAACTATACCTGGGCCGGCGACAAGCTTGAACCTTCCAGGCTCGCGCTGCAGGATGATCATGTTGGGGCTGTAGTGGCATTCAAAACACTTCGCCGTGGCGAGCAGGTGAACGCACGCGTTGCTTCTTCTTATATCAGTGCCGAACAGGCCGAACTCAACCTGAAAGAAATAGGCAACAGCGATTTTGAAACCGTGAAAGCAAAGGCACGTGATGTATGGAACAAAGCACTTTCCCGTGTTCAGGTAGAAGGTGGTACCATTGACCAGGTGCGTACTTTTTATTCCTGCCTGTACAGAATGCTGTTCTTTCCCCTGAAAATGTATGAAGTAGATGCTTCCGGCAAAATAGTACATTATAGCCCTTACACCGGTGAAACAGTTCCGGGTTATATGTATGCAGGCACTGGGTTCTGGGATACTTTCCGTGCATTGTATCCGTTCCTGAACCTTGTATACCCTTCTGTGAACAGGGAAATGCAGGAAGGGCTGATCAACGATTATAAAGAAGGCGGTTACCTGCCTGAATGGTCTGCACCGGGCTACCGGAATGTGATGGTAGGCAACAACTCCGCTTCGGTAGTGGCAGAGGCTTACCTGAAAGGCTTGCGCGGGTATGATATCAACACATTATATGAAGCATTGGTAAAAGATGCGAATACCGAAGGCCCTATTTCTGCTGTTGCACGCAAGGGTGTAAAATATTACAATGAGCTGGGCTATGTGCCTTATGATGTGGGTATTAATGAAAATGCTGCCCGCACACTGGAATATGCATATGATGATTATGCCATTTACAGGCTGGGTAAGGCATTGAACAAACCCAAATCTGAAATTGACATCTATGCCAAACGCAGCCAGAATTACCGCAACCTGTTCGACACAGAAACCAAACTGATGCGCGGCAAAAATAAAGACGGCAAATTCCAGTCGCCTTTTAACCCGCTGAAATGGGGGGATGCTTTTACCGAAGGCAATAGCTGGCATTATACCTGGTCAGTGTTTCACGATATGCAGGGATTGATCGATTTAATGGGTGGCAAAGAACAGTTTGTAAAAATGTTGGATTCTGTATTCATCATGCCCCCGGTATTTGACGATAGCTATTATGGTACCGTGATTCATGAGATCAGGGAAATGCAGATTGCCAATATGGGGCAGTATGCTCATGGTAACCAGCCCATACAGCACATGATTTACCTGTATAATTATGCAGGCCAGCCCTGGAAAGCGCAGTACTGGGTAAGAGAGGTAATGGACAGGCTGTACAGGGCCACACCTGATGGTTATTGTGGTGATGAAGACAATGGACAAACTTCGGCCTGGTATGTATTTTCTGCCATGGGCTTCTATCCTGTTTGTCCTGCAAGTGATCAATATGTACTGGGGGCGCCATTGTTTAAAAAAATGACGCTCAACCTGGAAAACGGTAAAAAATTCATCATCCAGGCGCCAGCTAATAATGCAGCAAACAGGTATGTGAAAGAGGCAAAATTCAATAATGCTGCCTATGATAAAAACTGGATCGGCCATTTTGATATACTGAAAGGCGGGTCACTGCAATTTGATATGTCTGCAACACCCAACCGTAACCGCGGTACTGCAGAGCAGTCTTATCCTTATTCTTTTTCCAGGAACAAAGAATAAACAATAGCTGTAAATTATTGTTTCAATAAAACGGCGGAGCACTCCAGGGAGCGCTCCGCCGTTTTTGTAGAAGATGCTTAAATTTATGGTATGTGAAACGGCGTATAAGGAGAAACCTGCACTGGAAGTTTATGCCTTGTGCCGCCTGACAACTGAAAAATAAACCTGTACGGATGAAAGGAAATGCCGCGTTGCTCATCACGCTGATGATCGGTACGTTTATGGCTGGACTGGATTCAAGCATTGTTAATGTGTCACTGCCTTCCATGCGTGCACAATTTGACTGCGGGCTCGATGACATTCAGTGGGTGATCACCGCTTATATGCTCAGCTTCTCCATTTTTATGCCCCTGGTTAACTGGATGCGCAACCGGATCGGTTTTTTTAACCTGTATGTGATCAGCCTATCTGTGTTTACCATCGGCTCTTTGCTCTGTGGTGTATCTGCCAACCTGCAAACATTGATTGTGGCAAGGGTTATCCAGGCATTGGGCGGTGGTGCTATTACACCTACGGCAATGGCCATTATGTCTATTGCTTTTCCACAGGAAAAAAGAGGACAGGCTATTGGCTGGTGGGGTGTTGGTACCGTATTTGGTCCTGCACTTGGGCCTACCATCGGTGGCGTGTTGACACAGCAGTTCGGCTGGCCTTCCATTTTTTTTGTTAACCTGCCTTTTGGTGTGCTGGCCGTGGTATTGTCGTTTCGCACATTAAAAAAATTACGGCTGCTACCACATACGCCGGTGAAATTTGATACCAGTGGTTTTTTATGCCTGTCTTTTTTCCTGGTATCACTGCAGTACTGCATTGCACGGATAGAGCGGATAGGCCTGCTGTCGTTCGAGATACTGCTTACCATCGGTATCACCCTGGCATCGTTGTGGTTGTTTTTACGGATAGAAGCAAAGAAGCAGGACCCCATCATCAACCTGAAGCTGTTTAAGAATGGCACCCTGGTCAGCTGCCTGCTGCTGACGGTGGTACGATCGGCTGCTTTGTACGGCGGGCTGTTCCTGCTGCCTTTTTTATTGCAGGGACTAATGGGCTATGCAGAAATTGAATCAGGACTTATTATGTTGCCCGGCTCATTGATCATGGCCCTGCTGATGCCTTATTCCGGTTCCTGGTCAGACAGGCATGGACCGCGGAATATTTGTTTGCTGGGTTTGGTGCTGCTGGCCGTTTCCATGCTGTTGTTCTCTGTGCTTAACCTGCATGGCCAGCTATGGCTGGCTTTAACCGCCATGAGTGTGCGGGGTTTGGGTATGGGATTGCTGGTAACCCCGCTGAACACTGCAGTGGTGAATGCGGTAAGCAAAGAGCAGGTAACAATGGCCTCTGCGCTGAACAGCCTGGTGCAGCAGGTGGGCGGATCAGCGGGCATTGCCGTACTGGCATTTGTACACCAGCGCGTTTATCACCAGCAACTGGATGCGGGTGTAACCATTGCCGTGGCAGAGCACAGCGCATTGAAAGATGGTTTCTGGATATCCTGTTTTTTAATATTGGTAGCATTGCTACCTGCTTCAAAGATCCCGGCTTTTGCAATTACCTCTTCAAAAGAAGCTGCGGTAATGGAATAAGCATTGCTGAAACGATCAACTGTATTGGATACAATACAAACAGAAAGGCCCTGATGAAGGGCCTTTCTGTTCTATTATCCTGGAGCGGGTGTTGTTTAATGGAGCTTGCGGTTGGGTTTATTTCCCATTACAAAAGTCAATTTACCACCGTCCAGTATTTCCTGGTGGGTAATAAACAAGCGGTTCAGCGGCCGGCCATTCAGCAGCAGTTGCTGGATATATACATTGCCGTCTGCCTGGTTGCGCACTTCTATATCGAACCGGTGGCCATTCTCGAGCTGCAGGCTGGCACTTTCAATGGCTGGGCTTCCGATAGCATATTGGTCAGAGCCCGGCGCAACAGGATAAAAACCTAGTGTGCTGAAAATATACCAGGCGCTCATCTGCCCGCAATCATCATTGCCGCCTAAACCATCTGGCCGTGGTGCATACATTTTTTTCAGGATCATCCGGATGCGCTCCTGTGTTTTCCAGGGCTCATCGGTCCAGTTATACAGGTAAGCCACATGGTGTGATGGTTCATTGCCATGCACATAATTGCCGATAATGCCATCGCGGGTGATGTCTTCTGTTTCTGCGAAATATTTATCGGGCAGCTCCATGGTGAATAAGGAATCAAGGTGTTGTACAAAGCGTTTTTTGCCGCCCATCATTTCTATCAGTTCAGCAGGCGCATGCGGCACAAACAGGCTGTAGTTCCATGAATTACCTTCAATAAAACCCTGGTTGGCAGTGCTGAGCGGGTCGAAGTTCTGTTTAAAGCTGCCATCACTCATCCTGGCGCGCATAAAACCCACTGAAGGATCGAATACATTGCGGAAATTCTGCGAACGCTTCATAAAGGTGTTGTACACATCCTGCCTGTTCAGTTTTTTGGCTGCCTGTGCAATACTCCAGTCATCAAAAGCATATTCCAGCGTGGTAGAGGCACCGGTACCGTTTTTATCAACAGGGATATAGCCTTTATCGATATAATAACCCAGCCCATCGAACCAGCGGTTATTGGCCGAAGTGATGCAGGCATCCAGTGCTTTATTGGCATCAAAGCCGGTGGTATTGCCTTTCACGATAGCATCGGCAATAACAGCAACGCTGTGATAGCCCGTCATACACCAGTTTTCATTGGCTGAATTAGACCATACAGGCAGCATATGCTCTGCACTTTGTGCAAAATGTGCAAGCATGGATTGAATCATGTCAGCATTGCGTTTGGGCTCAATGATATTGAACAGGGGATGCAGCGCACGATAGGTGTCCCATAAAGAAAAAGTAGTGTAGTTGGTGAAATTGCCAGCCTGGTGATTGTTCTGATCAAGCCCGCGATAACTGCCGTCCACATCCATATAAATAGTGGGATTGATCATGGCATGATACATCGCGGTATAGAAATTCTGTTTCTCTTCCAGGCTTTTCGATTGTATGGTTACACGGCTCAGTTCTTTCTCCCACAAAGCCTGGCCGTTTTGTTTTACTGCATCAAAATCCCATCCCGGTATTTCCGTGCGCAGGTTTTGCAGAGCCCCGGCAGTGCTTACCGGCGATAGGGCGAATTTTATTTTGATGGCTTCATTGGCAGTTGTTTTAAAATCGAAATAAGCGCGTATCTGCCTGCCTGCTATTTCGGGAAAATTGCTGCTTTGATCAAATTTGCCCCAGAAGCCGCGGTATACCTGCTTTTTAGAGAAGTTACGGTTGCCATACTGGTAAAAAGGTTTGGAGAAAGCCATGGCAAAATAAACCGTACGTGTTCTGCCCCAGCCACTGGTTTGGCGATAACCGGTTACCAGTGTATCATTTTCCACACGCAGGAAGGTCCACACATTTTTGTCGTCATAATTGTAAATGCCGTGCATCAGGTCAAGGATAATATGTGCCTGGTCTGTTTGCGGAAAAGTGTATTGGTGAAATCCTACACGGGTGCTGGCAGTAAGTTCAGCAGTGATATTGTAATCTTCCAGCTTTACTTTATAATAATCTGCCTGCGCTACTTCTGTGCTGTGCGAGAAAGCAGAGCGGTAACCGCTATGCGGCTGGCTGGCCACACCTGGGTTCAGTTTGAGTTCGCCTGTTGTGGGCATAATAAGAAAATCGCCCAGGTCAGAATGGCCGGTACCACTGAAATGTGTATGGCTGAAACCAACGATGGTAGGATCATCATACTGGTAACCGGCGCAGTATTTATACATATCAGGATTGTACTTGCCGTTTAGTTCATAGGACAGCGTATCGGTATCAGGGCTTAGCTGTACCATACCAAAAGGAACAGTGGCACCCGGATAGGTATGCCCCATTTTTTGTGTGCCGATGACCGGCTGTACATATTGCACCAGCTGACCATGCGCCGTGTGTAAACCCAGCAGGCAGCATAAACCGCCAAGAGAGAAGAGTTGTTTTTTCGTCATGTGTAAATGTTGGGTGTTTAAAGGTCTGTATGCGATCTAAGGTAAAACGATTTAGCTATATTCCATAAAAATAAAGTAAAATCTTGTCTGCAGCTGCATTTTCTCAGGGTTCCCTTGTATTCTTAAGGCCCGTTGAGGCAACTACAACAACTACTGTTCATCTTCAGTACAACAGCATCCCAGGGATTGGGTATACTATTTTAAAAATTGGACAAACGTTTGAGTAGGGTAGTTTACCTCCGTGCAGTTTTTTTGTTGGGTGGGATACAGTAATTTGGAGGCATGCCCTACCTGCTTACCTGTACCTGCCGTATAAAATAGAGAACCAGTTGTATGGCAGATAAAACCGGATAGGATCGTTTTTTTCACCAGGAATGATCAGGCTATGCCAATTGCCTGACAACCGGAAAACAAGATGCGCAGATGAAAAAAAAATACTTGCCTGCACTTTACTGTTTATTGGCATTGGGATATGGGGAGGATAGCTTTGCACAACAAAAACCCAACATTGTTTTTATTTATGCCGATGACCTGGGCTATGGCGACCTCAGCTGTTATGGCGCCACACATGTCAGCACCCCCTATATCGACCAGCTGTCGAACAAGGGCATCCGTTTTACCAATGCACATGCCAGCTCTGCCACCTGTACACCTTCCAGGTATTCTATCCTCACCGGTCAATATGCCTGGCGGGAAAAGGGTACTGGTATTGCACCTGGTAATGCAGCAGCGTTGATACAACCCGGCCGCACCACCTGGCCTTCTGTTTTACAAAAGGCAGGCTATGCCACTGCTGCCATTGGTAAATGGCACCTGGGACTGGGAGAAAAAGGTAAGGGCCCTGATTGGAATGGTGAAATAAAACCAGGCCCGCTCGAAATCGGTTTCAGCTATGCTTTTATCATGCCTGCAACACTCGATCGTGTGCCCTGTGTGTATGTAGAGAATCACCGCGTGGCACATCTCGATCCCACGGATCCTATCACGGTAAGCTATGCTGCACCCGTTGGCAACTGGCCTACAGGTAAAGAACATCCTGAACTATTAAAAATGCAATCGTCGCCGGGGCAGGGGCATAACCAGACCATTGTAAACGGCATTGGCCGTATCGGTTATATGACCGGTGGCAAAGCCGCATTGTGGAATGATGAAACCATTGCCGATACACTGGTTGCCAAAACAAAAAAATTTATTGAACAGAACAGCCGCCAGCCTTTTTTTGTGTATCTCGCCACAGGCGATATTCATGTGCCGCGTGACCCCGGTTCAAGGTTTATGGGAAAAAGCGGGTTGGGTGCAAGAGGCGATGCTATTCTTGAACTGGACTGGATTGTGGGCCAGGTGATGCATACACTGGACAGTTTACAACTAACAAAAAACACGATGATCATTTTCAGCAGTGATAATGGCCCTGTAGTGGATGATGGTTACCAGGATGGCTCTGTAGAGCAGCTGGATGGCCATTTACCGGCAGGCCCGCTGCGCGGCGGCAAATACAGCAGCTTTGATGCCGGTACACGCGTACCTTTTATCGTGCAATGGCCCGGTAAAATAAAGCCTGCTGTTTCACCCGCACTCATTAGCCAGGTAGACCTGCCTTATTCGTTTGCCTCCCTGTTGAAACAACCTGTACCGGCCGGTGAAATGCCCGATGGCTTTGATATGATGAATGTACTAACAGGCCGCTCGGTAAAAGGCCGTACCAGCCTGGTAGAGCATGCCGCTGCTTTGTCTATAATAGAAGGCGACTGGAAATACATTGAGCCGAATAACGGCCCCCGCATAGATAAACTGGTGAACATCGAACTGGGCAACGATCCTGGTGCGCAGTTGTACAACCTGAAAACCGATATCGGGGAAAAACACAACCTGGTTGCAGAACATCCCGACCTGGTTGCCAGGCTGTCCGCACGCCTGCAGCAGATTAAAGATGCTGGCAGTGAGAGAAAGGTAAAACCCTGAGCTGAGATCAATCTACTTTTAAACCAACTGCAGTAATGAAAAAAACGTTTGCAACAACCTGCTTTACCGGTTTGCTGTTGCTGACCGGCCTGGCTGTTTTCAGTCAGCGCAGCAACAAGCCCAATGTGATTTATATTTATGCAGATGACCTGGGCTACGGTGAACTGGGCTGCTATGGCCAGCAAAAAATAAAAACACCGGTACTGGATAAAATGGCCGCCGAAGGCCTTCGCTTTACACAGCATTATACCAGTACACCGGTTTGTGCCCCTGCCAGGTGTATGCTGATGACAGGCAGGCATGGCGGTCATTCCCTGGTGAGGGGTAATTATGAATTTGGCGGTTTTACCGATAGTACAGAAGGTGGCCAGTTCCCATTGTCAGAAGGCAGTTTCACCATTGCGAAGCTGATGAAACAGGCCGGTTATGTTACAGGTGCCTTTGGCAAGTGGGGGTTGGGTATGGTAGGCTCAACAGGCGATCCCAATAAACAGGGCTTTGATTATTTTTATGGTTATATCGATCAGAAGCAGGCCCATAATTACTATCCTACACATTTATGGGAAAATGGCAGATGGGATACGCTGAATAACCCCTATATCTATGTGCACCGCCCCCCGCTGTCAAAAGATGCACCCGACAGTGCATTTGATTATTACAAAGGCAAAGACTATGCGATTGACAGGATAGCCGGTAAAACACTCCATTTTATACGCGAGCATAAGAACGAACCTTTTTTTCTTTATGTGCCTTTTACTATTCCGCATGTATCACTGCAGGCGCCCGATTCAGTGGTGCAGCCTTATATAGGCAAGTTCGATGAACAACCTTATTATGGCAATGCAGGTTATACACCAACCAAACATCCTTATGCCACTTATGCAGGTATGATCACTTACCTGGATAAACAGGTTGGCCGTATACTGGATTTGCTGAAACAACTGGGGCTTGATAATAATACGATAGTCCTGTTCTCGAGCGATAACGGCACCACTTTCGATGTGGGAGGTGTAAATTCGGAATATTTTGATCTTACAGGCGGTTTGCGTGGCCGTAAGCAGGACCTGTATGAGGGTGGTATACGCGAACCGCTGATCGTTCGCTGGCCCGGGAAAGTGCCGGCAGGCAAAACAACCGATGAAATTTCCGCACAGTTTGATATGATGGCCACACTGGCCGATTTAACAGGCAACAAAGCGCCGGCCAGTGATGGATTATCTTTACTGCCGGTATTACTGGGTAAAAATGAACAGCAACAACACCATCCTTACCTGTATTTTGAGTTTCCTGAAAAAGGTGGCCAGGTGGCCATACGTATGGGTAACTGGAAAGGGGTGAAAAGCAATATGAAGAAGAACAAACAAGCCCCCTGGGAAATTTATAACCTTGCAACAGATGTACAGGAGCAGCATGATGTGGCAGCTGCACATCCTGAGCTGGCAGCAAAATTTGAGGCCATTGTTAAAAAAGAACATGTGCAGGCAACGATACGCGAATGGGAATTTGTGAACCCGAAGTTTGTGGAATAAGATACCTGACACCTTATTCTTTCCCGCGTTTCCATCCGCACAATAAAAATCCAACCTTCCGGTTTTTGTAATATTCAACCATCACTACCAATATATTGCCATGAAAAGAACGATGCCTTTTTTATTGTTGTGCCTGTTGTGTTGTACTGCAATGGCACAGCAACCTGTACGCATTATACCCGAACCGGTCAGTATCAGCACTGCATCCGGCAGTTTTGTGCTGAACAAAAACACGGTGCTGGTACTCTCTTCGCAAAATGAACAACTGAAAGAAACTGTGCAGGGATTTATCCGGCAGCTGGCTGCTGTTACCGGCTTCACCTTACCATTGAAGAATACCACAGCAGCAGGCGTGCCTGCTGTCCGCTTTGCATTGAATGCAACACCTGATGCTGCTATCGGCACAGAAGGCTACCGGCTGAATGTTACACCCAATGCTATAAGCTTCAATGCCAACCAGCCGGCAGGTATTTTCTATGCGCTGCAAACATTGTGGCAGCTTTTGCCACCGCCTGTGGAAAGCAGTGCGCCTGTTAAAAACACCACATGGGCGATCCCCTGTGTAACCATCACCGACTACCCGCGTTTCGGCTGGCGCGGACTGATGCTGGATGTGAGCCGCCATTTTTTTACCAAAGCGGAGGTACTGCATTATATCGATGAAATGGTAAAGTATAAATACAATACCTTTCACTGGCACCTGAGTGATGACAATGGCTGGCGTATTGAAATAAAAAGCCTGCCCGCACTTACTTCAGTAGGTGCCTGGCGTGTAAAGCGTACCGGCCGCTGGGGATCTTTCCAGGCGCCGCAGCCCGGGGAAGCGGCAACCGATGGCGGTTTTTATACACAGGAAGATATAAAAGAAATACTGGCTTATGCAAAAGCCCGTTATGTAACTGTATTGCCCGAAATTGATGTACCGGCGCATAGCCTTGCCATGATCGCAGCTTATCCCAATTTATCCTGTACAGGGTTGCCATATGCGGTGAACCCCGGCAGTCCTTTTTACCGGAAGGAAGACAATGCGCTCTGCATTGGCAATGATTCTACTTACCTGGTGCTCGACAAAGTGTTTACAGAGATCGCTGCACTTTTTCCCTCACAATACATTCATGTAGGAGGCGATGAAGCCTATAAGGGTTTCTGGGATCAGTGCCCCAGATGCCGCCAGCGTATGCAGGCAGGGCACCTGAAAGATGTAAATGAACTGCAGAGCTATTTTGTAAAGCGGATGGAGAAAATACTGCAGTCAAAAGGAAAAAAACTGATCGGCTGGGATGAGATACTGGAGGGTGGACTGGCACCCGATGCCACCGTTATGAGCTGGCGTGGCATGAAAGGCGGTATCGAGGCGGCTAAAATGAACCATCATGTGGTGATGACACCCTGGGGCAGCTGTTACCTCGATTTGTACCAGGGCGATCCAGTAATTGAACCGGAAACTTATGGCATGCTTCACCTGAAAACCAGCTATGCCTTTGAACCTGTACCCGATGGTGTGGATGCCACTTATATTTTAGGCGGGCAGGGCAATTTATGGACGGAATCGGTGCCTACTTTCAGGCATGCAGAATATATGACCTGGCCCCGTGGGCTGGCACTGGCAGAGGTTTTATGGTCTCCAAAGGAAAAACGCAACTGGGATGATTTTGTTTCCCGCATGGAAGCACAGTTCAAACGTTTTGATGCGGCCGGTATTAATTATTCCCGCGCCGCCTGCGATCCCTGGATCACTTCAGTGCGTAAAGACAGCAGCAGCCCGCTGCAGGTGAAACTGGGCTGCGAAATCAGCAACGCCAGTTTGTATTATACGTTCGACAATACCAATCCCGATCAGTTTGCTAATTTATACAAGGGCGAGCTGCTGGAATTTCCGAAAGGCGCCAGCACGATAAAAGTGATCACGTATAAAGATGGTAAACCACTGGGTAAACAAATCAATATTTCAGAAGCGGCATTGGAAAAAAGAGCAAAAGAACGGCCCGATTTTTAGGATGAAAAAGATATGAGGCGATTAGCCGTTATATCATCTGCCATCCGCTCTGCGGGCTACAATGCCGGAACCCAGGTGCTGGAGCTGGAATTTACAGAAACAGGTAATGTGTACCGGTATTTTAAAGTGCCCGCAAAAACATACAGGTCTTTTATGAAAGCCGCTTCCAAGGGGAAGTATTATAACCGCTATATTAAAAACAATTTTGCATTTGAGCAGGTTTACTAACCGTTTCGGGTAATGATGCCTGGTAGCCATGAAAAAGCGCTGAACAGAAGTTCAACGCTTTTTTGTTTTCCCATGTGAACGACCGGGTACTCTTGCCGTTAGTTTCTTACAGGTTTCCCTGTTTTCAGCACACCCTGTATGCGTTCGAGTGTTTTTCTTTCTCCACAAAGGCTCAGGAATGCTTCTCTTTCCAGGTCCAGTAAATATTGTTCGCTTACCAGTGATTGTTCGCTGAGGTCACCGCCACACATTACATAAGCCAGTTTGCGTGCCACCACTGCATCGTGGTCAGTGGCATAATTACCCCGCCACATACCATTGATGCCCGCATACATAGCGCCCAGTGCAGAACGCCCCAGCACTTTGATATCTTTACGTTGTACAGGCTGGGTATATCCCTGGTCGTACAGGTCGATGACCGATTGTTTGGCTTCTGCAATACGCCTGCCCTGGTTCACCACCACTTCATCATGTCCTTTGCGCAAAATACCCAGGTCATACGCCTCAAAACCGGAAGTGGCCACTTTGGCTGTGGCAATGGTTAGGAAGCGGTTTTTCAGGGTGATGGTCTCCGGTTCATCTTCATGCATTTCAGCTGCAGCGCGCAATACAAATTCTTTGGTACCACCACCACCGGGAATCAGGCCTACACCCAGTTCCACCAGCCCGATATAGGTTTCTGCTGCTGCATACACTTTGTCTGCATGCAGGTTCATTTCGCAACCGCCGCCCAGTGTAAGGCCATGCGGTGCCACCACCACAGGTATAGATGAATAACGCACCCGCATCATGGTATTCTGGAACATGCGGATGGCCATATCCAGCTCATCGTATTCCTGCTCAATGGCAAACATGAATATCATACCCACATTGGCACCGGCACTGAAATTAGCGCCGTCGTTGGCAATCACCAGTCCTTTGAATTTCTCTTCGGCAATACCGATACTTTTATTAACAGCTTCCAGCACCTCGCTGCCGATGGTGTTCATCTTGGTGTTCCATTGCAGGGCTGCCACATCATTGCCGATATCATATAACGCAGCATTGCTGTTCTTCCACACAATTTTATCGGTATAGTTGGAGAGAATGATAAAGGTTTCACCACCGGGCACCGCTTTATAAGTTTGGGTGGCCATATCATAATACAGTTTTTTACCACCCTCTATTTTATAGAACGCTGTTTTGCCGGATTGCAGCATCTGCTCTACCCAGGAGGCAACAGTATAACCTGCTGCTTTCATGGCAGCCACTGTGTCTGCAACGCCAAGTACATCCCAGCTTTCAAAAGCGCCTAATTCCCAGCCGAAGCCGGCCATCATCGCATCGTCTATACGGTACAGCTCATCACTTATTTCGGGGATGCGATGCGAAATATAAGAGAACAAGGCATAATGGAAATGACGGTAAAACTCACCTGCTTTATCCTGGCCGGCTGCCAGTACTTTCAGTCTTTTTTTTAGGTCTTCGATGGGTTTGGCTGCTTCCACCGATGCAAACCTGGGTTTTTGCCTGGGGCCATATTCCAGTGTAGAGAGGTTAAGGGTGAGGATCTCTTTTTCACCATCAGCACCTTTGGTTTTTTTGAAAAATCCCTGGCCTGTTTTATCGCCCAGCCATTTATTGGCCACCATTTTTTCCAGCCATGCGGGAATGGTGAATACGGTCCTGGCTTCATCATCCAGACAGTTCTGCGCCACGCCTTTGGCTACATTCACCAGGGTATCGATACCCACCACATCTGCTGTGCGGAAGGTAGCCGATTTGGGACGGCCGATCAGCGGGCCGGTCAGTGCGTCCACCTCATCTATGTTCAGCCCCAGCTTTTCCATGCTGTTGAATATGCTCATGATGCCGAATACACCAATACGGTTGGCGATAAAGGCCGGTGTATCTTTGGCCAGCACCGTGGTTTTACCCAGATAGAGATCACCATAATGCATCAGGAAATCCACAATAGCAGGGTCGGTATCGGGCGTGGGAATGATTTCAAGTAAACGCAGGTAACGCGGTGGATTGAAGAAATGGGTGCCACAGAAATGTTTCCTGAAATCTTCCGCTCTGCCCTGCGACAGCATATGGATGGGGATGCCTGAGGTATTGGAAGTGATAAGTGTTCCGGGTTTGCGGAACTGTTCTACTTTTTCATACACCTGCTGCTTGATATCGAGCCGTTCTACCACTACTTCGATCACCCAGTCGCAACCGGCAATATCTTTCATATTGTCTTCAAAATTACCGGTGCTGATACGCTGCAGTGCCTGTTTATCATACAAGGGTGATGGATTGCTTTTAACAGCGGCCTGTAATGCATCGTTCACGATCTTATTGCGTTCGGCCGGTTTAGCATCTGCCGCAATATCTTTGGGTACAATATCCAGCAATAAAACCTGTACACCCACTCCTGCAAAATGACAGGCAATTCTTGAACCCATTACACCGCTTCCTAAAACTGCTACCTTTTTAATTGTTCGTTTCATATCTCAAGCATTGAATTAGCTGCAAGCTGCAAGCTGATAGCTATTAGTCAAGAAAATTTATGTCAGCTTAAAGCAGGCGCTTATTTAAGTTTATTAATGAAAGCAATCAGCATTTTTTGAATTTCAGTTGCCATCAAACAGCAGTGATGGATCTCGGCAGTAAATCCATCAGGATAGCTTTTATTAATGGCAATTAACACCGTTTCAGTTTCAAAAGCTGAATCCAGCGATCGTTCCAGATATTGTTTATACTGGGCCTTACTTGTGTACGCACTTCCTTCAGCTATATTGGATGGTATAGACAAGGTGGCTCTTCGCAACTGCGACCCGGTTTCAAATCTTTCCTCTCTTGGCAGTTTCTGAATCAATCTGTTTGCATAAATAAAGAGATCAATACCCCTTTGCCATACAATCAATTGTTTAAAGTTTTTCATAGTTAGCAGTTTGGTCCCGGTAAAACTAGCAGCTATCAGCTTAAAACTGGCAGCTTGAAATTAGTTGCATTGCTAACTAATTTAAGGTGAAATTACCAAAAAAAAAATCCCGCGAAAAGGTTTTGCGAGATTTAATATTTCTTTTAAAACAGGAGCGGCTTATTTATTTCAGTACCAATGCCAGTGCAGCCGTATCATGTTCGGCAAGGCCTTCGGCAACGGCTTTTTGCAGCTGTGACTGCAATAAACGGGCGGTATGTAACTGTGCACCTGTTTCCCTGCCCTGTTCCAGTACAAGATTGATATCCTTTAACCCGGCTTTTACTGCAAAACCTGCGGGGGTATAACTTTGCTTAAGCATTGTTGCAGAATAACCGGTATAAACCGGTGTGTTGAAGATGGTCTGGGTGAGTATCTGCATCAACAGCTGTGCATTGACCCCGCTTTTCTCTGCCAGGCTGATACTTTCAGCCATTGCCTCAATAGCGGCGATCAGCATAAAATTGGTACAAAGCTTCATGGTATTGGCCGAGCCGGTCTCTGTTCCTGTTTCCCATACTGCGGCAGCGCCTGCATCTTCGAGCAGGGGTTTTACCCGTTGAATTTGTGCGGTATCACCTGCCACCAGGAAATTCAGTTTGCGTGCCCGTGCAGCCTCCGGCCTGCCCAGTACAGGTGCGGCGATATAATGATTATGGTGTTGCTGGTGCAGTGCTGCCAGCCTGATTGCTGTGGCGGGCAAAATGGTGCTGAGGGAAATATGAAAGCCGCCAGGTTTTAAACAGGCGGCAATACCGTCTGCGCCTTCGGTGATGGCATTCAATGCGGCATCATCGAGTACTACAGTAAATACGGCATCACACAAACCTGCCAGTTCTTTTACCGAAGCACAGATGGTGGCGCCTTTGGCCTGCAATGGCTGAGCCTTGGAGGCTGTGCGGTTATACACATACAACTGGCTGGTTCTTTCCAGGATATTTTCTGCGATGGGTGTGCCCAGGCTGCCCAGGCCGATAAAACCGATTGTCATAATCGAAATTTTTCAGGTGAAGAATAACGCTTCCATTCCTGCCCGTTCGGTGGTGCGCAGAAATGAATTTGTTAACCGGCTGCCTCATCAAAAAATGAAAACAATAGTGCAGCCGTTAACCGTACTGCAACCTAGGCAGAACACCTGGAATACACAACACAAGAATCACCGGGTTTTACGACAGGTAAACAGGCCTATACCTGCTGAGATCCCTGTCACCGGCGAACTGCCACCCCGGAAAATTACAATGTTCAGCAACTGTTATTACAGCCGGTCAAGCTGCGCAAAACTATTTTTCAATAAAGGATAAAGGGATTGATACAGCCGGAAATACTCATGGTAAACAGCATGTTGCCGGTTATCGGGTAAAATGCTCTTGTGCTCCTGTAACAGTGATTTCACTGATAACAGGTCATCCATCAGCCCTAATGCATACAATGCAATAAAAGCGGCACCCATAGCAGAGGCATCTGCATCATCTGTAAGCCATAGTTTTTTGCCGGAAATATCTGCCAGCAGCTGCAGCCAGAAAGCAGACTGGATAAAGCCCCCGCTTGCATAGATACATTGTACCGGCACATGGATCGATTCAATGGACTGCAGAACATCCTGTAATGCAAATACAACACCTTCCATTACAGCGCGGGTAAGATGCGCCTGCCGGTGCCTGTTATGCAAGCCGATAAATGCGGCCCTGGCACCGGCATCCCATACCGGCGCACGTTCACCCTGCAGGTAAGGCAGGAACAACAGCTTGTCTGCACCTGCCGGTACTGTCGCTGCCTCGCTGGTCAGTTGTTCCAGGTTGCCGTTGTGTACAGGCAGCTGGTACACCTGTTCTGCCAGCCATTGCAACGCAATACCGCCGTTATTGGTAGAGCCACCGGATACAAACAGTTTATCGGTAAGCAGGTAGCGGAATAACCGGTGTTCTGCATCGGGCAGGGCCTCTGTGGTCACCACCCGTGCTGCACCGCTGGTACCGATGGTAACTGCGGCTTCCCCTTTCTGTACTGCACCGCAGCCCAGGTTGGCCAGGCAGCCATCACTGCCGCCTGCTATCAGGGGAATATTGCCGATCAATCCTGCATAGTCTGGCCGTATACCTGTTAATGCATAAGTAACCGGCACCGGTTGCGATAACTGCGCCTCTGTGATGCCTGCGGCCTGCAAGGCCGCACCAAACCAGCATAACCCGAACTGATCGAACAGTCCGGTGGCTGAAGCAATGGAATAGCCCACCACATAACGGCCGGTTAACCGGAAGAAAATATATTCTTTGATGGAAATAAATTTAGTTGCCTGTTTAAACAGGCCGGGACGTTCTTCTCTTAACCATACCAGTTTGCACAATGGCGACATAGGATGGATGGGCGTGCCTGTATGCCGGAAAATAATATCCGCATCGGGGTGTTGCAGCAGGGCATCGGCAAAAGGTTTACTGCGGGTATCGGCCCAGGTGATGGAGCGGGTTAAAGGCTGCCCGTTTTTATCCATCGCAATAAGGCTGTGCATTGCTGCGCTGAAACTGATGGCCAGCACCTGGTGTTGGGTATTGGCCGACAGTGACTGCTGTAATGTATGGAGCACTGCCCTGAAAATCAGTTCAGGATCCTGCTCACGCTGGCCTTCTGTTTCCTGTATCAGCGCGTAGCCTTCTTTGCAGGAATGAAATACCTGCCCTGTAACGCTTACCGTAACGGCCTTACAATTGGTGGTGCCTATATCGATGGCTATAACATGTTGCATGTAACCTGCTTTTCAAAATGTGCCGGGCGATATATCCCGGGATATACAAGGCCCTAAATGTAGGCAGAAAACAGGTGTAAATACAGCTGTAAAATTCAATATATACAGCTTGTCAAAGCAATAACTGTACAAATGTAAAATGCATCACCGTGTGATGCATTTTACAAACGCCGCTGAACAAATTTATCAGGGCGCAGGGTTCATGATCTGGATAGCCTGCCTGGAAGCAGCAAAATGTGGTGTATGATTGTAGTCACGGCTCATACGGTAAGCACCAACGCCTTTGCCGTTATTGGCTTTCACCCATTGCGCATAACTTCTCAAAGCCACGCTGGGCGCATCATTCAGGTTGCTGCCGTCAAAATCATCGCCATTAACCAGGTAAACCAGTTTGTCTGATCCATAGGTCTGGATCAAAGGCCCAAAATCCTGTGTACCACTGCCGCTCCAGTAGTGATTGCCATTGGTATAAGCCTGGAAAAGCACATAGTCGTAATTGCTTTTGTAATTGGTATATACCGGTCCATCGCCAACGCTGCCGTCTGTATCAAAAAAGAATACCGGTTTTTTGCCCATCACTGTTTGACCGGATGTTGAATTGGGGCCAAAATATTTGGCCACCGAAATAAGCAGGCTTTTTAAATTGGTTCTGTTGGGCACATCTCCGCCAAGGGTGCCTGATTCAATATCGATATCGATACCATCCAGTGAATCGGCAACAATATGCTGCTGGTACATATCGCTGGCCCAATGGTTGTAAGTGCTCGATGAAGTAGCCTGGTTCTGGTTAAAACCGGGTGGGTTTACATATCCTGGTACTTTAGTAGCAGGGTCTTTGGCAGAGCCATCAAAATAAGCATCAGAAACAAAATGACAAACCACGATCCTGGTTCCCTTGGCCTGTGCTGCACGCCAGTCGGCACGGTTGGCATCACGGCCTGCAAAAAATTCCAGGTAATCGGCACTGTCCGGTGCATTGGCGGGATTGGTACCGGCCGCCTGGTCGTTGCCATCGCTCACCAGGTAGCCTACGAATATGCGGTGCGCGCTATTTTTATAGGCAACGAGGTCGCTGTTACTGACCAGCATTGCGGCTTTGGTGCCTGTGTTGTCTTTTGTCTGAAGGTTTTTCTGGCAGGAGCTATGGGTTATGCACAGGGAAATAAGCAATAACCCGCCGGCAAGCAATGTAATTGGTTTCATTTTATATGGATTTGTGAATGATGAAGTCAATGGCAAGCTCTTTTTTGCAAAGAGGCTGATGTTGTAAGATGCTTTTTAACAGGGGAAGGACTATCGCGGCCGGATAAAACTTTGTTCCTGCCCCATACCTTGCCATCCACGTAAAATGAAACCGCAGCATAAAACAAAACACCGGTTTCCTGCTGCAGGAAACCGGTGTTGTAGTTGTATAAGTGAGTGATGGAAAAACAGGCTAACTTACTGTACTGCCTGCGCCAATAATACTTTCAGGGTTGATAAAATGCAGCTTGCCATGGTCTTCAGCCATCAGTATCATGCCCTGGCTTTCGATGCCCCGCATTTTTCTGGGTGCCAGGTTGGCTACCACCACCACCTGTTTGCCGACAATATCTTCCGGCTGGTAATGCTGGGCTATGCCCGATACCACTGTTCTGATTTCAAAGCCGAGGTCTATACTTAATTTGAGCAGTTTGTCGGCCTTCTCTACTTTTTCTGCGGTTACAATAGTGCCTACGCGCAGGTCCAGCTTGCCGAAATCATCGTACACGATTTCCTGTTTCACCGGGGCAATATCATTCGTTTCTGCGTTCTGCACAATACCTGCTGCTGGCTGCTGACTGGTAACTGCCGACTGCTGACTGCTAACCGCTGCCAGACCGGCTTTCAGCTTCTCTACCTGTGCGGCGATCTCTGCATCTTCAATTTTGCGGAACAGCAGTTCTGGTGCACGCAGTGAATAACCCACACTCAGCAGCTTCAGTTTACCGGCATTTTCCCAGTCGAGCATTTTTTCCACCACCTTCATCATATGCAACATTTTTTGTGCTGTGAAAGGGAGGAAGGGATGAATGAATATGGCCAGGTTGGCTGTCAGCTGCAGGCAGATATGCAGGCAGTTATCGATCAGCTGTTGTTTCTCCGGGTTTTCTGCAACGCTTTTAGCCACGATCCAGGGTTCTTTTTCCTGCATGTATTTATTGCCTTTGCGTGCCAGGTCGATCACTTCAAATAAGGCTTCCCTGAACTTATATTGTTCCAGCAGGTTTTCAACCTTTGTTTTGGTATTTTCTATTTCCCTGATAAGGGCTTTATCTGTATCATCAAGTATCTCCTGGTGCAATGGCGGCACTTTGCCGCCGCATAATTTATGCATCAGCACAAAAGTGCGGTTCACAAAATTGCCGAAAATGGCTACCAGCTCACTGTTATTGGCATCCTGGAAGCCTTTCCAGGTGAACTCACTGTCTTTGGTTTCCGGTGCAATAGTAGTAAGATAATAGCGCAGTACATCAGCCAGCTGGCTGCCACCATTTTCTTTTTTGATGAAATCATCAATATAATCCTGCATGTCCAGCTTCCAGTTGCGGCTGGTGCTCATTTTATCGCCTTCCAGGTTCATAAACTCATTGCTGGGTACATTGGCCGGCAGAATATTGCCATGCAGTTTCAGCATAACGGGAAAAATGATACAGTGAAATACTATATTGTCTTTCCCGATAAAATGCACCAGCTTGGTGTCTTTATCTGACCAGTAAGGCTGCCAGTCTTTCCCGTTGTCGAGCGCCCATTGTTTGGTGGCGCTGATATAGCCGATAGGTGCATCAAACCATACATACAATACCTTGCCTTTGGCATCGGGCAGCGGTACCTGGATGCCCCAGTCGAGATCGCGGGTTACGGCACGTGGCTGCAGGCCGCCATCGATCCAGCTTTTGCACTGGCCTACCACATTGGCGCGCCAGTCGTCTTTGTGTTCTTTCAATATCCATTCCCGCAAAAAATCTTCATGGCGGTTCAGCGGAAGGTACCAGTGTTTGGTTTGCCTTTTTACAGGCGGTTTACCACTGAGCGTGCTTACAGGATTGATCAGTTCATCAGGGCTTAAGGCAGTACCGCATTTTTCACACTGGTCACCATAGGCATTTTCATTGCCACAATTAGGACAGGTACCTTTGATATACCTGTCGGCCAGGAATGTTTGAGCGGTTTCATCATAATACTGCTCCGATTCTTTTGTTTCGAGATCGCCATTGGCATTCAGCACGGTGAAGAATTCCTGCGCAGTTTCATGGTGCAGGGGTGCGCTTGTACGGTGATAGATATCGAAAGAAATACCCAGGTCATCAAAATTCTGTTTAATGATGGGATGGTATTTATCAATAATGGCCTGTGCTGTCGTATGCTCCTTCATTGCCTGTATGGGAATGGCTGTTCCGTGCTCGTCACTGCCGCAAACAAATACCACATCCCTTTTTTGTGCACGCAGGTAACGAACATATATATCCGCCGGCAGGTAAGCGCCTGCCAGGTGGCCAATGTGTTTCAATCCATTGGCATAGGGCAGTGCTGCCGTAATTAAATATCGTTTCGGTTGATTCATCTTGTTAACTCCTCTCTTTTATTTGTATCGGAATGCAAAAATACCGTAAACAGTGCAATGGTAGGGTTAGCAGGCTGTTTAATTGTTTTGGACAGAATGCGGAGCGGGTTTATATTAAAATATTTTTAATGTGATAATCGGAATTTTATGATAGTCGTCAGCCGGCAGTCGTCAATCGTCAGTCGTAAGTGTCAACCTCCAGCCATCAACCATCCAACCATCCAACCATCCAACCATCAAACCATCCAACCATCAACTACGATCTTTCAATAAAACATATCTTCATTGCATGAACAGGAAGTCGTTTTTACATAAAACGGGGTTACTGCTGGCATCGGCGGGGTTGCCTTTTGCACGCAGCTGGGCAACCACCGATACGCATCACCGGCAAATGATCATTCCGCCCTATTTAAAAAAAGGCGATGTTATCGGCATCACCTGCCCTTCGGGTTATATACTGGAAAAAGATGTGCAGGTGGCTGTACAACAGATAGAGCACTGGGGTTTTAAAGTAGAGATAGGCAAAACGGTCGGCATGCGGGATGGCAGCTTTGCCGGCCCCGACCAGGACAGGCTCACCGATTTTCAGAATATGCTGAACCACCGCCATATCAAAGCCATTTTATGCGCACGCGGCGGTTATGGTTTTGTACGCATTATTGACCAGATCGATTTTTCCCTGCTGCGTCGCCATCCCAAATGGATCATCGGCTTCAGCGATATTACTGTACTGCATTGCCATCTGCAGCGCAATTACCAGGTGGCCACGCTTCATTCTAAGATGTGCAACAGTTTTCCCGACGACTGGAGCAAGGCTGCACCACTGCAGGTAGAAACCATTCTTTCCATCCAAAAAGCACTCAACGGGAAAAAGATGAGCTATACTGCTGCCCCCAGCGCATTCAACAGGAATGGTACGGCAACAGGCCAGCTGGTAGGGGGCAACCTGAGTGTAATTGAAACCCTCGCCGGTTCAGATTCTGACCTGCCGGTAGCCGGTAAAATTTTGTTTATCGAAGACACGCATGAATACCTCTATAGCATCGACCGTATGTTATGGAACCTGAAACGCACCGGTAAACTAAAACACCTGAAAGCACTGGTTGTGGGCGGTTTTAACATTAAACCCGATGAGCCGGGTGATGAATTCAGTAAAACGCTGTACGATATCGTGACAGAGAAAGTTAAAAACTATCATTACCCTGTTTGTTTCGATTTTCCCGTGGGGCACCAGGTAAACAATATGGCTTTGAAATGCGGCGTTACACACCGGCTGGTGGTAAACAGTACGGGAACTACCCTTACTGAAATAAGATAGGCTGTTTTATGGCCGGCTGAGTTATTCAGTAAGCAGCCGCTGCCACCTATAATATGATCACATTAAAAACAGATGTTTTTGAATACACCAACGCACACAGCGATCCTCCCCCCTTATTTGAAGAAAGGCGATACAATAGGTATTGTTTGCCCTGCAGGTTACCTGCCTGCAGAAAAAGCACAAACCTGCATACAGGTACTGGAGCAATGGGGCTACCGCGTAAAACCCGGTAAAACACTGGGCCACCAGTTTCATTATTTTGCAGGCACTGATGATGAACGGCTGGAAGACCTGCAGCAGATGCTGGATGATGAACAGGTGAAGGCCATCCTCTGCGGGCGTGGAGGGTATGGCGTAAGCCGTATCATAGACCGCCTGAATTTCGACCGTTTCCGCCGCCATCCCAAATGGATCATCGGGTTCAGTGATATCACGCTATTGCATGCACATATATACAGCCGGCTGCAAACAGCAACCCTGCATGCGCCGATGGCCGCTGCTTTTAATGACGATGGATGGCAGCATGTGTATGTACAATCATTGAAGCTGGCATTGGAAGGATACGCAGCATCTTATACCTGCGATACGCACCCGTTCAACAAAGCAGGGGATGTAACAGCACCACTGGTAGGAGGTAATCTGTCTTTATTGGCGCATATGGTCGGCTCTCCCTCAGAGATAGATACACGCGGTAAAATTTTATTTATAGAAGATGTGGGTGAATACATTTATAATGTTGACCGCATGCTGTTACAACTGAAACGCAGCGGCAAATTGTCTGGTCTGGCAGGCCTGGTCATCGGCGCGTTTTCTGATATGAAAGATACCACGATCCCTTTTGGCCAAACTGTTGACGAAGTGATCCGCCACCAGGTGCATGAATACGGGTATCCTGTTTGTTTTAATTTCCCGGTAGGCCATATGACTGAAAACTATGCACTTAAAATAGGCGCAGCTTATCAACTGCAGGTAGCACCGGATGGCGTACAGCTTGCCGAATGGATAGCATAAATGCGGCGGCTGTAACCCGGCAGGAATGATAAAAAATAGTCGCAGGCATCCTGCGACTATTTTTTATCTTCACTTGTATCCAGTATGCGTATCACACATGAATGAACCTGTCACGTGCAATCACTTTCCACAATGCTGTAAACTGGTGTTGTTCTATTACCTGCACTGCGTTATAGAGTGCCACTGTAGGACAAATATGTACGGGAATACCGTACCATGCATCACCAATACTGTGCTGACTGCTGTCGGCAACCTGTACTACCAGGTGTTCTTCGCTTTGTGAAACAGGAACAGCCTGCGGCTGGTTAAGAAAATGAACCCTTGGCAGCGGGTTTTCAGCAGCGACAGATTTATGCCCGAGGTCGAGGCAAAGATGCTGTGCATCGATGATCGAAACAACCCTGGTGATCAACACGGCAGCATAAACAAAATGTTCATCAGGAAACAGGTGTTGATAATTCCAGTCCCAGAAAACAAATGTACCCGGGCTGCACTCCACCTGTTCCCGCTGTGCATGAACAGGGAAAGTGGGGGTGCCACCGGCAATAATTACGGGATAAGCGCCGGTTTGATCGCTGATGGCCTGTGCCAGTGCTGTCACCGGCAGAAAGGCCTTGTCGGTTTTCTCTTTGCGTTGTATTATATCCTGGTCGTGAATATGCCCATCGTAGGCATGCAGTCCCAGTACTTCCAGTGAAGGAAAGTTGCGGCAGGTCATGTACAGGTCCAATGCCGCCGGGCCTGGATAGATACCGGTTCTGTTCATGCCGGTGTTCAGGTCGATATATATACCGATACGCGTTGCATGCCTGCTGAACACCGTTGCAATTTCACCAGCACTACGCTCATTGTCTACCAGGCAGGAAAACTTTGTGCGGGGATAACTTTGTGTCAGCTGCAGCAGCCGGTTTATTTTAGGGCCGGTAGGTTGATAAGCCAGCAACACATCGGGTGCTTTTATCTGTGCCAGCATTTCTGCTTCGGCAATAGTAGCGCATTTAAACTTGCTGATGCCTTCATTCAGCAGCAGCTTATTCACTTCTGCAATTTTGCTGGTTTTAACATGTGGCCGCAGCTTGTTTGCGCTGCCGGCTATTTGTATTGCCTCCCTGATATTGGCGGTGATCCGCTGCGGGTAAACAGCTAGCGCGGGAGAATCTACTTCGTACAGGTTATTGATGATATACCATTCTTTCTGTTGCATAGGCTGATGCTTTACAGCTTAAAACAATAAAATTTATTGCCATGCAGCCGGCAATGAATTATTCGTGCAGTTCGAACAGGGCTTCAATTTCAACGGGGATATTATCGGGCAACGAACCCATGCCTACGGCACTGCGTACACCGATGCCGTTTTCCTGGCCCCATATCTGTGCAAACAACTCACTACAGCCGTTGATGATAAAAGGATGTTTTTCAAAATCGGGTGTACAGTTCACCATACCCAGTACTTTGATCACTCTTTTTACTTTATTCAACGAACCCAGCTGTGTTTTGAGGGTTGATAAAATAGTTAGTCCAACCTGCCTGGCGGCCAGCTTGCCTTCTTCTGCATTCAGCTCGCGGCCTATCCTGCCAATGATCAGCGATTTATCGTTCTGAACCGGTCCATGTCCCGATACATAACAATGGCGGCCATCGATCAGCAATGGTTTGTACACACCCAGCGGTGTTGGCGCAGGTGGCAGTGTTAATCCTGTTTGGGCAAATAATTCATCTGGTGTCATATACGTTCATTTAATAGTATAACAATCCCGGTACTAACGAAATTAGGCTATAAATGTACAAACTACCTTGTAAGATGTACAAGCGGCCAAAAGATAAAAATGCATGCCCTGCACCGCTTTTTACAAACACCCGGCAATGGTTGGGATCGCGTTATAAAAAACTGTTGATGATAAATACACCCAGGAGCCCTACAATTGAAACGATGGTTTCCATCAGCGACCAGGTTTTGATGGTTTCTTTGAAATTGAGGTTGAAGTATTCCTTAAACATCCAGAACCCCGGATCATTTACATGCGAAAACATCAGGCTGCCTGCGCCGGTCGCCAGCACCATCAGGTTGGCGTTAACACCGGTACTGGCAATAAGTGGTGCTACAATGCCTGCTGTTGTTACACCGGCAATGGTGGCAGAGCCGATGCATACACGGATAATGGCGCTGATGCTCCATGCCAGCAGTAGGGGATGAACATGCAGGTTTTGCAGGTGCTGCACAATGGCATCATTCATACCGCTGTCTGTTAAAACCTGTTTCAAGGCACCAGCCCCGCCAATAATAAGAAGGATGAGCACAATGTCTTTTACTGATTCGCCCAGTGTTTGCATTACATCCTGCATTTTTTTGCCTCTGCGAACTCCCAGGGTATAGGAAGCCAGCAATACACTGATTAGCATGGCCATGGCCGGATCGCCGATCATCTGAACAAATTTGAGGAATGCAGTTTCGGGAAGATGAAATTGTTGTATCAGCGAATTCAGCGCGATCAGCAGCACAGGTAAAAATGCAGCCATAAAACTGGTGAATGCACCCGGCAGTTCATTTTCGGGCATTTCCCTGGCAGCGAAAGTTTGCAAGGGTTTGGCTGTATATTTTTTCAGTGTAACCGAAAATACAGGGCCTGCCAGTATAATAGCCGGGATGCTGATGGCCAGTCCGTACAGCAATGTGGTACCGATATCTGCATGAAACTGTTGCACCAGTGCAGTAGGAGATGGATGTGGCGGCAGGTACCCATGTGTTACTGATAAGGCTGCCAGTGTTGGTAAGCCGATATATACCGCCGGTATATTGTACCGCCCGGCGATGGTGATCACCAGCGGCACCAGTAGTACAAAGCCCACACCATAAAACAACGGTATACCTACAATAAAAGCGGTTAATACAAGGGCCCATTGCAGCCGCTTCTGGCCAAAGGCATTGATAAGTGAAGAGGAGATGCGCAATGCCGCGCCGCTGTCGGCGATCAGTTTACCCAGCATGGCGCCCAGGCTGATGATTATTACCAGTGAGCCCAGTATATCCCCGATGCCTTTTTGTACTGAATTGACCACATCGGTAACAGGCATTCCTTTCAGCAGGCCTATTAAAATAGATACGATAAGGAATGCAATAAATGCATTCAGCCTAAGCCAGGTGATCAGTAAAATCAATAAGACGATGCCGCCCAGTACAATAATAAATGACATAGTTATCAGCTAAGCACTAAAGATAAAATAAAAGCGCCAGCCCCGGTTTTTGTAAGCGAATATTTCAAGTGTTGTTCTTATAAAGGCAAGCAATAAGCAGCCAGTCATGAATACACAACAGTTTTATGCTGCCAAACGCTCTATTTCATAGCTGGAAGCACAGGGCTTGCGGTTGTAAACGCGCCTGATTGACCCGCAACCTGGGTTACCAGCTTACCGCTTTTTAAAACCGTTTTTCATTCATTCGAGTGAATCGATTAATTTTATAGTTTAATAGATAAAGTTTATAACCAATTATGACCTTCACACAACTGGAATATATTGTAGCAGTAGACATTCACCGCCATTTTGCAGAAGCCGCCAGCCATTGTTATGTAACGCAGCCCACGCTGAGCATGCAGGTACAGAAACTGGAAGAAGAGCTGGGCGTAAAATTGTTTGACAGGAGCAAGCAGCCCGTATTGCCCACCGAAGCAGGAAAGGAGATCATAGAACAGGCCCGGCGTATCCTGGCCGAAAGGGATGTGTTGACCGAAATGGTCGATTCGCGCAAGGGCATTGTGAACGGGGAGCTTAAAATCGGTATTATTCCTACACTGGCGCCTTACCTGGTTCCTTTGTTTGTGCCTTTGTTTGTAAAGAAATTCCCGCAGGTAAAGCTGGTCATTAATGAGCTGACCACTGCAATGATCATCACCCGTTTGCGTGAAGGGAAAATTGACGCAGGCATCCTGGTAACACCGCTCCATGAAAATGGTATCAAGGAAGATATTCTGTTTTATGAGGAGTTGATGGTATATGTGTCGCGCCATAATTCGGCGTTTAAGAAAACCTATGTGCTGGCCAAAGATATTGACCCCGGTAAGCTATGGCTGCTGGAAGAAGGGCATTGCTTCCGTTCGCAGATCATCAACCTCTGCGAACTGCGCAAGTCCAGTAAAACGGGTAGTCATTTTGAATATGAAGCAGGCAGTCTTGAAACCCTGCGCCGTATGGTTGACCTGAATGATGGTATTACCGTATTGCCCGAGCTGGCTATTATGGATATGCAGGCAGCTCAGCTGAAGCATATCCGTCATTTTAAGCATCCTGCACCAGTGAGAGAGGTGAGCCTGGTGGTGCACCGCGATTTCGCCAAACGCAAACTGGTGGAAGCGCTTAAGCAAACCATTCTCAGCGTTGTGCCCGAAAAGATCCGCAAGAACAGGAAAAACAATATTGTACCGGTAGAAATGGAAGAATGAGTTTGATGTACGATGTACGATGTGTGCTGTACGATGTGATGTAAGATGTATGAAGTACGATGTGTGGAGTATGATTGATGAAGTATGATGGATGTGATTGGAAGGTGCGATGGGTAGCAGGTGGTTATGTGACTATTTGACAAAATTTGTGAAATTGTCTAAATTTATCTATCTTTGTAATAAAATTATCCGCATTCAGGCATGGCGGTGAACAGTACCATAAAAGAAGATATTATCCAGGAGCAGATCCTCCAGGCTGCGCAATTGCTGTTTCAGAAACATGGGTTTCAGAAAGTGACCATGGATGATGTGGCCAGGGCCATCGGGAAGGGCAGAAGCTCCCTTTATTATTATTACAAAAACAAAGATGAGATTTTTGATGCGGTGATGTCTGTTGAGATCAGCGATATCATCAATGAGATCACCCGCGCCGTAGATAATGCGGGCACTGCAGAACAAAAAATACACAGTTTCTGTATAGCAAAAATTAAAGTGGCCAGGAAACGCAAGGCCTTTTTTAAGGCTATGGAAGCCGGTATGAGCGCCGATGAAATGTCGGAATATGCACAGAAAAAACAATCCCTGCGCAAACGCATGATGAAGGAAGAAGCTGCACTGCTGCGCCAGATCATCACCCAGGGGATCAAAACAAAGGAACTGTCTTCACCCGGACAAAAAGAGCTGGATTCGGTAATTTTTGTATTGCTTAACAGCCTGCACGGTTTAAAACGGGAAATGATACTGGAAGATGATTTCAGCCGGATGGACAGTGCCGTAGATACGCTTACCCGTATGGCGGTACAGGGGTTGAGATAGGATAAATTTTTTTACCAAAAATTCGACATTTTGTCGAAAAATGTCGAATAGTTTATAAAGGATGCATTGATTTATATGGTTGCAACAGAAAAGAAAAATGCCTTCAGGGCATTCCGGAACAGGAATTATACATTGTTTTTCTGCGGACAATCTGTTTCGCAGATCGGCACCTGGATGCAGCGAACCGCTGTGAGCTGGGTGATCTATTCACTTACACATTCTGCTTTTATGCTCGGATTGGCAGTGTTTGCCCAGCAGTTTCCCTCTTTTTTATTTTCCTTGCCCGGCGGTATTGTCGCCGACCGGTATAGCCGGCATAAAATATTGCTGGTTACGCAAGCTGCTTCTATGATACAGGCCTTGCTGCTGGCACTGCTCATTTTATTTAACCGCTACCAGATATGGGAAATATTGTCACTCAGTGTGGTATTGGGTATCATCAATGCATTTGATACGCCGGCCCGGCAACCGATGGTGCATGAAATGGTCAATGATAAAGAGGATATCACCAATGCATTGGCATTTAATTCTGCCATGGTCAATATCGCCCGGTTGATAGGGCCTGCATTATCAGGTATCGTGCTGCAGGCATTTGGTGCGGGTACCTGTTTTTGTTTAAATGCATTGAGCTTTGTAGCGGTGATTGTATCGCTGCTGTTGATGAAACTACCACCGTTTACACCACCGCCAGTTAAAAAAAGCGCAGCGACAGAGCTGACCGAAGGATTCCGCTACCTGAAGGCAACACCCCGTATCGGTGTTATTATCCTGCTGCTTGTTTTCATTAGCCTGCTGGTGCTGCCCTACGATACACTGGTGCCGGTTTTTGCCAAACTGATTTTTAAAGGCGATGCCTCTACTTTCGGTTATATCACCAGTGCCGTAGGACTGGGTGCTATTACAGGAAGTTTGTTCTTGGCTTCTCTGAAAAAAGGTGCCCGTCTTACCCGTGTGTTATTAGGGGGTATTGCGTTACTGGGTGTTGGACTGGCCGGCTTTTCATGCAGTAGTTCTTTTGCAGCTGCCATTCCGTTCGCGGTTTTAACAGGTTTTGCGTCGCTTACACCTATGACAGCCAGTATCACCATCATCCAGGTAGAGGCTGCGGCCCATATGCGGGGAAGGGTAATGAGCTATGTAGCCATGGCTTATTTCGGTATGCTGCCACTGGGCAGTTTGCTCACAGGGGCGGTTTCTCAAAAAATAACCGCACCACTCACCATGCTTTGCCAGGGGTGTATAGCCCTGGTGATCGCCGCCGTTTTTTTCAGGCTGATGAGCAAGTCGCAAACCAGGGAGCACACACCACATAAACAACAGGACCACCCATTGACACAATTAAAAGGATCAAATTCATCATCTATCATTTAAACTTCATAAAATGGAACAACAACAGGATACCGCTTTACTGGTAATGGATATGCAAACAGTGATGCTGGGTTTTATTCCCGGTGCAGAAGCAGTGATCGCAGCCAATGCAAAAGCGATAGCTCATGCACGCAGCCACAATATCCCGGTTATTTATGTGGCCCTTGGTTTCAGACCCGGGGCGCCGGAAATAAGTGCCAGTAATAAAGGCTTTATGGCCAACAAGAACATGTTTGTTGATGCCAATATGGAAGAATTTTCCAATATACACCCTGATCTGTCGCCTGCCGGTAATGATATTACAGTTATCAAGCGCCGTGTTAGTGCTTTTTCGGGCAGTGATCTTGAAATGGTACTGCGGGCGCAGAATATCCGCCACCTGGTACTCACTGGTATTGCCACCGGGGGTGTGGTATTGTCTACACTGCGCGAAGCCGCTGACAAAGATTACCATATCACCGTATTGGCCGATGCCTGCGCTGACAGGGATGAAGAGATACAGCAGGTGCTTATCTCAAAGATCTTCCCCCGGCAGGCAGAGGTGCTTACGGTGAAAGAATGGATGGAAATAAAATAGGGAATATGTATGATGTATGATGTACGATGTGGGATGTATGATGTGGGGTGTGATGTATGATGTGCGATGCGGATAAATTTTTGTTTGGCTAATACAGTAGGTTTTGTAGGGCAGTTGTATCTACAGCTGTCCTTTTTTTGCGAAGAAAAAACAATAGGAATGATCATGCCAACGTGTTTACCTATTATAGGCATCGTATATTATAAAGTGGGAACTACGAAGTAATAAGTACAAAAAACTACCTTTTTACACTACGCCCCCACATCGTACATCGCACATCCCATCACCAATCCGCGATGCCGTTTTTCAGGTTTACCAGGTTGGTATAGCCGAACCGGGCTTCCAGTTTTTGTATGGCTATCTGGCTGCGTATGCCTTTGCGGCAATAGACTACTACAGGGCAATCCCGGGGGATCTGTGCGGCCTGGCTGATTACTTCGGAAAGCGGAATATGCAGGCCGCCGATATGGAAAGCGGCTCTTTCACCGGGTTCGCGTACATCGAGCAATACAATGCGGTTATGATCCTGCTGCAGCCATTGCCGCAGGGTGGCGGCATCAATTTCCTGCATCAGAATTCATCATTTTGTTCTGTAAATACCCTGCGCAGGGGAATAGAAGGAGTGGGGGAAATGATCAGCGGGAATTTTTCTACTGTTACAAAACTGGGGTCGAGCCCGAAGCCCCTTTCTTCACTCAGGCTGATCTCTTTCAGCCAGAAATACAGTTTCATGATCACCTTTTCCACAAAAGGCAGTTCATTATCGTTGGAGAGGTATTTTTCCATCACAATAAACTGGAAATCGCCCACTACATTGTTTCTTTCCAGGCTTTCATAACGGCTGGTGATATTCACTTCCTTGTTGTTCACCAGGTCTTCCACCACCTTGCGGAACATCAGGTTGATCTTTTGTTCTACCCTGAAGCCCAGTCTGAACTCTACCCGGATGATATCGTTGGGAATAATATGATCTACCACATATTCGCAGGTATAAGGATCATCGAGTACATCCACGTGCACAAACCAGTAAATATCCGCGCGTTTGGGCTTTTTGTTCAGGATGGAGTAAATGATCTTGTGCTCAATTTCCTTGGGGTTATTGGCGCTGGTCATATACACCAGGTGGGTGGCGTATTTAGGCACTGTTTTATCGTTGCTAAGCTCCTGGATCATGGGCAGGTAATGTTCCAGCCGCACAAATTCCACATACCTGTTTTTGATTTTGCGGCTGCGGTACCATACATACATCACTATAAACAAGGCACCGGCAATTAGCAGGGCGGCCATACCGCCTTTCAGGAATTTCTCGATCAGGTTGGCTACCAGGAAGGAGCCTTCAATGGTCAGGTATACCAGCAGGTAAAGATAAATCCATACCGGCGCCGTTCGCCTGCTCACCAGGTAATTGGCAAACAGGATAGACGTGCTGATCATACAAAGCGTGATGGCCAGGCCGTAGGCGGCTTCCATGTTGGATGATTTCTGGAACCAGATCACAAAACCGGAACAGCCAACAAATAAAATAGTATTGATACCGGGGATAAAGATCTGTCCTTTTTCTTCTGTGGGATAGTTCACCTTCAGCTTGGGCCAGAGATTCAGCCGCATGGCTTCGGATATCAGGGTAAAAGAACCGGATATCAACGCCTGGCTGGCAATTACCGCGGCAGCGGTAGCAATAATGGTACCCGGCAGCTGGAACCACTGGGGCATGATGGCATAAAACGGGTTGTTGATCAGTTTCACCACTTTTTCATCAATCCGTACGCCGTCGTAATGCGCCAGCAGCCAGGCGCCCTGCCCGAGATAATTGATGATGAGGCAGAACTTTACATAGATCCATGAGATACGGATATTGCCCCTGCCGCAATGCCCCAGGTCAGAGTACAGCGCTTCAGCACCCGTGGTACAGAGAAAAACCGCACCCAGTATCCAGAATCCCTTGGGGTAGGAGGTAAGCAGCTGGATGGCATAATGCGGGCTGAGGGCTTTGAAAATAGTAATATCATCACTTACATGCATAAAGCCCAGCACAGCCATCATGGCGAACCAGAGGGTCATAATAGGGCCGAACATTTTGCCAATGGCCGATGTGCCGAACTGCTGCAGGAAGAACAATATGGCGAAGATCACCAGCACAATACCAACGATTGTGCTCTGTGGAATATCTTTTAACTTGGGTAGACCCCGCAAACCCTCGATGGCAGCCGTAACAGTAATAGGAGGAGTGATCATGCCATCGGCCAGCAGTGCCGCGCCGCCGATCATGGCCGGCAATACCAGCCATTTGCGGTGCCTGCGCACCAGTGCATACAAACTGAATATACCGCCTTCACCTTTATTGTCGGCTTTCAGGGTGAGGATCACATATTTAACAGTGGTTTGCAGGGTGAGGGTCCAGATAATGCAGGACAGGGAGCCCAGTATTAATCCCTCGCTGATGACCTTATCGTTGATGATGGCATTTAGTACATATAAAGGAGAAGTGCCAATGTCGCCGTAAATAATCCCTAATGCTATGATCAGACCGGCAAACGAAACTTTGTTTAATTGCTTAGCCACAAATTGATATTGTAAAAAAGATCAAAAAAGTAAACAAATGTATAGTGAAAAGCCCGCATTACAGCAAATAGTCCGTAAGCAGGTCGCCGAAGGTCCCGGACAGGTGCATGTGAACCTACCGGGTATTCGGGCGTCCGGCTTTCGGACTAATCGTTCATCGTATATAACGCACTATATTTATTTAGGTTGACTGAATAAGTTGGATATTTTTATCGTTATTTTACTAAACCTGCAAAGTTGTTATCCTTACATTTGTTAGTAATAACCAGGCCTTACCGTTACAATGATAACCGGTTGATCCGGTGGTTGCCGGCATTGTATAAGGTATAAGGATGGCAACAATTTGCTTCCGGCCTGTTTCCCGGAATACAAAACGTATTAGACAGATGAAAAAAGCCCTCTTACTCGTTTTTTGTTTGTGCCGGATGGTTGCTACCCATGCGCAGCAGATTGTTTATGCAGAGCCAGACAGGGATGATGCCCGTAACCTGAATTTTGAGATCATCGGTAAAATGAATGATAACTTTCTGATTGCGAAAGCCTACCGCGACAATTACTATATCGCCACCTACGACAATACCATGAAAATGGTGGAGAAACACCAGCTCAGTTTTCTTCCTGGCAGGGTGATCGATGTAAACTACCTGGCTTATAAAGATTTTTTCTATCTTTTTTACCAGTACCAGCATAAAAGCATTGTATACAGTATGGGGGTAAAAATGGATGCGGCCGGTAAAAAAGTAGGCGAGCCTATCCTGCTGGATACCACCAATGTGAGCTCTTCCTCCAATAAGAAAATATACACGGTTTTATACAGCGAAGACAAACAGAAGATCGGCATCCTGAAAATCAATGCCAGGAATGATAAATACCATGCGGTCACCATCAGCCTGTTCGATAAAGATCTTTCACCACTGCACAAATCAAAAGTGGTGATACCTATCGAAGACCGTCGCGACTTTTTAACAGAATTTGTGCTGGACAATGATGGCGACCTGGCATTTCTCCGCGCATCGGGCACTTCGCAGAATGACAATATCAGCAGGCTTGATTTTGTGGTGAAAAAAGCACAGGAAGATACCGTGACCATGCAAACGGTAGACCTGATGAAACTGTACATGGATGATATACGCCTGAAAGTGGATAATGTGAACAAACATTACCTGATCACATCCTTCTATGCCAAAGCGCGCCGCGGTAATATTGATGGTTTATACTGTTCGCTCTGGGATAAGAACACCACCCGTCTTATCTACAACAATGCCACCGTATTCAGTGATGAGCTGCGTAATGATGCCAAAGGTGATAACAGTGTAAAAACCGCTTTTAATGATTTCTTTTTACAGAACATTGTTATGCGGAAAGACGGTGGTTATGTGATCGCCGCAGAATCAGTATATACTTCTTCCCGCTCGGGCCCTTATAACCGCTGGGATTATATGTATGGCTCGCCTTTCTTTAACCCGTATAATTCTTATTACTATTATTATAGTCCCTATAGTTTTTATTATCCCTGGTGGCGCTATAACTCGTTCAGCAACCAGCTGGTAAGGTATTTTGCCGATAATATCGCCGTGCTGTCTTTTGATACCACAGGCAAAATTGAATGGTCGAATGTGGTACGCAAATCACAGTACGACGACAATACCGATAATTACCTGGGTTATGCAACCATGACATCGGGGGATGAGGTACATTTTATTTTCAATCAACTGGAAAAAAGAGACTGGCTGCTTTCTGACCAGAGTATTTCCGCTGAAGGTCAATTGCGCCGTAACCCCACGTTTAAAAATCTTGATAAAGGGTATGATTTTATGCCACGTTTTGCCAAGCAGGTGAGCAGCTGGCAGCTGATCGTACCTTGTGTTTATCGCAATTATATCTCCTTTGCCAAAATAGAGTACTAGCAGGCTTATGCCAGGCAGATGATATTCCATATCTTCAGGATATGGAATATTTTGAACTTATATAAGCATAAGCTGTGGTATCATTATTCAGGGAAAAATCGTCTGGTAGTATTTTCTGGCTGCTCATGCTCAGCATTGCGCTGCATGTACATTTTTTCCTGGTGCCTCCCCGGGTTATCGTACACGTGAAAGATGGTATTATCAGCGACCTGCTGGTATATCTTGAAGCATTACCCGATATAGGACTGATGGTATTGTACCATGCCCTGCTGCTGATACAGGCACTGCGGCTCAATTATATGCTCAATGAGCTGCGCATGTTCCAGAAGCAGGCGTTCACTACTGCCATGGCCTATATCATGCTGGCCACCCTTTTTCCCGACTGGAACCATATAACACCGGCATTGGTATGCAATACATTTATCATCTGGCTGTTTCACCAGATGGCCAAACTATATGGCAATACCCAGGGCAAAACCATTATTTTCAATATAGGCCTTATTGCAGGCTGCACGGTATTGTTGTACCATCCCACCGCAACCCTGTTGTTATTGTGTTTTGCCGCACTGGGCATACTGCGGCCTTTCCGGCTCAATGAATGGTTTATTTTACTGCTGGGAATGCTGACCCCATTTTATTTCCTGTTTTCTGCACTTTACCTGCGCAACAGCTTTGCCGATGCACTGGCATACCTGCCCCAATGGCACCTGCATTTTCAGCGCCCGGCGAATATTACAGCTACAGCTGTATCACTGGCGCTGCTGGCATTGTTATGGCTGGGAGGAATGTATATCTGGCGCAGCAACAGCAACCGTATGGTTATCCAGGTAAGAAAGAACTGGTACGTGGTACTGATCGGTTTTATCGTGCTGGCCCCTGTAAGTTTTCTTACCTATACCACTGCCTGGGAGGCCGGCCTGCTTTGTATTGTTCCGCTTGCCGCATTTGCCTCCAATGTATTCCTGTACCCGCACAGGGCCTGGCTGCCGGCATTGTTTTTCTGGGCACTGGCTGTAATGATCGTCTATAACAACTGGGCCAGGTAAAAAAATAGGAAATTGTTAGGGCTTTTGGTTCTAACTTTACACCTTCAGTTACGCCTTATGATTGACTTAAGAATTTGATAATCAATGTTCAATTGCTGTAATTACCAAGCTGGAAGAAAAAGCCGGGTAATTGCACGAACAAGCAGTAACTGGATCAAAAACAAGTATATCTGTAACCAGGCATTGTACATAGCTACCATGCGGTTGCAGGATGAACCTGACCATAGATAAAACTATTAACAGATGAAATTTGGAGTAGTAGTATTCCCCGGCTCTAACTGCGACAGGGACATGCAGAATGCATTACAGCACGATCTTGGTAAAGAAGTGATCATGCTTTGGCATAAGGACAAAGACCTCAGTATGTTCACTACCGATGACTGTATTGTACTGCCCGGTGGCTTTTCTTATGGCGATTACCTGCGCTGCGGCGCCATTGCCAGGTTTAGTCCGATGATGCAGAGTGTAATTGAATTTGCCAACAAAGGCGGTAAAGTGCTGGGTATTTGTAACGGGTTCCAGATTTTATGCGAAAGCGGATTATTGCCGGGTGTATTACTGGCCAATGCCAACCAGCAGTTCATTTGTAAAAATATTTACATCAGCAATGGTAATGGCGAGGCATTGAAAATACCCATTGCACATGGCGAGGGCCGGTATTTTGCCGAAGATAAAGTGCTGGATCAGCTGGAAGCCAATAACCAGGTGATTTTCCGTTATGTAAATGAAAACGGTAGTACCGATGCATTCTGCAATCCCAATGGCGCCTGCAGAAATATTGCAGGTATCCGCAATGAAGCAGGCAATGTTATTGGCATGATGCCACACCCAGAAAGGGCAACAACTGCCGAACTCGGCAACCTGGACGGGGAAAAAGTTTTTTCCATATTAGGATTGAATTAACAAAGAAACGCCTGCATAGACGTCTTAATCAAGTGCTCTATTTATACAATACTCTGGATAGAGCCTGGCATAAAGCTGTTGAAGCATGATACCGGGCTATCCGAAACCGTTGAAAAATAACAAACATGAAAAAAGCGTGGTTATTATTACTGGCAGGTATCCTGTTCACCGCAGGTGCTATGGCGCAGATACAGGATCCGGTTCAGTGGACATATTCGGCCAGGAAAAAAGCAGATAAAGTATATGAATTGGTGATCACCGCCAAAATGGCCAGGCCCTGGCATGTATACTCCCAGTTTACCCCCGAAGGAGGCCCGGTGCCCACCAAGCTTAGTTTTAAAAACAATCCGCTGGCAACGCTCGATGGTAAAGTAAAAGAACTGGGTAAGCTGAAGGTGGAGCATGACCAGAGTTTTGGTGTGGATGTAAAATCATTTTACGACCAGGTGGAATTTGTTCAAACAGTGAAACTGAAAGGCAATGTGAAAACCAATATCTCCGGAACAGTGGAGTATATGGTGTGTGATGATCACCAGTGCCTGCCACCCACTACCAAGTCGTTCGATATTAAACTTCAATAAAATTCACCCTCCCAGATGAAGCGGATCATTGCTGCATTAACATTGGCATTAGGCATTTCCACTATACTGGCTGCACAGGACACCAAGCCTGTGCAGTTTTCTTTTACAACCAGCCGGGTAAACGACAGTCTTGTTGTATTGTCTATACAGGCCAGGATGGAAAAAGGCGTATCCCTGTTTTCGAGCCATAAAAAAGACCCTGCAGAGGCATTCGCATCTGTTATTCACCTGGACACGGCGAAAACAGGCCGGTTCACCCGTTTGCAGGATTCAGTGACAGAAATAGGTCAGCTGCAATCTGTAAATGATGCCGCCATAGGATCTGCCCTGCATTATTTTAATGACAGCGTCCGTTTCGAGCTGCCATTGCATATAGCTTCAACAGACAGCGCTGTGGTAAAAGGCAGTATTGACTGGCTGGCAAAAAAAGGCGATGAATACCCCAGTGGTAATGAAGCTTTTTCATTGCAGGTAAAGGCTGGCGCGCCTGTTATTTCTGTTAACAATACCAACAATGCTACACTGAGCAGAAGTGCCGATATAGATATAAAAGACAAGTCGCTGGGTGCTGTTTTCCTGTTTTGCCTGGCAGCGGGTTTGCTGGCGGTGCTTACGCCCTGTGTGTTTCCGCTGGTGCCGGTTACCGTGAGCTTTTTTTTGAAAAGAAGCAAATCGCGTTCTGAAGGCCTCCGCAATGCGGGCTGGTATTCATTGTCCATTATACTGATCTACACCATACCTACTTTGCTGCTGACCCTGATTTTCGGGGACACTATATTGTATACCATTGCCACCAGTGCTGTTTCTAACCTGCTGTTCTTTGTTATTTTTGTGGTGTTTGCCATTTCTTTTTTCGGGGCATTTGAATTAACACTACCCAGCAGCTGGGCCAATAAGGCCGATCAGCAGGCTGGCAAGGGCGGCCTGATCGGTATATTTTTTATGGCGCTTACACTGGTGATCGTTTCTTTTTCCTGTACAGGGCCAATTGTAGGTACTTTGCTGGGGCAAACCAGCAAACAGGGGATCAGCCTGGCACCTATATTGGGTATGCTGGGTTTTAGTGTAGGACTGGCATTGCCGTTTTCATTATTCGCCCTGTTCCCATCGATGTTGCATTCATTGCCAAAAAGCGGGGGCTGGCTGAACAGTGTAAAAGTGGTGTTCGGCTTTATCGAGCTGGCGCTGGGTTTGAAATTCCTGTCTAACGTAGACCTGATCTATGGTTGGCACCTGCTTGACAGGGAAGTGTTCCTGTCATTGTGGATCGTGCTCGCTTTTTTACTGGGATTATACCTGCTGGGCAAACTGAAATTTTCGCACGACAGTGACCTGCCTTATATCAGTATTCCCCGCCTGTTCCTGGCGATAGCCAGTTTTTCGTTCGCGGTATTCCTGGTGCCAGGTTTATGGGGCGCTCCGCTAAAAGCATTAAGTGGATTGCTACCGCCAGCTTCAACACAGGATTTTAACCTGGACGAACTGCAGTATAAAATAGGAGCTGCCGGTGTTCCCTTATCCAACAATACGGGCGGCACAGCGGTGGCAGTCAATCCACCTAAAAGATATACAGATAAACTGCATATGCCATTCGGGCTGACAGCTTATTTTGACCTGGATGAAGGCCTGGCTGCTGCAAAAGCACTGAACAAACCGGTGATGCTCGATTTTACCGGTCATTCCTGTGCAAACTGCCGGAGGATGGAGCAGAGCGTATGGAAAGATCCTGAAGTGCTGAACAGGATGAAGACTGATTTTGTGATCATCAGCCTGTATGTGGATGAACCTACCGAGCTGCCGGAAAATGAGCAGTACACCAATGCCTCAGGCAAAAAAATAGTAACGCTTGGTGATAAAAACCTGGATTATGAAATAACAAAATTCGGGTTTAATGCACAGCCCTTATACATGTTCCTTGACCTGAAAGAACAACCGCTGAGTGATGTGAAATACGGGTATGATGCAGATGTGCAGAAATTTATCCATCACCTGGATGCGGTAAAAGCAACGTTCAAAAAACGGTAGAAACATACCTGCGTACGGCAGCAGGATGCTGCAGGATATTTGTCGCCCGCGGGACGCGGGCGACTTGTTTTATAAATTATAAATGAAGATCTTCTTTTATCTGCGCCGATACTTCTGCTACCAATAACCCTGTTTGTTGTATCAATGAAGGGATCTTTTCAGTGAACTCCTGGTCGCGTGCATAATTTTCAATTTCACGGATCAATAGTTTACCCTCTTTTATATTCAGTGTATCTATTGTCGATTTCAGTTTGTGTGCAAGTTTATTCACCTCTTCCCAGTTATGATCGCCGGCTTTTACCTGCATCTCTTCCAGGGCCGGCGGGGTGCTGTTGATAAACACCCGGCAAAGATTTTTGACAAACTCTGTGTTTCCCCTCGCTATTTCATTCACCAGCGTAAGATCGTATAACTTCATATTTTCCGGACGAGTATTCATCAAATAAAACATTATTTTGGCTGATAAACACGGTCTATAACCGTATACAGTTCTTTTTCGGTAAAGGGTTTGGTTAAATAATCGTTCATGCCTACGGCAAAATATTTTTGTTCTTCCCCTTTCAGCGCATTGGCGGTAAGGGCAATGATCGGGACACTGTTTTTTACAGGGTCAGTCATGGCGCGTATCTCTCTCGCAGCATCTATGCCACTTTTTTCGGGCATTTGTATATCCATCAGCACAATATCAAAATCTTCCTCCTGCATCAGGCGGATCACTTCATTGCCATTCACCGCTACCCGGGCTTCAAAGCCCCAGTACTGCAGGATGCTTCTGGCCAGCAGCAGGTTGATCTCATTGTCTTCTGCCAGCAGTATTTTTAATTTGCCCAGTTTGTTTTTTACAGGCTCATTAACAATAGTTTTATCCTGCGGCTGCTCAGAGGGTGTTGCTTTGGCATAGCGGATGGTGAAATGGAATATACTGCCTTTTTTTACCTGGCTTTCTACCCATACCTGTCCTTTTTGTAATTCGATCAGGTTTTTGGTGATGGCCAGCCCCAGTCCCGTACCGCCATACTTGCGTGTGGTTTCAGCATAAGCCTGCGTAAAGGGCTGGAATATTTTAATGAGTTTATTTTCTTCAATGCCGATACCATTGTCCTGCACATAAAAATGAAGCAGGGTTTCTTTTTCCGTTTCATTTTCTATACCCGCATACAGGGTGATGGTGCCTGCAGGTGTAAACTTGATCGCATTGCTCAGCAGGTTATTGAGTATCTGGGTAAATCGGGTAGGGTCGCCTGTTACAGGGTAACTATTGCCAATATGGCTGTCGAGTTTCAGCAACAGGTTTTTCCGGTTGGCTTCTACCTGGAACAATTGCAGTGCCGATTGTAATTTGGCGGCTATATCAAATTCAATTTTTTCCAGGACAATTTCGCCTGATCTTATTTTTTCGAGATCAAGAATATCGTTGATGATGTTCAACAGGTTTTGGGCAGAATCCTGTATCATCTGCAAAAAAGAATACTGCTCTTTATCGAGCTTTGTTTTTTGCAGTAGTGCAGTGATGCCCAGTATGCCATTCATTGGTGTTCTGATCTCATGGCTCATATTGGCCAGGAATTTCTCTTTGGTCCTGGCTGTTTCTTCTGTTACTTTTTTGGCTTCCTTCAGCTGTCTTTCTGCCCTGATGCGTTCGGTTACATCCTGTGCAAACGCCACTACATAAGGCTCCTGGTTGGGCAGCTCTACTTTGTAGTTCTGGTATAACAGGTAGGCCTTTCTGCCCGATTTTTTTATGGCGCAGAAAAGTCCTTTCACCTTTTTATTGTTGAGGATGGCAGGTATATAAAAATCGTCAAACAATGGCTGGTCTTCTTCGGGCAGCAGCGATTTTAAATTACTGCCGATGATTTCATCGGGTGTTAATTCCATCGCTTCGCAAAGCGCGGGGTTTACTTCCAGCAGTTTGCCCTGCAGGTCGTGGGTGCAGATGAAAGCCTGGCTGTAATTAAACAGGTCTTTATACCGGCGCTCACTCAGCTTGCCCTGTGTTTCAATTTTCTTTTGCTCTGTAATATCCAGTCCATAACCAATAAGCAGTTTCAGCTTGCCGGTTTCATCATAAATAGGGCTCATCCTGCGAAGGTGGTACTCTTCCTCCCCCTTGCGGTTCAACACTTTTTCTTCCCAGGTATGTGTGCGTTTTTCTTCGGTGATCTTTTTAAAAATAGCCTGTCTTTTTTCTGCCAGTGCCAGGTCTTTTCCACGGTAAAGGCAATAGTCCACATCAGTTTTCCCGATAAGCCATTTGCGCAGGTCTTCATCCCTGATAGCAATAGGGTTCAGGTAGAGATAATGATGTGCAGGCGAGAACACCGCGATGTCGGCAGGAACATTGTTCAGGATATCTTCGTAAAATTTTTTTTGCTCCTGGATCAGCCTGGCGCTATTGATCTTTTCTGTTTCATCAGAATAAGACCATAGATGGCCGATGAAATGATCCTGGAGGTAAATAGGGCGGTGGTCGCGTAATAATATCCGCCCGTCTTTCATATGCAGTTCATCATTGCTGGCCGGCTGGCGGGTATTGTATAGTTTGTGTACTTTATCCATTACCTGGCCAAGGTCTTCAATGGTATTACTGTATTCTTCCAGCAGGTCCAGGGTAGACAAGCCAACCAGCTCGTCTGGTGTTTTGGTGATATGAAAAAGATCGCAGAACTGCTGATTGGTGATGATGATATTGCGGTGCTGGTCGGTGATCAGCGTAGCCTTAGGTAAACTGGATACCAGCATCTGCAGCCACTGACTGGCTGTTACAGCCTCAGCGCTGACCGCATTTTTAACATGCGCATCGTTAGTATGGGATGACCTGGTGGGTGCTACCATAAAGCTTGGTTTTACATGCACTGCAGTTCCCGGCACCCGGGCGCTAGGTTGTTATAATACATCATCAGATAAGTTTTCTCTATGTCCATTTTTTGCATTCTGCTTTATCCTTCGTTTTATTTTTACTACAGGAACCTGCAGTTGGTGTTCCTTGTTTAAATTGAACAGTATTGTTATCAATTGCATTGTTCTCTTCTGCCTATAAGATACCTGTGCAGTATTGAATGCTGCAATATTTTTCAGAAAACGGGTGTTGACTGGAATACGGATTAAGATTAAGACGCCTCATGTTCGGATATTGGTTCTGGACAACTGAATGTGCAGGCAAAAGATACCTGGCTACACAAGCCCATGTCCGGTTATCCGGGTGCAGGAGTAGTTCATAAATAGTGGCAACATAAGTATAATTATATTATGGTGGCTATAAAGCCGGTACAAAATTGAAAAACTTCGCCATAAGTTAAACTTTTTGGGACGGATTATCTGTAGTTCTGGTCTTTTTTTAGGATTTATTTTTGTGCAACACCAGTTCATTGCTGCTGATCATCCTGTAAATGGTAGATTTCCCTATATCCAGCAGTTCTGCTACTTTTAGTACATCGCCTTCATGGTTATCCAGGTATTGTTGTATAACACGGTTGGTATACTGCTTTAATGTCAGGTGCTCTTTACCTGCAGGATCGGCCTGGTGCTGGCCGGTGATATCGATGTGTTCAGGTAATATATCTTCCGTATCAGAAAGTACGCAGGCCAGTTCTACCACCGATTTCAGCTGCCTAATATTACCGGGGAATGAATAATTGAGCAGTTTCATTTTGGCTTCGGCGGTAAGCTTTTTTTGCGGGATGCCGTTTTCCCTGCAAAACTGTTCAATAAAATGACGGCCTATCAGCAGGGTATCATTCTCTCTTTCCCGCAGGGCGGGCAAATGGATGGGTAAACCCAGCAGGCGGTAATACAGGTCCTCCCTGAACCGGCCCTTTTTTACCTCTTCGGCCAGGTTACGGTGTGTTGCCACGATGATCCGGATATCTGTTTTCTGCAGCTCATTGCTGCCTACCCGCGAAAACTCCTTTTCCTGTAATACACGCAGCAGTTTTGCCTGCAGGTTAATGTTCAGCTCGCCTATTTCATCCAGGAACAGGGTGCCTGTGTGGGCTTCTTCAAATTTGCCTGTGCGCCGGGCTACAGCGCCGGTAAAAGCACCTTTTTCGTGCCCGAAGAGTTCCGATTCAATCAGGTCGGCAGGGATGGCAGCGATATTCACTGCCACAAAGGGTTTGTTTTTACGGAGCGAATTAAAATGGATGGCTTTGGCCACCAGCTCTTTACCTGTGCCTGTTTCACCGGTGATGCTTACCGTGATATTGGTCCTGGAAGCTTTTTCCATCAGGTCGAACACCCTTTTAATGGCATTGCTGGTACCGATAATGGATTTAAAATGGTATTTTTTTACAATTTCATTCTTGAGTGACTGCAGCTGGTTTTGTAACTGGAAATGTTCGCGCAGGTTTTGCAGCGTGATCCATAACCTGTCTTTGGTATCTTCATTTTTTACAATATAATCATAAGCCCCTTTTTTCATCAGGTCGATGGCCGTTTGGATATCTTCCTGGCCTGAGATCATGATGATTTTTGTTTCGGGGCTTATTTCCCTTACCAATGACAATAACGCATCACCTGTTGTATCCGGCAGTGAATAATCAAGGGTTACAATATTGGGTTTTTCGGTTATGGCTTTTTTAAAGGCTGCGACAGAGCTAAATTTTTTTACCTGATAATCAGGGTTCATTGCTAGCAAGTGTTCTAACATCGAGCCATAAAACAAGTCATCTTCCACAATATAAATAGTACACGCGTCTGGCTGCATAGGACAGGTTGAGCAGGTAAATAATTGTAAATATCGATGTTTGTTTTCAATTGTATTTACGCAAAAAGAAGAGATAAGGTGTGGTATTCCACCTTGTTTATTTTGCCGCTGTTCCATTTTTGTATGCCGGAAAGGATGTTTCAGTTATTTTTGTTAATATGGAGATGAATGATACTGTTTTTGATCAGCTCGCCCATTTGGCCCGCCTGCAGTTCAGCACTGCTGAGAAAGAAGAGATACAGCACGACCTGCAGCGGATGGTGGCTTTTGTTGAAAAACTGAACGAGTTGGATACCAATGGGATACCTCCGTTGCTGCACATGAGTAATGCTGTAAATATATGGCGGGAAGATACTGTGGCAGGTTCGGTTAGCAGGGATGAAGCCCTGCGCAATGCACCTGTTCAGGACGGGCAGTTTTTTAAGGTGCCGAAAGTGATCAAAAAATAAACAATTTCGATACGAACAACCGGTTTGCAAGTTTTGGCGATCCCGGATTAAATCCCCAGCTTCCTGATGAGCACAATTATCCACCTGGAAAATATTACCAAGAGCTATTTTATGGGTAACCAGGCTATCCCGGTTCTAAAGGGGATATCATTGAATATTGAGAAAAATGAATATGTGGCGCTGATGGGCCCTTCCGGTAGTGGTAAAAGTACGCTGATGAATATCCTGGGCTGTCTCGACACGCCTACAGGCGGCAAATATGTGCTGAACGGGAAAGATGTGAGTAAGATGCCGGATGACGAACTGGCAGACGTACGCAATGGCGAAATAGGATTCGTATTCCAGCAATTCAACCTGCTGCCGCGTTTGACAGCAGTGGAAAATGTGGCTCTCCCCTTAATTTATGCCGGGGTGAGTAAAAAAGAGCGTACCGAAAGGGCAATGGAAGCGCTGAAAAAAGTAGGCCTGGGCGAGCGCAGTCATCATAAATCCAACGAGATGAGCGGTGGCCAGATACAGCGTGTGGCTATTGCCAGGGCCCTGGTGAACAACCCCTCCCTGCTGCTGGCCGATGAACCCACCGGTAACCTGGATTCTAAAACATCTATAGAGGTAATGGAAATATTTGGCCAGATACAGGCTGCCGGTAATACCGTGGTACTGGTAACCCATGAAGAAGATATTGCCGAATATGCCAAAAGGGTAGTACGCCTGCGCGATGGTAATATTGAAACCGACCGCATGAATGAACAAAAGAAAATGCAAACCGTTTAAGAACGGTTTTCGCTTTTATCATAGGTATAAGAAAAGGAGCAGAGCAATTTGCTCCTTTTTAGTTGGAAGGCGCTGGCGGAAATACGTCTTTTTTCTGTGTTTTCCTCGTATTCTGCAGGAAGGATTCTCGTAGCTCAACGCGATCAGCCTGCCGCTTTTAACCTGGATATAACCGGCAACTTGATTTAATTGTAAGTCATGGCGACTAAAATATATACAAAAACCGGTGATGCCGGTAAAACTTCGCTGATCGGGGGCACTAAAGTGCCCAAAAGCCATATACGTATAGAGAGTTATGGAACGGTGGATGAGCTCAATTCTTATATCGGCCTGGTGAACGACCAGGTAACAGATGAGCCCAGCCGTCAGATGCTGAAGGCAATACAGGACCGCCTGTTCACTATCGGGGCTTCCCTGGCCTGCGATCCCGAAAGGGAGCCGCTGATGAAGATCCCGGATTTGAAAGAAACCGATGTGCAGCTGCTGGAAACAGAAATAGACCGGATGAACCAGGAATTGCCGGTGATGAAGCATTTTATTCTTCCCGGCGGGCATGTGGCTGTTTCTACTGCACATATTGCTCGTTGTGTATGCCGCAGGGCCGAACGCATTTGTGTGCAGATGAAAGAAGAGGCGATGTTTATTGAACCTGTTGTGATCAAATACCTGAACCGGTTAAGTGATTACCTGTTTGTGCTGGCCCGCTATATCGGTCATCAACTGAAAGTGGAAGAAATTGCCTGGAAGCCGAGGGGATAAGTATTGCGGGAAATTTATTATCTCGCGGAATACGTAGAAAAAAATTGTTGGCCGCCTTATAGCTAGAAGCTTATGGCTGGCAGCTATGCCGCCGATTAATCCATAACGGGTTTTACCGATAGTTGAAATTGTCAACCTTATTGTTCCGGCTGGTTTATAGAATCAGTCCGTCTTTCATGTGAAGTATGCGGTCGCTCATAGCGGCGAGTTCCTCATTATGGGTAACAATGAGGAAAGTTTGGTTCAGCTGGTCACGCAGATGAACGAAGAGCTTGTGTAATTCCCGGGCATTGGTGCTGTCAAGATTGCCGGTGGGTTCATCGGCAAACACAATATCAGGCTGGTTGATCAGGGCACGTGCCACGGCTACCCGCTGTTGTTCGCCACCGCTCAATGCCTGGGGTTTATTGTCCAGGCGCCCTGAAAGGCCAAGCAGGTCTAACAGCCGTTCGGCTTCCTGTTCCACTTCTGTTTTTTTGCGGCCGGCGATCCAGCCGGGGATGCAAACATTTTCCAATGCAGTGAATTCGGGCAGCAGGTGATGAAACTGGAATACAAAGCCCATGTGTTTATTGCGGTAGGCTGCCAGCTTTTTTCCGGTAAGCAGGTGTACGGCTTCATCATACAGCCAGATAGAGCCCCGGTTGGGCATATCAAGCGTACCCAGTATATGCAGCAAGGTACTTTTGCCTGCGCCTGACGAACCCACAATAGCAACGATCTCGCCTTTTTTTACTTCCAGGCTTACGCCTTTCAGTACCTGCAATTGTGCATATCGTTTCTCAATGTCCAGAGCTTTGAGCATACCTGTGGTTCACTTTTCGGTGGTTCAGGCACAAACTTACCTGCAAAAGCCTGTTTTAAAACAATTATTATCAATTTTTTAAACATTTATTTACACAGCTGTGTGGTAAGTCCATTTGGTTATTCCGTAGTAACAACTACATTTGCGGAAAATTTTGAAGGAAGATTTGGCAGTTGTGTCATTTTGCGGCAGGCGTTTTGATAAGAGTTTTTGTGGATGATTCCTTTAAAAAACAATATTACCGGTAAAAACTTAAAAGGCTTACTATGTTCTGGACATTAGAATTAGCCAGTTATCTGGAAGATGCGCCCTGGCCAGCTACCAAAGACGAATTGATCGATTATGCCATTCGTTCAGGCGCGCCGATAGAGGTGGTAGAAAACCTGCAGGAACTGGAGGATGAAGGCGAGGTATATGAAAGTATTGAGGATATCTGGCCCGATTATCCCAGCCAGGAAGACTTTCTCTTTAATGAGGATGAGTATTAGTATTGACAAAAAAATTGCAAAAGACCACTTACCAGGTGGTCTTTTATATTTTAATAGATATGCCATATCTTCAAGATATGGCATATCTATTAACAAGAGTGCCCCACTCTTTTCTCTACCGGCAGTAAGGGATTCCTGTACACCCATATAACACCCGCCAGCGACACGATCGCTGTAATAAGGTAGAACAATAAACTGATACATACCGACTGATCCTGGTTCAGCAGGAACTGCCTGCTTCCCCACAGGAAAACCATTTCCCTGGCACCCAGGCCGCCGATTGTAAAGGGAAGGATAGCCACAATAGACGACAGTAAAAAAATGAACAGGTATGCAGTATAATGCCCTTCCAGCCCCAGCGCGCGCATAATGGCATAGGCACATATCACCTGCAGCCCCTGCACTGCCAGCCCCAGCCATAAAGTAGGCCAGAACCCCTTGGTAAAAGAGGGGAAGAACTTTTTTACCACTATATAATACACCGCTATGCCAGGGGCAATCATCAGCACCAGCCAGCTGCCATACTGCTGTGAACCGTAAATGCTGTAATAGTATAAGGCAGCCAGTATGCCCAATCCTACCACACCGCTTACCCTGTCGAGCAAAACAGCTGCGGTAAGCTGCCTGGCAGGGTACTGATAGGTTTTGTGTAATAAGATCACCTTATACGCATCGCCGCCAATGCCACCCGGGAGAAAGAGATTATAGAACATACCCAGCCAGTACAGCCGGAGATTGGTACGCTGCGGCAGTGATATCCCAATATTGCTGAAGTAAATATTCAGCCGGAAAGCCGATACCACTTTGGAAGCAATAAACAAAAAAGCCGCCAGCAATAACCAGCCTGCATCGCTGCGGCGGATGGTTTGCCAGGAGGCGCTCCAGTCTATCTTCCGGCTCACATACCAGAGGCAGACAGCGGTAACGCCTATTTTGATAAATAGTTTCAGCAGGTTCTTAAACCTTGGCGCGGCCATATATTTTTCTTACCTGGTAGGTTTTTTTGTTGGAAGATTCATAATAGGTACGCATGTTCACCTCTGCAAGAATACCGATGGTGATCAGCTGAATGCCGCCCAGTAAAAATATCAATCCCAGTATCAGCAATGGCTTACCCCATATATCATGACCGGACAGTTTAAGTGCCAGCAGGTACAGGTTAATAATGATACCGATGAACAGGCAGATAAAGCCCATGGTGCCGAACAGGTGCATAGGCTTCTGGCTGTATTTACGGAAGAACACCATGGTCACCAGGTCGCTCATCACCCTGAAAGTGCGGCCCAGACCGTATTTGGATTGGCCGAATTTACGGGGGTGGTGTTTAACATCCACCTGTGTAATACGTGCGCCCTGCATAGAGGCCAGTACCGGGATAAAGCGGTGCAGCTCGCCATACAAACCCAGCTCTTCTGCTATTTCCCTTTTAAATACTTTGAGTGTACAGCCATAATCCTGGATATACACTTTTGTCATATAGCGGATAAGGGCATTGGCAATTTTACTGGGTATTTTGCGTAACAGCATACCATCCTGTCTTCTTTTACGGTTACCGGCCACCACATCCCAGTCTTCTTTTTTCAGCAGGTTCAGCATAAAAGGGATATCTGAAGGATCGTTCTGAAGATCGCCATCAAGCAGGGCCACATACCTGCCGGTGGTATGGTCGATGCCGGCAGCCATGGCGGTGCTCTGTCCATAATTTTTACGCAGTTCTACCAGGATAATACGGTCGTCTATCAACTCCTTGATACGCTGCCGGGTAGCATCTGTAGAGCCATCGTCAACAAAGATGACTTCGTAGTCGATACCATTCAATGCCTTTCTTATTTCCTCTACCAGCGGGGGGATACTTTCCTCCTCGTTCATCACGGTAATTACGACAGATAGTTCTCTCATACACTTTGTTTCATTGTACAAAGGTAGTAAGATGAAGGAATGTTAGCGATACGATATGGGCTGTAGGCTGTTTGAAGTACGAACTACGAAGTTCGAAGTACGACAATCACCTATCAGCCTCTACGCATCCACATCGTACCTCGTACATAGCCAAGTGTGAACTACGAAGTAAGAAGTACGAAAATCACCTATTGGCACTACATACCCACATCATACATCCCACATCGTACCTCGTACATATTACACCTCTTACACGATTCCCGCCATTTCGAGGTTCCTTTTTTTGATATTGTGCAGTTCGATGCTTTCGATTACCGGGTCGGGGGCCAGTATCAGTGAGATGCCTGGCTTTTTCCACCAGTTATGTGCAGCCAGTTTCTCAAAATGGATAACGCCTATCAGGTAATTCCTGTCCAGGCCGCCATGCCATTCTTCGATCCATTCAAAATCGTCTTTGGTGATATCCTGCAGTTGGTTGAAGCTGACATATGCCTTTACATAAAAATCGTGGGTAAGCTCGCCGGGGGTATGGTAATAGCGTTTCTTGTACTCATAACGGTAATTGTAGCGCAGGGCAGAAATATCGCTCAGCACTGCAGAAGCGGTGGGGAAGCTGCCGGCACCTTTACCATAGAAGAACTGTTTATCGGCAAAACCGCTTTCAATGACAACGCCGTTGTATTCATTTTTTACAAAAGCCAGGTGGTCATCATGTTTTACAAACTGGGGTAGTACATAGGCTGCTACCTTGCCATTGTGCAGTTTCTGCGCCTGGGCCACCAGCTTGATATCATAATTTTTTTCCTTTGCTACGGCTGCATCGCTCAGCTGGATGTTTTGAATACCAGTAAACAGCAGGTTATCGGGATGCTCTACAATGCCGTAGGCATGGTTGAGGAGGATAGACCATTTATTGACCGCATCATACCCTTCTACATCCAGTTTGGGATTGCTTTCGGCAAAACCCAGCTGTTGTGCCAGCAGCAATGCCTCACTGAATTCGAGTTTATCCTCGAACATTTTGGTGAGGATGAAATTGGTAGATCCATTGACAATGGCCTTGATGCCATGCAAAAGATCATTATCATAATATTCTTCCAGGTTGCGTATTACAGGGATAGAAGCACAGGCCGCTGCCTCACAAAGAAAAGGCAGGCCGGTTTCTTCCTGGTAACGCAGTATTGCAGGGAGGTGTTCAGCTATCATTTTCTTGCTGGCGCTTACCACGGCTTTACCCTGTTTGAAGGCGGTAGATACAATATCGAAGGCCGCATTGGCATCGTCTATCACTTCTACGATCACATTGATCTCTTTGTCGAACAGCAGCTCATTTTTATCGGTGGTGAACAGTTCTTCCGGGGCATTTCTTTTTTTGCCCGGGTTTTTAATACAAACTTTTTTGATAGATGCTTTTAAAGAAGGTGTTTGTTTTAACACTTTGTACAAACCTTCGCCTACTACGCCAAAGCCAAATAATCCGATCGTTAATTGTTTATGCACGTCCATAATGGTGGTATTTAAATAATGGCCTCCTTTGCGGGCAGCCCTTTGGTAGCTGTATTATGTTGAGATAAAAAATTTTTAATTAAACGTGTAAGCACATCGTATTCGAGTAAAAAGCCATCATGCCCGTAATGAGAATCGATGATGGCGAGCTGTGCCCCGGGAATATGCTCGGCCAGAAAGCTTTGTTCGGCCGGCGGGAAAAGGATATCAGAGCTGATACCAACCACCAGCGTTTGTGCCTGTATGCGGCCCAGTGCAGCTGTTACCGAATCCCTGCCCCGGCCGAGGTTATGTTTATCCATAGCCTGGCTGAGAAAATAATAACTGAAAGCATTAAAACGTTTGGCCAGTTTTTCACCCTGGTATTGCTGGTAAGTGGTGGCTTTGAACACTTGCTCATCAACCGGTTTATCGATAGATGTTTCGGTAAAACCCTGCTGTGATTGCTGGTAAGTGGCATAATTGCGGTAAGAAAGTAATGCCAGTGAGCGGGCCGCTTTCATACCTTCCATACCGGCAGTAGGCAGTTTGAGTGGCCAGGTAGCATCTGTTTCAATACACATACGCTGCGATGTATTGAAGGCGATACCCCATGCGGAATGCTGGGCATTGGTGGCAATAGGAATAATGTATTTGAACAAAGCAGGTTCTTCAACAGCCCATTCCAGCAATTGCTGGCCGCCCATAGAGCCGCCGATGCCAATGGCGATCTGCTGGATGCCGAGTGCATTTTTTAAATGGCTGTAAGCCCTGATCATGTCCCTGGTGGTGAACAGGGGAAAATCGTGAAAATAAGGTTGATCTGTACCAGGCTGTACATCCAGCGGAGACAGGCTGCCATAACAGCTGCCGGGCATATTGACGCAGATGATAAAATAATCTTTCGGGTCAAAGAAGGCATTGGTGCCTACCAGGCCATGCCACCAGTCAGACGGGTCGCTGTTGGCAGTAAGCGCATGAAAGATCCAGATAACATTGTCTTTACGCTCATTCAATGATCCCAGTGTGGTATATGCCAGGTGGAATCCTTTGATGCTTTTGCCCGATTCCAGTTCAAAATCCTGCTGGTATGTAAATACTTGGCTCAAAATGTTTAATTTATTCTTGTACTCGTTATAATATAGCTCAGGCCCTGTCTGTTAACAGGCCAGGGCCTGAAGCATTTTCTATACCAGTTGCGCTACCGATACTGTCTGCAAAGCCTGTTCAAAATCGGCTTTGATATCGGCGATATGTTCAATACCGGCGCTGATACGAACCAGGTTAGGCAGTACGCCGCTGGCCAGCTGCTCCTGTTCGCTCAATTGTTCATGCGTGGTGGAGGCCGGGTGTATCACCAGCGTTTTAGCATCGCCCACATTGGCCAGGTGACTGGCCAGTTTCAGCTGGTTGATCAGCTGTGCTGCTTTTTCCTTACTGCCTTTGATGCCTACCTGCAATACACCGCCAAAACCATTTACCAGGTATTTTTTTGCCAGTTCATGGTAGGGGCTGCTTTCCAGGCCTGGGTACCATACATATTCTATGGCAGGGTGTGCTTCCAGCCAGTGTGCCAATGCCAGTGCATTATCTGAATGGCGCTGTACACGGAGTGAAAGTGTTTCCAGTCCCTGCAGTAATAAAAATGAATTGAAAGGGCTCAGTGCAGGCCCGAAATCGCGCAAACCCTCCACACGCGCGCGGATGATAAAAGCGATATTGGGCAGGCCCAATGGATTGCCTTCACCAAATACCTCCCAGAATTTTAAACCATGGTATCCTTCAGAAGGTTCGGTGAACTGCGGAAATTTGCCATTGGCCCAATTATAGTTACCACCGTCAACAATTACACCGCCAATGGAAGTGCCATGACCACCGATCCATTTAGTGGCAGATTCTACCACGATATTAGCGCCCCAGTCAATAGGCCTGAAAAGATACCCGCCGGCACCAAAGGTATTGTCTACGATCAGCGGCAGATCATACTCTTTGGCAAGTGCTGCAAATTTTTGAAAATCCGGGATGTTCAGGCGTGGATTGCCTATGGTTTCCAGGTAAATGGCTTTGGTGTTTTTATCGATCAGCGGTACAAAACTTTCTACATCGTCACCATTGGCAAAACGGGCTTCTATACCCAGTCTTTTCAGTGAAACTTTAAACTGGTTATAAGTGCCGCCATATAAATAAGAGGTGGAAATAAAGTTATCACCCGCCTGTAGTATGTTACTCAAGGCAAGAAACTGTGCCGACTGCCCCGAGGCTGTTGCCAGTGCTGCCACACCACCTTCCAGTGCGGCCACACGTTTTTCAAATACATCCGTAGTAGGGTTCATGATACGGGTGTAAATATTGCCAAACTGTTTTAGCCCGAAAAGATTGGCCGCATGCTCAGCATTGTCAAATGCATAAGAAGATGTCTGGTAAATGGGAACAGCCCTTGATTTGGTAACAGGATCTATTTCCTGGCCGGCGTGTAATTGCAGCGTCTCAAAATGATAGCTCATGGTAGAATGTTTTGTATTGAACAATTAAAATGGATGAACAGGTAGAAAAAAGGCAGCTTACCCTGCAGAAGTGTAGAGAAGCCTTACGGCATACAGCAACAACAACAGGCCGGCATAGCGGCGGAATAGACAGGTATGTTCGTGTTGTTGTACATGATTAATACTCTACAAAAATAATGGGATAATCCAGATTTCCTAATTTTTTCTACTGTTTGTTCTGTACCGCTAATTATTCAAGGCTGCTGCATTTAAAGGTGAAACAATAAGGTTGGCAGTAAAGGCCTGTTCCAGGTCGTGGATCAGGTCTTCTGCTTCTTCCAGTCCTACAGACAAACGGATCAGGCTATCGGCTACACCGCTGGCCCGTCTTTTTTCCGCGGGAATAGATTTATGTGTCATATTGGCCGGGTGGCAGAGCAGGCTTTTTACACCGCCCAGGCTTTCGGCCAGTTTAAACAACCGGGTACTGGTAACAAAACGGATTGCTGCCTCTTCTGTATCTTCTTTTAAGGTAAAAGATACCACGCCACCAAAATCTTTTGCCTGTTTCCTGGCAATTTCATGGTTCGGGTGCGAGGGCAGGCCCGGGTAATACACCCTGTTCACCAGTGAGTGCCGCTCCAGGTATTCTGCGATCTGCCTGGCATTGGCCGAGTGTTGTTTTACACGCAGGTGCAGGGTTTCAATACCGCGTATCACCAGCCAGCTGTCGAAGGGGGCCAGTATTGCGCCGCTGGCGTTTTGTATAAATTTGATTTTATCGCCCAACTCTTTTTCTTTGGTTACTACCAGTCCGGCGATAAGATCACTATGGCCGCCCAGGTATTTGGTGGCGGAATGGATCACGATATCGGCACCCAGCGTAAGGGGTTGCTGCAATGCCGGCGAGGCAAAGGTATTGTCAACACAAAGCAGGCATTGATGCGCGTGGGCGATTTTGGCTATTGCCGCAATATCAGAAATTTTCAACGTGGGGTTGGTGGGTGTTTCCAGCCAGATGAGTTTGGTATTGGGTGTTATGGCATGAAATACCTGTTCGGCTTTTGTGGTATCCACATAATGCACCTTGATACCGAATTTCTGGTAAACATGCGTGAACAGGCGGAATGCGCCACCATAAATATCATCCACTGCTACTATTTCATCGCCTGCCTGCAGCAGTTTTAATACGGCATCAATTGCAGCCAGCCCACTGGCGAAAGCAATACCGGTATGTCCTTTTTCCAATCCGGCTATGATCTGCTCCAGTGTAGCCCTTGTGGGGTTGTTGGTACGTGCATAATCAAAGCCTTTGTTTACACCGGGGGCTTCCTGTACAAACGTGGAAGTCTGGTAAATAGGAACAGCGATGGCGCCTGTTTGTGCATCTACCGGGATGCTGTGAATCAGTTGTGTTGCGTTACTCATTTTGTTTAGACATTTGCTCCTTTCATTCCACAGGAAGGAAGGAATTAAAAATTTGTTTAGACAGTTTGTCTTTCGCAATGCTTATCCCGATAGGGGTGAGAAAGGTGCTGAAGCGATGCTCCGGGGAGTATGGACAATAAAAAAGCTCACCTTAAGTCAGGTGAGCTTGAATATGTTGAGCGGCAGGCGCTGTATTTCAAAACTGAACACTGACTTATCTCTCCCTGCCGTTACCGGTAGGGTGGAGTTGGCACCTTCTCCTTCTGACCGCTGTAGCGGGTAGATGGAGGGTTGCCAAGGCTTCATCGGGCCATTCCCTCTGCCTTTCTTGATAAGTAATACTGAAAGAACTGGATGCAAATATACAGGTGCAATTTGTTATCCAGCAAAAAAATAATTGGGAGCCATTTTCTTCCTGCATTTTTCTGCCCTGGCACCGGTTGTTAGAACGGAAACGTTTGCAGGGACCGAACAAGTGTTAGTAAGTAATATTTTTTCGGTATTGCCATATCCGGCTGAAAGGTTTGGTGTTGCTGGCTTTGGTGGGGCTGAAAAAAAGGGCAGCTGTCAAAAAAAAGCAAAATCGTAAAAAAATATTCCACAAAATAAGTAGAGAATTCTATTTTTGTCTACCAACTTGATAGGGTACTATTAAAAAATGTCATTGATGGTCGCCATTTTCAGAAATAAGATGTGTTGTTGTTGCTGTGCGTAGCAGGTCGCAATGTGTTTTTTATTATTCACCATCAATGCAAAATATATGTCCACGAGAACGAGTACAACAAACGAGTATCAATTACTATTACAAGAAATTATCGCTGAAGCAGCCGATATTCCCACCGCATTGAGACAAATTGCGGCTGCATTTCCCGGGGAAGTGACTTTTTCCACCAGTTTCAGCTGGGAAGACCAGGCCATCACCCATTTTATTTTCAGCGAACAATTACCCATTCACGTTTTTACACTGGATACAGGCCGCTTGTTCCCTGAAACCTATTCTACCTGGAGCAGCACATTGCAGCGTTACCAGCAGCCTATTACAGCTTATTATCCCCAGGCACAAAGCCTGCAGGCTTTTGTAGCGGAAAAAGGGCCTAATAGTTTTTATGAATCGGTAGACAACCGCAAACAGTGTTGTTTTATCCGTAAAGTAGAACCTTTACAGCGTGCACTGGCGGGCAGGAAGATATGGATCACCGGTATCCGTTCGGCCCATTCGCCCAACCGTCATGATATGATGCAGACTGAATGGGATGAAACCAACCATGTAGCCAAATATCATCCTTTACTCAATTGGTCAACCGACGAACTGGTTGCTTTCATACGCGACAACAATATTCCCTATAATCCCCTGCACGACCGTGGTTTTGTAAGCATCGGCTGTGCCCCCTGCACCCGTGCCGTTAAACCAGGCGAAGACTTCCGCGCCGGCCGCTGGTGGTGGGAAGACGCGGATAAAAAGGAATGCGGGTTGCATGTGCATGGGTGAGTAGTTGTTGATTGGTTGAGAGGTTGAATGGTTGAGAGGTTGAATGGTTGAATGGTTGAATGGTTGA
>CBJLMB010000007.1:0-186062 GCA_966424055.1 uncultured Deminuibacter sp. | reverse complement strand
AGTGGATTCGAACCACTGAAGTCGAAAGACAGCGGATTTACAGTCCGCCCCATTTGGCCGCTCTGGAACCTGCCCGTTATGCACGATGTGTGATGTATAATGCCGCAATTTACCAGCTACATCTTACATCCGACATCCAACATCTTACATCGGATGAGCCACTTGTCGGAATCGAACCAACGACCTACTGATTACAAATCAGTTGCTCTACCAGCTGAGCTAAAGTGGCATGTACAACTTTTGCCCAACCTTTTTAACCCCTGCTGAACAAAGCTGCAGCAAACCCTACTGGTTGAACTAAAGTGGCTTATGATAAAGAACTGCTCTGTTTTTCGGGATGGCAAAGGTAAGAGAAAACTTGAATCAGCAAAATTTTAGGTAGAAAATTTTCAATGAGTTACCGCATATTTTTTCTACCGGCAAAATAGCCTGGCTCAGGGTAGCTTCAGCTTATGCTGCTGCGGATCGTTTTGTGAAAACTCTACGGGTATAGAATCATGGGGTACAATGGTTTCTTTCTCCAGCTCCAGGCTGTCGGCCACCTGCTGCTCCCCTGCCCTGAAAACATACCGGATCAACAGTTTCCCGTTTTTAATGGCTTTTCTCTCCAGTATATGCGCCCTGGCTGTAATGGTGCTTTCATGGCCACAGGCCCCCAACAGGGCTGTCATCATCAAAAAAAGCAATTTTTTTCCTGTTCTCATAATACAAAATTACCCATAAAAAAAGGGCCCTCAAGGCCCTTATAAATTTTTTAAACAGTTTGCTTGTCTTTTTTTCGTTTTATTTGATTGAATAAGGAATCTAATGCACAATCGAAGGATTCCTCAAAGGATTTGGAGGAAGCTTTCACAAAGAAATGGTGTCTGGGAACATGCACCCTAATCTCAGCGATTTTGTCTTTAATTGTGTGTACAACATTGTCCAGTTTCAAAAACACATCCACTTTGATAATCCGGTCATGAAAAGTGTTGATTTTTTGCAGTTTTCTACTCACATAGTCAACCAGTTTTACATCTGCATCAAAGTGTACAGTTTGAATGTTAACGTTCATGGCGAATCGCTTTTAATGATGAACAATAAATGAAAGAACTTAGTGTAAATGTTGAATCATTTGCCAGAATTTAGTGGGAAAATGAAGTTAACACACCCCCTTGATAAAATCAAGTACCCCGGCTATTTTTAAGGCTATTTAACAGTCGGGGAGAACGCGAGTGGCTGTTGCGGAAGGGTGCTTGATGTATAATTGCCAAAAAGCTTAATTACCCCCGCTAGTGGTGAATCGCGAGTGACGGCTGCCGGAACGCGAGTGGCGGCTGCGGAAGGATGCTTGATGTATAATTGCCAACAAGCTTAATTACCCCGCTAGTGGTGAATCGCGAGTGATGATTGCCGAACCGCAGATGCAGTTTTGAAAGCAAGCCTATTACCGCCCTCCGGATACTTATCCCAAATTCCTCATTCCCAATCCCCTTCAACCAATCAACCCCTCAACCAATCAACCTCTCAACTAATCCCCCCCTACGCCTTCGGATGCGCCTTTTTAAACACATCTTTGAGCTTTTCTATGGTATTGTGCGTATACACCTGGGTGGCAGCCAGGCTGGAATGGCCCAGTAGTTCTTTTACAGCATTTAAATCTGCACCATTATTGGTTAAATGGGTGGCAAAGCTGTGGCGCAATACATGCGGACTTTTCTTTTGCAGGGTGGTTACTTTTTCCAGGTTGTTTTTCACCAGGTTATATACCAAACGCGCATACAAGGGCTTTCCTTTTTCAGTAACAAATACCTGGGGAACAGCTTCTGCAACCACGGGTTTGTCTTTAATATAGGCCGCCAGCGCCTGTATCAGCGGCGGCGCCAGCGGGATAATACGCTCTTTATTACCCTTTCCCAGTACTTTCAGCTGGCCATAATGTGTATCCAGCTGGCTTTCTTTCAGGTTCACCAACTCGCTCAAACGCATACCGGTATGATAAAAAAGCTCCAGCACCAGCTTTTCGGTTCTGCCCTTCCAGCTATCGGGAAATTCCACATGATCAAAAAGGGTTTGCATATCCCGCTGGTCTACAAAAGAGGGTAACCGTTTACTGATCTTCGGGGTAACAATCGTTGCCATGGGTGTTTGCTGCAATACCCCCTGTTTCAACTGGAATTTGAAGAAGGATTTAAGGGCAGAGATCTTCCGGTTAATGGATTTGGCAGTCTGCTCATCATTTTTCAGCTCAGCCATCCAGCTGCGCACCATAGTAGCCGAGATATGCTCCAGGGCCGGTGCTTCAAACTGGCTCAGCATAAAGGCAAAAAACTGGTCCAGATCATTCCGGTAGGCCACAATGGTATGTGCCGAATAGCGCCTTTCGAAACGGAGATAATCCAGAAACGCCTGTTGATGAGTGTAATATGGCTGTTGCATAAGGCTAGGCTAAGGTACGGAATTGGGTGGTTGGTTGATTGGTTGAGGGGTTGATTGGTTGAGGGGTTGAAGGGAATTAGGAATTAGGAGTTTGGAATTAGTATTCGGTGTCTTACCTTCAAACTGCACTCGCGATTCACCACTAGCGGGGATAATTAAGCCTGCTGGCAATTATACATCAAGCATCCATCGCAGCAGTCACTCGCGATTCACGGAGAGTAGTTGATTAGTTGAGTGGTTGATTAGTTGATTGGTTGAAAAGAATGGGGATATCTCGATTCTCGAACTTTGCTTCCGGGTCCACTCACGATTGACGATGGGAGATCAGGGATGGATAACAGAAATACAAAAAGCCATACCCAATCGATGTTGTGCATGGCTTTTGAAAAATATACTGATTTTAAATCAATTATCCTTCAAGCTTTCCGCTGGCTACCTGCTGTTTGTAGATAGCTTTCAATACCTGACTGCGACGTCTTACAGAAGGTTTAGTGTAGCTTTGACGCTCTCTTAACTGTAAAAGGACTTTGCTTTTTTCGAATTTCTTTTTGTATTTCTTTAAAGCTTTGTCTATGTTTTCGCAATCTTTTGAATCGATGATCAGCATGTTTGATACCTCCTTTAGGAAATTTGGATGGCAAAGATAAGACTATACAGGGAATTACCAAATTTGATTGAAAAGATGGTTTCCGGGCTATTTGCTGTTCGATAAACCGCCATCCACCAATAATTCAGCCCCATGGATATAAGAAGCGTCGTTTGATGCCAGGAAAGCCACTGCCCCGGCAATTTCTGCCGGTTCGCCAAAACGCTTAAACGGAAGCGTGGGGATGATCTGGCTCACTGTTTCTTCAATTTGCTCAGGTGCCAGCCCGGTATTGTTAAATATATTGGTTTTGATATACCCCGGGCTTATACCGTTTACACGGATATTCTTCGCCGTGCATTCTGCCGAAAATGTTTTGATAAAAGAGCTCACCGCCGCTTTTGCCGCCGTATACACCGAGAAATACGGTATACCGAACGCCGTTACAAATGAAGTGTTCAGGATGATAGAGCCCCCCGCTTTCATAATGGGCAATATTTGCTGCACGGTGAAAAAGCTACCTTTCACCAACAGGTTGAACAGTTCGTCAAAATGCGCTTCATCCGCCATTTCTATAGAGGCAAATTTTCCGTAGCCGGCATTTACAAACAGTATATCTATATTGCCTGCCAGTTCTTCTACCTGTTTGGCCAGGGCAAAAATATCGGACATCTTGCCTGCATCAGACACAATGCCTTTTGCATTTTCGCCCAAAGCGGCGACCGCTTTGTTTACAGTTGCTGCACTTCTGCCTGTGATGATCACAGTAGCCCCTTCCCTGATCAGTTGTTCTGCTGTGGCAAATCCCATACCATTGGTACCACCGGTGACCAACGCTGTTTTGTTGTTAAATCGCTGCATTGTTTTGTATTAAAAATGAGCAGCAAAAATGAAAAAGACCCTCTTGCCGTAAAACCCGAAACTTGCGCTGTTTATTCCCACCGCTTATCCATTCCGCACCGGAGCCTTTGCCGCACCAGGCTATTTTTTTAACTTGCAGGTATGTTTACAGGAATTGTAGAAACAACAGGAAGGGTAACAGAAATTACCACCAGCGGTACCAATAAGGTATTTTGGATAGCTTCATCTATTGCACATGAGCTGAAGATAGACCAGAGCCTTAGTCATGACGGCGTTTGCCTCACGGTGGAAGAGATCAGGGATGGCGCACACCGCGTAACAGCCATTGAAGAAACACTGGAAAAATCGAACCTCGACCACCTGAAAGTTGGCCAGGTGGTGAACCTGGAGCGCTGTATGATCATGAACGGGCGGCTGGATGGGCATATTGTACAGGGCCATGTGGATGCCACTGCAACCTGTATAGCATTGGAAAACAAAGAAGGCAGCTGGGAATATGTTTTTGAATTTCCTGAAGCATTTGCCCATCTTGTTATTGAAAAAGGCTCTATTTCACTTAATGGTACCAGTCTTACTATTTTCAATGTAGGCCACAATCGTTTTACGGTAGCCATTATCCCCTACACTTACCAGCATACAAGCATCAAACATGTACAGCCCGGCGATAAGGTGAATATAGAATTTGATATGATCGGTAAATACATTTACCGTATGCAGCAGTTCCAGCCGGCATTAGCGCGGTAGTGCTTCTGCTATCAGCATTCTTATTGCATTACAGGCAATGCCATGTTCTGATTAAAACGCTGCGGGAGGTTTAGATCTTTTTCCCTTTCATGGCAGCGCTCACTGCTTCATCCATCAGGCGCTCAGCATAAGGCCGGGAAATTTCATTGAGGGCCTCTATTTTCTGGTGGATCAGGTCTTTGTCTTCCATAGTAAGGGCCAGTTGAAGGGCCTGCATGGCATTGGCGGTAGACAGCAGCTCATCCTTGCTGAGAAAGCCGGTGTTCTTACCAATAAAACGTTCAGTTGCCTCCAGCAGTTGTTCGCCTTCGGTGCGGGCTTCTACCAGGGCACGGGTTTGCATATCTCCGCGGGCATTGGTTAAACTATCCAGCAGCATGGCTTCTACCTCGCTATCGGTTAACCCATATTGGGGTTTTACTTCAATGCTCTGCTCTACCCCGCTGCGCAGTTCTTTAGCTTTTACCACCAATATACCATCGGCATTGATCAGGAAGCTGATCTCTACCTTAGGCAGGCCGGCAGGCATACCGGGTATGCCGGTTAAATTGAATTCAGCCAGCTTGCGGTTATCTTTTACCAGGTCTCTTTCTCCCTGGAAAACAGCGATGCGCATACTTCCCTGCCCATCTTTTTGCGTGGTGTACTGGCGCGCTGCTTTTGCCGGTATTTTGGCATTACGGGGAATAAGCACATCCATTAGTCCGCCCATGGTTTCAATACCCAGACTTAATGGCGTAATATCCAGCAGTAACAGTTCGCGGTTATTGCCTGCCAGTATATCGGCCTGGATGGCGGCACCCAGGGCAACCACCTCATCGGGGTTCACTGAATTATTCACCGGTCGGCCAAAGAAAATGCTGACAGCCTGCTGTACAGCCGGCACCCTTGTACTGCCGCCCACCATCAGCACGGTTTCTATTTCCCTGGCGGAAAGGCCGGCATCCTGCAATGCCTGCCGGCAGCAGGCAAGTGTTCTTTCAATGAGCGGGTGAACCAGTTGTTCCAGCTGGTGCCGGGTTAACTGCAGCGGTTGTTCATTAAGTTTGGAATTGAATGTATCTGTTGTGCCCAGTTGCTTTTTGGCTTCCTCTGCACGGATACGCAGGGTTTGCGAAAGCGCTTTATCCTGCTGCAGCTGCCCGGCACTGATACCGAGTTGCTGTATCCAGTATTGCACAATGGCATTGTCAAAATCATCGCCTCCCAGGTATGTGTCTCCGTTGGTGGATAACACTTCAAAAATGCCACCGGCGATCCTGAGCACAGAAATATCAAAAGTACCGCCACCCAGGTCGTACACAGCGATCAGTTTTTCTTCGCCAGCATCGAGCCCCAGCCCATAAGCCAGGCTGGCAGCAGTGGGTTCGTTCACAATGCGCAGTACATCCAGCCCTGCCAGCTTACCAGCATCGCGGGTTGCCTGACGCTGGGCATCATTAAAATAAGCCGGCACCGTTATCACAGCTTTGGTAACTGGTGTTTTAAGAATATGCTCTGCTCTTTTCCTGAGTTCTTTCAGTATGAGTGACGATAAATCAATAGGCGAATAAAACCGCTGGCCCACCTGCACTTTTACCAGGCTTTCAGTATTGTCGTCAATTACTTTATAAGTGAAAAAACCTGCATTCTCGCGGATATCCTGGTAACTTTTACCCATCAGTCTTTTTGCACTGAAAATGGTGTTCTGCGGGTCAGATTCCAGGTATTGCCTGGCCTCATCGCCTACCAGTATATCACCATTGGAGGCAAAATGGATCACGCTGGGTACCAGGCTGCTGTTGCTGAACTCCTTCAGCGCTACCGGTTTCCTGGTTTCGGGATGAATAATAGCCACCAGGCTGTTGGTGGTGCCCAGGTCAATTCCCACGATCATTTCATCTTGCTGCAGGCTACCTGTAGCGATATTGATACCAATTTTTGCCATAACTTATTTGCCTTAAAGCTGCTTTCAACACATCATCCAAGCTGGGTGGAGTACTAAGCTTCCACCACCTCTGTTCCGCTCAGTGCGTCGTGCAATGTTTTATCGAGAAAAGGAATAAAAAAACAATCAATAATAGTTAACCTTACCAGGCTACGCAGGCATATCCTGAAAAAACCGGGTCTTTTGCCCTGCCTGGTCACCACTTTTGAAATAGACAGCCATTTGCCGGGTGTACGTGCAAAAAGACTTTCAAAGAACAGGTAGTACACAAACCAGGAAATAAAAAAGAACACATAAAAAGGCAGGTAGGTAATATGCCAGTAGAAAGCATAAAACACCCATACCTTATAACCGATATAAGCCAACAGGAAAAACAAAAGGGTGTCTATAATACAATTGAGCACCCGCGTACCAATACCAACGCTGTTCATGCTGCAAAGATGGAACGAAAATGTTAAGAAACCATACAATGCTTTGGCAGGCTTTTTTTAAAGTGCCAGCGCGTTGTTCCGGCCGATCTGTTACTTTTGCACAAATCAGATTTGTAGCATGAATTTAATTGAAGAGCTGCGCTGGCGCGGTATGTTACAGGATATAATGCCGGGAACGGAAGAACAGTTACAGAAAGAAATGACTGCCGCATACATCGGCTTTGATCCTACTGCAGACAGCCTGCATATCGGCAGCCTGGTACCTATTTTATTGCTGGTGCATTTGCAAAAAGCCGGTCATAAGCCATTTGCCCTGGTGGGTGGTGCCACCGGTATGATCGGCGACCCCTCTTTGAAAAGTGAAGAAAGAAACCTGCTGAGTGAAGAGCAGTTACAGCACAACCTGGAGGGCATACGCAACCAGTTATCCAAATACCTCGACTTTGATACAGCCAAACCCAATGCGGCTGTTATGGTGAATAATTACGACTGGTTTAAAAATATTTCCTTTATTCATTTCCTGCGTGATGTGGGTAAGCATATCACGGTGAACTACATGATGGCGAAAGACAGTGTGCGCAAGCGTATTGAAGGAGAAAGCGGTATCAGTTATACTGAATTTGCCTACCAGCTGATGCAGGGATATGATTTTTACTGGCTGTACACCCATCACAACTGCAAACTGCAGATGGGTGGCAGCGACCAGTGGGGCAATATTACCACCGGCACTGAACTGATACGCCGCAAGGCCGGCGGGGAAGCTTTTGCCTTCACCTGCCCCCTGCTTACCAAAGCGGATGGTGGCAAATTTGGTAAAACAGAAAAAGGCAATGTATGGCTGGATGCCAATAAAACATCGCCTTACCAGTTTTACCAGTTCTGGCTGAATGCAAGCGATGCCGATGCAGAAAAATGGATCAGGATATTCACTTTTCTCACCCGTGAAGAAATAGAACAGCTGGTACAGCAGCATACCGTCGATGCCGCCGCACGTGTACTGCAGAAAAAGCTGGCGGAAGAGATCACCCGCTTTGTACACGGCCAGGAAGGGTATGAACAGGCTATTGCCACCACTGAAAAATTATTTGCCAACCAGAATGCGCCTGCCGAATCCCTTTCAGTAGAAGACCTTGAAGGCATGGAAGGCGTGGTGAAATTCGATTACCAGCTCAGCCGCCTGCAAACCGGTGTGGATGTGATCAGCTTTTTGGCCGAAACCAATATTTTCCCCAGCAAGGGCGAAGCACGCAAAACCGTGCAGGGTGGCGGTGTAAGCATTAACCGGAAAAAAGTGGCAGATATTGCGACGACTATTACACCAGAGCAATTGCTGCACCAGAAATACCTGCTGGTACAAAAAGGCAAGAAGAATTATTACCTCGTGCAGTGTAAATAAAAAGTTTAAGTGCCCGCAATATGCGCTGGAAACGCTGGATCAACAGGCGTTTCCGGCGCATGCTCTTTTAGGATGATACCCGGATCCCCTTCCTGTTCTATCTTTTTTCTTGTTAAATTACTTTCTCATTCATGCACTGGCATATGAAAGTATATTTCCTTTCCGGCCTGGGTGCCGATGAAAGAGTATTCCGGTTCCTCGACCTGTCTTTCTGTGAGCCGGTATTTATGCAGTGGCTTCCACCCTTACAGGGAGAAGATCTCAGGACTTATGCTTTGCGTATGCGCAGTGGTATCACAGAAGCACATCCTGCCGTGGTAGGTGTTTCATTCGGTGGTATGCTGACCGTGGAAATGGCCAAGCAAGATCCGCTGCTTAAGGCTGTTATTATTTCCAGTGCCAAAACAAGGTCAGAATTACCGGGTTGGATCAAAGCCTGCCGCTTCTGGCCACTCTACAAATGGCTGCCACATGAACTGATGCGATGGATCGCAAGACACGGCAACTGGCTGTTCGGTGCAGAACAGCAACACAGCAGGAAAATTTTCAAAGCCATTATGAACGACAGCGATATCGCGTTTGACGCCTGGGCCATCGACGCAGTTATTCGCTGGCAAAATACCATTACCCCCTCCAATATTGTGCATATACACGGCACCGCCGACAGGTTATTGCCCTATGCTCTTGTTCATTGCCAGGAAACCATCCAGGGAGGTAAACACCTGATGGTAATGGATCATGCAGCTGCTATTCATCCGCTATTAAAAAAATACCTGCTCAATACAGGTAGCTGATAAGCAGAGAGCCTATTCAGCAAAAGCAAAGGAGAAAACCATAAGCTTTCTCCTTTTCCCGCGTAAGGTATAACTGGTTTTATTTTATTGTACTGATCGCTTTCCACATTTCATCTGCCACCATTTTATTGCCAAGATCGTTCAGGTGAACACCATCAACCGTTAATACCCCTTTCTCTTTGTTATCGGTATTGTTGGCAGCCAGGTATTGCAGGAACACTGTTCTGAGGTCTACCAGTGGTAAATGATCTGCTGCCGCAATATTGCGGATGATGGCACTGTACTGGTTCAACTCACCATCCTGCGGGTTGGTAAAATCTTTGTGTTCGCCGATAGTGGCCGGTGTACATACAATCACCTTACAATTACTGGCCTGCAGTTTTTTGATAATTGCCTGGTAGAATTTTTCAAACTTGTCTGCATCTGTTCCAGTACCAAAGCTTCGCTTATGCCATACATCATTTACACCAACATAAATAACCACGATATCGGGCGATTTGGCCAGTACATCTTCCTCCATACGCAGGTAAAGATCGTACACTTTACTACCACCAATACCGGCACCGATCAGCTCGTAATTGTTGATATTCTCCTTTACCAGCATATCTTTCAGCACAGTGATATACCCATTGGGGTTTACACCCGCCTGCGTGATAGAATCACCGAAGAAGATCACTTTTTTCTTTTTATCCGATACAAAAGATGCCAGCAGCATAAGCACCACAAAAGAGGTTAACAGAATTAATTTATTCATCGGAACAATGTTTAATTGTACATATTTTTCAAGCGGCCTGCGATAATTGCCTTCACCGCAGGCCGCTTATACCTTAAGCCAGCAAATGCCGTTTTTCGCGGTATACCTTCCAGATGAATTCACCAAAAATGGTATTGGCCCAGGCAAACCATTTACGGGTGAATTTAGAAGGATCATCTTTGTTAATGGATTCATGCATAAACCCTGTATTGGCATGTGTAGACTGCAGCAAGCTGATACAATGTTTTATTTCTGCATCATCCGTGCTGGTTAACCCGCGCAATACAATGCTCAGCGGCCATATGGTATCCATACCTGTATGCGGGCCGCCAATGCCTTCAGCAGCTTTTCCTTTAAAGAAAAACGGGTTACCGGCAGACAGTACATACCTGCGCGTGTTCAGGTACAGCGGATCTGTTTTAGGCAATGCATCCAGGTAAGGCAGTGACAGCAGCGATGGTACATTGGCGTCATCCATCAGGTTATAACTGCCAAACCCGTTCACTTCAAAAGCCAGTATCCTTCCCAGTGCCGGGTGTTGTATCACCGCATGTTCATCAAGGGCTTTTTTCACCTGTGCCGATAATTGTGCTGCGCTACCCGCCAGTGCAGGCTGATTCAGTTTACCGGCCAGCTCACTCAATTGTGCAAGCGCCCGGTAGGCAAAAAAATTGCTCGGTATAAGATAGGGGAAAATAGTGGCATCATCGCTGGGACGGAACATTGAGCAGATAAGGCCATTGGGCTTTACCGGATAACCATACCCGCTCAGCGGTACACCATCCGTTGCCCAGGTAGTTTTGCGCTGAAAACTGTAAGGACCTTTGCCATTGAACCGCTGCTGCTCTTTAAACGTTTTAATCACCAGCTGCATGGCAGAGAGCCATTGCGCATCAAATACAGAAAGATCACCTGTTTCTTTCCAGTAGCCATAGCTTAAACGCAGGGGATAACAAAGGCTGTCAATTTCCCATTTGCGTTCATGGATACCGGGCTTCATATCTGTGATATCCGTTTCCTTCCATTCACTTACCTTGTTCTCATCTTTATAAAAAGCGTTGGCATAAGGATCTTTCAAAATACATTTTACCTGCCGGTGAATTACACCCTGTACCAGCTTCTGCAGGTCTTTATCATCCTTACACAGCGGGATATACGGCCATACCTGTGCAGTGCTGTCACGCAGCCACATGGCATCAATATCACCGGTGATCACATACGTATCGGGCTTGCCATCGATCATTTCAAAATCGACAGTGGTATCCAGTGTATTGGGGAAACAGTTTTCAAACATCCAGGCAATTTCCTTGTTGCCGATACTCTTTTTCACTTCAGCGATAAGCTTTTCCACTGACTGGCTTTTGAATTTGCGCTGGCCTTCTGCTACCCGTACAACAGGAAAATTATCCCCGCCTGGTGCGGCCGCTGTATATTTCGATACAACTACGGCTGCGGAGGCAAGTGTTGCCTGTTGAATAAATTTTCTTCTTTCCATATTGAGTTATTGCTTCTGTTTTTCAATAAATGACAACCTGGCCAGTATCTCTAACATACCGGCCTGGTTTACGAGATCAGTGGTTTTATCTTTCCAGGTCATCATACCGTTTACGCTGCGCAGCAATGCCTCATCAGTACATTGTTCAAACGCATTGATCCATCGGTGTACATCGGCATGAGCAGCCAGCTGCTGCAAGCCTCTCAGTAAAACTGCGTTGAACCAGTACCCATCCCTGAATTTTCCATTGCCATAGAAATAAATACCGGCACTATCTGCCAGTTGAGTGGCAGCAGAAAGATATTGCTTTTCGCCCGTGAGTTCAAATAAATACACATTGGCCTGCAGCATGGCACCGCTATTATAAGAATAGATATGCGTATCGATCTTTTTATTTTCAGTATGTATATTATCCCAATACAGGCCTTGTGGCGAGCGTAGTGTTTTGTTCACCCAGCGGTAAAGCAGTAAGGCCGTATCCAGATAGTTTTTTACCCTGGTGGCTTTGTACAACTGCAATGCCAGTACAATGCCGGGTGCATTAGAACAGGTGTTTTTAGAAGAATGGTTGCCTTCTTCCCAATACAAACCGCCACCGGTAACTGTGTCGTACCCGCTCATCATAAACCGGTAAATTTCCCGGCTTTTATCCAGGTAATTTTTTTGCCCTGTACGGAAATAAGCGTCCATCAATGCCAGGCCGATCCACTGGTTGTCATCATAAAAACGGGTACCACCACCCTGTTGTACAACATAGGAATCGTAGCCCGGCACAGGTGGTGTGCTGGCATCGTAATAAGCCTGTATGGCCGTCAGCACGCTATTCATCGCCAGTTGCTGCATGCCGGCTTTTTCCATTTCATTGGCTGCATGCAGTAATCCGCACAGCGGCCATAAATAAGTGTTGGGCTTTCCTTTTTCCGGCATTATTTCTTTGTATAAACCCGTAGATGTATCCAGGCAATGCTGCCGGATGGCATTATTCAACTGCAGTACCGACTGCCGGTAATTTTTGTGTGCTGTTGTTTGCTGGGCGCATACTGTAAAGCAGGCGGGCAAACAGCACAACAGGCAAAACAGTAAGCGCAGCGGGTTTGAGAAAACAAAATATTTCATATTGGCGTTCGGGGGTTTTGTTTCACAACAGTTTTCCGTACCTGCGGAAGACCGCTGATCTTTTCCTGGCAACATAAACCGCCCTGCCCTCCTGGCAATAAGCCTGTTCATGTTTTAAAAAGGAAAAATATGAAGTTATTGCAATAAGGATTTAGCAAATCATTTGTTTTTATTATCAGTGTTTTATTTTTCCCTTGTTGCCTGCATTTTTTTTGGTTGAATCTGTTCATACCACTATTTTTGCAACCCAATTCAGGATTGGACTATGGTGTAACGGTAGCACTACAGATTTTGGTTCTGTCTGTCTAGGTTCGAATCCTAGTAGTCCAACCCAAAAAAAGCGAGGCAAATGCCCCGCTTTTTTATTTTATATTTTTTGTGTAAGGATTCTTTTACAACAATGCCATACAGGCCTGTAAACGCTCCTTCCAATCTTTAAGTGATACCTGGAAATCCTGTACTATTTTCTGTTTATCCATTACCGAATAAGCCGGTCTTTTGGCAGGGGTGGGATAAGCGCTGGTAGGTATGGGATGCACCTGGCAGGATAACCCGGCATATTCACGGATAGCCGAAGCAAAATCGAACCAGGAAATTACGCCTTCATTGCTGTAATGATAAATACCAGTCCTGGTCTTCTTTTCCTGGCTGATTATATCCAGGATGGCTTCAGCAAGATCCGCTGCATAAGTGGGCGAACCTACCTGGTCGCTTACCACATTGATATCTGTGCGTTCTTTCATTAGCCGCAGCATGGTTTTTACAAAATTGTGCCCGTGAGAACTATACACCCATGATGTTCGGATGATCACTGTTCTGGAACAATTTTTCAATGCCAGCTGCTCGCCCAGCCATTTGGTATAGCCATAATAATTCACGGGGTCGGTTGAATCATCTGGCAAATAGGGGCTGGTACCATTGCCATTGAATACATAGTCGGTAGATACCTGTATCAGTGTTGTATGAAATTGTTCGCAATACTGTGCAATAATGCCGACCGCTTCTGCATTTGCTGCCAGAGCTGCAGGCTGGTCAGATTCAGCTTTATCCACGGCGGTATATGCAGCACAGTTAACAAAAAAAGCAGGCTGGTATTTTTCAAAAGCGGCTTTTATGCTTGCAGCCTGTGTGATATCCAGTGTTGATCTGTCTGCGAAAACCAGTTCCAATCCGGGATAGCGGGCAGCAAGCTGCATCAGTTCAAAACCAAGCTGACCGTTTTTTCCGGATACAAGTACAACAGGCTTCTGGGGCATATATATTTTAAAATTTTGTTCAAACAGGTTTACCTGGACTGAAATGTTTTGGGTTGTTTGTACAGCTCTTCCGTGGGCAGGCTTTTAAAATACGCATAAGTTTTTGCCAGTCCTGCCTGGCGGCTTACCGTGGGTTCCCAGCCCAGCAATTGTTTAGCCAGGGTAATATCGGGGCGGCGTTGTTTGGGGTCGTCAACCGGCAAAGGCTGGTATATGATCTTTACTTGTTTTTCTGTGAGCTTTAATACTTCCTGTGCAAAATCTTTCAGTGAAATTTCATCAGGATTGCCGATGTTCACCGGTTCGCTGTAATCACTTTTCAGCAGGCGGTAAATGCCTTCTATCAGGTCATCTACATAACAGAAAGAACGGGTTTGAGAGCCATCACCAAATACCGTGAGGTCTTCACCGCGCAGTGCCTGGCCGATGAATGCCGGCAGTGCCCTGCCATCATTAAGACGCATGCGCGGGCCATAAGTATTGAATATGCGTACGATCCTGGTTTCTACGCCATGAAAAGTATGATAGGCCATGGTAATGGCTTCCATATATCTTTTGGCTTCATCGTATACACCACGCGGGCCAACCGGGTTTACATTACCCCAGTAAGATTCTTTTTGCGGGTGTACCAGCGGATCGCCATATACCTCACTGGTTGAAGCCACGAGTATTCTTGCCTTCTTGTCTTTAGCCAGTCCCAGGCAGTTATGCGTACCCAAGGCACCCACCTTCAGTGTTTGGATAGGTATTTTCAAATAATCGATAGGGCTGGCGGGAGAGGCAAAATGAAGAATATAATCCAGGTTGCCGGGGATATGAATAAATTTTGTTACATCATGATGGTAAAATTCAAATTCCGGCAACGCAAACAGGTGTTCAATATTCTTCAGGTCACCTGTTACCAGGTTATCCATGCCTATTACCTGGCAACCCTCCTTAATAAAGCGGTCGCAGAGGTGTGAACCGAGGAAGCCGGCGGCTCCTGTGATCAGTATTCGTTTTGTTTGCATATCAGGTTACATTAAGGTCTGCCAACACTTTCATAATGAAAACCCATGTTTCGTATATAAGCCGCATCGAACAGGTTTCGCCCGTCGAAGATGACTTTATTTTTCAATAATGAAGTGATTTTTTCAAAATCAGGTGTACGAAACTCATTCCATTCTGTTGCAATGATCAATGCATCAGCATTTTCAAGGGTTTGATACTGGGAAGCATATTCAATTTTATTACCCAGTAATTTCTTTACATTGTTCATTGCCTCCGGATCAAATGCACATACCGCCGCCCCTTCTTCCAGCAGTGCCTGTATGATATCCAATGCCGGGGCTTCCCTGATATCGTCGGTATTGGGTTTAAATGCCAGCCCCCATAAAGCAATACGTTTGCCTTTCAGGTTGCCATTAAAATAATGCTTCAGTTTGGGTAACAGGTGTAGCTTTTGTTTCTCGTTCACCTGCATCACTGCTTTCAATATTTTAAACTCGTATGCCACATCTTCTGCAGACCTGGCCAGGGCTTTCACATCTTTGGGAAAACAGCTGCCGCCATAACCAATACCGGGAAACAGGAAGCGTTTACCGATACGTTCATCTGTTCCAATTCCCCTGCGCACCTGGTCAACATCTGCGCCCAGCAATTCGCATAGCTGTGCCACTTCATTCATAAAGCTGATCTTCACAGCAAGAAAAGAATTGGCTGCATATTTAGCCAGTTCGGCAGAGCGCTCATCCATAAACAGGATAGGATTACCCTGCCTTACAAAAGGCGCAAATAGGTCGCTCATCAGCTTACGTGCCCTTTCAGATCTTGTACCGATGATCACGCGGTCTGGCTTCATAAAATCATCTACAGCCACGCCTTCCCTTAAAAACTCCGGATTACTTACCACATCAAAACTGCCCTGGTAATTTGCAGCAATCATCTCCCTTACTTTTTCAGCAGTGCCAACGGGTACGGTACTTTTATCTACGATCACTTTATAATCCTTCAGCATTTTTCCCAGCTGGTCGGCCACCTTCAGTATATAACTCAGGTCTGCGCTTCCATCTTCACCCGGGGGAGTGGGCAGGGCAAGAAAAACAATTTCAGCATCTTTTATGCCTTCTTCCAGGTTGGTGGTGAATTTCAACCGGTTTTCTTTCAGGTTACGGTCGAACAATTTTTCCAGTCCAGGTTCAAAAATGGTAATTTCTCCTGCAGAAAGTTTGTCTACTTTTTCTTTGTCTATATCTACACAGGTTACATAGTTGCCTGTTTCAGCAAAACAGGTACCAGTAACCAAGCCTACATATCCTGTTCCTACAACTGCTAATCTCATGTCTGGTTATTTATTAATGAATTGCAATACAGATGAAGTTATATATTCCAGCTGCTCCTGGTCCAGTTCAGTGTGCATAGGCAGTGAAATCACCCTTTCAGTAAGCCAGTCGGTAACCGGCAGTTCATATTGTGCAGCGCCTGATGCAGCAAACATGGCCTGTTTGTGACCAGGTACCGGATAATACAGCATAGATGGAATATTCTTTCCGGCAAGGTATTGATTCAATCCGTTCCTGTCAACACCTTCCAGGATTAATGTGTACTGGTGAAAAACATGGTTGCTGTAATCTGCTACAAACGGCGTTTTTATTGCTGCATGGCCGGCGAAGGCTTTGTTGTAGTAATCAGCAGCCTGCTGCCTGGCCGCAATGTATTCGTTCAGTAAGGGCAATTTAATATTCAATATCGCCGCCTGGATGGTATCGAGCCTTGAATTACAACCCACCAGGTCGTGATAGTACCGTTTGCTCTGGCCATGGTTGGCAATCATCTTCATTTTTTCGGCCAGTGCATCATCATTGGTGCATATAGCCCCTGCATCGCCATAAGCGCCCAGGTTTTTGGAAGGGAAAAAAGAGGTGGTGCCGATATGTCCGATCGTACCTGTTTTTTGTACCGTACCATTGCTGAAACGGTAATCGCAACCGATGGCCTGGGCATTGTCTTCTATTACATAGATGTTGTGTTCACGGGCTACCTGCATTATTGCTTCCATATTGGCAGCATGGCCGTACAGGTGTACCGGTACAATCAGTTTTGTTTTGGGAGTGATGGCTTTTTTCAATGCTTCAACATCCATGCAAAAACTGGCAGGATCCACTTCTACAAAAACCGGTTTCAGCTTCAGCAAAGCCACTACCTCTGTGGTGGCGATAAAGGTAAAAGAAGGTGTGATCACTTCATCACCAGGCTGAAGGTCCAGGGCCATCATGGCTATCTGCAGTGCATCTGTACCATTCGCACATGGCAATACATGTTTCACATCCAGGTAGGCAGCCAGCGAGGCAGCAAAATCCTGAACAGGCTTCCCATTGATAAATGCAGCACTTTCTATTACCTCGATCACCGCTTTGTCTATTGCCGGCTTTATTTTCTGGTACTGCGCTTTCAGATCCACCATTTGAATCGGCTTCATAATGCTTTATTTTGAATGGGGGCAAAACTACGTGAAAGTAGTAAAACTGAAGAAACTCTTCCTGTGATAAACCACAGTGGGGGCAATACTATCCTGTAATATAAACACAGGATAAGTTGATGCAGTGCTTCTTTATATAAAAAAAGGCCATACGACAGCAGCAGCATTGCCTACACCCCTATCAACATCTTCACTTCCATTAAATCTCCTTTCTTTGTAAATTGAACTGTTATTATGGGCCGTTTATTGTATAATCTTTTTATCCTGTTATACCCCCTGGCAGCCAGGTGTATTGCATCTTTCAATCCCAAAGCCAGGAAATGGGTAAAAGGCAGGCAGCAGGTTTTTAGCCGCCTGCAGCAGCGGTTTGCAGCAGAACAGCGGCCCGTTATATGGGTTCATTGTGCTTCACTGGGCGAGTTTGAGCAGGGCCGCCCTGTTATGGAGGCTTTGAAACAGGTCTATCCCCAACATGCATTGCTGCTCACATTTTTTTCTCCTTCGGGTTATGAAGTGCAAAAGAACTACCCGCATGCAGATGCTATTTTTTACCTGCCCATGGATTCCGCCGCACATGCACGCCGTTTTCTCGATATCACCCGGCCGGCACTCGTGGTTTTTGTTAAGTATGAATTCTGGTTCTATTACCTGAAGGAGACCCGAAAAAGAAATATCCCCCTGCTGCTGGTATCAGCTATCTTCCGCGAAGACCAGCCTTTCTTCAAAAAATATGGTCATTTTCACCGGCAGATGCTGCAGTGCTTTACCCATCTTTTTGTACAAACAGCTGATGCTGCCAGCCTGCTGAAAAAAATAAATATACAGCCCGTAACCATCAGCGGCGATACCCGGTTCGACCGTGTGCTGCAGATTGCACAGGGCTTTACCGAAATACCCGGCATCGCAGCATTCTGTAACAATAAACCTGTACTGGTAGCCGGCAGCACCTGGACAGAGGACGATGAGGAGCTGGACCATTATGTGAACACACATGAAGCAACACGTTTTATTATCGCACCGCATGATATCAGTGAAGAGCGGCTGCGGGAATGTGAACGGCTGTACAAACATTCTGTTCGCTATTCCACCTATCTGCAGCTATTACAATCCCATGTTCCGGTAGAGGCCGTTAATACACTGATCATTGACAATATTGGCATGCTCAGCCGTTTGTATGCCTATGCCAGCATTTGTTTTATTGGCGGGGGATTTGGCGGAGATGGTATTCACAATATACTGGAAGCCGCTGTATACCATAAACCCGTGGTATTTGGCCCTGTGTACGATAAATACATTGAAGGTGTTGAAATGCTGGAAGCAGGCGGCGCATTTTCCATACCCGATGCACTGGAACTGGAAAAAATACTGGACCGCCTTTTTACCGATACTTCATTTTACCAGGGAGCCGCAGTAGCTGCCGGGCGATATGTTCAGCAGAAAACGGGGGCTACTACAGGTATTATCCGTTATATTCAGGAGAACCGTCTTTTAACGAGCTGATCAAAATGGTGCACTGTCTGGCTCTCTTCATTCCAGCCCAGTTTCAGCTTCAGTTCGCGTTGTATCCAGAAATCTGCTTCAGGAAAGATATTGAAGCCGTTGATGGTTTTGATACTGCGTTCGTACATGGTTTCATCGCCCCTGAACAGCTCATTGATAAAAAGATACCGGTCGTTGATACCGATGGCTTTTTTAAGATCACGGATAGGCGCTTCCTGCAACACTGATCCTAGCTCTATTTTTTCCACGCGCAATCTTTCATTCAGGCTTTCACCATGCGAGGCCATGGCCTCATTCAGTTCGTATACATTTTTTGCCTGATGCGTTAAGGTAGGCACTTCCTGCACGGGATCGAACATCCAGCCACTGCCATGGCTGCCATTCTGCTTTTGAGGCTGAGGCTGGGGTTGAGGTTGAAGTTGTGGCTGTAACAGGGTAATATCTTCTTTGCTGGTACCATTAACCACAACGGGCTGTTCTTCCAGTTTGGCCGGCGCAGGCATTTCCAGTTCTACTGTTTCGGGCACCGGGATGGTAACGGGTGCCTCAGGTGTTTTTTCTACTACAGGTTCTGCAGGTGCCGCAATAACTGCTGCAGGAGCTGTCAATGCAGGGCTTTCCTTCTGTGCAGGCTCGTTCACAGACGCCGCCGCAACCATTGTATTTTCTTCTTTGGCCAGGGCCACAGAAGGCAGTACAACCGCTACTCTTGAATGAGCATTCTGTTCACTTTCCTGCTGATATTGTTTGAGCTCAGCCATCAACATTTGAGCAGTAAGCAATAGTTTACCGGTACCGGCCTGTTGCTGATACTGTTCAAGTAATTTATGTATGAGTGTACCAACTCTTTCCATAGGAAGTGTACTTTTGGGGGCTAGTGTTAAAAACAATTCTAAAGTTACTAAGGTTTTTCGTTCAAATACAAGATTTTACAAATGTTTATTGAACCTAACATTAAAGGTGAAAGAAGAGGTTGGATCGAGGTTATCTGCGGGTCTATGTTCAGCGGCAAAACAGAGGAACTGATCAGGAGACTGAAAAGAGCCCGGATTGCCCATTTGAAGGTGGAAATTTTTAAACCAGCTATTGATACACGTTATGATGAGGTTCAGGTGATCAGCCATGATGCCAATCGCATCCTGTCTACCCCTATTGACAACTCTCAAACCATTCTGCTGCTGGCGCAGGATGTGGATGTGGTGGGCATCGACGAAGCCCAGTTTTTTGATCATGAAATTCTGCATGTCTGCGAAACTTTAGCGGTGAAAGGGGTCAGGGTGATCGTAGCCGGGCTGGATATGGATTATACAGGCAAGCCTTTTGGTCCCATGCCCGGACTTTTGGCTATAGCGGACTATATTACCAAACTACATGCCATTTGTGTTCGCTGCGGTAATATCGCCACCAATTCATTCCGTAAAACTGCCCAGCAGGGCCAGGTATTACTGGGTGAGCATGATACTTATGAACCACGCTGCAGAAAATGCTACCACGACGGACTGATGGGAATTTTATAAGGAAAAGATGGAAAATTAATACATTATAATTTGTTTTAATGTATTTTTCTATTATCGCCTTCAACCCTATTCACCGGGATTTTCCCCTGTCTCACTTATTTTTGCCGACATGCCTTACCAGACAAAAAAACATATCCTCACACTTGTTAAGAAAGACCTGCTGCTGGAAATACGGCAGCAATACAGCTTATACGGTGTTTTACTATATGTAGCCGCAACCATCTTCGTCGTTTACCTGATCGCCGGCCAGCCAGAACCGGATACCTGGAACGCCATTTTCTGGGTTGTACAGCTGTTTGTATGTGTAAACGGCGTAGCTAAAAGCTTTCTGCAGGAACAGAAAGGCCGGATGCTGTATTTTTATTCCATCGCCGGCGCCAGGGATTTTATCATCTCCAAACTCATCTTCAATGCCCTGCTGATGCTGGTGATGAGCTTTATCAGCCTGGGCATTTTTACAGTACTGCTGGGTAACCCGCTGCAACATGCCCTCCAGTTCACCGGTATCGCCATCCTGGGCGGCCTGGGATTAAGCCTGGTATTTACTTTTTTATCCGCTATCGCCTCTAAAACACAACAGCAGGCTTCCCTGGTAGCCATATTAGGATTTCCTGTTATTATTCCGCAATTGCTGCTGCTTGCCAAAATTGCTAAAATCGCTTTTGTACCCATTGTTCAGGCCGGCCTGGCACAGATGATCCTTTTACTGGTGGGTTTTGATTGCCTGGTTATTGTATTGGCTGTTATCCTGTTTCCTTTTTTATGGAAGGATTAGGATTGGAACTGAGGTGGTGAGCGCAGTCGAACCACCGGTTTATACATCTTGAGCGTAGTCGAAAGATGGAAAGGCAATCATTTCATTCACATCTTATCCTACTTTAACGAAAGAATTTATACTAACAGGTGTTTGCAAACTGCTTTCCCCCTAATTTTGCCGAGCAGAAACCGAACCCGGCTGATGCTTAGGTAAAACAACTGCCCGGTTCGGTTCCCATCCGCAAAACAATATTGTTCCGGATGATTTATAGATATCAGGATTGCTTGCCCATTGCCCCTTTCCTGATTTCTGTTTGTAAAATATGTAGCATGATTCGTCAGTCTTGGTGGAAGCTGTTATCTTTTGTACTCCTGATGTACACTTGTACCATGGGTTTCCTGGTAAAGATACCTGTGCTCGATGGAAGGTTGCAGCAATCTGTACGCAACCTGTTCTTCCATGTGCCTATGTGGTTTTCAATGATGACCCTGTTCTCGGTATCAGTGGTATATGCTGTTAAATACCTGCGCAAAAGCAATCCGCTGCACGATTTTTATGCAGTTGAATTTGCCCGCACCGGTCTTTTATTCGGCACATTAGGTATCATCACCGGCTCTATCTGGGCCAACTACCAGTGGGGCGAACCCTGGAGCAGCGATCCCAAACAAAATGGTGCCGCCATTGCCCTGCTTATTTATTTTGCCTATTTCGTTCTCCGCGGATCACTGACCGATATAGATAAACGCTCCCGCATCAGCGCCGTGTACAATATTTTCGCTTTCTGTATGCTGTTCCCTACTATATGGATACTACCCCGTTTAACAGAATCGCTGCACCCAGGCGGACAAGGCAGTGAGGGTAACCCTGCTTTAAACCCCAATGACAGCACCGGCGCCATGAAAACAGTGATGCTCCCTGCTTTTGTAGGCTGGACATTGCTGGGCGTATGGATAGCATCACTTCGCGTACGTGTACGTATTTACCAGGAAAACAAAATGAACACATGGATAAAATAAAACGCATTGGCTTTGTACTGATGGGCTGTTTGCTAAGCATTTTTTGTTTTGCCCAGCAAATGGATACCACAAAGGAGGAACCGACCGATTTTATGCGCAGCAATGGAAAGATATATGTGGTGGTAGCCGTAGTGGTCACCATTGTTGCCGGCATTTTTATTTACCTGCTTAACCTCGACAGGAAAATAAGCAGGCTCGAAAAAAATGCAACCGATAAAAAATCATAACGAAACCCTATATCCCGCTTCGTGTTTTGCCGCCCCCACAACACACCCTGTAAGGATATATAATTTCTTCGCACATTTTTAAAACTATATATCTCATGTCAGAACAACACTATAACTTTTTTGAGAGTGTCAACAAAAGTTTTGATAAAGCTGCCAAATTCACCAAGTGGGAATCAGGTATCCTGGAACAGATCAAAGCATGTAATGCTGTATACCGTATGAAGTTCCCTGTTCGCCGCGACAACGGCGAAATTGAGGTAATCGAGGCTTACCGCGTACAACACAGCCAGCATAAAACACCTTGTAAAGGTGGTATCCGTTTCAGCGAAGAGGTTAACCAGGATGAGGTAATGGCCCTGGCTGCACTGATGACATACAAATGCGCCATCGTGAATGTTCCTTTCGGAGGAGGTAAAGGCGGTATCAAAATCAATCCCCGACAGTACAGCGAATTTGAGCTACAGAAAATCACCCGCCGCTATACTTCAGAACTGATCAAGAAAAAATTCATTGGCCCCGGTACCGATGTACCTGCCCCCGACTATGGAACAGGGGAGCGTGAAATGGCCTGGATATTGGATACTTATATCACCATGAACCCCGGCGAGGTAGATGGTATGGGTTGTGTAACCGGTAAACCCGTTTCCCAGGGTGGTGTCCGCGGCCGTAAGGAAGCAACAGGACTGGGTGTTTTCTTCGGTGTTCGCGAGGTATGCAATATGCCCGATGTAATGAAAAAACTGGGGCTTACCCCCGGTGTGGAAGGTAAAACAGTAGTAGTACAGGGCCTGGGCAATGTTGGCTACCACTCAGCAAAATTCTTCCGCGAAGGCGGCGCCAAGGTAGTAGCTATTGCAGAATACGAAGGCGCTATCTACAGCGAAAATGGCCTCAATGAAGAGGAAGTTTTCCAGCACAGGAAAGCCACCGGCTCTATTCTTAATTTCCCCGGTGCCATCAACCTGCCTAAAAGCAATGATGCACTGGAACAGGAATGTGATATCCTGATACCTGCTGCACTGGAAAATGTGATCAACCATGAAAATGCAGCCCGTATCAAGGCTAAGATCATTGGTGAAGCAGCCAACGGTCCTTTAACTCCCGAAGCCGATGAAATACTGGTACAGAAAGGCACACTGGTGATCCCTGATATGTACCTGAATGCCGGCGGTGTTACGGTTTCGTATTTTGAATGGCTGAAAAACCTCAGCCATGTACGCTATGGCCGCCTGGGCAAACGTTTCGACGAAAACATGAATATTCATATCCTTAGCACCATTGAAGACCTGACAGGTAAAAAAGTGTCTGCCAGTGAACGCAAATTCATTGCTCATGGTGCCGATGAGGTTGACCTGGTACACAGCGGCCTGGAAGAAACCATGATCGAAGCCACCCGCGAAATCATGAACACCTGGCTGTCTAACCCCGCTATTCCCGATATGCGTACTGCCGCTTTTGTGGTTGCTATCAATAAAGTGGGTACTTCTTATGCTGAGCTGGGTATTTTCCCATAGTTCCTGATGATCTTTTTTTAGATAAAAACCGGTACCTTGTTGTACCGGTTTTTTTGTTGCAGAACGTTTTGCCCCGGATGCAGTATCCCCCCTCTTTGTAGTAAAACCCAATCTGCAGCTGAAATAACACGATATACAACAGGCTAATGATGATTCCCGGTATCTTCACACAGCTGTTGATCCTGACCCATTGTTGATATGAAACACACTATACCCGCTTTATTGCTACTGTTAGTAACCTGTTCAGTTCATGCACAGCTCACCGGTTTTATAGATTCTTTACTCAGCAACCGGTCTATCAAGCTACCGGCTTACGAAACAGACAGCATCAGCCACCAGTCGATTGTTCTGGGTATGCACTATGCGGGGGATACTTTTACAGACACCACCGGTTTATACCGCCTGCACAATGCACAGGTATTATCAGTAGACCTGCTGTTTACCGATTACCCGCAAAACGATAATTTAAGAGAGCTGAATAAACGCAGGCTGATTGCATTATGCTGGTTGCTGCCTTTTCTTCCGCAACAAAAGGATATCAGCTGGACCATCGTTAGACAAACCAATGGCCATACGCCCGCCACTGCTGCACAACTGGTACACGGCTTTGTGATCAATTACCGCCCTCCTTATCTTCCTGCCGACAAACAACGGGAACTGGCACTGATACGCGCCGTTACACCCGACAGTATGCCCGTAGCAACGACACCGCCGGGGAAAGTTTATTACTGGGGCGTGATCCATAAAACCGATGCGGCCACCGCACATAAATTATACGGCAGAACAGTGCGCACTTTAACCGATAGCAGGGCTAAGCTGGAAAGAGCAAGACAAAGCGGGGATTCGTTGCTGGCACTAGCTGTACCGGATGCACAAAAACAGCATATCCTCTCAGAAAGGCAAACAAATATGCTGCGCCTGCAGGATTCTGTTTTTATACTGCTGGCCCCTGCTCCCTCATACAATTTACCTTCTCCCCCAGCACAACCAGCACGTATACCGGCACCTGTTTATATACCGCCGGATTCCACGGTTTTAACGCTGCTGCGTGACAACCGTTTTGAACGGATGCTGGTAGTGGCGGACGTAACCGGCAGTATGTCGCCCTACATCGCACAGCTGATCCGGTGGGCAAGCAGCCAGGATTCTGCCAGCCATATCAGTTATTTTGCCTGCTTCAATGATGGCGACAATAAAAAAGATGAGGATAAAAGGATCGGGCATACCGGTGGTATTTACCTGGCCCCCTACCGCAACAGCCACCAGGCATCGGCACTGATCCAGAAAGCAATGCAGAACGGTGATGGCGGCGACCTGCAGGAAAATGTTTGTGAGGCATTGATCAGGGCTATCCATGATGCCTCTTCATTCAGCCATGTGGTGCTGATTGCCGACAGCTGGGCACCTGTACGCGATATCAGCCTGGTAACAGAGATCCATCAGCCTGTGGAGATAATGGTTTGCGGTAAACGCCCCGGCATACACCCCGACTATATTACGCTTGCATTGCGAACAGGTGGTGCGCTTCATTTTATGGGGGAACCGCCTGTTGATCTATCACCATTGCTGGACAGCAAAAAGATATGCATTCGCAACCGCTATTACTTGTATGATGGCACTAAGGTAGCTGAGGCCATATCTCCATAAGCTGATGACGTTAGACATTCATCTTTTCACCACTTGCAGCACCAGCGGAAAAATATGCTGTGTAAACATTTCAGCCTGTGCGATAGCCGTTGCATCTTCATGGGATTCATGCACAGCCACCACCGCATCATAACCGGGGATCACGATCAGAAACTGCCCGCCCCAGCCCATTCCGTAGGTAATAGCAACGCCTTTCACTTTTGCATGATACCAGCAGAGCGCATAGGTGGAAGCAGCAAACCCCCAGTTGGTATTGTAATGAACAGCGGGCTGCAGCAATTCGCTGATCCATTTTGCAGATACCAGTTGCCGGCCATTGGCCACACCACCCTGCAGCAGCAAACGGCCGATCAGCATCATATCTTCTGTTCGCATATGCAGGCTAAGCAATCCTGAACCATCATAATAACCATCACGCATTTTATCCCAGCGGTATTGCCGTATGCCCAGTGGTTTAAACAGGTATTGTTCAGCAAACTGCAGCGTGCTTTGATGTGTGGCTTTTGTCAGTAATACAGAAAGCAGATGCGAAGCTGCATTGCTGTAATGGAATACCGCTCCCGGCGCTGTTTGCAGCGGGGCATTCAACACATAACCGGAAGGATTGTCCAGTGAGAGATAAGCCCCTATACCGCCGGGCGCTCCAAGATCTTCATGGTACAAACCTGATGCCTGGTTCATCACCTGCCGTATGGTGATCTCTGCCTTGCGCGGGTCGGCATCTTTACGCAGCTCAGGAAAATAATCGGCCAGCGGTTCATCTACCGAGCGGATATAGCCTTTATCTATTGCAATACCGATCAATACCGATACTACACTTTTGGTCAGCGACTGGCTGTTGAAAAGGCTATCTGCCGTTTTCCCATTGTAATAATGTGTATACACCGTGTGCTGGTGCTGGTTGATCACCAGTGAATAGATGCCTTTGTTCTGTGTAAGCACAGCTGCAGTATCGGGTACAGACTGGCTAATGGCGGCCTGGCAAAAAAAGGCAGTTACCGTTAGGCAAACAACGTTCTTTATACTTCTCATGTGCAGTGATTATAAATTAAGGCAAGCATCCATGTACCGGCAAACCCGCGCAACACTGCATCAGGACTGCAGTTCATCAAACAGGGGAAGCGCCGTTATAGCAGTTCCGGTGCGTGTATCCATGGCAAATGTATACGAGCCGTTGGTTACTACAAGATAACGCACTTTCAGCGATATATTGTAGCGGAAAACCTGCTCGGCAACAGCATGGTTCAGTATTACACCGGTTTCTTTACATTCCACGATCATCCAGGGTTTATCGTTTTTGTATACCACGATATCGCATCTTTTTTTCAGTTCACCCAGGCTGATCTCTTTTTCAATCGCCATCAGTACAGGCGGATAATTTTTTATCTGCACCAGGTAACGGATAAAATTCTGCCGCACCCATTCTTCCGGTGTGATACGTACCCATAATTTTCTTATTTCATCAAATATCCATTCCTTGCCGTTTTCTTCTTTCAGCTTGAAGGGATATTGCGGGTATTCTATCTTCACCATAACACAAAAGTAAAGTGCGGCATTTATTTTACGGCTTATTTTTAACAGGCAGCCATTGCATATATGCAACCAGCAATGCACTGCAACACCACTGTTTTGTAAAATGCCGGCGGCTTTGCGCTTTTTTCAGTATATTCGCAGAATTTATTCTGAAAGCTCTTGAATAAGTCTGCCAAGTTCCTTCACCTAAATTCTTTCAATATATGAAGACTAAAGAAGAGATCGTAAACAACTGGTTACCCCGCTATACCGGAGAGAAGCTGGAAAACTTCGGTAAATACATCCTGCTCACTAATTTCAGCAATTATGTTCAACTGTTTGCCGATTGGAACAATACCAAGGTAGTAGGTAAAGACAGACCTTTCCAGTGCGCTACTGCAGGTGGTATCACCATCATCAATTTTGGTATGGGCAGCCCGGGCGCGGCAACAGTAATGGACCTGCTTTCAGCAATTGAACCTAAAGCCGTATTGTTCCTGGGTAAATGTGGTGGGCTAAAAAAACGCAATAAGATCGGCGACCTTATATTGCCCATCGCAGCCATACGCGGTGAGGGAACTTCTGATGATTATTTTCCGCCTGAAGTACCGGCAATGCCTGCTTTCGCTTTGCAGAAAGCCATCTCCACCACCATCCGTGATTATAAAGTGGACTATTGGACTGGTACTGTGTACACCATGAACCGCAGGGTATGGGAGCATGATGAGGAGTTTAAAGAATACCTGAAAAAAATACGGGCCTATGCCATCGACATGGAAACAGCCACTATCTTCACTGTAGGCTTTTTCAATCATATACCCACCGGCGCCCTGTTACTGGTAAGTGATCAGCCCATGATACCGGAAGGTGTAAAAACAGCAGCCAGCGACAGCAAGGTCACGGCACAGTATGTAGAAAAGCACCTGAAAATAGGCATCGATTCATTAAAACAACTGATCAATAACGGTCTTACAGTAAGGCACCTGAAATTTTAAACCATGAGCTCTGCCCCGCTGCTGCGTGTAGAAAATTTATCCATTGGTTTTATATCCGGTAATACCACGGTACCCGCTTTGCACAATGTTTCTTTTGAAGTGGGCAGAGGCGAACTGGTAGCCGTTGTAGGAGAATCCGGCTCAGGTAAATCGATCAGCTCTTTATCTGTGCTGCGCCTGCTGCCTTCACCTCCTGCAGAATATACCAGCGGGCATCTTTTTTTTCAACCCAATGGGCAGCAGCCTATCGATCTGCTCCAATGCACACCGGAAGAAATGCAGGCATTGCGCGGTAACCGTATTGCCATGATCTTCCAGGAGCCCATGACCTCACTGAACCCGGTACACACCTGCGGTAACCAGGTAATGGAAGCCATCCTGCAGCACAAGAGAATAACGCGGGCCGAAGCAAGGGAAAAAACACTGGCCCTGTTTGCCCAGGTAAAACTACCCGATCCACAACGCATATTCCACAGCTACCCGCACCAGATCAGCGGCGGACAAAAACAAAGGGTTATGATAGCTATGGCCATGAGCTGTGAGCCATCATTACTTATTTGTGATGAACCCACCACTGCACTGGATGTAACCGTGCAGAAAAACATTCTTACCCTGATCAAAGAATTACAGCTGCAGAAAGAAATGGGTGTACTTTTTATCACTCACGACCTGGCTGTGGTTGCAGAGATCGCAGATAAGATTGTGGTTTTATACAAAGGCCGCGTAGTGGAGCGGGGCAATGCATCCGCCATTTTTAAACAACCTTCACACCCGTATACCAGGGCACTGCTGGCCTGTCGCCCTGCGCTGCACAGCAAGGGTGAACGCTTGCCCGTGGTAGCCGATTTTCTTGAAATAGCCGCCGATGGATCTATTAAAGAAAAAAAGCTAACCACTCCGCCGCATCCGCCTGCTCTTGTTGTGGCAGCACCTGCTACCGGCACCTCTATCCCGCTCATGCGTATCCAGGACCTCCATGTATGGTATCCTTCCAAAAAAAATATATGGGGGCAACCCGTTGCCTACACAAAAGCCGTGAATGGTGTAAGCTTTGAAGTGATGCAGGGCGAAACATTGGGACTGGTAGGTGAATCTGGCTGCGGCAAAACAACACTTGGGCGCAGCCTGCTGCGTTTGGCCACACCCACTTCCGGTCATATTTTTTTCAGGGGGCAGAACCTGGTGAACAGTACACCTGCAGAAATGAAAGCGCTGCGTAAAGATATGCAGCTGATCTTCCAGGATCCATTCTCTTCGCTCAATCCGCGCATTTCCATTGGCCAGGCTATAGCCGAACCACTCAAAGTACACGGCATAGGCAGCAGCGATGAAGAGCGGAAAGAACAGGTTATCCACCTACTGGAAAAAGTAAGCCTGCTGCCGGAACATTATTACCGTTATCCACACGAGTTCAGCGGCGGTCAGCGCCAGCGCATTGTAATAGCCCGCGCACTGGCCCTTCAACCCTCTTTTGTAGTGTGTGATGAAAGTGTATCTGCACTGGATGTAAGCGTGCAGGCGCAGGTGCTCAACCTGCTGAATGAACTAAAAGAAGCCTTTGGTTTTACAGCTATTTTTATTTCACATGATCTTTCTGTTGTTAAATACATCAGCGACAGGATCGTGGTAATGAACAAAGGCGCCGTTGAAGAAATAGGTACAGCGGAAGAATTGTACAACCATCCCAAAAGCAATTATACCAGGCAGCTGATCGAGGCCATACCGGTAATGCGCTAAGCGCATATCTTTATGCATTGCATACCCCGTCTCATTGCAGGAAACTGCAAACGGTTCTTTTATTACTTTTATTAATTATCCCTATCATAACTACGGGCAGAACGGCCATAACCGTTTTCTTCAAAAAACAGTTCTGCACTTTTGTGCTTGGAGAACAGTAATTTTTTCAGCTGCTCACCAAATTGTTCATCAACAGGCTTATCAGCTTTTATCTTTTTATCAGTCATGCTGGTCAGCTGGTCATCGCTGCTTATCTCCCCGGGTTTTAAAGGCTGTATACCGCTGAGGCCTAATTTCCAGTCGTCTTCTTTTTTCAGTTTGTATTTGTAAAAATAAACCCAGCCTGATCTTTCCTTCAGGTTAACAGCTTGTTTTCCCTGTAGCTCTATAGCGGCAAAACGATCGGCGCCTTTATCGTTCAGCAATACTGAACGGGCTATCATATCCTGCTGCCGGTAATGGGCAGGAAACAGTTCAGCCTGTTTTGCTTTTTCCAGTTTCTTCAGCAACTGCGACCGGTAAGCATCTTTTGCTGCCAGTGACTGCAAAACAGAATCGGGTACTTTTTTCCCGTTACGCACAAGCATAGCAGCCGCGCTCAGTTGAACTGCCGGGTTTTTCGACTGCAGCAGTTTATCAAAATACTTACCTACGGCCGGGTACTTGTTGTAAAAAGGTATCAGCAGCGTAGCATAATCCTCCAGCACATCAGAAGCGCCGCTGCGCGATTTGCCGGTATCATCGTCATCATCATCACTGCCCTGGTTATCCATTAGTCTTTCATCCTTGTTCTGCTGCCGTTTCAGTTCAATTTTGGCATCGAAATAAAGTTTATTGTAATAGCTGTCGTAATCTTTTTCAGAGAGGTACCCGCTGTCGGCCATTGTGCTCAGCATACGTGTTACCGGCAACCGGTAATCTTCCAGCGTAGACAGCTGCAGTATTTCGGGCAGCAGTACCCGGGTAAGCGGCAGTGAATCTTTAAATGCACTGAACAGGGAGCTATAGCCATATGCATCTTCAAATACAGGAGGGTCCTGCAGTAACAGGTTTTTCAGCAACAGATAGGCATCTTTCGTTCTCAGATGTGCCAGTGCACGCAGCACCTGGTTCTGGAAATAGCTGGTATCTGCCGTGCTGTTGTACAGCGCCACGAGCTTCTGCTGCAGTTTTTCAGTACAGCAGCTGTCATTGATAAAGCCCAGCTCGGCAATCCATTTACTTTTTAGTTCAAAATAATCTTTGTCGCCATATTTCAACTGGTGAATGGCCTGCACCATCTGGTCGATGGCTGTGGGTCCGAAATAAACACTGGAGATGGCTGATCTTGTTTTTTTGCGAACGGTGGAATCCGTGCTGTTGTAATCAGCAAAAAAGCGGTCCTTTTTGTTTTCAAATACAGAGGGGCCGAAGTTCTTTTCATCCGGCTTGAAGCTGGCAAAGAAATCACGGATAAAGCTGCTCTCAGGCATCACTGTGTCTGTGAGCGCACAAATGCGGTACAGGCGGTTATCTTTCAGTAAACTGTACAGGATAATTTTACGAACCGTATTGGTATCCACCAGCTCTGTACGAAAGCCGTTACACCCCGGAAAAGGCCTGATGGCTGTTCTGCTCCGCACCACCCAGTCTGTTTGTTTTCTTCTGCTTGTATCGCCTTTCCAGAAGGTGGCGGAATCTTTGCTGAAAAAATATTTGGGGTATTGTTTTACCCCTACCAGTATTGCCTCACCCGTGGTATCGTTTTTAAAGCTGGCATATTTTTCCATGGGCCAGTAAGTATAATGATCCCTGACCTGGTCGAGGAATTCTTCGCTGGTGCTTTCACTCACCATTTTCACCAGGCTGCTGTCCAGTACCGGCTGTACAGGCGTTTGCACCGAAAAATGCAGCAGCGTATCTGTATACAAACCGGCCTGCGGGTATTTGAAACCGGTAAAATGGAAAGAATTAAAAAAGGCCTGCTCTGCAGCGGGATCGCTGTTGCGTGTAAGCAGCAGGTAATAATGCGGGCCTCTTAATACGGCCTGTGCATGCAGTCGTCCACCGCCTTTCAGGCTGAACAGCATATCGAGGGCATCGTATCCCTGTTTTTTCAGCAGTTTACGTTGCAGCTGCTTGTCCACCAGCTCCGACCGTTTGATGCTTTCCTCCACCAGCCCCAGGTCGAAAGTATCTTCTTCCAGGAAATGGTAGTTGTGAACATCTTTTTTCCAGATGGCATAAGAACTGCCGCCGGCGGAATCAAGGGCTTCATATTCCCAACGGTCCATCCGGTCTGTATTGCTGGTATTGCGGTAAACATGCGGTTGCTGGGGCAGGCGTACAGAGAAATCGCCATGGGCGGGCTGGTATTGTACCCATCCGTTCTGTAACCCGCGTACTGCAATGGAACTGAAAAAAGTATCGGCTTCTTTCCCGCTGACATAATTGTCGTTACCGCTCATTTTAAATACCAGTACTTCAAAAGGCGTTACAATAATATTGTACCGTTGCAGGTCGCCACGCCTGGTACGGTTGGTGATATCAAAACCCGGGTACCCGTTTTTAATGATGGCAGTTTTATGAATGATCTTGCCCGGGATATTTTCATACAGCAGGCTATCGATCTTTTTTACCACGGCAGTTACCGGTTGCCCCCAGAATGCGGCACTGGTTTTCACCCGGGTAAGCATGTAATAAGTGCCATTATCCATATCGGCATATTGCCAGCTGCCGTTGGCATAAGCCCTGCTATCCGAGCGTTTGTACAGCGGCCCTGGCAACAACATGCTGATGCTACTGTCTGCCGTACTCACCGGCTGAAAGCTGACAGGCACCCTAAGCTGGTCGATGGTGTCTTTTTTATCAGCATCCCTGTCCTGCATCAGGATGGGGCGAAGCCGGTAACCCTTCTTACGGAGCAGTTCGATCACACCCCGTTTTCCGGGCAGGTGGGCAGCGCCTACTCCTACAAAAAGAGCATGCTTTTTTATAATGGTGTCGATAGAATAGGCCTGTATTTCATTGCGTTTATAGAGGAATTTCTCCATATAAGCCTGCGAACTGAAAGTGAGTTTTTCCAGCGAATCCAGCAGGTCGAGGTTCCCGCCGCGATAGGCATCCTGTATCTTGCGTTGTATCTCGTATTCCGGCTCGCCATCGGTGTCGGGCTTTTTTTTGTTCTTTTCCCTGGCCATATCCTGGTACGCTTCAAAAACCGTTCTTTCCGTTTCATAATAATCTTCCACCCCGCCTGCCTGTTTTCCCAGTTTCCGGCCTGTTTGGTAGATATAGAGATCCAGGTAAGTATTTTCCTCGTAGTCGGCCTGTGTTTGAAAAGTGCGGTACAGCAGGCCATTGATCAGCAGTGGGTCTTCGGTGAGTGCAGCACGCAGGTTATCTTCATATTTTTCCGGCCTGAACGACCGTTCATTGATATAATTTGAGCTGCTGTTCCGCATATAAGCCGAAATCTGCTGCTGTGCGGCTTCCATACGCATCATATCACGCTGCCATAAATTGGGGTTCAGCTCCAGCGCCACTATATCACAGCGCTGAATGGCATGATAAAAAGAATCGCTGAGATGAAATGCCATTTTACTGCTTACATGCATGGTACCAAACAGGTAAGAAGGGCGGTTGAGCCCATTACCGGAAATTTCCCATAGTAAGCTGGGATATTGAACAGTTGAACTTTTTTGTGCCTGTAAAGAAAAACTGATGGCTGCCACATAACAAAAAACAACAAATCTGCGCATAAACAGGTATCGGGTAAGGTAAATAGAAGCAAAATCTTAACCAAGATACAACATCCTGGGGTTTTAATTTTTTGGCCGCCAGCAGCAGCCATCACCCCTGTTTTACAGCGCATGACCCGGGAGATAAGGAAATATTTCAATTCCAGCCATTTAAATGAACAGGACGCAGAAAAGGTTGTTACAATAAATAATCCGGGCGGGTCGATTATCATTAGATGGAAAAACGTACCTTTGCCCACTTAAAAAATCATGCCGTAACATGACACGAGCCCCCGTGCAACAGGGGTGACTGTATATGTGGCCTATTATCCCAAAGAAAGCTTTGGAGAAATAAACTGATAGACACATGAAATTATCACAATTCAAGTTCGATCTCCCTCTTAACCTTATTGCTCAAAACCCTACAAAACGCCGCGAAGACAGCCGGATGATGGTCATTGACAGGAAAACCGGTAACATAGAAAACAAGAATTTTCGCGATATCCTGGATTATTTTGATGACAAAGATGTTTTTGTTGTAAACAACACCAAGGTTTTTCCTGCCCGTATGTATGGACGCAAGGAAAAGACCGGCGCCAAAATAGAAGTATTCCTGCTCAGGGAACTGAATAAACCCAACCGTTTGTGGGATGTGATCGTTGATCCTGCCCGCAAAATACGTGTAGGCAACAAATTGTATTTCGGGGAAAATGACGAGCTGGTGGCAGAAGTGATCGATAATACGACCAGCCGCGGCCGTACCATCCGTTTTTTGTGGGATGATGATGATGAAAGCTTCAAAAAAATGCTGGAATTCCTGGGTGAAACACCCCTGCCCAAATACATCAAACGTAAACCGGATGAGGAAGATAAAGAACGCTATCAAACGGTTTATGCCAAATATGAAGGCGCAGTAGCAGCCCCTACCGCCGGTTTGCATTTCAGCAAAGAACTGATCAAACGCTGTGAAATCAAGGGTATCCGCTTTGCGGAAGTAACCCTGCATACCGGGCTGGGCACTTTCCGTCCCATTGAAGTGGAAGACCTGAGCAAACACAAAATGGATGCTGAATATTACCGCATTGATGAGGAAGCCTGCCGTATTGTAAACAAGGCCAAGGAAAACGGGCATCGCATCTGTTCCATCGGCACCACAACGATGCGGGCCATGGAAAGCAGCTTTACTGCACAGAAATTGTTAAAACCCAGCGAAGGGTGGACTAACACGTTTATTCACCCTCCTTATGATTTCAATGTGGCAGACAGCCTGGTCACCAATTTCCATCTGCCTAAAACCAGCCTGCTGATCATGGTTTGTGCTTTTGCCGGTTATGAGCTGGCTATGGAAGCCTATAAAAAAGCCATCAAAGACAAATACCGCTTCTTCAGCTATGGCGATGCCATGCTGGTGATCTGATCATACTATCATTTTTTTGTTCCAACAACCTCTTCCTTAAAAAAGAAGAGGTTGTTTTTTTAGATGACCGCAATGGCTTAGCTTTATTGCAGAAGCTGTTGCAGGTGGTAATGGTGGGGGGGGGCGCCCGCGTCCCCGCGGGCGACGGTTATGCATGCAGCGTCCCGCTGCCGGATTCATTAACGATTAAAAACAAATTGTTCCCGGATCTAATTCCCGGTCACCAACCGGAACAGGTGCATGGTGAATGGATCCGCCAATGAAAAGACAAATACATAAGATGAAAAAAATAGTTTTGGCCTCATTCCTGTTGAGCATGCAATTATCCGGCTTCGCACAAAAAGAATTTCCCCTGTACAATGGTGCAGCACCCAATTCAAAACCCAGCTCTATCCAGGAGAAAAGGGATGTTGACAACAATGGCATATACCGTATCACCAATGTAACTACCCCCACCCTTACAGTATACCCTGCACAGGGTGATGCTTCCGGTGCGGCAGTGATCATATGCCCGGGTGGCGGCTATGCTATACTGGCTGCTTCGCATGAAGGATCGGATGTAGCTAAACTATTGTCCAGCTGGGGCATCACTGCTTTTGTTTTAAAATACCGCCTGCCTAACGATGCCATTATGCAGGATAAATCCATAGGCCCCCTGCAGGATGCACAGCGCGCCATTCAACAGGTACGCGAGCGTGCGGCTGAATGGAAAATAGATCCGCATAAAATAGGCATTATGGGTTTCTCGGCCGGTGGCCACCTGGCTTCTACCGCCGGTACACATTTTACTACCGCAGTTATCGATAACCCCGGCAATACCAGCCTGCGGCCAGATTTTATGGTACTGGGCTACCCGGTGATCAGCTTTTCAGACAGTATTGGCCATACAGGTTCCAAGATAAACCTGATAGGCAAAAACCCTTCCCCGCAGCAAGTGGAACTTTATTCCAATGAGCTGCAGGTAACCGACCAAACACCACCTGCTTTCCTGGTGCATGCCCAGGACGACCGTGCCGTTCCGGTACAGAACAGTCTTAGTTTTTATGAGGCATTGGTACATCACCATGTATTGTCTGAAATACATATTTATCCCAAAGGTGGCCATGGATTCGGCCTGCACAATAAAACCACTCCCGACGAATGGTCTGACCGACTGCACAACTGGTTTAAAGCCAATGGATGGGCTAAGTGATGGGGATGTGGGGATGTAGTGGAAGACGTAGTGGAAATGGGAAGGGCTCGTACTTGTTACTTCGTAGTTCACACTTTGTCATGTACGATGTACGGTGTGGGATGTACGATGTAAGTGCGTAGTGGAAATGGGAAGGGTTCGTACTTCGTACTTCGTAGTTCCCTCTTTGTAATTACGAAGTACGAAGTGGGAAGTACGATGTGGATACGTAGTGTAAATGGGTGGGTTTCGGTACTTATTACTTCGTAGTTTACACTTTGCTATGTACGATGTACGATGTGGGATGTACGATGTGGGTGCGTAGTGGAAATTATTACTTCATAATTCCACACTTTCTGCTAAATAGTGCAAGTACAACTATCCTATCCTGCTAATTGCATGCTGTCAACTATGCTACCAAATACACCACGGAAGAAACATAGAACAGACAATACAAAAACAATCTCGATTCTCGCCTCTCGATTCTCGACTGCCGACTGCCTACTGCTAACCACTACCCTATCCTGCTGATTGCACGCTGTCAACTATACTACAAAACACACCATAAAGAAACATAGAACAGACAATACAAAAACAATCTCGATTCTCGCCTCTCGATTCTCAACTGCCGACTGGCAATTGCTGACTGCCTACTGCAAACCGCCTCCTCATTCCCGCTTCGCTGGCGTATAATCAAATGGCAGCATCTGGTCCATTTTCTCTGACCAGCCCCAGTAGCCTGAGCTCAGCATATCTACGGGGTTATAATAAACACCGTTACTGTAAATTTCTAACGGTTTTTTATTGATCAGTGTGATCTGCGAAGTAATGTATCCGGGTTTCTTGCCAGCGTTCATCGATTGCTGCAGGTATAGCAATGGCTCATCTTTACCGGTATACACGATCTGCAGGTAGTCGGGAAAATCCATACCGGCGGTGGTAGAATCAATTGCATAGGCGATACTGTCACCAGATAAAAGTTGGGTACTCAGTACGCTTATTTCATCCGGTTGCCGCAGTATCTTGCTGTAATAATCAGTAGAATCGCTTCCGGGCAAACTAACCTGGCGTCCCGGTTGTGTAATCACCATATGCATATCCACCTTATTGCTGGTTGTATGCTGCATACCGCTTGCATACAACTGCTTTATCCTTTTCTTTTCCAGGTTGGGCATTTTCTTCATCCGGTAAACCAGGAAATGGTTTTCCTGTAAACGGTTACGGTATACACTGCGCATAAAATGCATAACAGAGCCATGGTATACCTCCTCCCTGTTAGCATTCCACCGGCGTTGTTGCCCTTTCCGTCCGATCATGGGCTGAAACAATGGATAGCCCGTAAACAGCAGGTATTTTTCATTGAATTTATACGTGAATTCTTCCAGCTGGTATTTTACCGTATATCCCAATGCCTTATTTTCAATGATAAGCGGTTCATTGGCAATGGCCTTCAGTTCATTGCGGGCTTTGTTGTTGCGAAAATGAATTACCTGGTAATTTTTCAATTTGCATTCCGCTGCCATGGCTGAAGTGCCGATAAAATTTTCCATGAAAAAGCGGCCCCATTTTTCCCAGCCGTTTTTTTCATATGGTTCCAGTACCACCGCCTGCAACTCGTTCACCTTAGGCTGGAGAGCAATGCGGCGGAGTGTTTGCACGTCTGATGTTTGTATGCTGAACACCATTGTTTCATAACCGACAGCAGAAACCACCATATCATATTTTCCTGAGGGCAGGGATTCAAGCACAAAGCTGCCGTCTTCGCGGGAGGCTGTTCCAAAAGAGGTATTACTCATAAACACACTGGCGCCGTTAAGCGGCTTACCTGTCTCTTTATCTGTTACCACGCCTTTGATAATAGCCTGCGCATCTGCAGCATACTGCCACAACAGAAAAGACAATATAAAGAAGTACCGGGTAAACATATTTTCAAGACCCGCAATATAACTAAATTTTTAGTTATTAAAGACAATATTTTAAAAGCGTTTTTATCCTGCTATAAAACTTAAAACCATCTCCGGGAAGATGGTTTTATTACTAAGTATTGCAATTGGATGCAGTTGAAATATATGGTCTTTATTCTTCCTGCCGGGGAAAATAAGTACACTTACGATCATAATTGAACAGCAAATTTCTCTGCCAGTTGCTTCAAGTCGCTGACTACAGCTGCCACCATGGGAATGCCGTTTTTCATCCGGGCCTCTTCCATTTCTCTTTCAGGATCGCCGGGTATCAGTACTTTTTCATATCCCTGTGCAGGCTGTGCTTTTCTGAAACGGCCTATCCAGTTATCCATATGCTGTTTAAATTCATCTGCCGGGCGGAATGCATCCACCCGCATGGCGCCAAAAAAATGTCCCAGTCCCTCACCCGGCATATTCTGCGGCATTGGCACATACGCCGGGAAAGGTGGTGCCCATGGGCCATAGCTGGCTCCGCTGAGCACGGCAGAAAATATATCGACGATAGCGCCGAGCGCATATCCTTTGTGGCTGCCATGCTCCCTGTCGCTGCCCAGTGGCAGCAATGCACCGTTTTGCTTTAATGCATTGGCATCTGTGGTGGGATGCCCCGCCATATCCTGTACCCAGCCAAGCGGTGCTTCTGCATTTTTACGCTGCAGAATTTCCAGTTTGCCATTGGCGGCTGTAGTGGTGGCAAAATCAGCGACAAACGGCGGTTCTTTCTGTGCAGGAATGGCAACAGCAATGGGATTAGTGCCCAGCATCCGCTCTATGCTGAAGGTAGGTGCTACCAATGCGCTTGCATTGGTCATAGCCATACCAATCATATCATATTGTAATGCCATCATTGCATGCTGGCCGGCTATACCAAAATGGTTGCTGTTACGAACGCTTACCCATCCGGTACCAGCATTAGCAGCTTTTTCGATCGCCACCTTCATCGCAAACGGGGCCACAACCAAACCTAGTCCGGCATCGCCATCTACTACTGCGGTAGAAGGGGTTTCATGCACTATCTTGATGGAGGGAGTGGCATTGATCCTTTTGGCTTCCCATAGCCGTACATAGCCACTCAGGCGGGCTACGCCATGGCTGTCGATACCTCTTACATCAGCGGATAATAAAGTGCGGGTGGCAAGCGCTGCATCATCGGGTGAGCAGCCTATGGCCAGGAATATTTTGGCAGTGAAATCGTATAACTGTTGATAGGTAAATATCTTTTCCATTGGTGCAAGTTAAGGAAGAAATAAAAGCGGTGTGGTATACGCAGGATGCGTAATGGATAGGGGGCACCCGCGGGACGCGGGCGACTAATACGCTCTGGGCAGTCGCCCGCGTCCCGCGGGTGACGATTATCTCCGCAGCATCCTGCTGCCACTTCTTTTTAACAAACCCCATCATAATGCCAGTACTTTCAAAGGCGATCGTATATGTGCACTGCTATACAGCCAATCTGCCGCATTCTCCACATACCCGGCGCGAACGGGATTCTGGTGCATATACTCCAGCTTCTGCATCGCCAGCTCATACAAAAAACAATCAATGGCATGATTGGCCTGCTGCCAGAAATGATATTCTTTGTAATTCGATTTACACTTGGCATGATAACGGAACACCATTAACATCCAGTCACGCCGGCTCTCCGGCTGCTCCTGTATTGCTTTAACAATTTCCTTACCGGTATAGCTTTTAAAATAACCCAGAAGTTTATTCAGTTCTCCATTCCGTTGTGTAGCGAGGAGGTGCAGATGGTTGGTCATAAGCACATATCCATAAATATCCAGGCCTGGTATTGCTGGTAAAACCGAAGGGCATTCATCACAATATCTGCGTAGTATTTCCGGCTGAAAACATCCACCCAGCCAACAACGGTCAGTGTTACGAAGAATAGTGCATCATAGTTAGCCTTACGCAATTCGCTCATACATTGAATTTACTGCGATAAGCGCGCAAATACAAGTTTTATAGCCATTTCCAGGCGCAGGATGCGCAATGGATAGAGGTCACCCGCGGGACGCGGGCGACTGTAATAAATAGTTTAATTTTATCCCATGAAGCGTTGTACACTTACTATGCTCGGGTTATTGCTGGCTTGTTCATTGTGGGCGCAGTTCTCCAGGGAAACCATCCATACCGATGTTGTTCTTTATAATAAACGACAATCATTCGATCATTATCTACGGGAAAAGGTGATCAACCAGCCTTTTGCCGAACCACTGGACAGTAATACGGAAGACCAGTATGAATCAGCTTGCTGGTCTATCTCCCAGTTCCTTTTGCGATCGCCGCAAATTAAAAATGGACTGGATAAGCTATTTGCCGGCTACGATTCCCTTCAATACCCCACTAAAAGAGCTTTACTGGAAGCCGCTTACACGGTATACCCCGCAGCCTACAGCAATGCCATGCAGCAATTGTTGCAGAAAGAAACAGTACCCAAGCTATTTGCGATGGAAGCGCTTTACCTGTACCGTGAAGATGCTTCTTTAAACCGGCTGATGAACCTGCAGGGTTTGCTGAAACAAAAATTTCCCGGTGCAGATACCCTGCCCTTGCTTGCAACATTGAAACAATACCTTGCCCTGCACCAGTCTTATACTCAACAGCCCACACCTCCTGTAACTGACCTGTTTCTTCACCAGCAGGCGGTGGGACAAAAAATAATTTATTCATTTCAGCGCTGGAACCGCGATTACCCCGGGCTTGCCATTGTTCAGTATGCCGATGGACATTTTGCAAGAGATGACGCCGGCAAACTGCTGGTATTTGAACAACTGGCGAGGGCTGCTTCTAACCTGCCCTATTTTATTACCAATGGCAATACTCCACAGGGCATTTATAGCATACAGGGTACCGCTGTTGCCCACAATAATTTTATAGGCCCCACACCCAACCTGCAAATGGTATTACCATTTGAATCAGACAGCCTGTACTGGCATACACCTTATGATTCTACCCGCGATGCATTGAGCAATTACTTAAACCTGCTGCCCGCATCATGGCAGTCGTATGCACCGATTACAGAAGCATTTTATGCCGGCAAAACGGGCCGCTCAGAAATTATTGCACACGGCACAACACTCAACCCCGAGTACTTTAAGGGACAGCCTTTTTACCCGCTTACGCCTACACTCGGCTGCCTGTGTGCAAAAGAGATATGGAATGAATTCAATGGCAGTTTTATAAACAGCGATCAGTTCAACCTGGTCAATACTTTTATTGCCACTCCAGGTGAAACGGGATATTTAATGGTGATCAATCTCAACAATCAATCAAAAGCCGTAAACCGCGAAGAGTTGGAACAATGGGCTGATGCAGCAGAAAAGAAATTGTCTGGTAAACCCGCAGCAGGCAGTCATTAAAATAATATCACCGATGAAACGGACAGCATTAACCACTGCAGATCTTGCACTCGTAGAACAGGCCCGGCAAATTATACGCAAACGGCAAAAAGAAGACTGGCACGCAGTAAGCGCCGTGCTGAAAACCAGGTCAGGACAGGTTTTTGAGGGCCTGCACCTGGAAGCTTATGTAGGCAGGATAGCTGTTTGCGCAGAAGCGGTAGCCATCGGTGCAGCAGCAGTACAGGGCGATACGGAAATAGATACGATCGTTGCCGTTTACAAAAATGAGCAGGTAGTATCCCCTTGTGGAATGTGCAGGGAACTGATCGCCGATTATTCGCCTACCGCCTGGGTTATTTTGCAGGATGAGCAGGGTTTGTTTAAAACACCGGTACAGGAGCTTATACCGTTGAAATACCAATACAGGAACTGATACTGTTGAAGGCAGATCAGCACAAAAAAAAGGCACCGCCTGAAGCTGGTGCCTTGTAAGATCATCTTTACTTACTATTATTTTCCGGGACGGTCAGTTTCTTTCACTCCCCATTCAGCCGAAGGCTTCGGCCCCATGGTTAATACCAGTTCACCACCTTTTGTTATATCAGTATGTTTAATAAATGATTTGCTGTAAGGCTTACTGTTTAGCGTAGCTTTCTGAATATATATATTTTTTTCAGAAAGCCCTTTTGCCACTATGCGGAAGTTTTTATTACCAGGCAATTGAATGCTGGCAGCCTGCATCAGTGGGGCACCGATCACATATTCGCCACTGGCAGCGTTCACCGGGTAAAAGCCCAGCGCACTGAACACATACCAGGCGCTCATCTGCCCGCAGTCTTCATTACCGCATAACCCGTCTGGCTGGTTGGTGTACAGATGACTGGTGATATAACGTACCCGCTCTGCTGTTTTATAAGGCTTGCCAATATAGTTGTATAAGTATGCGATATGATGGCTGGGTTCGTTGCCATGTGCATACTGCCCTATCAATCCGCTGATATCAGGCGAAGTATTGGCACCTTTCAGTTCAGAGCTGATGGTAAACAAAGAATCCAGTTTGGTAAGAAAAGCTGTTTCACCGCCATGCGCCTGTATCAGTCCGTATACATCCTGCGGAACAAACCAGCTGTGTTGCCAGGCATTGCCTTCAGTGAACATCGCTTTCCTGGGGTCATGTTCTGAAAAATACGGGTCGAAAGGTGTTACCCATGTACCATCGCTGTTTTTGGCCCTTGCAAAACCAATAGAGGGATCAAACAAATTCTTCCAGGATGCGGTTCTTTTCATAAACAACGCGTACTCATCCTGGTGGCCCAGTTTTTTGGCCACTTGTGCAATACACCAGTCATCAAAAGCATATTCCAGTGTAACGGTTACACTGCTGCCATATTTATCCTGCGGCACATAACCATACTGGCGATACAGGTCAGTACCCCTGATCTGCTGCATGGCACTTTTTTTCATGGCCTCATAGGCTTTATTCACATCGAAGCCTGGTATATCTTTTAAAATAGCATCCGCAACAATGGGTACACAATGATACCCTGTCATGCAATTGGTTTCATTAAACTCCAGGTCCCACACCGGCAACAGTCCACTCTGATCATAAAATGCCAGGTACGAGTTGATGATATCCGGTACACGTGCAGGCTGCAAAAGTGTGAACAGCGGGTTCTCTGCACGGAACACATCCCACAATGAGCTCACTGTATAAACAGGATGATCAGCATGCTGCACTGCACCACTCACAGATTTGTAGTTGCCGTTGATATCTGTAAAATTCACCGGTGCCTCAAATGCATGGTAAAGCGCCGTATAAAAAACCTGTTTCAACCGGGTATCCGGCGTGGTGATCTTTACTTTGCCCAGTTCCTTCTCCCAGCTTTCCTCCGCCTGTTTCCTGATGCCGTCAAAATGCTGGTCTTTCAATGCATTCACCGCTGCCAGTGCGCCTTCTATATTGGCAAAGCTCAGGGCCACTTTCATTTCAATCTGTTCATCCTGGCGGGTGTCGAATAAAAGACAGGCAATGCTTTGTTTGTCATTGATCTCATCTGTGGCCACCCTGTTGCCACCTTTAAAAAAGGCAACCGATTTAACAGGCTTGCTTAATCTTACAGCAAAAAACACACGCTGGTCTTTTGCCCAGCCGGTAGAATAGCGGTAACCAGCAAAGGTGCTGTCGTCTATTCTCTTGAACATACAGCTGGTGGCCTTGTCCCAGTTCAATGCAAAACCAAGATCAAAACGGATCATCGATGAATTACTTTCAGGAAAAGTATACCGGTGTATACCTGCATAGCGGGCAGCTGTTAATTCGGCTTTTACATGAAAATCTTTCAATACCACGCTGTAATAACCCGGGGAAGCTTTTTCTTCTTTATGTGAAAAACTGCTGCGTATTTTTTCTGTAGATGGTTGGTGACCTGTTATGGGCAGCACAGAGATATCCATGAGATCACCGATACCTGTTCCACTTAAATGTGTATGACTGAAACCCGCGATCACTGAATCACTGTAATTGTAACCACTGCACCAGTCCCATCCTCCTGTTCCATTATCCGGGCTCAGCTGCACCATACCAAAGGGCACTGTAGCGCCGGGATATGTATGGCCATGTGCGGCGGTGCCGATAAAAGGATCTACATAATCTGTCACACGCTGTGCCGACACAGTTCCTGCCAACAACAGGGTTGTTAAACTGAACAAGGTTTTCTTCATTGAGCATCTTTTTTGAGGGCCCGAAATTAACAGATAAATAAAAAAGGACAGCTGCTTTTGAACTGTCCTTTTCTAAAAATGAGTATCTGGTATTACCTGGGTTCTTTCTTAAAACGGTAAATCATCCAATGGCTCTGTCAATTCGTTCGGAGCAGCGGAAGGCATGCCTGAACCACTGTTGTAGTTGTTGTTATTACTGCTATAGTTATTTCCGCCGCTATAATTATTACCACCGGAAGACTGGTAAGATGAACCACCACCTTCGCCGCCTTCAGCACCAGCCCTGGCACTCAATAACTGTACACTCAGCACACGAAGCGTGAGTGAAGCACCCTGCCGCCCGTCTTGTGTTTGATAAGTGCGTACGTCAGGATTGCCTTCTACATATACCTGTGTTCCTTTTTTGAGATAAGGAGCGATACCGGTCCTGTCGGTCCAGTAAGCACATTCCACCCAAACAGTCCTGTCTTTCTGGTTGCCCATGTTATCCCGGAAACGCTCCGTATGTGCCACGCTGAAATTGATGACATTTTTACCGTTCACATTGTTTAACACACAATCTTTACCCAGGTTTCCAATAACTTGCAGTTTAATCATACAGTGTCACTTTTTAGTAATTCAGCAAAATAAACAAATTCCGTCAACAGGAACTTCATTTTGTTTAAGCATTTGCCCCTCTTACATGAACAATTATAAATCAATTAGTTAGAGAAAATTTTTCTCCCTTAATTTGTGGCTGTAAACAATACGCATGTACGGATTTCAGCAAACCATATCCAGCCTGGAGCATCAGGGTCCTGTTATAGAAGCAGAGATCCATACCGATGAGATCAGTTTTCTCAGCATTAAAAATCACCAGGGTTATGATGTTTACAGCAAAGTGAAATTATTGATTGATACCGGCTCGAATATCTCCGGACTTGACCGTCATTATATTAAACGCCTGCAACTGAATGAATACAATGAGCTGGCGACTGTAGATGGTATGGGTGGCCTCTACCAGCTGAAACGCTACCGTTGTATACTATACCTGCCTATTTTCCGCGACAAAGCCCTTCCTATTGATGTAGTGGAAGGAGATTATGCCAATGCCCCCTACCATGGCGTTATCGGCAGGGATGTACTCCGCTTCTGCAGCTTCACTTACGACGGCTGGAGTAACACCTTCAAACTGATAGCAATTGACATTTAATTAAATCTAATAACACCCTCATTACCCATCCCCCTTAACCATCCCACCCCCTCAACCAATCAACCTCTCAACCAATCACCCCTTCAACCAATCAACTAATCAACCAATCAACTAATCAACCAATCAACCCTTATAACTATCTTTGCAGAAATTTTTTCACACATGAGCCGTAAAGGAAAGGTTTTAGTGGCGATGAGTGGCGGTATTGATAGTACCGTTACGGCGCTCATGCTGCATCATGAGGGCTATGAAGTAGTGGGCATTACCATGAAAACATGGGATTATGCCAGTAGTGGTGGCAGCCACAAGGAAACAGGCTGCTGTAATATAGACAGTTTTAATGATGCACGGCAGGCAGCTGTGCAACATGGCTTCCCTCATTTCATCCTGGATATACGTGAGGAATTTGGCGATTTTGTGATCGAGAATTTTGTTGAAGAATACCTCGCCGGCCGCACACCCAACCCCTGTGTGATGTGCAATACGCATATCAAATGGCGCGCACTGCTGAAAAGAGCCAATGCCCTGGGCTGCGATTTTATTGCCACCGGTCATTATGCCAATATTTACCAGCATGAAAACGGCCGCTATGTTATCAGTAAAGGGCTCGATGAAACAAAAGACCAGAGTTATGTTCTCTGGGGGCTCGACCAGGAACTGCTGAGCAGAACTATCATGCCCCTGGGTAAATACCGCAAAACAGCCATCCGGCAGATGGCCCTGGATTATGGCTATCCTGAACTGGCAAAGAAAAGTGAAAGCTATGAAATCTGCTTTGTTCCGGATAATGATTACCGCGGCTTCCTGAAACGCCGTGTGGAAGGCCTGGAAGAAAAGGTGGATGGTGGCTGGTTTGTAGATAAAACCGGTAAACGCCTGGGTAAACACAAAGGCTACCCGTTCTATACTATCGGTCAACGCAAAGGACTGGATATTGCGCTTGGCCATCCTGTATATGTTACCGGTATCGAACCTTCTACCAATACAGTGGTATTGGGCGATGAAGCAGACCTGGAAAGAAGTGAAATGCAGGTAGGCAAAATAAACTGGATCAAATACGATGGCATCACCGACGGCATGGAGGCCATCACCAAAATACGCTATAAAGATAAAGGTGCTTTAAGCAATTTATACACCAGTGATAATGGATTGCGCATCCGTTTTTATGAGAATGTAAAAAGCATCGCACCCGGCCAGAGTGCCGTATTTTATGAAGGTGATGAGGTAATCGGCGGCGGCATTATTCAGCGATAATAGCCTTAAGTCTTTCCCCGTTTATTGCTTTTTAATTTATTAAAGAACCGGTACTGCATCCCTGCTTTACCGGTTTTTATTGCATGCATTTTTCGTTCTATATGCAGTGTTTTATTCCAGGTATTTACAAGGTAATTGGGAGAACGGGAACACTGTTATCATCCGTCTTATGCCACGGCTCAGCTTTTTCGAGGGTGTTGTTGCGATAAAACAATTATGCTTTTTTCAGTAGCGCAGCGAACATACTGTCTGCACGAAGGCTATACCCTTTTATCACTCCCTGCTTCAACAGGGTAAACCCTTGTTTACACAGATAGTCCACCTGTTGTTCATTCTCCGCTTTGAATACAGAGCAGGTAATGTAGAGGAATAATCCATTGGGCTTTACTGCTGTACTGGTATGCCGGATAATTTTTTGCTGCAGTGTGGTATATTTATCCAGCTGCTGTTTATCAAAAAAATACAATTGCTCGGGTGTACGGCTCCAGGTACCCGATCCGCTGCAGGGAGCATCACAGATCACCATATCATAAGGCGGCGCAGCATGCTGCAAGGGGCGTGCAAGATCGGCAGTAAAGGCATGATAGTTTGTTATCCCCGCTTCTTTAAACCGCTGCTGCAAATTATGCAGGATAGAAGGCCGTACATCAGATACATCCAGATGAACTGGCTGCATCAGATCCCAGGCCAGGATGGATTTCCCGCCGCTGGCGGCGCAGCAGTCCCAAATGCGGAGCGGGGGGGTGGGCTCCTGAGCGTAGTCGAAGGAGCTGAGGGCATTTCGAGCGTAGTCGAGAAATGCGCCTACCTGTTGAGAGCTGTAATCCTGCACTACCACTTCTTTATTCACCACCAGTATCTCCTGCACCGGGCTCCCCGGCGCTAATGCTATACCTGCCCCACCTGTTTGTTCAAATGCAATATCATGCGCCCTTAGCTTTTCTTTTACTTTGTTTTCATATCCCGGCCGTACACGCAAAAATACATCCGGCTGCACCAGGTGGCTTTGAGCAAATGCTTCTTTCTCTATTTCTTCACTACACGCATTCAACCAGGGGAAAATATCTTTTGTAGTAAAACCGGGATATATGGATTGCACAAAACCAATCCGCTGATCCAGCTGCACACTATGTTGCTCCTGCCATAACTGGTCAAATAATACAGCCCAGCCATCGAGTGTATCACTGCAAAGGAACAAGGCCAGTTTCAAACGATCAGACACAGGCAATTGTTTTTGCGCATGCCCCAGCCGGTAATAACAGTAGCAGAGATGGGAGATATATTTCCTGTCTTTTGAGCCATGCTTTTTATGCTGCGCAAAATATTGTTTCAGGTAGGCGGCAAGGGGTATATCCCCCTTGTATGCCTGTATCAGCAACACAGCCTGTTCCACATATTTTTCAGCAAAGCGCATAGTGCAAATGTAATAGCGCTGCGCATTGCATACAGACAGAAATGCTTTTATTTATAATAACACTTCACTTTATACGTCCTGGTGCCATCCGCATCAGTCTCTGTCAGATCAGCGGTCAGCATCAGCTGGTGTGTATTGAAGGTAAGGGCTGAATAGGCTTTGGTACCAGGATCAAAATCACCTGCCACAGTCTGCTTCAGCAGCACATTGGCTGAACAACGCGTTTCCTGGTCAAACAGAAATGCTTCATTACCCAATACCAGCGGATTGGGCTGCGTTCCATATTCATAGGTATTGGTGATCCCCAGTACAAGGGTACTGCCAGGGGAACTGAGGTCAGAAGGGCCATAGCTATTTGAACTGGTCAGGTTACCCTGCCCATCATAGGCATACACAGTTGAATCTGCAAGAAAGTTAAAGGAGGGCAAACCCGGCACCAGCGCAGCAGATAAATAGCTGACCGCTTTGATCACCGTGTTATTGGAATAAGTATATACTGTGCTATCAGTAGCTGTAATAGCGCCCATCTGGAATATGCTGGTTACATAGTCAAAGTTCCTGGTGGAAGCATCGGGATAATGAACGTTTTTGGTGGTTTGCACTTCCCCGTCCCTGCTCACCGGCAAGGTCCCGGCGGGTATACCTTCGGGCAACAGCGTAGCAAGACGTACACTGCCTGCCACCTGTGTTATCCTTCCATTATTATCCCGCTTGATCTGTAATTGCTGATTGTATTCATTGTTGTTGGAATCTTTGCCTGAATAGGCAGTACCGATAACCCGTTTATTGCCATCATACGAATACGCCATTACGGTAGAATCGTTCTGTTGGTTGGTAACAACAATCTTCACCAGCAATGTGCTGTCGCCGCCGGGTATATTCCCTGTTTCAACAGACAATTCTTTCTGACAGGCAGCCAGCCCCAGTAAACAAAGCAGGCTAAAAACTTGTACGGACTTCATACAGTTATTATTTGGTACATGATTCAGTTAGTGCTTGTAGCATGAAAACAGGCTGCCGGTATTACAGTATATTCACCTGGTTTTCACCGGCAACACAATAGCATAACAGATCGAGGATTGATGTAAAATCCATTACACTAAAATGGCGGCGATCCTTATGCCATTTTAGTATAATAGTGTTATCATTTTGCGGGAGAGGGTATTTTATAACTCCAGTAATGTTTTAACAGGGTCTTTTCCAAACAACAGCAGCTCAGGATTTTCGAGCAGCTCTTTCACCCTTACCAGGAAGCTTACACTTTCACGGCCGTCAATGATGCGGTGATCGTAACTTAATGCAATATACATCATTGGCCGCACAACTACTTGTCCATTGATAGCCATGGGGCGCTCCTGAATTTTGTGCATACCCAGGATAGCGCTCTGCGGCAGGTTAATGATCGGCGTACTCATCAGGCTACCGAATACACCACCATTGGTAATGGTAAAGGTACCACCCTGCAATTCTTCCATCGTGAGCTTATTGTCTCTTGCCTTGCCGGCAAGCTCAATTACTTTTTTCTCAATATCTGCCATGCTCAGGCTTTCCACATTACGGATAACCGGAACGGTTAAACCGCGGGGTGTACTAACAGCAATGCTGATATCGGCATAATCATGGTAAACCAGTTCATCACCATCAATATAGGCATTTACAGCAGGCCATTCGCTCAGTGAAATAGCGCAGGCTTTGGCAAAAAAGCTCATAAAGCCCAGGTTTACACCATGCGATTCTTTGAATTTATCTTTATACTGTTTGCGTATATCCATGATCCTTGTCATATCCACTTCATTAAAAGTGGTTAACATGGCCGTTGTATTCTTGGATTCCACCAGCCTGCGGCTGATGGTTTTACGCAGGTTGCTCATTTTTTCCTTACGCACATTGCGCGTAAACAGCTCCTGGCCATCAAATGCTTTTTTACCGGGATGTTCCAGTGCTTCCAGCACATCGTGTTTGAGTATTTTACCGCTGGGGCCGCTGGGTGTTATGCTTTTGGGATCTACTTTTTTATCGGCAATGATCGCAGCGGCAACAGGTGTGGCTTTTACATCGTTGGGTACTGCTGTAACAGGTGCCTGTGAAGGTTGTTGCGCAGCAGCAGGCTGTTTAGCGGGCTGCGGGGCAGCGGCAGGTTTATCGGGTACAGCAATGTCAGTATTGATTTTTGCAATTACATCGCCTATTTTAATCACATCTCCTTCTTTTGCCATGGGCTGCAGCTGACCGGCTTCTTCTGCATTCAGCTCAAAAGTGGCTTTTTCACTTTCCAGTTCAGCGATCACTTCATCCCGTTTTACCAGGTCGCCTTCATTCTTTACCCATTTCAACAGGGTTACTTCACTGATGGATTCTCCCACAGTGGGCACTTTCATTTCAATGATTCCTTTTCCTACAGCTACAGCCTGTGCAGCAGGCGCTGCAATGGCTTCAGCCTGCGGTTGGGCAGGTGCGGCTTTTTCTTCTTTTGCAGCAGGAGCCGCAGCTTTGGGCGCCTGTGCCGTTTCATCGATATTAGCCAGTACGGCACCAATTTCCAGGGTATCGCCTTCTTTTGCTACTGTTTTTAAAACACCTGCCTGTTCTGCGTTCACTTCAAATGTTGCTTTTTCGCTTTCCAGTTCAGCAATCACTTCATCACGCTCCACATACTCACCGTCTTTTTTTGTCCACTTCAATAGTGTTACCTCGCTAATGGATTCCCCAACCGTAGGAACTTTTATCTCAATCATATGTAGAATTTAGAAAGTTTGGCAAATTTCGGAGAAAAAGCAATACTAACATACTATCCCTTGTAAAGAGGCCGGAATTTGGATTCTTTTTACAGTTTCGCCTGCCGCAATGCTACCATAGCCACTGTTTACTGTAGCCGGTGCTATTGCCCGGTTCTTTTCCCCGCATGACAAGATATCTCAATAATTGGCTAATCGATAATACCTGTTGCCCTTAAAATTATACTTTATTTACAGAAAGATAACCTGTATTCCCAACACTCTTTTCCGGTGGAAAGCAGACCTGAACTGAATTGCCACTATTGCAAAACTTGCTGTATGAAAAGAACACGCCATTCTTCATCCTGCTTCCCTCATGCCGGAGGCAGCCCGCTTTTTCCCGCTTTTATCAGGCACCGCAGTTGCCAAACCGGCCTGGCAGCCCTGTTTGCATAAAATACGCCACTGCAGAACATGCAGGCTGCTGGCAATATGTATACCGGCACTGCTTACCTGCTTTTTTCAATAAGGGTTTTCTTTTTAAATCATAGTTCAAGCAAAAAAAATCCCCTGACCTTTCCAGGTGCAGGGGAACTTTTTTTATCCTTATTGCTTGCAAACCGGTGTTCTGCACCGGTGCTGTTTTAGATAGTAAATGCAGTTTCAATGATATCGGCCTGTTCCTGTGCATGCACTTTAGCAAAGCCGGTGGCCGTAGAAGCGCTGGCATGACGGCTGATAACACCATAATTGATGCTTTTCAGGTTCATCTGCAGGAAGGAAGCAGCACCCATGTTCAGCGGTTCTTCCTGGATCCAGAACCAGAGCGCCTTTTCGTATTTTTTATACAGGGCCTCGATCTGTTTTACCGGCAGCGGGTACAACTGTTCCAACCGCACAATCGCGATATCGGTCCTGTTTTCTTTTTTCTGTCTTTCAGCCAGTTCAAAATAGAGTTTGCCTGAGCAGAACAATACTTTTTTCACCTGTGCCGGATCCTGGATAGTGGGGTCGTCAATCAGCTCTTTAAATCCACCGGAAGTGAATTCACTGATATGACTGTAACTGCCCGGGTGACGCAGGTTGGCCTTGGGCGCCATATTGATCAGCGGTTTGCGGAAAGGCCATGCCAGCTGCCTGCGCAATGCATGGAAGAAATTGGCGGCCGTAGTGATATTGGTGACCACCATATTCAGCTCGGCGCTCATTTGCAGAAAACGCTCCAGCCTGGCGCTGGAATGGTCAGGGCCACCGCCTTCATAGCCATGGGGCAGCAATAATACCACACCACTCATAGTACCCCATTTTTCTTCTGCACTGGAAATATACTGGTCAATCACCATTTGTGCACCATTGGCAAAATCGCCGTACTGTGCTTCCCATAATACCAGCGCATTGGGATTGGCCATTGCATAACCATATTCAAAGCCGAGCACACCATATTCGCTCAGCAGCGAGTTAAATACACGGAATATACCCTGCTTTTCCTGCAGATGGTTCAGCCTGTTGTATTCTTTGTTGGATTCTTCATCAAACAATACCGCATGCCTGTGCGAAAAAGTACCGCGTTTCACGTCTTCCCCGCTCAGCCGTACATCTTTGCCTTCGGTCAGTATGCTGGCATAAGCAAGCAGTTCGCCGGTAGCCCAGTCGATTTTCTGCTCTGCATCAAACAGCTTGATTTTATCCTGGAGTAATTTTTCTACTTTTTTCAGCGGGTTGAAATCTGCCGGCCATTCCATCAGCCCTTTGAACAAACGCCTGCATTCTTCTTCAGGAATACCTGTTACGGGCGAATGATCGAAGTCTTCAGCATTGGCCCTGCGCAGTTCGCGCCACCACAATTCAGGTTGCTGGTAGCTGTAAGGCAAAGGTTTCTGGCGTACTTCATCCAGGCGTTCCTGGAGATCGGCCCAGAATTTCTTTTCCATTTCTTTAGCCAGGTCCTGTACATCTGCTTCCCCGTTCTTGCTGAGGTAATCCATATACACTTCCCGGGGATTGGGGTGTTTATCGATCAGCGCATACAGCTTGGGCTGGGTGAATTTGGGCTCATCGCCTTCATTGTGCCCATGCCTCCTGTAACAAAGAATATCGATATAAATATCAGAATTGAACTGCTGGCGGTAGTCAGTGGCAATTTCCACTGCTTTTACAACAGCTTCAATATCGTCGCCATTGATGTGCAATACGGGAGATTGTGTAATGGCGGCAATATCGGTACAATAATCAGAGCTGCGGGCATCATCAAAATCGGTGGTAAAACCGATCTGGTTATTGATCACGATGTGTATGGTGCCGCCCACGTAATAACCCGGCAGGTTGCTCATCTGCGCGGTTTCATAAATAATGCCCTGCCCTGCCAGTGCAGCATCGCCGTGGATCAGGATAGGCAGAATTTTATCGTAGTCAGCATTGTACAGTACATTGGCCTTAGCCCTGGCAAAACCAGCCACCACGGGGTCTACCACCTCCAGGTGAGAGGGGTTGGGACAAAGCTGCAGGTTAATTTTATGCCCTGAAGGTGCCACATGATCACTACTGAAACCCAGGTGGTATTTTACGTCACCGCTGCCCATGGTTTTGTCAGCGGGTATAATACCTTCAAACTCACTGAAAATCTGCTCATAGGTTTTACCCAGTATATTGGCCAGCACATTTAAGCGGCCCCTGTGAGCCATGCCGATCACCACTTCTTTCACATCATTATCAGCAGCTTTATTGATAATGGCATCCATAGCGGGTATCAGTGATTCGCCACCCTCAAGTGAAAACCTTTTTTGCCCGATATATTTGGTATGCAGGAATTTTTCAAAAATAACGCCCTGGTTGATCTTTTCCAGGTTGCGGCGGCGCTGTTCCAGTGAAACCGGCTGCAGCAGGCGTTCTTCGGCAGCTTTAGCCATCCATTCAACCCTTTCAGGATCGTTCAGCGAGCTGTACTCCACACCAATGGAAGAACAGTATATTTTTTCCAGTTTGGCAATAATGCTGGCCAGGCTGCTTTTGCCCAGGCCGATGAATTTACCTGCTTCAAAACTGGTATTCAGGTCGGCATCGCTTAACCCGAAATATTTCAGTTCAAGATTGGCATGGCGGTCTTTACGCGGGCGGATAGGATTGGTTTTGGCAATCAGATGCCCTTTTTTGCGGTAAGCCTGTATCAACTGGTATACTGCAAATTCCTTGGCCAGCTGGTTGCTGTCCAATGCTGTTCCCACGGGCGCTGTGGCAGATTTACCATTTCCATTAACGGTGCTAACGGCAAAATCGAAGCCTTCAAAAAATTTTTTCAGATCGGGATCCACACTGGCGGGATCTTTAACATAATCCTGGTATAAACTTTCAACGTAGGCGGGATGCGAGCTCGTTATATAAGAAAAATCCTTCATTCCTGGCTGATTTATCCTTGTTCTAATAGAATTGTCTGCAAATATCGTGGTTTGGCCGCACAAAAATTCCTCAAACTTTCGCTAAAAACGGCTTTTTTCGCAGATGATCGCCCAAAACCAGGGCCGGCCTTACCAGGCGGCAGAACAGGTGTTCCGGGAGCATGAACGGGCATGGTAAAGCGGCCCGGATAGTTTTTTGGAAAATTTTGTGTAGAAATTTCCGGTTTTCAATATTAACTCCTACCTTTGCCGTCCTCAAAAAAGAAATCATGGCAAACCATAAAGCTACCAAGAAAGATGTGCGCCAGGCTGAAAAACGCAGGGACAGGAACCGTTATTACGGCAAAACAACCCGTAATGCCATTCGTGACCTGAAAGGCCTGAAGGATGAAAAAGCTTATGATGAGCAATTACCTTCTGTTGTGTCAATGATTGACAAACTGGCTAAACGTGGTATTATTCATAAGAATAAAGCTGCCAACCTGAAAAGCAAACTGTCTAAAAAGACAGCTGCTGCTGCCAAAGCATAATCCGGCAATTGTTACAGATATAAAGTTTTTTACAGCAGGAACAGGCTCCGCTTGTTTCTGCTGTTTTTTTATGCTATACCGGCATCTGGAAGCTGACGGTAAAACAGTTTTCACCGGGGCCGGTGATATTGTACTGTACAGCTCCTTTGTGCAGTGATATGATCCGTTTAACGATCGACAACCCCAACCCGAAACCTCTTTTTCTTGCCGCATTCTCTCCCCTGAAAAAAGGAATAAACAAACGTTCCTGTTCGGCCTGGTTCAGGGTATTACCTTTGTTTTTAAAATGCAGCCTGATCTGTTCCTGGTCGGCATCTATTAAGATAGCCACATTTTTATCATCTGAATACTGGAAGGCATTCCTGATCAGGTTGCGGAAGGCTGAGCGCAGCAGGGCTTCATTGCCCCTGATAGACAGGAATAATTCGTTTTCGGGAACATGCACAAATTCCAGTGAAATATTGATACCGGGAAACAGGCGTTTGGTCATATCAATGGTATCGTACAATATTTCATCCAGCCGCACTTTAGGCCAGTCGAGCGAGTAAGATACCTGTTCGTATTGCGATAACAGCAGCAGCGAATTGGTGAGTTCGATCATTTCCTGCTGGTCTTCTTTCAGTGACTGCAGCACTTCCCTTGCCTCTGCTGCATCCAGGTTGCGGCGAAGGGCCGCTTCTGTTTGCGAAAGCATGCTGGCCAGCGGTGTTCGCAGCTCGTGCGAGGCATGGTGAACAAAGCTTTTCTGAAACTCAAATCCTTTTTCCAGGCGGTTGAGCATATCGTTGAAATTGGCGGCGATCTGCGCCAGCTCATTGTTGCCTTTTTGTACCTGCACCCGCTCGCGCAGGTTGTTCTCGGTGATCTGCTGCATCTGGGCACCCAGTTTTACCAGTGGCTTGGTTAACTGCTGTACGTATATGAACGCCGAAACGCCTGTGAGCAGGATACCGCCCAGCACAACCAGCGTAATGATCAGCTGCAGGTGTGCCATCCTGCGCCTGCCATACCCATCGTCGGCAGAAGTAATTACAAAGCACTCATGCGCCGGGTGGTCAAAATAAAGCGCCACACAGCCCCGGCTGCCCTCGCTGAAATAATATTCTTTACTGGTACGTACTTTATTGAGAAAATTATAATCGATGGTATAATGCAGCGTATCGGGATCGGTGAACACCACGCGGTAATTACGGTCGATCAATACGGTTTGCAGCTGTACAAAATTACCGGGGGGAAAACGGTCTATTTCCCGAAGTGTTTTAATATCCAGCTGATCCAGGTGGTAATAGGCCTGGTAGTTTTGAACGGCTACGGCCCAGAGGCGTTTATTGAAATCGGTTTTACGGCTATCAGAATAGAGATAATAAATAAGAGACGCTGAACATATCAGTATTATAAAAACCAGCAGGCTGAACAACAGGGCGAACTTGAGCTTCAGGTTCATGATAATGGCGTCTCTCTCACATAATACCCAAATCCCGGTTTGGTGTGGATGAGTTTTGTTTCAAAAGGTTTATCAATTTTATTTCTCAGGAAGCTGATGTACACTTCAATGGTATTGGTACCGGTATCAAAGCTCAGCTCCCATACTTTTTCGAGTATCTCCTGTTTGGAGATCACTTTGCCTTTATTGCGCGATAACAAGACCAGTAATGCAAATTCTTTAGCTGTCAGGTTGATGTTTTTTCCAGAGCGGTTCACAGTTTTGTTCTCCATATCTATTTCCATATCGGCTACAGCTATCTTCTCTCCCACTTCACTGGCGGCATCTGCCCTTTTCAGGAACACCTTAATACGCGCAAACAATTCATCAAAATGAAAAGGCTTCACGATATAGTCATCTGCACCCAGGTTAAAAGCGTCCATTTTATCATGGATCTCGCCCAGGGCAGTAAGCATGATAATGGGTACATTTTTGTTGTGCTCCCTGAACTCCTTACACAAAGCCAGCCCGTTTTTATATGGCAGGTTAATATCCAGCAGCACCAGTGAATAACTGTGCTGTTTGAACAGCTTTTCTGCAATCATCCCGTCGAAAGCCACATCGGTCTGGTATCCCTGCCTGTTCAGTTCTTCCTGTATCACCTGGCTTAATTTGGGCTCATCTTCAGCTAGTAGAATTCTATATGTGTTTTCCATTACTTTGTATAGATTTCAAATTCCAAATTAATGAAAAAAGCGCTTGTTATTGCACCAATTTTTTGGGTTTTCTTTCTGCATGCTCAAAATATGGTTACTCCTTTTGAAAAAAGCGGGCAAAAACAAACAACCACTTATGCTGAATGTATCGCTTACTACCGGCAATTGTCTGCACAGTTCCCTTCGGTACGGCTGCTGCCTTTTGATACAACAGATGCGGGGTATCCCCTGCACCTGGTTTTGTTCTGTAAAGACAAACAGTTCCTCCCGCGCCAGTGGCGCCAGCAGCAAAAGCTGGTATTACTGGTGAACAATGGTATACATCCCGGCGAGCCTGACGGTATCGATGCCAGTATGATGCTGGTGCGGGACCTGGCCACCGGCAAGCTCAGGGCTCCCACCAATGTGGTGCTGGCGGTGATCCCGGTGTACAATATCGGGGGCAGCCTTAACAGGGGCAGTTTTTCACGGGTGAACCAAAACGGCCCCGAAGCTTATGGCTTCAGGGGTAATGCGCAGAACCTGGACCTAAACAGGGATTTTATTAAAGCTGATTCCCGGGATGCCCATGCATTTGAGCGGTTGTTCCAGTATTTGCAACCGGATATTTTTATGGACAACCATGTAAGCGATGGTGCCGACTACCAACATACCATGACCCTGCTAACCAGCCAGCACAATAAACTGGGCGGTGTACTGGACACTTTTTTACATACGGTTTTTGAACCGGCCCTGTATAAAGGTATGCAGGAGAAAAAATGGGATATGTGCCCTTATGTGAATTTTGAAGAAGGCAATCCTGATAAAGGCTGGACGGCTTATTACGACCCGCCAAGGTATAGCAGCGGTTATGCCACCCTGTTCCAGACCCTGGCTTTTATTCCCGAAACACATATGCTGAAACCTTATGGCGACCGGGTTCAAAGCACTTATGCCCTGATGCAGACCATGATGGAACAGGCTTCTGCCATGGCCATGCAGATCATTGATAAACGTGCACAGGCCATTCATGCCGCAGAACAGCAGCAAAACTTCGCCGTGAGCTGGCAGGCAGATACCACGCAGTTTGAATATATCCGCTTTAAGGGATATGCAACAGGCACCAAGACCAGCGAGGTTACAGGCATGCCACGCCTATTTTACGACCATAACCAGCCTTTTGAAAAGGATGTGCGCTTTTACAATACATTCAAACCTGTGGTACAGGTAACCAAGCCCAGGGCCTATATCATCCCGCAGGGCTGGCAGGCGGTTATTGAACTGTTGCGGTTAAATGGTGTACAGCTGCAACGCCTGCATGGTGATACCAGCTTGCAGGTGAACTATTATCATATTGACGATTATAAAAGTTCGCCCAGGGCTTTTGAAAAACACCACCGCAATAATGAGGTGAAAGTAAGTACACATACAGTGAACCAGCGGTTCCTGAAAGGAGATTATATTGTTTATACAGGGCAACGGGCAGACCGCTATATCGTGGAAACCCTCGAACCACAGGGTGATGACAGCTTTTTCAGCTGGAATTTTTTTGATGCCATCCTTCAGCAAAAAGAGGGCTACAGCAATTACCGCTGGGAAGATGTGGCCGGTCCCTACCTACGGCAGCACCCTGAATTAAAACAACAACTGGAAGAAAAGAAAAAGAACGACAGCCGGTTTGCCGCCTCTGCCGATGCACAGCTGGATTTTGTATACAAACACTCACCCTGGTACGAAGCTGCACACTTGCGTTACCCGGTATACAGGCTGATAAATTAAAAGAGTGGGGCGCACTTCGGAGCGAGCCCCACTCTTTATTTTTTATTTATTGCAATTGCTTCACCGATCCTGAACCGGTGATATCTGTGGTGATAGCCGCATTGCCTTTGTAGAACACATGTCCCGAACCGGTAATATCTGCCTTCAGCTTGCCATCAGCAAAAACACGGGCATCACCGCTGCCGGTGATCTCAACACTGGCCTCTTCGGCCTTCAGCTCTTCTCCTTTAAAATTGCCTGTGCCGGAAATATCCAGTTTCAGCAGCCTGGTTTCACCGGTGAGGGCTATAAGTCCTGAACCGCTGATAACGGCATTTATAGTGGGTGTATTTACCTCTAGGGTAATTTTGCCTGAACCGGAAATATCCAGGCCCAGCTGATTGCCTCCCGAAAATTTGCCTTCACCTGTTACCACACTGCTGCCGGAGATATCCAGGGCCAGCAGCTGATCGGTATGGATACGTACATTTATTTTATGGGAGCTTTCCAGCCTGAACCCATCCTGTGTGCGGATAACCAGTGCACCTTCGTTTTCATTTTTGGTGATGATATAAGGCAGCAGGTTATCATCGGCCTCGATGGTTACAAACGATTTGGTATCTGGCACCAGGGCCACGGTATAATTGCCCTCGATACGGATATTCCGGGCATTGCTTACTTGCCTTTCATCGGTTTTTATATTACCATTTCCCGTTACTTTTTTTGCAGGCTGGAAATCGCAGGCAACCAGGCTGGTGATCATTACCAGTGCTGCCCAAAGCAGTTTACTCATACTAAAGGTTTTGATGTGCGGAAATTACTAAAAACCGGTCAGGTCTGGGCTTTCTTTCCCTGTTATTCGCTTTAAATCACTGTAAGTATTGCAGAATACCGGTAACCAGCAGGGCAAAATATTGTACCTTCGCGGCCATGACAGAGAAGATATTGATCCTCGATTTTGGCAGTCAATATACCCAGTTGATCGCCAGGGCTGTTAGAGAAGCCAATGTTTATTGCGAAATCACTCCTTACCACAAATCTTTCGAGCCGGACACCTCCCTGAAAGGCATTATCCTGAGCGGTTCTCCATTCAGTGTGAACGATGAAAATGCGCCTTTTGTAAACGTAGAGGCCATGATAAACCAGGTACCGGTGCTCGGGGTGTGTTATGGCGCCCAGCTTACTGCCAAAAATTTTGGCGGCCGGGTGGATAAATCCAATAAACGCGAGTATGGCCGCGCCAAGCTCTGTCGCAAAAAAGATGATATTTTACTGCACAATGTAACCGACCAGTCGCAGGTATGGATGAGCCACAGCGATTCCATCACCCAGTTACCGGAAGGTTTTGAAATACTGGCCACCACTGATAGTATACCCATTGCCGCATTCAAAAAAACAGCCGGTGGTACGCAGCCTTTGTATGGCCTTCAGTTTCATCCCGAAGTATACCATTCTACAGAAGGCAAGCTGATACTGCATAATTTCCTGGTGAATATCTGCGGATGTAAACAGGACTGGACACCTGCTTCGTTTGTACACGAAACGGTAGAACAGCTTAAACAGCAGATCGGCGATGCGCATGTGATCATGGCATTGAGCGGCGGTGTAGACAGCACGGTGGCTGCTACCCTGATCAGCCGGGCCATCGGTGACAGGCTGCATGGCATTTTTGTAGACAATGGCGTATTGCGCAAAGACGAGTTTGAACAAGTGTTGTCTACTTACCAGTTGCTGGGTCTTAATGTAACCGGTATCGATGCCAAACAATTATTTTATAGCGAGCTTAAAGGCAAAACAGATCCTGAAGCCAAACGCAAAACCATTGGTAAATTGTTTATCGATGTGTTTCAGCAGGAAGCTGCCAAAATAGAAGAAGCCAGGTTTCTGGGGCAGGGTACTATTTATCCTGATGTTATTGAAAGTGTAAGTGTGCATGGCCCTTCTGTCACCATCAAATCGCACCACAATGTGGGTGGTCTTCCCGAAAAAATGCACCTGTCTCTTGTAGAGCCGCTGCGCTTTTTGTTTAAAGATGAAGTGAGAAAAGTAGGGCTGGAGCTCGGTATTCCATCCGATATGATCTTCCGTCATCCTTTCCCTGGGCCGGGCCTGGCTATCCGCATCCTGGGTGAGATCACCGAAGATAAAGTGAAACTGCTGCAGGAAGCCGATCATATCTATACACAGGGACTTAAAACGCATAACCTGTACCAGTCTGTATGGCAGGCCGGTGCCATACTGCTGCCTGTTAAAAGTGTAGGCGTGATGGGTGATGAAAGAACATATGAGTATACAGTAGCCCTTCGCGCAGTGACTTCTGTAGATGGCATGACGGCAGACTGGGCACATCTTCCCTACGAGTTCCTGGCCAATATTTCCAATGAAATCATCAATCATGTAAGAGGTATCAACAGGGTCGTTTACGATATCAGCAGCAAGCCGCCGGCTACCATAGAATGGGAATAGGCATCAATTTTGCACATGGGGTGTGCACCGCAAATTTTTAGGTATGAATGTGATCATAAAACTGTTAGCCTGTGTACTACTGGCAGTAACCTGCTGCAGGCCGGCACAGGCCCAGGATACTGCGGGAAAACCATTGCGCGTGGCCATACTTGCTCCCCTGTATATCGATTCGGCATTCAACGGTTACAATTATAAACTGGGTACTGCCAACCTGCCCAGGTATATGCTGCCAGGGCTGGAATTTTACAACGGTGTTATGCTGGCTGTCGATTCCCTGCAAAAAGAACATGCGGGCTTACAGGTATGGGTGTACGATACCAAGAAAGCGAGCCAGCCCATCAATAGCCTGATCTCCAGCCTGGAATACATGAACTTTTCACTGATCATTGCTGCATTGACCAACCCGGTGGAGCAGAAATTGCTGTCGGATTTTTCTTTCAAAAAAAATATACCGGTGGTCTCCGCCACTTATCCCAATGATGCAGGTGTTTCAGCCAATCCTTTTTTCATCCGGCTGAATTCATCCCTGCGCACGCATGTGGAGGGTATTTATAATTATGTAAAAAAGAATTACCCGGTCAGTAAAGTTCTTTACCTCACTAAAAAAGGCGTGATCGAAGACAGGATACTGGCCCAGTTCACCGCTGCCACGGCGCCGGGCACCAGGCTTAAATACACGGTAACACAACTGAACGATAATTTTACGGCCGACGAATTATTGCCCCTGCTCGACAGTACGCGGCAGAATGTGATCGTATGCGGCACACTCAATGAAACTTTTGGCACCAACCTGCTGAAAAATCTTTGTGCAGCCAGCTCCTACCGTACCACCGCTATCGGTATGCCTACCTGGGATGGACTTAATGCGGTGAACAACAGCAGCTGCAAACAACTGGAGATTATTTATTCCACACCCTATAATTATTCCCGCACTGATGCATTCGGTGCCTCGCTGGTAAAGCAGTACAAAGCCCGCTATGCAGGCCGCCCCAGTGATATGGTGTTTAAAGGTTTTGAAAGCATGTATCATTTTTCCAGGCTGCTGCTGCAATACAGGAACGATTTTATCAACCATGTATCAGACAGCACCCACCGGATAGCCAATGCTTTCAGCTTTGAACCCGCCCGGTTAACCAATGCATCTTTTGTTCCTGATTATCTTGAAAACAAAAAGCTGTATTTCGTAAAAATGCAGGGAGGCTCAGTAAAATCGGTGAACTGATCAATCCTTCTTTATACGTGCAGCACTGCCGCAGACCTGGTCTTATTTCCTGATGATAGCCTTGCCGGGCAAGATCTCTCCAGCAAAAAAATGCCTGTTGCAAAACATTTGTCGGTTCCTGCCGTTTAAAACAAAAACAGTTTTCTTTTTGCTTATCACATTTACCGATAAAGGCCTGTATTGTGCGGCCGGTGATTTTTATATCGATCCCTGGCGGCCGGTGAACAAAGCTGTTATCACCCATGCACATAGTGATCATGCCCGTTGGGGAAACCAGTATTATCTCTGCCATACAGTAACTGTTCCCTTACTCAGGGCCAGGCTGGGCGACCAGCATTATGAAGGTATTGAATGGAACACCCCTGTTTACCTCAATGGCGTAAAACTATCCCTTCACCCGGCAGGGCATATCATTGGCTCTTCGCAGATACGTCTTGAATACAAACAGGAAGTATGGGTAGTGAGCGGCGATTACAAAACTGAAAATGATGGCATCAGCGGGGCTTTTGAACCTGTACCCTGCCAAGTGTTCATCACTGAATCTACATTTGGCTTGCCTGTTTACCACTGGGAAAAACAGGCTGTTCTGTTTGAACGCATACGGCAATGGGTGCAACACAACCAGCGCCAGCAGCAGAACAGCGTACTACTGGCATACAGCCTGGGTAAAGCCCAGCGCCTGCTGCAGGCATTGCAACCGATGGAACAACCTATTTATGTACACGGTGCCATCTGGAATATGCACCAGGCCCTGCAAACAGCGGGTATATCCCTGCCACCGGTAGAACGTATCACACCCGATATACCTGCAGAAAAATTAAAAGCCGCTATCATTATCGCACCGCCGGGTGCTGATGATTCACCCTGGATCAAAAAAATGCATCCTTATGCCACAGGTGTGTGCAGCGGGTGGATGCAGGTACGCGGCCATATGCGCCGCCGCAATGCAGATGCAGGTTTTGCACTCAGCGATCATGCAGACTGGCCCGGACTGCTTTCAGCAGTGAAAGCCACCGGTGCAGAAAAAGTTTTTGTAACACATGGCTTTCAGTCAGCATTCAGCCGCTACCTTAATGAAACAGGTATACCCAGCGCAGAAATAAAAACAGAATATGGTGATGAAGAAGATACACCGGAAGCACCATTAAAAGGAGGTGAAGCATGAAACAGTTTGCGGCACTGGTAAGTGTATTGGGTACTTCTACCAAAACCAATGATAAACTGGAAGCGCTAGTACACTATTTTACTACAGCCAATAACCAGGACAAGGTTTGGGTTATCGCCCTGTTCAGTGGGCGCAGACCAAAGAGAATGGTGAGCGCAACATTATTACAGCAATGGTGCACCGAAATAAGTGGTTTACCGGCCTGGCTGTTTGAAGAAAGCTATCATACTGTAGGCGACCTGGCTGAAACGATCGCACTACTGCTGCCTCCACCGGAACAAACCCATCAACCAACACTGCACCTGCACGAATACCTGTCGCAACTGGTATCACTCGAAAAAGAGCAGGAAGCAGTAAAAAAAGATTTTGTGACCGGCTGCTGGCTGCAGATGAATAAAGAAGAACGGTTTGTATTCAATAAGCTGCTTACCGGCGGTTTCCGTATTGGTGTTTCGCAAAAAACCATTGTCAATGCGCTCGCGCAGGCAGTGCAGTTATCACCATCGGTTATTGCGCACCGCATCAGTGGCAACTGGGATCCCTTCTCCACTTCATTTGAATCGCTGCTGAGCGAAACAGGCGCTTCGGCAGATCATTCAAAGCCCTATCCTTTTTACCTGGCTTATGCCCTGGAAGATGCACCTGATACATTGGGCAACCCCGATAACTGGCAGGCTGAATGGAAATGGGATGGCATACGCGGGCAAATAATAAAACGGGACAATGAATTGTTTGTGTGGAGCCGTGGCGAAGAGCTGATGACGGAAAAATTTCCCGAATACAGTTTGCTCAGCCAGGCTTTACCCGATGGTGTTGTGCTTGATGGAGAGATCATTCCCTGCATAGACGGTCGCCCTCTTCCCTTTGCACTACTGCAAACACGTATCGGCCGGAAGAATGTGACCAAAAAACAATTGCACGAAGCCCCCATCTCCTTTTTTGCCTACGATTTGCTGGAATACAGTTATGCCGACTGGCGCAACAGACCGCTGGCAGAACGAAGGCTGCAGCTGGAGCAGATAGTAAAACAGGCCGAACAGCCCATACTGCAGCTTTCGCCCGTTATCCAGTTTGATTCCTGGGATGAGCTTACCGCCATCCGGCTGCGATCGCGGGATTATTTTGCAGAGGGCCTGATGCTCAAGAAAAAATCTTCTGCCTACCAGGTGGGCCGCAAAGTAGGCAATTGGTGGAAATGGAAGATCGATCCCCTTACCATTGATGCCGTGATGATCTATGCGCAAAAAGGTCATGGCCGGCGCAGCAACCTGTATACCGATTATACCTTTGCCGTGAAAGACGGCGATAAGCTGGTGAGCTTTACCAAAGCCTATTCTGGACTTACTGATAAAGAATTTGCAGAAGTAGATGCATTTGTAAAAAAGAATGCACTGGAAAAATTCGGCCCGGTACGCACCGTAAAACCTGAACTGGTTTTTGAAATAGCTTTTGAAGGCATTGCTGCCAGCAACCGCCATAAAAGCGGTGTGGCGCTTCGCTTTCCACGCATCCATCGCTGGCGAAAAGATAAAAAGCCAGATGAGATCAATACACTGGACGACCTGCGCGCCATGCTGAAAAAATATGGAACGGCAGGCAGCTGATTACCATTGTAAGCCTTACTGATACCGCCGCTTTTTCAGAGTTTGCTATTTGAAATTTGCAGCCTAACTTACATGCCAGGATGCCTTGAACCGTTAATGTAAGCGCTATGAAGAAGACAGGCATATTTCTGTTATTACTGGTCACCTGTTTTACCTATGCCGGGTGGATGCGCAGTTTTACCGGCGGCCATACAGGCGAGCCGGAGTTTGTTCCACCCAGTACCCAGCAAAGTGGCGATGCCGCCAAAGGTTTTGATTACCTGGTCAATGGCAATTACCTGCGAAGCGGGATCGGTGTGGGATATTTTTTATTACTGAATGGCAAAGACAGACACAATTACCTGAAACGCGAAGGCAGGGCGGCCTTGATACCCTATAATTTCAACCTCATCAAAGCACCCAATGGCGTTCCCATTGTTACGCCCAATTGCCTGCAATGCCATGCGCAGGTATTCAATGATAGTCTCTATGTAGGCCTCGGCAATACAGATATCGATTTCACCACCATCGCACGCAACGAAAACCCTGCCAGCCAGGTTACCCGGCAGGTGATGCGCACCATATCGCCAAAACAGTATGCTGCAGCAAAAGCATTTATCCGCTCCTTTCTTACGATCTACCCTTTTCTCCGCACCGAAGTAAGAGGTGTGAATGCGGCGGACAGGCTGGCTATATTACTGGTGGCCCACCGGGATCCGCAAAGCCTGCGTTGGAGCGATTCTGCAAGATTGCAGGTACCGGATGAAGTGATCCCTACAGATGTGCCTGCCTGGTGGTTGCTGAAGAAGAAAAATGCCATGTTCTATAATGGGTTCGGGCGCGGCGATTTCAGTAAATTTCTAATGCTGAGCAACCTGCTCACGGTTGCCGATTCGGCAGAGGCCAGGGAAGTATCCCTGCATTTTACCGATGTGCTGGCTTATATACAATCCATTCAGCCACCGCGTTATCCATTGCCTGTGAACACAAGCATGGCAGCAGAAGGACAGGCTGTTTTTTTGAAAAATTGCAGCAAATGCCATGGCACCTATGGAGAAAATGGTCATTATCCCAACCTGCTGGTGCCGGAGCCGATCATCAAAACCGATTCAATGCTGTTTAAAAGCAATTACCAGAACCCGCAGTTTATTGACTGGTTCAATAAAAGCTGGTATGCCACCACCGATCACCCGGCCAGGCTGGAACCGTTTAATGGCTATATTGCACCGCCACTGGATGGCGTATGGATCACGGCGCCTTACCTGCACAATGGTTCAGTGCCAACGCTGGAAGCTGTGCTCAACAGCAGGCTGCGGCCCCAATACTGGAAACGGGATTTTAAACACCCCAGGTACGATTACAATAAACTGGGCTGGCAATATGAAAGCTGCGCTAAACCAGGGGGCAGAAAAGTATACAACACCACGCTGCCGGGTTATGGTAATGGCGGGCATTATTTCGGCGATAAACTCAGCAACCAGGAACGCACTGCGCTGATAGAATATTTAAAAACATTATAACAGTATGCTGTTTTACCCAGTACTTCACGGTAAACAAGCATTAAAAAGGGCTATTCAACTTGTTACTACAACAAACAACAGGGTACCATGTAATACAAAACTGGCTTTCAGGCAAGGGGTTCAAGCCATTTGCATTCCAGGAAGAAACATGGCAGCATATACTTGACGGAGAAAGCGGGTTGGTGAATGCACCTACCGGTTATGGAAAAACCTTTTCGGTATTTCTCGGCGCACTTATCAGCTTTATTAATGAGCACCCGGAAAAATATACCACCCAATCCAGGAACGGGTTACAGTTATTGTGGATCACACCGCTGCGGGCACTGGCCAAAGATATTGGCAGAGCTATGGAAGAAGTGATCAGCGAACTGGGCATGCGATGGAAAGTAGGCATACGCAATGGCGACACAGAAATGAGTGAACGACAGAAGCAGCAGCGCAATATGCCCGAAGTACTGATCATTACACCCGAAAGTCTTCACCTGATGCTGGCGCAGAAAAATTATCCCACCACATTAGGTACCGTAAAAACCATTGCGGTAGACGAATGGCACGAACTGCTGGGCAGCAAAAGGGGGGTACAGGTTGAGCTGGCAGTTTCACGGCTGGTCAACATCCGGCAATCGCTGATAGAAACAGAACAGCAGGGTGTTTCAATGGCACAGCCCGCTGTATGGGGCATCTCCGCCACCATTGGCAATCTTGAGCAGGCGCGTGATGTATTGCTGGCACCGCTGCGGCGACAGGGTGTGATCATCAGGGCCAAGCTGGACAAAAAAATACGCATCAAATCCATCCTTCCCGATGAAATAGAAAAATATCCCTGGGCAGGGCATCTCGGTATCAAGCTGGCAGAAAAAGTGGTTTCGATCATTGAGCAGAACAATACCACGCTGGTGTTTATCAATACCCGCGGCATGAGCGAAATGTGGTATCAAAAATTGCTCAATATCGCGCCACAGCTGGCAGGCGCCATAGCCCTGCATCATGGCAGTATTGAACAGGCATTGCGCATATGGGTGGAAGAAGCACTTCACACCCAAAAACTAAAAGCGGTTGTGTGTACGGCCAGTCTTGACCTGGGTGTTGATTTCAGACCAGTGGATACAGTTATCCAGGTAGGATCGCCCAAAGGTGTAGCACGCTTTTTACAGCGTGCCGGCAGAAGCGGTCACCAGCCCGATGAAACAAGTACCATCTATTTTCTACCCACCCATTCACTTGAGCTGGTGGAAGCTGCGGCGCTGAAACAGGCCATCAAAGAACAACTTATTGAAAGCCGCGACCCGATGCTGCTATGCTTCGATGTGCTGGTACAATACCTCTGCACACTGGCTATTGGCGAGGGTTTCAGGGAACCGGCTTTGTTCAATGAAATAAAATCGACCTATTGCTTTGCAGAGATCACAGAAGCAGAATGGCAGGAAGTATTACATCATATTACCAGCGGTGGTAATGCACTGAAAGAATATGATGAATACAAAAAAGTAGAAGTGGCGGCTGGTATTTATCATACCCGTAACCGCCGTATAGCCATGCGTCACCGCCTGCACATCGGTACCATTGTAAGCGATGCCATGCTGAAAGTGAAATTTATGTCGGGTGGTTATGTGGGGTTGATAGAAGAATGGTTCATCAGCCGCCTGGAGCCCGGCGATACATTTACACTGGCAGGCAGAACACTTGAATTGGTTGCGATCAAAGATATGACGGTGCTGGTACGGAAATCCAATGCAAAAAAAGCGATCGTGCCCAGCTGGATGGGCGGCCGTATGCCGTTATCTGCCAATCTTGGGCAGATGTTGCGGCAAACCTTTAATCATGCGCTTACTAAAAAAGCGAAAGAAAAAGAGCTGTCGGCACTCAATTCCCTGTTTACCCTCCAGGAAACGCTTTCACATATCCCGCAATCCGATGAACTGCTGATAGAGCAGATCGAGACCAAAGACGGCTACCATCTTTTTGTTTATCCTTTTGAAGGGCGGCTGGTACATGAAGCCATGGCGGCACTACTGGCCTGGCGGCTGAGCCGCATCACCCCTATCACATTTTCCATCGCGATGAACGATTACGGCTTTGAACTGCTGAGCGATCAGCCGATACCACTGGACGACAGTAATGCCAGTGAGTTGTTCACGGCAGATAACCTGCTGGCAGATATCCAGAAAAGTGTGAATGCAGCAGAAATGGCCAAACGCAAGTTCAGGGATATCGCCGTGATCGGCGGTTTGATCTTCCAGGGCTATCCCGGCGAGCATAAAAAAGCAAGACACCTACAGTCCTCTGCGTCCCTGCTGTTTAAAGTATTTGCCGAATACGATCCGAAAAACATTTTGCTCAGGCAGGCCTACCAGGAAGTGCTTGATCAGCAGATGGAAGAAGTACGTTTGCGCAATACACTGCGCCGCATACAGGAAGGTAAAATAGTGATCACCTTTCCACAGCAGCTCACACCATTCTGCTTCCCGATTAAAGTAGACAGCCTGCGCGAAAACCTCTCTTCCGAGCAACTGGAAGACAGGGTACGGCGGATGCAGCAACAGCTGGAGAACAGGCAGTAGCAGCAGTGTTCTCTTGCGCCTGCAGGCAGCACTGAATATTGTTATCTAATCGTTCACCTGTTCCTTGCCCGCATAATATCGTGCGTTATCTTTGCCTCTTCTATCATGTCGCCGCAAATTCGTCATACTATCCACAATCATACCTTCTGGCTTTCTGCCGGCAGGTATATTTATTGGGAAGAAGAGCAGGCCATTATTGTTTCGGACCTGCATTTTGGTAAAACAGGACATTTCAGGAAAGCAGGCATTCCTGTACCGCAATCGGTGTATAAAGAAGACCTGCAGCGGCTGGTGGCTGCCCTTCAATATCACCGCCCTGTTCAGTTGATCATTGTGGGTGATTTATTTCATAGTGATTCAAACAAAGAGATGGACTGGTTTCTGCGCTGGCGCCAGGATTTTTCACAGGTGCAGTTTAACCTGGTAAAAGGCAATCACGATATACTCGATGCCAGCTGGTACCGGCAGGCAGGTATCACCGTTTTTCCTGAACAGCATACTATTGGTGCATTTGGCTTTGTGCATGACCTGCCTGATGCCTCTGCCAATACAGCGCAGTATATTTTTTCCGGCCATCTGCACCCCGGCGTGCGGATTGAAGGCATGGGCAAACAAACTCTTCGTTTTCCCTGCTATTATTTTGGTGAACAGTTTGCCATTTTACCGGCATTCAGCCATTTTACCGGCCTGGCCTGTATCAAGCCTTCGGGCAGAGAGCGCATGTTTGCCATTGTTAATCAGTCGGTCATTGCAGTTTAGCCGGCGTATGAACAAAGCTTCCCGGTATGATCCAGATAGCATTCGATCCCATTTATATACACCCACTCCCGGAGGGGCACCGGTTTCCCATGCTGAAATACGAACTGATCCCCGGGCAGTTATTGCATGAGGGTGTTATCAAAGCAAGCCAATTGTTTGCCCCGGCACCCTGCCCGGAAGCAACAGTGCTGCTAACACATGATGCTGCTTATTTTCAAAAACTGGTACAGCAAACATTATCAGCATCTGAACAAAGAAAGATCGGCTTTCAGCAATCGCCACGGCTAACCCAACGGGAGCTGGTTATTACACAAGGCACCATTGATTGCTGTTATCATGCCATGCGCCAGGGCGTGTCACTGAATATTGCTGGCGGCACACACCATGCTTTTGCAAACAGGGGCGAAGGCTTTTGTTTATTAAATGATATGGCTGTAGCCGCGAATTACCTGCTGCATAAAGGCGACGCCACAAAAATCATCATCATCGACCTGGATGTTCACCAGGGCAATGGCACGGCTAAACTATTTGAACAGGAGCCGCGGGTATTCACCTTTAGCATGCATGGTGCACATAATTATCCCTTTCATAAAGAAAAATCAGATCTTGATATTCCGCTGGATGATGGTACGGATACCGCAACATACCTGGCCATGCTCCATAAAACACTGCCGGGGCTGCTGCAGGAAATACAACCTGATTTTGCTTTCTTCCTGTCTGGGGTGGATATACTCAGTACCGATAAATTCGGGAAGCTTCATGTAAGTATAGAAGGCTGCCGCCAAAGAGATCATTATGTATTCAGTCAGTTACAACAGCGTGGCATACCTGTAACTGTAGCGATGGGGGGCGGCTATTCACCGGATATCAGGACCATTGTTACGGCCCATTGCAATACTTTTAAAACAGCCCTGGAGTTATACGAATAGTCATGGCTGTTTCCCTTCCAAAGTTAAAAGCAGTAAGTTAATAGTGGTGAGCTGCTAAGAATTCATGTCTCGCGGAATACGCGGAAAAAAGAATTTTCTGCCTCGGGGCTTGCAGTTAATAAACGCTGCTGATTAACAGGCAACCTGGGTTCGTTTGCGGATGAATAAGCTCCCTCTGCACAATGCATCGGGCATCAGCGTGGAATGAGGGGTAAAGGATCGGCAAAATGATTCAAGGGGCCTTTACCGGCACCTGTTTGTACATTTTTGCCGGCATTGATGGCCTGTGTGGTATATATTTTAGCCTGTGTTACAGCTGTTGTCATTGCATGGCCCTGTGCCAGGTAAACGGCAATAGCAGAAGCTAATGTACAGCCGGTACCATGTGTATTACTGCTTTCAATATAATCAGCCTGTACTATAACTGGTGTACCGTTCTTTTCCAGCAGCAGATCGTACATCACGGTCCCCTTCAGATGGCCGCCTTTTAGCAGTACGGCCCGGCAGCCGGAGGTTTGGATCAACTGCCTGGCCGCAGTTTCCATCTGCTGTACATTTTCGATGTGAAGACCTGTTAATACTGCGGCTTCATCAATATTGGGTGTAATAATGGCCGACAAAGGGAATAAATGGCGCACCATACTACCGGTTACCTGTTCTGCTGCAAGCCGGTAACCACTGGAAGCGATCATTACCGGATCGAGCACTACCGGCAGTTGACTATACTGCTGCAAAACCCCGGCGATGGCCAGCACATGAGCGGCCGAAGGGATCATGCCTATTTTAACAGCGGCAGGATGGATATCTTCCAGCACTGCCTTTACCTGGTCAGCCACTATCCCTGGTGGTACTTCATGAATAGCGGTGACACCGAGTGTATTTTGTACCGTTACAGCTGTGATAGCTGATGTGGCATAACATCCCAATGCAGAGATGGTCTTGATATCGGCCTGTATGCCTGCACCACCGCCACTGTCTGAACCTGCGATGGTTAATATGGAAGTATACCGGAGCGGCGGATTACTCATTCAGGTGCAGATTAACAGAAAGCAAAGATACTTTGTTGTACTGTTTGTTCACTGAAGAAGCCATAAGTGGGTTGTTCACCGGGGGAAATAACCTGTATCCAGGAAACTCAATGCATGGATAAAGTTGACGGGAGCTGCATTTTCCATAAACAGCGTTATCTCGACTACGCTCGATACCGCATACCGTCCTTCGACTGCGCTCAGGACGCCCCACCCATCAATTCATCTTCTTCTTAAGGCTACTCACCTGCTCCTGCAAAGTATTTACCATACCCGCCAGTTGGTTCACATCCCAGCGCTGTTGTGTATTCGCCTTGGTGATGATCATCTGGGCTTTCCATACTTCCAGCACATCTTCTGTGGCTACCTGGTAAGGTTCATAGATGGGGTTATCACTCACCAGGGTGATCTTGTTCTTTGCGCGGTTATTGCGCATGATCCTTTTATAAACAATACCCTCGTTTTTGGAGACAACGATATAAGTATTGCTGGTTTTCACTTCTTCAATATCATCAACTTTCTCCCCTACTATTACACTGCCGCTGGGGGTGGGCAGCATACTATCACCCAGTATTTCAAAAGCCCTGTAATGACCGGGTGCCAGCATAGGCAGGGTAAACGTGTTGAGTTCATCAATGAATTCAGGATCGGCATAACCTGCCAGGTAACCTGCCGCCGCTTTAACAGGTACAAACTGGATCTCCTGCGATTCTACCGCCATTTTCAGTTGCCGGCGTTTATCCATATAAGAGGTCTGGCCATTCCCTTTGGCGGAAGTAAGGTCTTTCAACAGCAGTTCATCCAGGCTTAATTTAAAAATACTGCAGATCTGTTCCAGCACTTCCAGCCTGGGCTCTGCGCGTTCTTCTTCATAAGCGCCTACCAGCGATCTTTTTATTTTGAGCTTATTGGCAAATTCTTCCTGTGTCCATCCGCGAAGCTTACGCAGGTATCGGAGATTTTTTCCGGCAAATGACATAGCTAACTGATTTAGCCGCAAAATACTAATTTTTTTAGTTTATGCAAATTTTGTTTGTCTTTTTCTTAAAATATACTTAAGTGGGATCATGATAATTATCAATAACCGGTGATCCTGTACTGATAAGGCTTAGTGGCAGAGGCCGTACGGTATCAGGAATGAAGGAGTATATTAATGGTAGTTTTTACCTGAGCCCTGGTAAAAATAGGCGTCAAGGTCTTTTACAGATACGGGTTTTTCCCATACGCGAACAGAATCTTTGCTGGACAATTGTGCAGGCAGTATATTCCGGTAGGCGCTGATCAGGTTCAGCTGCAGTTCGGGTAATTTATCTATCAGCTCGGCAGCTTTCTCCCAGCCCACACCATCGGGCAGGTTATTATCGAGAAAAATGATATCTGGTTTCAGTGCGTAAATACTGGGGAAGGCATCCTGCAGGGTATAAAAGCAGAAAACAGCATATTTAAACCGGCTCAGGTACGCTTTCATCAACAGACACCAGTCAATTTCATCATCTATTATTACGACTGTTTTGATTGAATCACTTGCCATACATAAAACAATTAAGATCCTGGCAGAACAGGTATCTTCACTTACTGCTGCCGCTGCCCTAAAGGATATTTTTTCCTTTCTATACTTTCCGGCAAAAAACATGCAAGTCAATATCAATAGCGGCCAAACCTGAAAAAAAAGGCGAAAAGGAATAAAAACCACAAACTGTGGAATTTATTAATCAGGCCGCGGAATAGAGGCTGTATGAAACCAATAGCTCTGGATATCATCTACCACTTTCAGCAGGGCTTCAAAGCTGATGGGCTTTACAATATAGGTATTGGCCCCCAGCTCGTAACACCGTTTTATTTCCAGTTCATTGCGGGTGGTAGTGAATACGATCACCGGTATTTTTTTGTACAGCGGATGCTGCTTTACTTCTTTAAGCACTTCCCGGCCATCTTTCTTGGGCATGTTCAGGTCTAATAAGATAAAACCGGGGAAATGCTGTTCCCCTTTGTTGCTTACACTGATCTTTTGCAGAAAAGCCAGCAGCTCCACACCATTCTCCACAAATTCTATCTTATCAGTAAAACCCTTTTCCTCGAATGCTGTCCTGATCAGGAACCTGTCATCAGCATCATCTTCAGCGATTAAAATAAAAGGGGAATTCATGTATCAATTTTGCGGTACAAATGTAATAGTTAGCATTTCAAAAACAGTAAATATGTGAAAGCAGGCAGCTTATACCGGGAAATACAGAAAAAACACTGCCCCGTTTTGCTCTGATCCTGTAGCAGTAACATAGCCATGGTGGTTATGCATTACTTTTTGCACAATAGCCAGCCCTATGCCCTTGCCTTCAAATTCCTGCTCGCCGGTATGCAGCCGCTGGAATATTTCGAAGATCTTTTCACTGAACTGGTTGTTAAACCCGATCCCGTTGTCTTCTATCCGCACCACATAATAATTGCGGCCGGTCATCAGGCTGGCCGGTTGCCGGGTGGTATTTACCTGCATCCCACTTATTTTTATCAGCGGCCTGGTACCGGGCCGGGAAAATTTCAGGGCATTTTCCAGCAGGGCTACAAAGGCAATCAGCAGCTGCGGCTCATAGGCAGTCAGTTTTTCCAGTGGTTCAACTGTTACCAGGGCATCTTTGGCGGCTATCTCCGGCTGAAGCACCAGCAGTACATTGCTCCATACATTGTTGAGCAATACAGTTGCAGGCTGTTCATCATAACTGCTCAGGCTGATATAGTTCATCAGGTCTTCCACCAAACCCTGCATCCTGATCACCGATTCGTCCATTCGCCCCAACAACAGCCGTACATCGGTAGAAAGCTGGTCATGGTATTTCAGCACCAGCCTGTTACTGAAAGTGCGTATTTTACGCAATGGCTCCTGCAGGTCGTGCGAGATCACTTTTGCCATCTGCCCCAGCTCTTCATTATTGGCCTGAAAGGTATAGTTAGACGATTCCAGCGCCAGCTGGTACCGCATCCGTTTGCGCATTTCCACCACAATAAATAAAAAGGAAACGATCAATATACAGGTAAACACGCCCAGTACTATGGCCAGTACACGGGGCGCAGTAGACTGGTAGTTTTCTTTTACAATATTCCGCTGATGCAGCAATTGCAGCTGTCTTTGTGTAATACTGGTTACCAGCAGCTGTACACTGTCTGCTATACAGCGGTTCCTTTCCAGCGAAGACATGGCACTTGCATGCAGGCTGCTGATACCCGGCAGCAGCCCGCTGTCAACAGTGGTTTGCCAGCCGCTTGCTGTAAGCGACCTGAGCCGGGCCACCTGTTGCTGCATACCCGTATTGCCGCGGCTTAAATAAGAAAGTGAATCGAGCCAGCCTGTGGTCCTGCGCATCAAACGCTGCTGTACATGCTGGTAACCGGTATCGCCGGTAAGCAGGTACACCTGCCGGGCTATTTGCATGTCTTTGAAATGACTGCTGAAACTATGTATATCCGAAATGGTTTTATAGGTCTGCTCTACCTCGGCAGAATACTGTGATACCGCAGCATATTGCCGGTAATACAACCACGACAATAGCATAATAATAACAAGCGAAAGCCCGAAAGCAGCATATGCCCAGCCAATGGTTTTGGCGAATATTTTTTTTAGTTTGTAGATTTTTTTACCCAACCCTGTTTTTTTCTTAGCTTTTGGGGAATGATCAGCCCTGGCTATCTGGCCAAAACCAATAATATATGAACCAAATTATGGCAGGAAAGCCTATTGAATTTAAAAAAAATGTTTAGAAATAATCAATAAACCACTCTACAAAATGTTTGAATGTATTTATGGTATCCTTTCAAAGAAGGAAACCTGCACATATTTTGCACTGTCTAGTACTAGATATTGGAAATCAATATTTAGTACTATTAGCAATAACAGGTTTGCTTGGCAACCGGTATAACCAGTCCGGCAATGTAAAACCTATTTGTATTTTTTAATTTAATTATGCCTATGTCCAGGATTTTAGTAGTTGATGATGACAGAGATCTGTGCCTGCTGCTGCACCGCTTTTTAACCAAGAAAGGGTTTGAAGTAACAGAAGCATTCAGTGCAAAAAAGGCCCTTGAATTGATGGATATTGTAAAACCCGATCTTGTTTTAAGTGATTTCCGTCTGGAAGATGCTGACGGACTTACCCTGCTGAACAATATCAAAGAAAAAAATCCTGCCATGCCGGTGATCATCATTACCGGTTATAGTGATATCAAAACGGCAGTAGAGATCATTAAAATGGGGGCTTACGATTATGTTACCAAGCCATTGTTTCCCGAAGAAATACTGATCACCATTAAAAATGCGCTCGAACATGGTAACCGCCCGGTTGTACAGAGCAATACCGCCCCCGATGCGCAGAAACAGGCTCAGCGTGGCAAACCTGCTGAAGCAGCTATTACTGAATATTCCGGCACAGGTGATTATGTATTTGGTGACAGCCCCTCTTTTAAACAGATACTGAAACAGGTATCACTGGTGGCGCCCACCAATTACAGTGTGATCATTTATGGCGAAAGCGGCAGTGGTAAAGAGGTGATCGCCCAGCATATCCATAACCTGAGCAGCCGCAAGGAACATCCTTTTATTGCCATTGACTGCGGTGCTTTATCGAAAGAGCTGGCCGGCAGTGAATTATTTGGCCATGAAAAAGGCTCGTTCACAGGAGCACTTACCCAGAAAGTGGGCAGCTTTGAACTGGCCAATGGCGGCACTATTTTTCTTGACGAAATCGGCAACCTCAGTTACGATGTACAGGTAAGCCTGCTGCGCGTGGTGCAGGAAAGAAAAATGCGGCGCGTGGGCGGCAATAAAGACATCGATCTTGATGTACGCATTATTGTAGCCAGCAATGAAAAACTGCTGGAGGCAGCCAGGAAAGGGAAGTTCAGGGAAGACCTGTATCACCGCTTTAATGAATTTGGCATTGAAATTCCGCCGCTGCGCGAACGAAAGGAAGACATCATGCTTTTTGCCCGTCATTTCCTGTCGCAAACCAACAGGGAGCTCGATAAAAAAGTAGTAGGCTTCACAGAAGAAGTGGAGGCTATTTTCAAATCGTATATATGGTATGGCAATTTGCGTGAACTGAAAAACGTTATTAAAAGAGCGACCCTGCTTACAGACGGTGATTTGATTGAAGCCAGATCGCTTCCTTTTGAAATATCCAATTTCAACAAATTGCAGTTCGATGATATGCCGGCCGCTGCGCAGCCGGCAGTATCCAGGCCATCAGCACCGTCGTACCAGAGCATACCCATTGAAGAGATCGATTTAAAACATGCCAGTCTGGATGCCGAATATGAAATGATTATGCAGGCGCTGAAAAAATCGAACTTTAACAAAAGCAAGGCTGCCCAATTGCTGAATATAGACCGGAAAACGCTTTACAATAAAATGAAACAATATAAGGAACTCAATAATCTATAAAAGCGGTCATGGAAAATTCGCTTCCACAGGGCATAGAATATTTGAAATCTCTTTTTGAAAACAACGAACAGGCCAATCAGTTCCGTGAAAAACTAATGGATTTTTTCCCGGCATTGATTTATGTGTATGATGCAGACAAAAAGCAGATCAGCTATGTAAACAAGAAAATTACAGAGCTACTGGGTTATAGCTTTGAAGAGATCAATACCTGGGACAATGATTTTCTGCGACTTGTTTTCCGGGATGATGTTGATACAGTTAAAACCGAGCTGGATAAGTTCAACAGCCTCCCCGATAACACCGATTATTATGGATTTAACCTGCGACTGAACCGCAAAACCGGCGACTGGCGTCATTTTCGTACGCAGGGTGTTGTATTGAACAAAAACAAACAGGGTAAACCATCCTCCCTTCTGTTTATTGCACAGGATATCACTGATGAGCTGAAAAGCCAGGAAGAGGTCAAGGCAATGAAAGAAATGATGGATGACAATGAAAATATGCTGCAGTTCGGCAGCTGGACATGGGACCTGGGCAGCGATCAGCTCTCCTGGTCTAACGGCATGTACGAATTGTACGGCTATACCAGGGAAGAACTGAACGGCCATCTTACCCATGCTTTTGAGCAGCAGCACATCGCCGCAAAAGACCTGGCCGGCCTGCAGCAAACCATCGATGCCGCCATTGCACAGCAATCAAAATTCCAGCACCAGTACCACATAAAACGCAAAGATGGCCAAGATGCAGTGGTATTAAGCAATGGGAAAGTGGTAACAGATGACAAAGGCAAGATAAAAATCATCGGCAATACACGCGATGTAACAGAGCAGGCCGTTTTCCAGGAAGCACAGCTGAAATTCAGGCAAACACAGGCCGACAGGGAAACATTCCTTGCTCATGGCTCATGGGAAATGAATATCGACGGCAGCGGCTTTACCTGTTCTGATGGCATGCTGCAGTTGTTCGGCTACGATCCTGCCCTGCGCGACCAGTACAATCCTGATGAAAGTTTTTTCTTCAGGCATATCAAACCGGAAGACCTGGTAAAAATTAAACAGGCCAGGCAGGAAGCACTTGCCACCAACGGTTATTATACAGTTAACTATACCATTACCACACCCAAAGGAGAGCAGAAAAAGCTGGAAAGTTTTGCCAAGATCATAAGGGACAGCCATGACCAGGCAAAAAAAACCTATGGCATTACACGTGATATCACCCAGCTGAAAGAATACGAAAAAAATCTGGAAGCAAAGATCCGCGAGCTCAACCGCTCGAACCAGGAGCTGGAAGAATTTGCCTATGTGGCCTCTCACGACCTGCAGGAGCCATTACGCAAGCTCACCACATTCAGTGAACGGCTTACATCCAAGCATTCGGCAGGTATGGATAAGGAAGTGAAGATGTATGTAGACCGCATGGTTTCCGCCGCCGACAATATGCGTTCACTGATAGACAACCTGCTGGAATTTTCGCGTGTTACCCGCACATCCAGCCAATATATTCCTACAGACCTGAATGAAATTATACGCGGTGTGCAGGAAGATCTTGACCTGGGTATTGAAGAAGCACATGCCCGTATCATTGTCTCCGGTCTGCTGCCTGTAATTGACGCCGTTCCATCGCAGATGCGGCAGCTGTTTACCAATTTAATCGGCAATTCACTCAAGTTCAGGCAAACAGGCACCGAAACATTGATCCGCATTCGCTCAGAACAACTGGGAGAAGCAGAACAGGAACAGCTGCACCTGCCAGCATCCGGCAAATATTACCACATAGAGATCAGCGATAACGGTATTGGCTTTGAACAGGAATATGCAGAAAGGATCTTCCAGATATTCCAGCGCCTGCATGGCAAGGTAGAATACCCGGGCTCGGGTGTGGGCCTTGCCATCTGCAAAAAAATTGCAGAGAACCACAATGGCAGGATATCTGCCGAAGGCAATATCGGCAAAGGTGCTGTATTCCATCTTTTACTGCCCCAGCATCAATAAGTTTTTATATTATGGCCATTCACAATACCAGTACGATACGTTTACTGATTATCGATGATGATGAAGATGATTTTTTTATAACATCCAGCTATATCAGCCAGATAGAAGATCTTGACTGTAAGGTGGACTGGTGCTATAATTACCAGAAAGCACTGGCCGAACTGCAGGCACGCCGCTACGATGTGTATTTTGTAGATTACCGGCTGGGTGCCAAAACCGGTATCGATTTTCTGAAAGAAGCCAGGGCACTCAACAATGAAGCGCCCATTGTACTGCTTACCGGTAAAGGCAATAAACGCATTGACATGGAAGCCATGCAGATCGGTGCTACGGATTACCTGGTAAAAAGCGAACTGACCACCGAAAAACTGGAACGCTGTATCCGCTATTCGCTGGAAAGAAGCACTTCGCTGAAGGCATTGAAAGAAAGTGAGAGTAAATACCGCAATATTTTTGAACAATCGAAAGATGCTGTGTTCACCGCCTCTACCGACCTCGTGTTCCTCGATGTAAATTCAACCTGTTGCGATATGCTGGGCTATACAGCCGATGAACTGAAACAGCTGTCTCTATTCCAGCTGCTGGATAATTTATCGCAGCATACCATCCGCCAGTCGCTTCGCTTGTATAATGAAGTGATGGATAAGGAAATTGAGCTGGTGACCAAAGACCATGAAACCAGGTATTGCATTTTTACAGCCACCGTTCAAACCGATCAGAATAACCATACTTACCTGCAGGGTATTATACACGATATTACCAATTTGAAAAAGTCGGAGAAAGCAAATCTGCAGATAGAGAAGCTGGCTGCCACGGGAAGGCTGGTTCGCACACTGGCACATGAAGTGCGTAACCCGCTCAATAATATCAATATGTCTGTTGAGCAATTAAGGGTAAGCCGCGGTGAGGATGAAATACCCGTTTTCCTTGACATCATCCACCGGAACAGCCACCGCATCGGCAGCCTGATTGACCAGTTACTTATTTCGTCCAAACCATCTGAACTGGATTTCTGCCAGCGGCCTTTGCAAAGCGTGATGGACATGACGATCACAGAGGCCATTGACCGCATTACGCTACAGCACATCAAAATGAAAGTGAACTATGCACAAACGCCTGCCATGGCAATGGTTGATATGGAAAAACTGAAGATCGCTTTTTTGAATATTGTGATCAATGCAGTGGAGGCTATGGAAGCCGGCCAGGGGCACCTGGAGATATCAGTAGAAAGCGGCGAAGATTACCATACAGTGATCATTAAAGACAATGGAAGCGGTATTGCACCGGAAAACCTGTCAAAGTTGTTTGAGCCTTATTTTACTTCCAAACGCAATGGCATGGGGCTGGGACTGGCCAGTACGCTGAACATTATTCAATCTCATTCCGGCAATATAGATGTGCGGTCTGAAAAGCAGAAGGGAACTACATTTATCATCAGCATTCCCTCCGCCAATCACCAGGTGAGTGATATGTTGTAGGGTTAAAACAGGAATGCTATTTCCCATGTTGTCTGGCTGAACAGTTGCGATGGCTGCGGCATTGAACACTACCCCACCAAACAACATGGTATTTAGTTTTTACCGGTTGCAACGATATATCAGCCTACCATCAGCAATGCCGGTTTTTTAACCACTTCAACCTGGAGATTGCCGGCGGGTGTATCATGCAGCAACACCTCTTTGCTGCCATGAAAATCGTTGCAAAGCGTAACACGGGTTACATGTACTTTCATAAACTTCATGGCATGGCTGCCTGCCGGGAAATAGGCATTCAGCAAAGGGTTCCAGAAATCGCGCACTTTCTGTTTATCCATGATCACCACCGATTTTCCTGTTACCTCCATGTGCACACGCCGGGCATTATTGGTATAAAGCAGGTGGATATTGTTATTCCAGTTAATCTGCTCAAACCCAGGTACATCATCTTTAAAATAAAAAAACAAATCGCCGGCCTCATCAACACCTGCCGTGTACAGTGGTTTGGTGATCACTTCTCCACTATCGGCAACTGCACAAAATGTACACACCCGGCATTGATATACCAATGCCCTGAATTTGCTTATTGCCTTTTCTGTCTCAACCTGCCTGTATTCTACATTTCTCATAACTTGACGCTGTTTTTTTTATCAGGATTTTATTTTTACGGTTCAATCAAACCGGTAGGGGTCACCGGTTTTTGCGCTCAGTTGCGGTGGTATGCCGGCGATAAAACGGCTCACCAGCGGGTTGGCATACAAGCCACTGGCATCGATCAGCGTCCCTCTTGTGCCGTCATCTGTTTCCAGCACATACAATACTGCATTATCAGCCGGATCGGCATTTTCCTCGAAGCAATTAAAGCTGATAATATTCACTTGATCCGGCCGATAACTGGTATGCGCATTTCCATAGGTAAGAACGGCTCCTGTTACCCTGAAAGAGGTTTGGTATCCTTCTGTTATCGCCTTGTTAAGGCACCCCAGCAAACTTCTTCTGTATAATCCTAAGCTCATAGGTATTGTGTTTCCGTGTTATAAACCGGATTATTGTCTTTAACAAAATTTCCCCCATTTGCAGAAATGATATTTTTCACAGGTATACATTCCATTGGGATATCATTGCGTCAAGGTTACCGGAACCAGCCGTTAAAAAGCAGGAAGCCCGGCTGGTTGTTGTACAATATGCAGCTATATTATAGTATAAAAAACGTACCAAATCAACCGGGTGCAGGCCAGGCGCATATACCGCCAACCGCCCGTAAAATATTGGGGAAATTTTGCTACTACCGGAAGGAATGCGAAGACCTGTACACATTTTTTTGCCGGTCTGAGATTTGTAACAGCGGCACAACATACCTCCCGCCAGGCAGCCAACAGCATATCCGGGCACCGTTTTCCGGGTCGAAAAGCTGGTTTGCAACAGCGAGATTTGACAGATTTTATCCTGAACAGATTTCCGGCAATTTTTTCAACCGGCTGCCAGTTGCTGCAAGCTGCCTTATTTGCTTTTGTATATCAATTGCATACAAAGCCAGATTAAAAAAACACATTTCTTTCGCCAATACCCGGATAAGACAAAAATGGCGCAGCCCCTAAAATTGGACCCAGTTTTGAAATATTACAAGAAACACCATGTTATGATAACAGAAGAAAAAACTGACAAAAGCTTATTGTTTTTACGGGAAAAAATAATGGAACTGGGTACTGCTATCTGTTACAATGATAGTACGGCTCTGGTGAAATTACCTACCTCCGTCATTCATGTGCTGAATGTGGATGAAGAAGGATATATCTGGTTTTTACTCCCCACGCCTGCACAGTTATTATTGCATGAGCTGGAAGAACAGTTTCCTGTTCAGCTGGACTTTCATAAAAAAGGACTGGCCTTTAACATCCAGGTATCAGGTACTGCTGAAACCATCACAGATAAAAAATGCATCCAGGCCCTTAAGAGAAATGCACCTGTTGGCAGCTATGTATTCAATAAAAAATACATTGCCATCAAAGTAAAAATGAATGTGGTACAGTATTACGACCGGGCAACCCAGGAAAAGAAGAGCTTTCTGCAGTTATTATCCAGCTTTATACAGCAGATATGGCATGTAGAAACCAACCACCGCTATTTTCAGCTCCAGTTGCCCAATAACTAACCAATGGCCTATGTTCTGATACTTTACTCATTTCAGTTTTTTCCTAAAACAATACCAAAAACAGTCTCCCGGGCAGCCCGGGAGACTGTTTTTATTTCAATGTTTCCGCTTATCCAAGAATACCTCATTCTGTAAAAAGCTGGTTAGCAACAACGCTGTGTTCTACGTATCTTGCATACTTATGGCAAAAGTGAAGAAAGCTAAAACGGCGAAAAAAGAACGTCCGACGATACTGATTACCAATGATGACGGTATTACAGCTCCTGGCATAAAAGCATTGATTGAGGCGGTGAAAGACCTGGGCAATATCGTGGTGGTTGCGCCTGATAAGCCCCAGAGTGGTATGGGGCATGCCATTACTATCGGCCATCCTCTTCGCCTGCACCAGGTACATAATTTTGAAGGTGTGGAAGCCTGGCAATGCAGTGGTACGCCGGTAGACTGTGTGAAGCTGGCCGTAGACAAAGTATTGCATGGCAAACCCGATATCTGCCTCAGCGGTATCAACCATGGCGCCAATCATTCCATTAATGTTATTTATTCAGGCACCATGTCGGCCGCACTGGAAGCAGCCATAGAAAGTATTCCCAGTATAGGGTTCAGCCTGCTGGATTATGGTATAGAAGCCGATTTTACCGGTGCACAGCATTATGCACGCTTACTGGTACAGCAACTGATGGGCAAAAAAATGGACAAACACCTTTGCCTCAATGTAAACGTACCCAAAGCCCCGCTGGAACTGTTAAAAGGCCTTAAAGTGTGCAGGCAGGCCTATGCGAAATATGAAGAAGAATTTACAGAACGTTTCGATCCGCACGGGCGCAAATACTACTGGCTTACCGGTGAGTTCATCAATTTCGATAAAGGAAAAGATACCGATGTATGGGCGCTTAAGAACAATTATGTAAGTGTGGTTCCCGTTCAGTTCGATTTAACTCATTACCAGCTGAAAGAACAGCTGGAGCAATCTTTAATTGCCAATTAATGCTGAAAAGAGATAACTTCAAAATGGGTATTGTACTGGGTTTTATAGCCCCGGTTATTGGCCTGTTTTGCTATTATTATCTGAAGTTTTACCCTACTTATAGCCTGAAGGATTTTTTTACTGTTCTGGCGATACAGAAAAGCCTGATATCCGGCATTGTCAGTGTTTCCCTGATCGCCAATGCAGTTATTTTCACCCTTTATATCAATACCCGCCGTGACCTTACAGCAAAGGGTATTTTCGCCTCTACCTGCATCTATGCCATTGCCGCCATCGTGGTAAAATATTTTTTATAACCAGCAACCCAGGAGCATCCTGCTATAATGCAGAAATTCTTTTTTCTGCATTTTCCGCGTGTTCCGCGAGAAACTCCTTGCGGCTCACCGCCTATAGCTTGAAGCTTTTATTAGCTGCAAGCCATGAGCTTCTAGCTATGAGGTAGGAATTCTTTTTCTGCGTTTTCCACGTGTTCCGCGAGAAACTCCTTGCAGCTCACCGCTATTCGCTTGAAGCTTTTATTAGCTGCAAGCCCTGAGCTTCCAGCTATGAGGCAAAATTTTTTTTCTGCGCTTTCCGCGTATTCCGCGAGACAAACTCCTTGCAGCTCACCGCTATTAGCTTGAAGCTATAACAGCAACTTGGGCTCATAGCCATTCCATCCTGTAAAGAATAAACTGGCAACTTGGGCTACATAGTTTTATTTTGCACATCATATTTTTACCGGTAACCGGCCAGGGCATCCTGCAAAAAAGCATGCGCAAACCGCTTACCGGTAATTGAAAACAGCTGAACGGATGAAATATTACATCATTGCAGGCGAGGCCAGCGGCGATCTACATGGCAGCAACCTGATCAGGGAATTAAGAACACTGGACACTGCGGCCGATATCCGCTGCTGGGGCGGCGACCTGATGCAGGCAGCAGGCGCCACATTGGTAAAACACTACCGCGACCTCGCATTTATGGGCTTTGCAGAAGTGCTGATGAACCTGCGTACCATACTGCGCAACCTGGCCTTTTGCAAGGAAGATATACTGCAATACCAGCCTGATGTACTGATACTGGTAGATTATCCCGGTTTTAACCTGCGTATTGCCGAATGGGCCAAGCAACAGGGCATCAGAACCGTGTTCTATATTTCACCGCAGGTATGGGCATGGAAAGAAGGAAGGGTAAAGAAGATGAAGCAGTATATTGACCTGATGCTGGTAATACTGCCTTTTGAAAAAGCATATTTCCATGACCGGTGGAATTGGGATGTGATATACGTAGGCCATCCGCTGGTGCAGGTGATAGACCGCTTCAGGGAAAGCCATCCGCAACCTGTTGTGGCAACAGACAAAAAGATCATCGCCCTGTTGCCCGGCAGCCGTAAACAGGAAATACTGAAAAAACTGCCGGTTATGCTCGAAGTAAGTAAAGCTTTTCCTGATTACCAGTTCGTAGTAGCGCAGGCACCCGGCCAGGAAGATGCGTTTTACCAGTCACTGCTACAGCCATACAGCAATGTATCCAGCGTAAAAAACCAAACCTATGCCCTGCTTAACCAGGCTACAGCTGCGCTGGTAACCAGTGGTACTGCCACACTGGAAACTGCCCTGTTCGGTATACCGGAAGTGGTTTGTTATAAAGGCAGCAATATCAGCTACCAGATAGCCAAAAGGCTGATCAAGGTTAAATATATCTCACTGGTTAACCTGATCATGGACAAGCTGGTAGTAAAAGAACTGATCCAGCAGGATCTTACAGTGGCTAATGCGGTGCAGGAGCTGCAGAACCTGCTGAACAATACAGAACGCAGGCAGCAGCTGCAAACTGATTACCAGGCATTAAAAACCCTGCTTTCGGCAGGGGGTAATGCATCAGCCAATGCTGCGCAGGAAATAGAGCGGTTTATCAGGAGCCGCAAGGAATAAATCATTAGGGGGAGAACACTGTTAAAATATTATTTCCTGGTCAGCAGGCGTATAAGCATAATGATCAGCGCCACCAGGAACATGAGGATAGATATCCGGTTCATCCCATGCATGTATTTAAGCCATTTTGTACGTGGCTCATTGGGATCCCTTTTCTTGATATACAAATATTCTGCAATCTGGCGCCAAACTCCCATATCCATTTTTTTACAAAAATAACCAAGTTCTATGTACAAATTAAGGGTATCACTGCTGTTCAGCTGCAGTCCGCTTTCGCTCAAACAATTATTGTTCTTACCTGGCAACAGATCTGCTGTTCATGGTATTTTGCTTTAGCAGGAAATAGCCACCAAACAAAACCGCGGCAAATACCAGGGTAGCCACCACACTGCCCTTGTAAAAAGGCAGGCCATCAGCATAGCTCATCATTAGTCCTCCCCATGTTTTCGGGCGCTGGTAACCACCGCCGCCTATCCATACAGCAAAATTCGACAGGAGAAAATACACGGTAGGCGCTATCAGGCAACCTGCCAGCACATTTACCACATTGATACGCTTTACAAGAAACCCGATACTGGTTAATGCCGTAAACAACAGGTAGTTCACCCATTGCCCCTCATAAAACCCGGGGAAGGTAGACATACCGGCTTTAAACAGCAGTTGATACAACAGGTCGGAAATGAACATTGACACCAATGGCAATACAAAAGCCCATTTTTTATCTTTCACAAATACGGCACCGCCAAATAAAGCCATAGCGATCTGCGGGGCAAAACCCAGCGGCCTGTTAGGCACTATGCGGTACAGGGCGGCTACCAGTACCAGCAGAACAAGCGATATAATAACAGTTTTTGTGATCTTCATTGCTGAACAATTGAGTTTTCGGTAAAAGAACAGCTGCGCCTGTGCAGGTGCCTGCTGTTCCCCTGCAAAAATACATGTTTTTGACAGGAGGAGCCTGGCCCCTCCATACTGATCTTTTACAAGGCGGGAACAAAAGCGCGGTATGCCAGTACCCCGCCGGCCAGTGCCGATACGAGATACGATTCCCCTGCCAGTACAGCCACTGCCTCTCCTTTTTTCACCTGCACCTGCTCAGCCGTGCCCTGGATATCCAGTCCGCCTTCAAGCACAACAATAATTTCCAGTGAAGAGGCGCTTTGGCGAAAACCGCCGCCTGCACCCAGTTCAATTTTGCTGATACCGAAATCGGGTACCGGGCAGGGATATAGCTTTTCGCCTTCAGCCTGCTGTTCGCCTTTCATTATATTGGGTGTAACACCTTCAAATAAGGTATGTTTCAGTAATTCAGGTACATCGATATGTTTGGGTGTTAAACCGCCACGCAGCACATTATCGCTGTTGGCCATCAGTTCAACGTTTTGCCCTTCCAGGTAAGCATGTGGTATACCGGCACCCTGGAAAACAGCTTCACCTGGTTCTGTTTTCACGATATTGAAAAAATAGATGGAGAACACGCCCCTGTCGATATCACCCAATACTTCATCCTGCCCGTACAGCTTGCTTACCCACCAGCCCGGATCGGCTTTGGTGAGTTCACCGGCTTTCTTTTTTTGCAGTTCAGCCAGTACAAGAGGCATCAGCATGGTATTCACCTGTCCCTGCGGCATTTCCATTACATGCTGGTACAGGCCTTTATATCCTTCTTTCTCGAATAGCGGGAGCAGGCTGTTGAAAGCCGGGATGCTTACCAGCACTTGCTTCAGCAGGTCGGGTTGTAAAAAGCCATGCAGCAGCCAGAACTCGCTCAGGGCTACCATTACCTCGGGCTTATGGTTTTTGTCTTTATAATTGCGGTGGGCAGCATTCACCGGGATACCGGCGGCCTCTTCTGCATCAAAACCTTTTTCTGCTTCTGTTTTGGAAGGATGCACCTGGATAGACAGCATATCTTTTACATCCAGTATTTTAAACAAGTAAGGCAATTCGCCGAACCGGTTGTATACTTTTTCACCGATCAGTGCGGCAGGAGCCTGGCTGATTGCCTCAAACAATGCGATATCGCCAGCGGCTGTGTGCAGAACGGATGAGGCAGACGGGTGCGCCCCCATCCAGTACTCGGCCCAGGGCTGGTGTTGCGGATTAGGCTGATTGAGCCATTGAGGAATAAAATCATATCCTCCCCATGCATAATGTTGAACTTTACCTTTCAGCTTAAAAATTTTACCTTGTATAGCGCTCATGATATTCCTTTTACCTGCGAAAGATACTACAATGCACCAAAATAAATACACCGGCAACCTGGGGGAAACACTCGCAGCCGCTTACCTGCAGCAAAACGGGTATATACTGATCGAAAAAAACTGGCGTTACAGTCACTGGGAAGTTGACCTCATTGCGAGCAAAGGCAACCGTCTTCATTTTTTTGAAATCAAAACCAGAACATCTGCAGCCTATGGCTTACCTGAAGAAAGCATCAGCCATCATAAAATGGATTGTATGAAAAATGCGGCAGAGGAATACCAGTACCGCCATCCGCAATGGCAATACCTGCAGTTTGATGTACTGGCCATTACACTGCATCCCGGCAAGGAGCCGGCCTATTTCCTGATAGAGGATGTTTATTTTTAACCACTGCAGGCTTTTCTTCAGCTACCTGGCCGCTTTGAGCGCAGCATCCAGCTTTTCTACAAACTTATAGGTGGCAGGACAGTATTCAATATTCTGCTGGTGCACATGGATATAGTCCACCACTTTTCTTTTGGCAAGATGGGGAAAACCCGCACAATCTGCAGGCCGTACAGCATAAATACTGCACATATTTGTTTTGAGGTCGAGGAACTGGCAGGGTTGTTTTTTATTCATCCAGTCGCCATCTTTCTCATCGAAATACAACCATTTGTCTTTAAACGCCTGCGGCGTCATACCCAGGTGCTCGCTGATACGCTTGATATCTTTGGCAGTATATGTAGGGCTCATGGTTTTACAGCAATTGGCACAGCCAAGACAATCCACTTCAGGCCATACCTCTTTATCCAGCTTTACAACCAATTGGTCAAGACCACGCGGTGGCTTTTTTTCTACTTTACCTAAAAAACGGCGCATTGCCTTTTTATTATGCCTGGCCTTTTGTTTAAAGGAACGGAGATTGATTACTTGCATGATAGAACCTGGGTTTCTTGCTACATATTTGGCAGCAATATCGATTAACGCGGGGTTAATTCCAAATTTCCTTTGCCGGCACTAAATTACCACCGGTATTCCGGTATAAAGCCTACTTATATGTATAGCTTTGCAGGTATGTGGAACAGCTATAAAAAAGGATACAAGGCCTATCTCCAGCTGGAGAAATCGCTCAGCGATCATTCTGTGGAAGCCTACCTGCACGATGTAGACAAGCTTACCACCTACCTCCTATCTGCCGGTGATGAAAAAGCACCTTCCGCTATCAGTTTGAAAGAGCTGCAGGCTTTTATTAAATGGATCGGCGAACTGGGGATGACCGCCACATCGCAGGCCCGCATTATATCAGGTATACGCGGGTTTTACCGTTATTGTCTGGTAGAAGGTATTGTTACCACAGACCCCACCGCTTTACTTGAAACACCCCGGCTGAAACGTGCCCTGCCCGATGTACTGAGCTTTGAAGAGATAGAAAGCATTATCGCACAGCTCAACCTGAGCACACCCGAAGGCGGCAGGAACAAGGCCATACTGGAAACCATGTACAGCTGCGGACTGCGGGTAAGCGAGGTGATCAGCCTGCAGCTATCCCATCTGTACCTGGATGTGGGCTTTATACGCGTAATAGGTAAAGGCGATAAAGAACGGCTGGTACCCATTGGCAGGGATGCCATCAAGCATATCAAGCTGTACAAAGAGAACATCCGTATTCACCAGCAGCCCCAGAAAGGATTTGAGGATATTCTTTTCCTCAACAAGTTTGGCAAAGGACTTTCCCGCATCATGATCTTTTATATCATCAAAGAGCTGGCACAAAAAGCGGGGATCACCAAGAATATCTCACCGCATACTTTCCGGCATTCCTTTGCCACACACCTGGTAGAAGGCGGTGCCGACCTTCGCGCCGTTCAGGAAATGCTGGGGCACGAAAGTATTACCACCACCGAAATCTATACCCATCTTGACCGCGATTACCTGCGTGCCACTTTACACCAGTACCATCCCGCTTTTAAAAAATAAAAACCAGGCGCCTGGTTTGCACTTCGGCGCCCGGTAGTTGAATAATCCGTAACAGCACAGTGTTCAGTGCCGAACAGATGGTTTTCAGGGAGGGTGTTGTTCTATAGGTTTGGCAAGTGCCCCACAGCTGTCTGTACACCCGCAGGATGTTTGACACCTGTGGTATAGTGTTATGTAAACCCTGTTTGAACAGGTTATTTCATGCGGCCTATCCAATTAAGCAGGCGCTTCCTTTTACAGTGGTGCTGTAACCTCTATTCTTTTGCAGTTTTCCCCTCCTCTTTACCCGCCAGGTCATGGGCCAGTTCTACCAGTTTTACAAATTCATTGCGGTAATTTTCTTTGTCCTCTCCCACTGCAGATTGCGCCATGCCGATAATACTGTTGTAAGTGATATCACCCTTGTATTTTGAACCACGCAGTTGCATACCGAATGAGGCAACAGCAGCAGCAAAACGCATATTGGCAGAAGCATTGCCAAATGCCAGCGACCGGCCTGATACCGGGTTCTCCAGCAGCTGGCTTTTATCACCGTCAGGCTGTTTATACCGCAGCTTGATGTTCAGCAGTTCGCCGGAAAAAGCAGTCGTAACTCTTTTCGGTTTGGTTTGCTGGTAACGCAATGCATCCACACTATCCAGCTCGCTTGCCGCAACACCCTGGGGGATCAGCTCGTACAAGGCCGTTACGGTATGACCGCTGCCCAGTTCACCTGCATCTTTTTTATCATTATTGAAATCTTCTTTGGCCAGCATCCTGTTCTCATAACCGATCAGCCGGTAACCCTGTATAGCAGTGGGATTGAACTCCAGTTGCAGTTTTACATCTTTTGCAATAGTGAACAGGGTACCGCCAAATTCATGGATGAGTACTTTTTTGGCTTCACCAAGCCCGTCGATATACGCATGATTGCCATTGCCTTTATCTGCGAGTTGCTGCATCTTGCTGTCTTTATAATTACCCATGCCATAGCCCAGCACAGTCAGGTATACGCCGCTTTCCTTTTCTTTTTCAATCAGCCTTACCAGTTCATCATCGCTGCTGGCACCTACATTGAAATCGCCATCGGTACAAAGTATAATACGGTTATTGCCATTCTTCATAAAATTTTCCCTTGCTACTTTGTATGCCAGTTTAATACCCGCGCCGCCTGCAGTGGAACCACCGGCTTCTAGTGCATTGATCGCATCTTTTATTTTTTCTTTTTCATTGCCTTCGGTTGAAGGAAGTACCAGCCCGGCATTGCCCGCATATACTACGATCGCTACTTTATCATGTGGTCTTAGCTGATCAACCAGCAATTTGAGGGATGACTGCACCAGTGGTAATTTATTGGGCTCCATCATGCTACCGCTTACATCGATTAAAAACACCAGGTTGGATGGAGGCAGGTTCTCATAAGGGATCTTTTTACCCTGCAGCCCGATCAGTAATAGCTTGTGCTGCGTATTCCAGGGACAGTCTGCCAGTTCTGTATTCACGCTGAAAGGCTTATCGCCCGAAGGCTGCGGGTAAGAATAGCTGAAATAATTGATCATCTCTTCAATACGGACAGCACCGGGTGGCGGCAATTGCCCCTGGTTGATCATCCTGCGGATATTGCTGTAAGAAGCAGCATCCACATCGATCGAAAAAGTGGACCGGGGTTCATCTTTTACTTTTTGAAAAGGATTATCTGTAAAATGATCATACGATTCAGTGTTGAAATCGCTGTTATAGCCCTCCGGCTGCTGCCTGCCGCCGCTTACACGAATACCTGCAGCCCTTCCCTGTAATACATTGGCATTTGAGGCAGTATAAGACATGGCGGGATATGCCCCTGTTGAAACACCGGTACGTCTATTCGCTCTGACACCATAGCCCACTATAACTACCTCCTGCATTGTTTGTTTTACAGGATGCAGTACCACATGCAGGTTTGTTTGCTTGCTGGTGCTCACTTCCTGGGTTTCGTACCCTATAAAGGAAAACACCAGTATTTCATGTTGATCTTCTACAGCAACACTAAATGCGCCTTTACTGTCAGATAATGTTGAACCACCTGTGCTTTTTACCTTAATGGTTACACCTGCCAGTAAGGCGCCTGATTCATCCACCACTGTTCCGGTAATATGCCGGGTTTCAGGTGTTCTAAATGCCAGGCAGCAGAACACCAGCAATATGCCAAGGGAAAGAAAATATTTCATAACCGTATTTTTTTAAGGATGTTCTGAAGAAAAGAATTACACAATTATTGCACGAGAATTTTTTTGGTATATTTTCTTTTACTGTGCTGATCTGTCATGCACACATAAAAAATACCTGTTCCCCATCGTGGTGTTACCGGCAGCTGCACAGACAGTTTTTTTGATGCGCTGTAATAGTTTGATAACAATAATTCACCGCTGTCATTAAATACCTGCAGTATAAAATCAGTTGCTTTTTTGCTTATAACCGTCAGGCATTTTGCATGCGTAACGGGATTGGGAAATACGGCCATATCCTGTGCACCAGCTGTGTCTGTATCCACCGCAACGCTGAAAACCGGTTTACCCATCAGTTGATGAACCAAAGCAGCACCGGTATCTTCTTTTATTTTGCTGTTATACACAGTAATACCACCAGCCAAAACAGTATGCACTTCGGGCTGATCAGCAGAGAAAGGCAAACAGATATCCTGTTTAACCGTTGCAGCCGCATGCAACTGCAGTTTTACCTGTTCATATCCCGGTGCCGCAGCATGCAACGTGATGGTGTTGTTTCCGGCTGCATGTACCTGCAATGAAAAATACCCGGATTCATCTGTAATGGTATCCACATTTAATCCTTCAGCGGAAACAACAGCAGATGGTATGGGCTGATGTGCTGTATCTGTAACTCTTCCGCTGATCGTTACCAGTGCAGGCGGGGCAGGAGCCAGTTTCCCCAGCAGGATAGGATTTCTGTTGGACACCGCGGATACCTGGCTGACAGGTGTTGCTTTTTTCTGTGCAGCCACCCTGGTGAATAAAAGCAATGGCATCAGCGCAGATAACCACCAGTGCTTCCTGTGCTGCACAACAGCAGGCTGCAACGGGCGCCGCAGCTGGTCGGTGGCCAGCCTGCCGCAAACATTACCTGATACCTGCGAAAGATAACGCAGTATCTGCTGGTCGGTCATCGTACTAAAATCGACAACCTGTTTGGAACAGGCCTGGCAAAACCGGCCTTTTTCTGCCGGCAGCATACGATCCCAGCTTTCGTGGCAGGGCTCAGGTATATGTAATTGTACGGATGGTTTCATAGTGCCATTTATGAACAGGATGCGTTTTAAAAAAACATTACATAAAAACCAGTTAAAAAAAATTTTGCTTCCTGCTGAAGCCTTGCACATTAAGCCATGATAACAAGTGGTTATTCTTCAGGCCACTATACTTGCATATGGGCTCGCCCGGCCCATTTGCAGGGGCCATAACCAATTCTGCTGCTTCTTGGGCGGTAAGGGATATTTCTTTAATTTGGCAGCTACACATGGTTTCAATCAGGCACATCGAGAAAACAGCGCCCCGTACAGACGAAGACCTGCTGGCAGCATACCGCGAAGCCGGCGACCAGCAGTTGCTTGCTACTTTATACCTGCGCTATACCGATCTGGTATACGGAACCTGTATCAAATACCTGAAAGACGCAGAAGCGGCCAAGGATGCCGTTATGAATATTTACCAGGAACTGCTTTCCAAACTGCAACAGCACCAGGTTGATAATTTTAAAAGCTGGCTGTATGTAGTGGCCAAGAACCACTGCCTCATGCAGTTACGTAAGGAAAAGAAAACCATGACGGTTTCCCTGGAACCAGGCATTATGCAATCGGAAGATTTTTCGCATCTGGATAATGTGCTCGAAAAGGAACAGGATTTTAAACGGCTGGAACTATGCCTGGAAAAACTGCCCGATGCCCAGAAACAGGCGGTACAGCTGTTTTACCTGCAAAGCAAATGCTACCACGAAATCACTGAACTTACCGGCAGCGACTGGAATAAAGTGCGCAGCCTGATACAAAACGGGAGAAGGAACCTGAAAAATTGCATGGAAGCTAATGGCTGAACAAAATATACATATCCATTTTTCTTTAACAGATATTGAGCGATACCTGCAGGGACGTATGTCTACAAGGGAAATGCACGATCTGGAAAAAGCTGCCCTGCAGGATCCTTTCCTGGCCGATGCTATTGAAGGATACGGCAACAGTTCACTGCCTGTAGCCAGGCAACACCTGAACGAGATCGCTGCTGCATTGCAGGCAGAAAAAGAAGAGGAAGGAGCCAAAGTTGTTCCGCTTACAGCCGCCCCGCGCAAATGGTGGAAAGTAGCCGCTGCAGTGATATTGCTGGCAGGCGCCGGTACAGCAGGCTGGTTTGTGTTCAATAAACCCGCCCCCTCTGCCCTGCCGGAGCTGGCGCAGCATAAACAGGTAACACCGCCGGCACCACCTGCAGCGCCCCAGGTTACAGACAGTTTTAAGCCAGCAGAACCTGAGCAACAGAAAAAAGCACTACCGGAAAAGATCAATAAAACACTGGCTTTCCCCAAAGCGAAAGCCACGCCACCGGCCGAACTGGCCGCAGCCCCCAAACCATCCCAGCCAGAACCGGCAACAATTGCTTCTGCCACACCTGCCATATCCAATAATGAAACAGCCGCAGCATTCGCTGCTCCCAATGCCAGCGCCATGCGCTTACATGCGGAAAAAACAGATAGCGCTGTTGCAATGGCAGATAATAAGGCTCCAGCCACCGGTATTACCGGTTATGGGGCACTAAGAAAAACGGCGCTCAGTACGCGGATAGCAACAAACGGTTATGTACTGCAGGGTATGGTGCTCGACAGCCGCCAGCAACCCATATCCAATGCCTGTGTTAAACCGGAAAACGGAAAATCGATGGCCATGACGGATGACCAGGGCAAGTTCACCCTGCGCTCAATGGATTCGGCAGTAACCGTGCATATTTCCTCGCTGGGGCATGAAGACCTGCAGGCTCCTATTAAATCCAATGGCAGCAATGTACTGCGTATGCAGGATGCCAGCGAATCACTGGCAGATATGGTGGTCACAGAAATACGTTCCCGGAAAAAAGCAGAAAACAGCCGGCAGAAAAACGCTGAAGCATATCCCGAAGGCGGCTGGCAATCGTTCCAGGAGTATGTGTACAATAAGCTGAACAAACAAATAGATTCAACCGGCGGTAATGCCAAATTAACCGGTGGCGATATCGAGCTGGAATTCCTGGTGAATGAAAACGGGTTGCCCTATGATTTTAAAGTGGTCCGTTCTTTCGATAAAAGCCTTAACAACGGCGCGATCGAAGCTGTAAAAAATGGTCCCCGCTGGATCAGCACCGGGAAAAATAAAAAGAGCAAGGTAACACTTCATTTCTAACGCCCGGCAATTGCCTCATTCTACCCCTTGCTGCAACCAGAATTTGAGTTAAGCATATTGTGGTGAAAATAAAAAGCGGCCACCTGGGGGCAGCCGCTGTAAAAAGGTAAGTGCTTATCTATTTTACAACTGTACTTTTTCCATACGCGGAGCCAGCAAATGCATCGTTAGCCAGGCTACCAGGTAAGCCACTCCACAAATCACAAAAATGATATTGTAACCGGCTTTCAGGTTATCAAGGGCTTTAAAATGATCGAGTATTACACCAATCAGCAACGGGAAAAGAATACCGCCTACTGAACCGGCCATACCGCCCACGCCTACCACCGAGCTCACCGCCCTTTTAGGGAACATATCTGATGCAGTGGTGAAAATATTGGCGCTCCAGGCCTGGTGGGCTGCAGCGGCCAGGCTGATCAATGCAACAGCTGTCCAGATATCGGTAGTGAACTGTACAAATACAACGGGTACCACGCATAAAGCAAACAGGAACATCGCCGTTTTGCGCGCTTTGTATACCGGCCAGCCTTTTTTGATAAAAAGACCCGATAAATACCCCCCCAGCACACTGCCAAAACTGGATACCACATATACAGTAGACACATGCACCCATGACTTGGTAAGATCCATCCCGTATGTTTTATTGAAATACGAGGGTATCCAGAACAGGTAAAACCACCAAACCGGGTCGGTTAAGAACTTACCGAATACAAAAGCATAGGTTTGTCTTACTGATAAAATCTTACCCCAGCTCACTTTCTGTACGGTGCCATCTGCAGGTACCGCTTCATCCTGGTCGCTGTGAATGTATTCGTATTCGGCTTTACCCAGGCGTTTCTGCCTGGAAGGCACATCATAATAGATCCACCAGAAGATCAGCCATACAAAACCCACCACGCCGGTCCACACAAATGCTTCCTGCCAGCCATAATTGTGGTAAAGCCACATAATGATGAAAGGCCCCAGGATAGCAGCGATATTAGAGCCGGCATTAAAAATACCTGTTGCCAGCGCTCTTTCTTTTTTCGGGAACCATTCAGCCACACTTTTAATAGCGGCGGGAAAGTTACCAGATTCACCAAGTCCCAGGAAAGTACGGGCAATACCAAAACCCGTGGTGCTTTTGGCCACAGCATGCGCCATGGCGGCAACACTCCATATAACCAGCGATATGGTATAGCCAAGTTTAGAACCTATTTTATCAATCACAATACCAAACAGCACCAAACCCAGGGCATAGGCTGCAGAAAAAGCCATAACAATTTTACTGTAGTCAGATTCTGACCAGTTAAAATCTTTGGCCAGGTAGTCTTTCAGCAGGCCGATCACCTGTCGGTCTAAGTAGTTAATAGTGGTGGCAAAGAACAATAAGGCAACAATCGCCCATCTGTATTTACCGATACCGGTATTTGGCATGCTGTTATTTTTTACGAACAGATTCGATAATATTGATGGCTTTTTCAGTCAGTGCTGTAATAAAATGCGGATAGTTATCCTGGTCCAGCACTGCTTTGTTTATCAGCTTGCTGCCGATACCCACAGCACAAACACCTGTTTTAAACCAGCTGCGTATATTTTCCTCTTCCAGTTCAACGCCACCGGTGGGCATAAATTTCATATCAGGGAAAATGGGGCGGATGGCATCTACAAATGCAGGTTGCAGCAGGCTGCCAGGGAACAGCTTCACAAATTTGAGCCCGGCATTTTCTGCTTCAATAATTTCAGAAGGCGTCATACAACCGGGTATCCACAACATACCCTGTTGTTTGGCCACATCACCTACTTCTGCCACATAACCCGGGCTAACCAGGAAATCGGCGCCTGCCGCTACAAATGCATCTGCTGCTTTTTTATTTTTAACAGTGCCCACACCAAGGTACAGCTCGGGCAGTTCAGCATTACGCACTTTGATCAGCTCGGCAAAATTGTGCAGGGCAGCTTCTCCCCTGTTGGTGAACTCCACCGCACGGATACCCGCCTGGTACAAAGCTTTCAGAATATTTACACAAATATTGGTATCCTCATGAAAGTACAGGGGCAGGATACCTTTGGCCAGGATGGCATTGAGTGTTATATCATGCTTATTCATATGACTGTATGATTGATTCGATTGAAGAAATTGTTTGCCTGGTGGCATCACCTGTTTCCTGCAGTTTGCCGAAAGCAGCTGCTGCCGCATAATTGATCACCTGTTGTGCAGGATGGCCATTGTATAAACCATAGATCAGGCCGCCCATAAAACAATCACCACTGCCCACTTTATCTACAATAGAAGCAGCACTGAACCCGGGCGATACGTACTGTTTGCCCGCTTCGTGAAGCGCAGCATAGTACAATATACCGTTATTTGCGGTATCAAAACGGAATGTATGTGCAATAGTGCTGCATTTGGGAAATTTTTCCCGGATATAATCAGCGGTATACGCTGAATGCTGCAGGTAAGTATCCCTGCTGCCGGCATTTATCAGCTCCTCCTGCAAGGGTACCCCCAGCAGGCTGTTGGCCGACCATATGTTGCCCATAATCACCGTGCAGTAGGCTGCCAGCTCGGGCATAACCTCGGCAGGCATTTTACCATACTGCCATAATTTGGCCCGGTAATTAAGATCGACAGAAATGGCCAGCTTTAGTTTGGATGCGGCTTCAAGGGCTTCTTTGCAAACAGCTACCACACCGGGATTCAATGCCGGACTGATCGCACTGAAATGAAACCAGGAAGCATCTTTCAGCACTTCTTCCCAGTCTATCATACCCGTTGTGAGCGAACCGAAAGAAGAATACGCCCTGTCGTAAATAACGCCGGCATGCTTCAGGTCGGTACCCTGTGGCAGGTAATATACACCGATGCGGTTACCCGAAAAATGTACCGGTGCTGTATCGATATTTTTCTGCTGCAGCGCACTACAGATCTCCTTTGACAAATAATGATCGGGCAGTGCTGTACAGTATTGTACCGGCACCTGCCAGTTGGCTAGCGCATGTGATACATTCAGCTCGGCCCCGCCGATAAATACAGGCATCTGGTGCTCCCTGATCCATTCACCATTCAGTGCGGGTGACATCCGCAGCAGCAGTTCGCCAAAACAAAATACTTTTTTCATTGACAGTGCAAAAAAGGAGGTTCTGATAACCTGTCTGTTCGTATTAAGGAATACTATTTTCTTTTACTGTTTAACACCAGTGTTTTACCTGAGTTCGGCCAGCGGTGCAGGATCCATATCTGAATAGGTATAATTTTCACCGGCCATACCCCATATAAATGCATAGCTGGATGTACCGCAACCGGAATGGATAGACCAGGGTGGCGATACAACTGCCTGATGATTGGCTACCAGCAGATGGCGCGTTTCTGTTGGCTCACCCATAAAATGAAATACACGCTGTGTCTCGGGCACGTCAAAATAAAAATAAGCTTCCATGCGGCGGGTATGCGTATGCGCAGGCATGGTGTTCCATACACTGCCGGGTTCCAGTATGGTAAGCCCCATCACCAGTTGGCAGCTCTGGATGCCTTCTGCATGAATATAACGGTAAATAGTACGCTTGTTGGCTGTAAGCTGATCGCCCATGCTGCCACCCTGCGCATGTTCTTTGCTATATTTTTGATTGGGATAGGTTTGGTGTGCAGGAGCAGACAGTAAATAGAAAACCGCCGGCTCACCCGCATTTTTGCTGCTGAAATACACTTCTTTAACGCCTTTGCCCAGGTAAACGCATGCCAGTTTATCCATTTCGTAGGTTTCACCATCGGCTTTTACCGCACCGGCACCGCCTACATTGATGATACCGATCTCCCTTCTTTCAAGAAAATAACCGGCACGTAATTCGGGATCGGTCTGCAGCTGCAATACTGTTTTCACCGGCTTTGCACCACCGATGATAACACGATCGTAATGCGAATACACCAGGTTGATCTTATCATCTTCCATCAACTGCTCCATCAAAAAATGTTCACGCAGTTCCTGTGTATTCATCTGCCGCGTTTCTTTGGGACTTTGCTGAAATCTTACTTCCATATTAAACAATTACAAATGATCATTTTAAAAAAGCATAACAACAAGGCACCGGCATATGAAGGTGCACAACTGTGTACTAGCGCCCCATCCATCCGCCGTCGACCGTTAAAATGGTGCCATGTACATAGCGGCCGGCCTCTGATGCCAGGAATACTGCGGGGCCTTTAAAATCTTCCGGTTCGCCCCAGCGGGCAGCGGGTATACGATCCAGTATCGATTTACTTCTGGCAGCGTCATTACGCAGTGCTTCTGTATTATCGGTTGCGATATAGCCCGGAGCGATACCATTTACATTGATGCCCTTACCGGCCCATTCATTGGCCAGTGCTTTCACCAGGCTGCTCAGTGCTCCTTTACTGGCGGCATAGCCCGGCACATTGATCCCTCCCTGGAAACTAAGCAGTGAACAGGTGAAAATAATTTTACCACTGCCACGTTCCAGCATTGGCTTAGCCAGTTCGCGCGCCAGGATGAAAGGTGCATCCAGGTTCAGTGACAATACCGTATCCCAATATTCATCGGGGTGTTCAATAGCGGGTTTGCGCATAATAGTGCCGGCATTGTTCACCAGGATATCGATCACCGGGTTTTCAGCTTTTACCTGCTGGATAAATGCATACAGTTTTTCCCTGTCAGACAGGTTGGCCTGGTATGCTTTGAACTTCCTGCCCAGGGCGGTCACTTCTTTTTCAATTTCACTTCCCTGCAATTCAACTGAACCAGACACAACGATAATATCTGCACCAGCCTCGGCCAGTCCCAACGCCATTCCCCTGCCTATACCTTTATTGCCGCCTGTTACCAATGCCAGCCTGCCGGTTAAATCGAATAGTTGTGTCATAATCAAAATGCTTTACAAACCGGTATCACGGTTGTTATTTTTTGGTTTTTACTGGTTAACCAACCGGCTTTGAAAAGCCGGTTGGTTAATATTTGTTCTACCGGTATTTGTTCTACCGGTGATCTAACACCGCACTGCTGCTGAAACAGCAGGCGACGGTATTTAAAAAATATATTTTGTACTTAAAAAGTTAGAACTGTGATTGCTGATGATGTCGTTGATCAGCTGTTTATTGGTATCTGTCAGCTTGGTAGCCACCAGCGAACGGATAGAGAAGGAACGCAATGCATCCACTACAGAAAGTGTTCCTTCAGCACTGTCTTTGCGGCCGGTGAACGGTAACACATCCGGGCCACGCTGGCACTGGCAGTTGATGTTTACGCGGCTTACCTGGTTCACCAGTGGATCGATCAGTGAAGCCACTTCTTCTTTGTCGTTACTGAAAATACTCACCTGCTGGCCATGTGTAGAATCGATCAGGTATTGTACCGGTTCTTCAAGGCTGTAGTAAGGCACTACGGGTATTACCGGGCCAAACTGCTCTTCGCGGTACAGTTTCATTTTTTCGTTTACGGGGTACAATACGGCAGGGTATACAAAAGATTCAACCGTAGTGCCGCCATTGGCATTCATAACCTTGGCTCCATTGGCTACAGCATCATCGATACATTCTTTCAGGTAGGCTGGTTTATTGGGCTCGGGTAATGGTGTAATGCTTACCCCTTTTTCCCATGGCATACCGAATTTGAGCTTCCCGATGGCTTCGCTAAGCTGCTGTATAAAACTGTGTGCAATACTGTGATGGATAAAAATAACTTTCAATGCGGTGCAACGCTGCCCGTTGAACGACAAAGCACCCAGTACGGTTTCCTGTACAGCCAGTTTCAGATCGGCACGGGGTGTAATGATGGCTGCATTCTTTGCATCCAGCCCCAGTATAGCGCGCAGCCTGTTCACTTTGGGATGCAGCTTTTTAAGTTCGTTGGCTACTTTGCTGGAACCGATAAGCGTAAGCACATCTATTTTACCTGATTGCATCAGGCCTGGCACAATGCTGTTGCCCCGGCCATAGATCGTGTTCACCACACCTTTGGGAAAACATTCCCTGAATGCTTCCAGTAAAGGATAATGCAACAGGGTACCATGTTTGGGCGGTTTGAACAATAAAGTATTTCCCATGATAATAGCGGGGATCAGCGTGGTAAAAGTTTCATTCAGCGGATAGTTGAATGGTCCCATACACAGCACCACACCTAAAGGAGAGCGGCGTACCTGTGCCACGATGCCCTGCTCTATTTCAAAACGTGAAGATTGCCGGTCGATATCTTTCAGCGCATCGATGGTCGCATAAATATATTCTACTGTTCTGTCGAACTCTTTTACTGAATCGGCATACGATTTACCGATCTCCCACATGATCAGTTTCACCACAATGTCTTTCTGCTCCAGCATTTTCTTGGTGAATTTCTCCACACAGGCTATCCTGTCTGCCACGCCCATTGTGGGCCATTCACCACGGCCATTGTCAAAAGCAGCAACAGCGGCATCCAGTGCTTCTTTGGCTTCTGCTTCTGTGCAGATGGGATAAGTACCGATGAGCTTTCTTTCCAGTCCGTTGGCTGTTTTTATACAAACAGGCGAATACACCGGATGCGTTTGTCCTTCCCAGGCTTTCATTTCGCCATTGCAGAGATATTCTTTCTGGTGCACTTCGCCGGGCAAGGTGAACTCGGCGGGGATCTGATCTTCTGTGACAAATTTGTCCAGGATCTGGTCTTCTATGGTTGCATTGTCTGCGATCATAACATTAGAGGTATTATTACAGGGTTAAATATAAACAATACAAGTTAAACCGGGCCGGACTAACAGTTATCAGCATTGCTGATAAAGAAAAGGATGTGCAGAAAGTTTACATATAAATAACACATCTCTTCAGCACGGTGGTTTATACCAGTACTTCCCTGGAAGCCGGTTCACCCAGGAACTGCCAGTTGAAATAATTACGTGCATTGTAATAACAAATATCCTGTATTATTTTTCCTATCCAGCGTACATCATTGGGCAGTTCGCCGTTCTCCACTTCTTCACCAAACAGGTTGCACAGGATGCGGCGGAAATATTCATGACGCGGATAAGATAAAAAACTTCTTGAATCAGTCAGCATGCCCACAAACCTGCTGATCAGGCCCATGTTCGACAGGGCATTCATCTGTTTAATCATGCCATCTTTCTGATCAAGGAACCACCAGCCTGAACCGAACTGTATTTTTCCTGCAACAGAGCCGTCGTTAAAGTTGCCGATCATAGAAGCCATCAGCTCATTATCTGCAGGATTCAGATTGTAGATAATGGTTTTAGCCAGCCTGTTGTTTGCATCCAGGCGGTTGAGGAATTTTGCCAGTGCCCGCCCCTGCGGAAAATCGCCGATGGAATCCCATCCTGTATCGGGGCCCAGTTGCTGCAACATGCGGGAATTGTTATTACGCAATGCACCAAGATGGTATTGCTGCACCCATCCTTTTTCATGATCCCATTCGGCAAAATATACCAGCATGGCCGATTTAAACTGGCGGATCTCCTGTGGTGTCAGAGACTGCCCACCCATCAGTTTATCAAACAAACGGTGCAGCAGTTCTTCCGTATATTCTTCGGCATAAATTTCTTCCAGCCCGTGATCAGATACACCACAGCCTGTGGCAGCAAAAAAGTCGTGCCGCTTCTTCAGGGCTACAAGATAATCGTCAAAATGACTGATATCCACATCCGCTGCTTTTTCAATACGGTCAACATATTTTTTAAATGCTTCGGGATCATCTGCATTCATCGCCTGGTCGGGGCGGAAAGCCGGCAATACCGGTATGTCAAAACCATTTTTCAGTGCCTGGTGATCTTTGAGATCATCGGCCGGATCATCGGTGGTACAAACCAGTGATACATTCATACGGCGCAGCAGGTTGCGAACAGAAAAATTATCGCCCTGCAGTTTAGCCGAGCACTCTTCATATATTTCCTTGGCCGAATTTTCGTTCAACAGTTCATACACATCAAAATAGCGCTGCAATTCAAGGTGTGTCCAGTGGTACAATGGATTGCGCATAGTATACGGCACTGTGCGTGCCCATTGCATAAATTTTTCTTCATCGGGTTTATTGCCGGTGCAATAACTTTCATCCACACCGTTGGTGCGCATGGCGCGCCATTTATAGTGATCTCCGTATAACCATACCTGGGTAAGGTTATCAAATTTTTTATCTGCAGCTATCTGGGCCTGTGGCAAATGACAATGATAATCGATAATGGGCATATCCTTTGCATACTCATGATACAGGTGTTGCGCTGTTTCGTTATTCAACAGAAAATGCTCATCTAAAAACTGTTTCATAATCTTATCTCCTGCGCTCCCTTTCGGGCTGTTTATTTATAGATTAAATGATTGGAGGCTTTTGTTCAATGCTATTGTGTACCGTATCTTTTTCTTATAACGAAACACCGCGTTTCCATACAATAAAATCATCCTGGCCATTGCGTACAGCAGCAACGGTGGTTTCGCCGCTGGCCACCCCCATGATATAATCCAGTATCCGTTCGCCGGCCTCTTCAATGGTTTCATCTCCATCGATTACTGTTCCTGTGTTCACATCAATGATATCGGGCATGCGGCGCGCCAGCTCACTATTGCTGGATAATTTAATCACGGGTGTAACGGGATTGCCGGTTGGTGTTCCGAGGCCTGTCGTGAATAAAACAATATTGGCGCCTGCACCTACTTCTGCCGTGGTAGATTCTACATCGTTACCAGGTGTGCAAAGCAGGTTTAGCCCCGGTTTACTTACCTTCCCGGGATAATCCAGCACATCTGTTACAGGTGAAGTACCACCTTTCTTTGCGGCCCCGGCCGATTTGATCGCATCAGTGATCAGCCCGTCTTTGATATTGCCCGGTGAAGGGTTCATATCAAAACCCGAGCCCACTGCAGTGGCCCTTTCATTATAAGCCCGCATCAGCTGGATAAAGCGTTTGGCATTGTCTTCACTCATACAACGATCGCTCATTTCCTGTTCTACACCACAGAGCTCAGGAAATTCAGAAAGGATAACCGAGCCACCCAGCGCCACCACCAGGTCAGAAGTATAACCAATAGCAGGATTGGCGGAGATACCGGAAAAACCATCTGAACCGCCACATTCCAGCCCGATACATAATTTGCTCAGCGGTGCGGGTTTACGCTCCTGTCCATTGGCAATCACCAGTCCTGCAAAAGTTTGGCGTATCGCAGCTGCTATGAGATCTGATTCTTTTCCTATTTTCTGTTGTTCCAGCACATACAGGGGTTTGCTGAAAGAGGGATCCCGTTTGGCAATTTCTTCCTGCAGGATAGACACCTGTGCATTCTGGCAACCCAGGCTCAATACCGTTGCACCCGCTACGTTGGGATGAGTGATATAGCCGGCAAGCAAACCGCAAAGCGCCTGTGCATCCTGTCTTGTACCACCACAACCACCATCATGTAACAGGAATTTTACGCCATCTACATTTGGAAAAAGCCTGCTGGCTTTTTCATCAGCAGGTGCAACAGCCACATCTGCATTCAATATGCTTTCCACCGACTGGCCTGTACGGTATAATTCAACCAGCTGTTGTGTAAACCCACGGTATTTGCGTGGGCGGCCATAGCCAAGGTCATCCTGCAATGCTTCCCTCAGCACTTCTACATTCCTGTTTTCACAAAATACCATTGGTATCACCAGCCAGTAATTGGCGGTGCCCACATTGCCATCGCTGCGGTGATAACCATTGAATGTACGCTGCTGCCATTTGCCCGTATCGGGCTTATGCCAGCTGGTATGCCGTTCGCGCAGCGTATAACCTTCGGCGGCATGTTTTACATTGCCGGTGGCAATACGGCTTCCACGGGGAATAAATGTTTTGGCTTTGCCCACTAGCACACCATACATCGTAACAGGATCACCTTCCTGCAGATCGCTGATGGTGAATTTATGTTTGGCAGGAATATCTTCTGCCAGCAAATAGGTATCGCCTGCCAGCGCTACCTGTTGTCCTTTTTTTAAATCGGTCAGTGCAACAATCACATTGTCTGCAGGATGCACTTTTAACACAATCTTCTTCATATCTTACTTTTAACAATTCAGCTTTAACGGTGGCCACAGCAACTGCTGCGGTTTTAGCCGTTAACATTTATACCGCCTGTTCCTGTTGTACCTGGTTGATTACTGCCGCTGCGGGCTGCTGTGTAAGTGCCTGCAAAAAACGGGCTACTGCCTTTGTAAAACCAGGCAATGCAGACAGATCGGTTCCCCATAAAGTTACATCACTTAAGGCTAGCTGCACCAGCTCTTCGCCACCGGCCTGCTGCCATTTATTGTACAATATGCCTGCTTTATCATCAGCAAGGGTAAAAGGTTTGCCCCCGGCTTGTGTGCTGAAATGCCCTTCGGTGCTTTTTTCTGTGTGCAACAGCAGCAGGTAAGCAGCAAAACCAAGGGCCATATGCTGGGGAACGGTTTTGTATTTTTCATAAAACCAATTGATCAGCGGCACATTGCGCATAGCCATTTTAGAGGTGTACTGCATAGTGATGCTGGTCCATAAATGTTCAATATGCGGGTTACCGAACCGGTCTATCACCTGCGATGCAAAAGCCCTGGCATCGGCCTCACTGATAGTATCTCCTGTTATAGCAGGTGCAATTTCGGCAAACATCAACCCTGATACAAAACGGGCAAATGCGGTATCATGCATAGCATCCTTTACCGTTCTAAACCCTGCCAGGATAGCCAGTGCGCAGGAAAAAGTATGGGTGCCATTGAGCAGGCGCAGCTTCAGCTCTTTAAACCGCGTGATATCCGGGGCCAGTACCACCCCGCTATCGGCTGTACTGAAGGAGAGTATACCACGTGTACGCTCATTTTTTGTTTCAATTGCCCAAAGACAGTAACATTCTGACATAATGGTCAGCTGGTCAGTATAGCCCAGTTGTTCTTCTATGGCAGCCTGTTCAGCTGCAGGCAGTTTACCGGGTACAATACGGTCGACAAGGGAATTACAGAAATCATTTGCCGTGCTCAGCCACTGGATAAAAGCAGGCTCCAGCTGGTTGAACTGCGCCAGCTCCAGTACAATCTTGTATAGCTGGCGGCCATTGTCGCTGATCAGTTCGGTGGGTATAATCACCATTCCGCCGTCGGCGCTGCCCTGGCAAAACCGGTATCTTCTGTATAGGAAAGCCAGCAGTTTACCGGGGAAAGATACAGGCACCACGTCTATCACCGGCTCCTTTACCAGGCTGATCCCCACTTCGGTGGTATTAGATACAATAACCTGTATTTCCGGGCGGTCGGCACAGGCCAGCACTTCATCCCATTGCTCCTGGGCCGACAATACACGGCTGATGGCAGCATTAATAATAGTAGCTTCCACCAGTTGCCCGTTTTCCAGGCCCTTGATACAATGTGTGTATAAGCCATCCTGCTGGTCGAACGCATTGGCATCGCCCTGGCTGGTGGATTTTACCACTACCACACGGCCATTGAATATTCCCTGTTTATTGGCTTTATCAATAAAATAATCCGGCAGCCCGCGTAACAATACCCCTGTTCCAAACTGTACCAGTTTTTCCGGGAGCGTAAAAATGCCCGCACCAGGTATTTCCAGCCCTGCCTGCGGCTGAATAGCCGGTATATTTTGTTTCGATAAGATCATGATTGCTTATAAGTTTATTTTTTATTCTGTTTTTTCCTGTTAGCTGTTAGTGGTAAATCGTATTGTTGTTTACCTGTACCTTGTTTTGATAGGGTTGCTTCGTGAATCGTCAGTCGTGAGTGGATCGAGAATCGAGAAACGAGAATCGACATATCCTAATACCTGATCCCAATTCTTAATTCCCAATTCCCTTTCCCTACCAATCAACCTTTCAACCAATCAACCATTCAACCAATCCCCGTCAATCGTGAGTGGATCGAGAATCGAGAAACGAGAATCGACATATCCTAATACCTGATCCCAATTCTTAATTCCCAATTCCCTTTCCCTACCAATCAACCTTTCAACTAATCAACCATTCAACCAATCCCCGTCAATCGTGAGTACTAATTCCTAATTCCCAATTACCACACCCAATCACCCAATCAACCATTCAACCAACAACAACTATTTCCCCAGCCAGTTCACCAGGTCCTGTGCGGCTTTGTAATTGTCAAAATCCGGTGGCAGTTTCCGGCCATCGGTATATTCATTGTACAACCAGGGATCGGTTACCGCAAACACCGCGCCTTTACCAATCCTGGCTGTAGCCATAATTACATCACCACGGGCTGTAAAATGTGCGCGTGCAGGCGGCTGAACCCGGATGGTACAAATTTCCTTAAGATAAACCTTGCGGGCGGTTTTAAAAATAGCATCATCTGCGGGCAGGTGTAAGGCTCCCATTTCGTACTGGCTGCCGGTAACCTTATTCCGGAGATCCTGGTTAAAGTGGATACCGAATTTTTCAGACAGCAGGTTGAAATGTTCAAATTCTGTGTTGGCCGAATCGTTCATCATCATGACCAGAATGCCGCCGGCTTTTACCCAATCGTAAATATGCTGTGCAGAAGCTGCATCCATAAAATTAGGGCGGGCTGCTTCTGCTTTCGTATCCGGGTCAACGATGATATATACATCCTTTCCTTTCAGGTTTGCAGCATTGGGGGCATCGTACAGGGTTTCCAGCCTGGCGCCTGCGGCCCTGAAGGCAAAACCCCATATGGAGAAGCCATTGTTGTCCATCTCCTCCCATTTATAATGAAAAGACTGTGGTGCGCCGGTAATGTCTTTTCTTTCCTCGTTGTTGAAATAGCTGTCGAGTAAAATGGTTTTGTCCTTAGCGGTTTTGGGTACATCTGCCAGTTCTATTTCGTTACTGGCCAGTAAAAAAGCACCCAGTCCTTTCGGATCGTTCACCACCACTTTCTCTTTCATATAATATTCAAAGCTGCCATCGCGGTAAGGTTCACCACCCAGGCCGCTGACGCTTACAGTACCTTTCAGGTTCAGTTGGCCGGCTGCACCGGTTTCTATAAAAGTATGAATAATGCCATCATAACCTTTCCGGGCTGCTTTCAAATAAGTGGCAGGCAGGTAACCCAGCCTTACGGCTTTGGCCAGTGTGTACACAAACATACAGCTGGCAGAAGCCTCCACATAATTCGCACCCTTGTGTGGTAGATCCAGGATATCCCACCATAAACCGTTTTGTGCATCCTGTACCCTTATCACTGCATCGGCATAACGCTGTAATACCTGCAGCAAAGTTGAACGCTGCGGGTGTTGTGCAGGAAATTGCTCCAGCACATCCACGAGTGCCATGCCGTACCAGCCCATGCCCCTTGCCCAAAAATTAGGCGAACAGCCGGTAACCGGGTTGGCCCATTTCTCCTTACGCGATTCATCCCAGCCATGGTATAACAGGCCTGTAGCCTTATCACGGGCATGGCTTTCCATCAGTATAAACTGACGGGCAATATCATTGAAGGCGCTGTCTTCATGAAACTGGCGGGCATAAGCCGCATAAAAAGGTTCGCCCATATACAGCCCGTCAAGCCACATCTGCATGGGATAGCGTTTTTTATGCCAGAACCCTACCTCTGAAGTACGCGGCTGCGAGTGCAGTTGTGAACGCAGCAGCGAGGCCGCTTTGTAATATTTTTCCTTACCCGATACATTGTACAGGGTAAGCACTGCCCAGCCAGGCAGTATATTGTCTATATTGTAATCATCCAGTTTATAGGTATTGATAGAACCATTGCTTTGCACGAAATGGTCCATACATTTTTCAATATACTTGTAATAAATACCAGAGCCGGTTTTATACCAGAGCCCTTCCATGCCTTTGAGCATTAGCCCCTGGTCGTAGGTCCAGCGGGCGGCCTTGCCATCATTGGATAAAGAATCGGGCCATAACCGCATAATGGTGGCAGCAGCTTTCTGCACCCAGGACTGCGCTCCTGCACCTGTGGCGGCCAGTATCAGCCATACCATGCCCAACAATGCCCAGCCTTTTTTTCTCATAATTTATTGCTGCTTATTACAACACCCATAGCGGCCTATGGCGGTAACAGGAGTGTAAATTAAAAAAATGGCCGTACAGGCGAACTGTACAGCCTTGCTTTTCAATCAAGATTGCTTTATTCTAAAACCTAAAAACTTTGTACCAATTTGTATTATCAGCTTTGCTGTAACCATTCCTGCCTGCATTGTAAAAACTGATTGCGCAATGGAAGCCACCGCTTTTCCAACCTGACTATAAACTGTTGCAACCGGATTGATCTGAATGGCAAGCAATTCGAGCCCAGGAACGGAAATCCGTATGCTTTTTGCATTTTCCTGTACAACAATGCTACTCATATTATTTTGTGTAACGCAAACCGGAGATGTATTTTTTTACGCAATCGTTACCGAAAACGTTTTCATTCATTTCTATCCCTGGCAGGCCTCCTACCCTGTTTTTTATGCAATGCAAGCAGATAATTGCCAGGTGAGGGCATTTATTAAAATAAATGTATAATTAACAATTATTTTACTCATCCCTCCAGCCACCTGAAGATGGTGCATACCAGGGAATGGATCAATGCAGTTATTGCATGTGGTACCTGCTACCGCTATGCCCTGTTATATATAATTATCTATTATACAATTATTTGCATAGCATTACTGCTATCCTAAATTTGCTTAATTTTACCTGATTGCGTTGAATTCCATTGCCTGGGGGCATCCACCCGATTGACCAATGATATGAAATTTGAAGCTGTAACCATTAAAGACATCGCCAAAGCATTGGGGCTCTCCACCTCCACCGTTTCCAGGGCATTGCGTGACAGTTATGAAATAAGTCCCCAAACAAAGCAACTGGTGAAAGATTATGCCCGTGAAATCAATTACCGTCCCAATCCCATCGCCTTAAGTTTGAAAGAAAAACGGAGCCGGTCTATCGGCGTGATGGTTTGCGAAATAGCCAACAGTTTTTTTTCGCAGGTGATAGACGGTATAGAATCCATTGCCTATAACAAGGGGTATAACATCATTATCTCCCAAAGCCATGAATCGTATGAGCGTGAAGTATTCGATCTTCAGTACCTGTCCTCCCGTTCTATTGACGGGCTGCTGATTTCTGTATCGACCGAAACACAGGATTTCGGGCACCTGAAAGCGCTTCATGCAAAGGGTTTCCCCATCGTATTTTACGACCGTATCGTGCATGATATTGCCACGCATAAAGTAATTGCAGACAATTTTACCGGGGCCTACGATATCATCACCCATCTCATTGGCAATGGCTACAGGCGGATTGCCAATATTGCCAATTCCTCTTATTTATCCATTGCGCAGGACCGCACTGCCGGTTACCAGCAGGCACTGGCAGACCATGCCATTGGCCTGGATAAAAACCTGGTCAAATATTGTACGCATGGCGGTATGATTTATAAAGAGCTGGAGCAGGCCCTGGACCAGCTGTTCAAATTAAAGCCCCGGCCCGATGCTATTTTTGCGGCATCTGATAAACTTACTACGGGCTGCCTGCGTTACCTGCAATCCAAAAAGATCAGGGTACCGGAAGATATCGCGCTGGCAGGCTTCTCCAATTCAGAACTTACAGAGCTGCTCAACCCCTCGCTCACCATCATTAAACAACCTGCATTTGAAATGGGCCAACTGGCCATCAACCTGCTGCTTGAACTGATAGAAGCCAAAAGGCCGGTCAGGCAGTTCGATACACAGGTATTGCCAACAGAGCTGTTCATCCGCAATTCTTCAGCATCTCAAAAAAAGCCTGCCCATTAAGCAGGCTGGACAGTTCAGACACAGCAGATCAAAAGCCTTATCTTTACAGATCCCTGCTAATGGAATAAGAACGGATGATTAACCTCTGCATTCAATGGCCAACAAAACCACTTGCCTGTTAAAAATACTTTTTGCTGGCCTGTTGATGCTGCTGGCCGTTTTACCGGGTCGTGCGCAGCAGTTGCTGGACAAAAAAATATCACTGACCATGCAGCAGGTGCCTGTATCACGTGTTTTGCAGGAGATTGGCAAGCAAGGCGGTTTTTATTTTTCCTACAACAGCCATTTACTGAAAGAAGACAGCCTGGTATCGGTTACTGTCAGCAACCAGCGCGTGCAGCAGGTTCTTCATCTTTTATTCAGGCAGCAATACCAGTATACAGAAACGGGCAATTATCTCATTATCCAGGCAGCAACTGCCGTACAGGCCAACACCAGCTATGTGGTAAGCGGTTTTGTCAAAGACAGTGCCGGCAATGCCGTTCCCGATGCCAGTGTGTTCGAACGCAACCAGCTGGTATCAGCTATTACCGATGAACAGGGGCATTTCAGGCTGCAGTTGAAAAACAGGTATACCGCACCGCTCCTCAACATAGGCAGGGTGGGTTATACCGATACATCCATACATATTACACCTGGTACCGACCAGGAGCTTCATGTAGTGTTATACGCCCAGCTCACCGAACTGCATCCCTTGGTGGTTTCAGCCAACATGAACAAAAACTGGCTGTCGCAACTACTGCTGTCTTCCAGGCAGCGACTGCAGAGTTTAAACCTGCGGAACTTTTTTGCCAGCAAGCCTTTCCAGGTATCCCTTACCCCCGGGCTCAGCACACATGGCAGCCTTAGTACACAGGTGGTGAATAAATTTTCACTGAATGCGCTCGGTGGTTATACAGCGGGGGTTAATGGATTTGAAGCAGGCGGCCTTTTCAATATCAACAAAAAAAGTGCGCGCTATATACAAATGGCCGGGGCGCTCAATGTGGTAGGTGGCTCACTCACAGGGTTCCAGGCATCTTCGGTGCATAACCTGGTGGAAGATACACTGCGGGGTGTACAGGTTACCGGTTTGCTCAATAAAGTAAACGGCCAGGTATCCGGTGTACAGATAGCCCCTATGTGTAATTATGCCGCCAAACTGAAAGGTGTACAGATCGGGCTGATCAATATTGTTGATACGACCGGCGGTTATAGCATCGGTTTGCTGAACCTGGTGCGTGGCGGCTACCGTAAACTGTCGTTTTTTGCCACTGACCTGCTGGATGCCCAGATCGAATTTAAAACAGGCACATCCCAGCTATACAGTACACTACTGGCAGGCGGCAATATTTCGGGCAACACAAAAATATCTACCATCGGATGGGGCCTGGGGCACGATTTCCTTTTCAGCAACAAACTATGGTTATCCACCGAAGTCAATTACCAGCTGATCCGCCTCACTTCATTCGACAACCGTTTGCTGCAGGCCAAAGCCTATCTGAACATTAAGCCCTTCAAAAAACTCAGCCTGTTCGTTGGTCCCAATTACAATTGGTATACCAATAGCGATAAGCCTGCAGAAGGATACAAAAGCATTGTGTCTGCGGAAGATTACCGTGTGGCCTTATCGCGGGGACAAAAAGCCAAAAAACAATGGATGGGCTGGCAGGCTGGTATTACCCTTGAATCATTTTTTGCACCGGCCTCTAAAAGCCTGCAGGCAGCACGCCATTCGAAAGACTGGCGCCTGGGTATTGGTTTTAGTCCCGGCACATCCATCTCTATTCCATCAACAGGCAGCCTGGGTGGTGATATCAGTGTACAGAAAGATTATCCCAATAATATTTCTGCTGTTTTCTCTGCAGGTTTTGTGCATTTTAAAGACACCACCACCTTTAACCAGCATTATACCGATATATACGCCATTCCTGTTAAAGCAGGAGCAAAGGCTTTTATCGGCAGGCATTTTTATGTAGGTGCTGAAGTGGGAATGGGCTTTGCTTTTCATCAAAAATCCAATTTTTTCATCTGGACATCCCAGGTGGGTACCGAGCTTGGTAAAAGTTTCGATATTGCCTTGAAGTATGAAACTTATGCCCAGACGGGTTATCCCAACCTGCTTGCATTCCGGCTCGGCTACAATATACAGATCAGCCGGCCGGCACAATAAGTCAAATTTTACCCTAAGGCGCCCGGTATACGAACTTCATTTTACACAGGAACGGCCATATACAGTAAACCCCGCCGATAAGCGGCAGGGTTTGTTTTTTATCACCACAAACACTAAGAAAAGAAGCGTATAGCTTTATTGTCAAATATACAATTATAATTTTATTCAGTCAATACCTTTCTGTTCTCTGGCAGGGATTATAATACCGGCAATACAGCTGTGGCCGGCGCAATCAATCCATGTTCACCATGGCTTTGATCACCCCATTCCCTGGATCGAGCCAGCTGGCAAAATGGGTTTTCACCTCCCCAAAGGAGACCCTGTGGGTGATATACGTGGAGGGATTGACCAGCCCTTTTTCCAGGCTATCCATTACATGTTCAAAATCGGCGCGGGTGGCATTGCGGCTGCTCATAAGGGTGGCTTCCCGTTTGTGAAACTCGGGATGACTGAAACTGATATCAGCTTTCTGCAACCCTATCAGTACATACCGGGCTCCATGTGCCATGTATTGAAAGGCATTGTTGATAGCTTTCAGGTTTCCTGTAGCGTCGATCACCACCGTGGGCATATTTCCTTTCGTTATCCGGCGAAGCTGCGTTTCTACATCCCCTCCGGTCACATTAATTGTATGTTTAACATTTAATTTATCCTGACAAAAAAATAGCCGGTGTTCATTAACATCCATGGCAATTACTTCGGCGCCGGCGATACGGGCAAACTCCATCGTTCCCAATCCTATGGGGCCTGCACCAATAACCAGTACAAACTCACCCGGTTGAACACCCGCACGGCGGATGCCATGGGCGCCGATGGCCAGGGGCTCAACCAATGCCAGCTCATCATAGCCCAGGTTGCCACCATGCACCAGTGCATTTGCAGGCACTGCCAGGTATTCGACCATACCACCATCTACATGTACCCCGCAAACCTGCATGGATGTACAGCAATTGGGTTTGCCATTATTACAGGCAATACAATTACCGCAATGAAAATAAGGGATGATGGTTACTGCTTCCCCTTTAACAAAACCGTTGGCACTGCCGGGGTCGGCAATCACGGCAGCCAATTCATGTCCCAATATACGCGGATAGCTGAAATAAGGCTGTGTGCCTTCATAAGCATGAAGGTCAGTTCCGCAGATACCTATTCTTTTAATAGCCAGTAAAGCCTGCCCGCTCTGCAGAACAGGAAAACTTTGTTCCTGGTATTCAAGTTGCCCGGGTGTTGTACAAACCAGCGTGTTCATGTGCGTGTTTTTGTTAATAAAAATAAATGCCGGTCATCTGCTTATCGTGCTGGGAATAAATATAGACGCCTGATATTCCAACTCAACCATTCAACAATTCAACTAATCAACCATTCAACCAATCATTTCGCCAGTCGCTAGTGGTGAATCGCAAGTTAGTTATACTGGGAATAAATATAGACGCCTGATATTCCAACTCAACCATTCAACAATTCAACCATTCAACAATTCAACCATTCAACAATTCAACTAATCAACCATTCAACCAATCATTTCGCTAGTCGCGAGTGGTGAATGGCGAGTTAGTTGCACTAGGAATAACTATAGACGTCTGATATTCCAACTCAACCATTCAACAATTCAACCATTCAACCATTCAACAATTCAACAATTCAACTAATCAACCATTCAACCAATCATTTCGCTAGTCGCGAGTGGTGAATCGCAAGTTAGTTGCACTAGGAATAACTATAGACGTCTGATATTCCCACTCAACCATTCAACTATCCAACCAATTAACCATTCAACAATCTAACCATTCAACATATTCCTAATTCCCACTCAACCAATCAACCACTCCCCTTCATGCATTTGCGAGGGCGCGGTCGAGGTGTACATAGCCACCGTCTACATGAATGAGTTGGCCGGTGGTATGACTTGATTTATCAGATAGTAAAAAAGCGGTTGTATAAGCTATTTCTTCGGATGTTGTCATCCTGTTCCCCAGTGGTATCCTGCCGGTGATCTCTCTTAATTTTTCCTCTGCATTGCTCAATGTCTGTATCCATTTTTCATATTGCGGTGTCCAGCATTCGGCTACAATGATGGCATTAACCCTTATACCATATTTCAACAGTTCTACGGCCCATTCGCGGGTAAGTGCATTGCGGCCGCCATTAGAGGCCGCATAACCGGAAGTATTACCCTGCCCTGTTTCTGCTGTTTTAGAGCTGATATTCACAATAGCGCCTTTCGATTGTTTCAATGCCGGTAATGCAAAATGAGCCAGCAGGTAATAATGTACCAGGCTTTTATGCAGTGATGCAATAAACTGCTCATATCCGCCCGATTCCAGTCCTACACCATCGTTCAGCCCGGCATTATTCACCAGTCCGTCGATGCGGTTCCATTTTGCGAGCACCTGGCGGATGGCCTCCTCGCATGCCTGTGGCTCTGCCAATTCGGCTACTACCTGGCCGGCTTTACCACCGGCTTTCTCAATAGCGGCAACAGTTTGTTCATTGTCGGCGGCATTGCGGCCCAGGATAACCGGGATAGCGCCTTCAGCTGCCAGTACCCTTGCGATGCCCTCTCCTATTCCCTTGGCGCCGCCAGATACAACAATGATTTTATCTTTTAACTGAAGATCCATAGTGGTTAATTAATCTTGTAAAATGATGCGGCATTACCGCCGAAAATAGCCTCCTGCTCATCGCTGCTGAAATGGCTGTAATAGTCTTCCACGATCGACAACATCGATGCATAAGAAGCTGCTACCAGGCATACCGGCCAGTCAGAACCATACATTAGCCGCTGTGTACCGAATGCTTCCGTAACTACATCGAGATAAGGTGTAAAATGCGCTTTCTTCCAGTGTTGATAATCGGCTTCTGTAACCATGCCAGATACCTTGCAGTATACATTGGGATGGGCGGCCAGTGCGCGGATATCCGCTTCCCAGCCATCTATCTGCCTGTCCCTGATATAAGGTTTGGCAATATGGTCCACTACAAACAGCTGGTCGGGAAACCGGGCCACCAGTTCAGCAGCAAAAACCAGCTGATCAGGAAAAATTAAAATATCATACGTATAGCCCTGCTCACCCAGTGCAGCGATACCATTGGTAAAAGCCGGGCGGAGCATCAGTGCACGGTCTTCCTCGCCCTGGAGAATATGCCTGAAACCTTTGATAGCGGGAAAGCGGCGGTAATATGCCAGCCGCTCTTGAATATCAGCGGCCTGCAAATCGACCCAGCCAACGATCCCTTTAATAAAAGGCGCTTGCACGGCAAGAGAAAGCAGCCATTCATTATGTTGTTCCGACTGATCGGATTGAACAACGATACAGCCGTCAAAATTGTTTTTATCAAGAACAGGGCCGAGATCGGCGGGCAGAAAATCGCGCCGAATGGCGGTCATTTCATCCGTGATCCAGCTATCCCTGACAGCATCATATTCCCAGAAATGCTGGTGCGCATCAATGCGGGGCATAAGCAACCAGTTTTTGTTTGGCGGTTCCCAATCCATCAATTCCCAGTTCTACCACATCGCCTGGTTTCAGGTATACCTGCGGATTCATGCCCAGGCCTACACCGGCGGGTGTCCCGGTAGAGATCACATCTCCCGGAAGCAGCGTCATAAACTGGCTGACATACGAAACCAGGAAAGGTATTTTGAATATCAGGTTGGCAGTTGTACCATCCTGCATGGTTTTACCATTCAGTGTTAACCAGAGGCGCAGGTTGTTTACATCTTTTAGCTCGTCGCTGGTAACAAGGTAAGGGCCCATAGGTGCAAAAGTATCGCAGCCCTTTCCTTTATCCCAAGTGCCATTGCGCTCAATCTGGAATTCCCTTTCACTTACATCATTGTGCAGGCAGTAGCCGGCTACATGATCCATTGCACCGGCCTCATCCACATAAGAGGCTTTTTTACCGATCACTACAGCAAGCTCCACTTCCCAATCGGTTTTCTGTGAATTTTTCGGTATCACGATATCATCGAACGGGCCGCAAAGTGCGGTGGTGGATTTGAAAAATATTACGGGCTCCGGTGGCAGGGCAGCGCCTGTTTCCTTTGCATGATCGGCATAATTAAGGCCGATACAAACGATCTTAGAAGGCCTGGCAACAGCACTGCCCAGCCGGCTGCCGGCTGGTATCTCTTTCAGTGAAGCCTCATTTGTTTTAATATACGCCTGCAAACGCTGCAATCCCCCTGTTTCAAAAAACTGCTCATTATAATCTTCTCCGAAAGCTGATACATCATACAGTTTCTCATTCAGCACTACCCCGGCTTTTTCCTTGTTAAGGTCTCCGAATCTAAACAGTTTCATTTGTTCACATTTATTTTTTGGTTGTCAAACAGAACCCTGCAGGCCTGCTCCGTTCTACAGGCAAAGTATGATGCCGGGTTCTTCTTATATTGTTTTGGAAAATTGGTATCCGCTTAATTATTCAGCTTGATAAACCCGCCATCGATGGGGTAATCAGATCCTGTAATAAAAGAAGCCTCATCTGAACAAAGATACAGGATGAGCCCTGCTATTTCTTCAGGTTTGGCCATACGGCCGATAGGTTGTGTTTTGGAAAGCTTGTCAAACATTTCCTGCTCTTTGCCGGGATAGTTTTTGGCCAGGAAGCCATCTACAAAAGGTGTATGCACACGTGCAGGTGAAATACAGTTACAGCGGATATTGTCCTGGATATAATCCTTGGCCACCGATAAGGTCATGCCATATACAGCCCCTTTGCTCATGGAATAAGCAAAACGGTCGGGCAGCCCTACTACTGCAGCGATAGACGACATATTGAGTATTACGCCCGATTTGGCCTGCTTCATTAAAGGGATGGCGGCATACAGGCAGTTGTACACGCCTTTTACATTTACATGATAGATCTTATCAAAATCGGCCTCAGAAGTGGTCTCTACCTTACCGATATGCGATATACCCGCGCTGTTCACCAGTATATCAATTTTACCGATACCCTGAAATGCATCGATCACCTGTTGCTGGCGGGTTACATCTACCACATGCGCTTCAGCTGTACCACCCGCATCACGGATCTCCTGTACCGTAAGCCGGGTACTTTCTTCATTCAGGTCAAATACATGTACTGCTGCGCCCTGCTGAGCAAACAATAAAGCCACTGCTTTGCCAATGCCACTGCCTGCGCCTGTTACCACAGCAGTTTTTTGTTTTAATGTAAACATGCTAATTGATTTAATAGTCAACGAAACAAAGCCTGCCGGCATGGTATTACCGGCTTCTGTATTCTTTGAAAGAACAAGCTATGCCAAAGAAAAAATCTTATCCATCAGTACCCATTTTTCTCCTGGTTTGGCACCAGGGATAGCCTGCTGGTATTTCCACATGAGCTGTTCCCAATCCTGTACACGTGTGTTGGCGGCATCCAGGGCAGCTTTCTGCTCAAAGCTAAAACCTTCGCTGGTTTCCATGATCATAAACAGGCGATTGCCAAAGCGGTAAATTTCCATGGACAGGATACCTGCATCTTTTATACTGCTGCTGATCTCCGGCCATACGGCCCGGTGGTACTGCTCATATTCTGCGATCAATGCCTCATCATTTACGAGGTCCAGTGCCAGGCAATATCTTTTCATCTGTTCTTCCTTATTTTTTTGGTCAAGATACAAAACCATGGCCGCTTTCTTTTTTAAAAATCCGGCCAATGGTTTTGTTGAGCTGTTTTATTTTTCAAGTACAGGTATTTTCCCCTGGCCTGCAAAACCCGGTGCGGTATGTACTGCTTTATGCCCTTTTATTGCATAGAACAATACGACCGCGAAACAAACCATCGGAACAATATAGGCCATTTGTATACTGCCTGTTTTATCAGAGATGGCCCCCATTAGCAGCGGGGCAACAGCACCACCGATAATAGACATCACCAGGAAGGATGAAGCGATCTTTGTTTCCTCCCCCAGCCCTTTTATGCCCAGTGCAAAAATAGTGGGGTACATGATAGACATAAAGAAAGGAATGGCCATAACCGAGTACAGCGCCACATTGCCATGCGTAGTGAGTGCCAGCAGCAGCAACAGGATATTGATAAGCGCATAAATAGCCAGCAGGCGCGCAGGTTTAATAAACCGCATAAAGAATGTACCGGTAAAACGCCCGGCCATAAAACCTACCATGGCCACTGAGCCCCATAAATAGGCCGCATCTTTTTCATTCATCGCCGCCACAAACCGGGCATAACGGATAAAAAAACTGCCAACACCCACCTGTGCACCTACATAAAAGAACTGTGCGATCACTGCCCACAGCAAATGCCGGTGACGCAGTACCCGTACAGAAAAATCCGTTCCCGGCGAATGGCTGTGCGCTTCGCTGTCATCTTCTTTTACATCAGGAATATGGGTAAACAGAAAAAGGATCATCAGCAATACCACTACCCCTGCAATAACCAGGTAGGGCAGCTTAACGGTATTGGCCTCAGACTGCAGGTAGGCATGCAGCTGATCAGCAGACATGCCCTGCAATTCAGCCTTTGAATGTTCAATACCTGATAAAATAAACTTACCGCCAATTATGGGTGCAATGAATGAGCCCACACCATTAAACGACTGGGCAAAATTGAGCCGCTGGGCAGAGGTTTCTTTATCCCCCAGCACAGCGATATAAGGGTTGGCTACCGCTTCGAGAAAAGTGGCGCCGCTGGCAATAACAAAAAAAGCAAACAGGAAAAAAGCATAGCTTCTTGCCGATGCGGCCGGTATCACCAGCAATGCACCCGCCGCATACAACAACAGGCCACAGATGATACCCCGCTTATACCCAAATTTATGCATGAATAAACCCGCCGGGATGGCAATTAAAAAATAAGCCAGGTAAACCGACAGGTCAATAAAAGAAGATTCAGTATCGCTCAGCTGGCAGGCTTTTTTCAGGTGCGGGATCAGGATGGGATTGATATTGTGTAAAAAAGCCCATAAAAAAAACAAAGAGGTAACCAGAATAAAAGGGAAGAGATACTTGTTGTTCTTACTCATATGGCGATGTTGTCTTTTAAATCCGGGATAGCGGATGCTTAAACCGACCGTATTAAGAAAAGGAATTATTAGCAAATAAACAGATTATGCCCCGGGCAGCCTTTTTTTAAATTAACTAAACATTCAATTAGATTGGCAATTTTATAAGAGAATTTACCCTGCTTTATGCCAATATTTCTGAAAAATGACCGGCCGGCCGCGGGATTGGATGCAAAAGCAAGCAGCAGGTTTTAGCGGTTTTCAGGCAAATATCTATGGCCATGGCAACGCAGGAAAAACCTGTTGAAGCCATTTGACTGCCCGGATAAAAATGAAAAAGCCCCTTTCAACCAGGGGCTTTACTACATTGGCCGGGCAAAGGGCATTAGCTAGAACTGAATGCCACCCAGCAGTGTACCCAGTATCTGGGCCAATAATTTGAGCAATACTGTTAACAGGTCCATCGTTTTAGATTTTGAGGTGATTGAAACCGGATTGCATTGTGTGGCCGTGGTTTACAGGCCGCCCAGCAAACCTCTCAGCAAATCGAGTACGCCAAGCACTACATGGCCCAGCAGTGTAACCAATTGTGTAAGGATGTCCATTTTTAAATAGTATTAAGTGTGAAACAATCTGGGTGATCAGGTGAAGAATTAAGATTAAATGCCGCCGAGTAAATGGATCAGGGCATTCAGTACACCGTTCAACAGTGCAACCAAATTTTTAAGCAGGTCCATGGCCGTTTTTTTTGAGGTGAACAATCAATTGACCGGTTCCAGGAAGGATATCAGAATGGAGATGGAAAAGGTTATTGCAGCCCGGGTAATTTAAGCAGATCACCCAGCAAATGAATAACCAGCTTCAGAGGTAAGGAGATCCATCGTTAGCGTTTTTTAAGATACTAAAAGGGCTGTTGTTCTGTGCAGTTGCGCACAGGTATGTGTTTTACAGACCCAGGGCTTTCAGCAAAGCTGCGAGCAGTTTGCTTACTACATCCAGCAATGAAGTAATTACTTCCATTGGTATTGTTTTAATTATTTAAGTGCCTGCTCTTTTTTATACTGGCTTTCGGCAACACCAGTAAACAGCAGAAGTACTAGAAAATACGCAGGGAAATAAGCTGTCCAAGGAATGTAGACAAAGCCTGCAGCACCTGTGTAAGAAATTGACTAAGCATAAAATTGAATTTAAAATGATGCCTACTTTTTTTGAATTGGTGTTCGGCATATTCCAATGGAGATGCCAGCATATTGCATCTCCGCAGCGAAGCTATCCAGATATATTAAAAAAACTGATATTCATTTTATTCAGCCGTGCACAACCAGGATGAATGGCAACCTAAAAAGCCCGGTGAATGCTCACCGGGCTTACACATAATTTTTACTACGCTATCTTAGCCAATCAGGAAAGACAGCAGGGCATTTACTGCGGCGCCAAGGTTATGCAAACCGGCAGCCAACTGAGCTAACAATTGTGTAAGCATGACGAGGAGTTTTTAAAGAATTAAGGAGCCTACTGTTATTTGAATTGGTTTTCGGCATTTCCAATAAGGGAATGTTGTACTGATGAACAGGATATGATCACCCGTTCAAAGAATAAGTCTATATATTACCGGTAACTGTTCTCAAAAAAAGGGCCTGCCTCAACAGGCCCTACCGAATAATATATATAACTGCTTATCCTACAATAAAGTGAATCAGGTTATTTACTGCTACACCTACATTGTGGGCAACACCAGCCAGTTGGAGCAAAAGTTGACTAAGCATAGTTAAAGTTTTTTAGATTTGTAAGCCTACTCTTTGTTTGAATTGGTTTTCGGCACTTCCAATAGGGTGCTAGTACTGTATAATGAAGTGGTCAGGAATTATAACAAGCGTTCTGCCTGGTATTATCCTACGATGAAAGAAACCAGGTTCTGGAGCGCTTTGCTCACGTTGGCAATAAGTTCGCCGCTGCTCAATGCTTTGAACAGTTCGGTAACGATTTGGTTAAGCATACTATGGTTTTTAAAAATTTTATGCCTTGCTTTTTTGAATTGGTGCTCGGCTTTTCCAATTTTTTTACAGTACTAACATCACCCGGTACGAATATAGAACATATAAAAAAAAAGATTTATTCATTCTGTTCATTCTTAAAATTTCAACGTTCAGCCATTGAACAGAACAGGGCATATCCTTTTATTTGGCCCTTAAACAAGCATGCCGGGGTAGTCCCCGGCATTTCCTTGCAGCCCATTAAGCCAGGCCTATTCCACCAAGCCATTGGCATATACCTCTATATTATTATTGCAATGCTGATCAAGCGTACGGCGGGTTGCATCTGCGGTTTCATAAAAGCATGTTTTGTTTTTTAATTATTGTTGCAGCATAAGGTTCATTGCAGCTGTAATGCAGTGTTTGCCGCACCATGCTGGAATACTGCTTTATTACCGGCTTTTGACCAATCGGTATGGCTTGCACTGATATCACTGCATGTTTTGCCGCTGATACCAAACAGTACTGCCGCATTGCTGAACTGCAGGTTATCAAAATGAATGGCCCTGCTGTTTTCAATAGCCACAAGCGGTGTTGTTTCCTTTGCAAACAACTGTATATTATTCAGCCGGATATTGTCAGCAGCAATGCATTCAATACCCTTCGTGGCCTTCAGTACCAGGTTGCTGAGGTAGATATCCTTTATACTCATTTCGGGCAGGCCTCTTATAAACAGTCCTGTTTCAGCACCATTGCAAACGATATCGCTGATATAGCAATCGCGGAACTGCGGTGTGGCTTCGGTTACAGGAGGAACAACGTTTTCATTGCTGTCTGCTGCCGGTGCTTTCATAAAATAATACATATCGAATAAAATGGCTTCATGCACAATATTCTCCATGCTGATATTTTTCACATAGACCTTCTCCACAACACCGCCACGCCCCCTGGCAGTTTTAAAACGAAGCCCGATATCTGTTCCCAGGAAAGAGCAGTCTGATACAAAAATATTGCGTACCCCGCCAGACATTTCACTGCCTACAACAAAGCCGCCATGCGCATGGTATACAATATTGTTCCTGATCACTGCATTCTCCGTTGGTTTGCCGCGTTTGCGCCCTTCCTCATCACGGCCCGATTTAAGACAGATGCCATCATCCCCCACATCGAACGTGCAGCCTTCTACCAGTACATTTTTGCAGGATTCAATATCGACACCATCGCCATTCTGTGCATATTCAGGGTTTTTGGCATACACATTCCGCAGGGTCAGGTCTTCGCAGAGCAACGGGTGCAGGCACCAGGCAGGTGAATTCTGGAAAGTGACCCCTTCGAGCAGCACTTTTTTACAGCCCGTTAGTACCAGCAGGTTGGGACGAAGAAAATCTTTGACATCGGCATAATCCTTCGCTGTTTTGCCTGGAACAATGGCACCGGGATCTTTCATTGTCCGCCCTTTTTTTGATCCCTCCGAAGGAAACCAGGCCTTTCCATCTTCACTCAGCAATCCGCCGGAAGCGATCTTTTTTTCCCATTGCGAAGTGGTCAGTTTATCGCGCATCACCATACGCCATGCATCGCCCCCGCCATCAATAATACCTGCGCCGGTGATAGCGATGTTTTCCAGGTTTGTACCGGATAAGGGTGATTGATTACGCATAGAAGGCTTGCCTTCATAATTGCCTTCCACCAGGGGATATTGATCAAAATCGCCGGTGAACTGCAGTACTGCAGCCCTTGCCACGCACAGGTTTACATTGCTCTGTAATACCAGCGGGCCAGTAAGCCATAGCCCTGGCGGCACCAGCACCACACCGCCGCCTTTTTTACTGCAATCGCTGATCGCCGCATTAATGCGCTGTGTATTTAAACGGGTACCATCGGCTTTGGCACCGTATTGTACAATGCTGAATGTATCTTTTTTAAATACAGGCTGCTGAATTACCGGCAGGTTGCTCCATGAATAGGTTTCGCCTGTTTGCGCCTGTGTTCGCATCAGCATCATTGCCGTTAGGAATAACAGGATAGTGCTTTTTTTTGGAAACAGGTTCATATCGTTTTATTGTGCTTTATGTATTATCCCATTTTATTATTGCGTCAATGGCTCTACCCTGAAATGCAGGCCAGCAGCAGGCAGTAGAGCAGGATCTTCTGTTCCATACATAAGCGATTTTGGCAAGATGCAATCGGTTACGTCTATGGGCAAGCTATCAAAGTATTTCGAAGCATTTCTTTTTCCATTTACCTTTTTTTACGCAATCGTTCCCGGGTGGTGGGTAGTGGCAGTTCACAGTAGGTAGTGGGCAGTCCGCAGTAGGCAGTAGGCAGTGGGCAGTCCACAGTCCGTGGCAGGCGGCAGTTGGCAGTGTGAGGTTTATGGAGATGGGTAAGAGTAATGGGAAGTTTTTTTGAGGGGGAAAGGATAAAAAAAGGCAGTTGTAGAAACAACCGCCGTACAAAACCTACTGTATTAGCCAAACAAAAAATTGATACCTGTTTTGATCATGCGTTACCAGGCCTTCTTGAAATTAGATGACAGATCAACCATCATTGACCAAGCTTACACTATATCCATTCTTCATCCTTCTTAACATCTACAATCCGCCCTGTTGATCTGTCATCTGCAATCAGGTCTTATACCTATTCCAAGCGTTTGATACTGCTTCCATACATTCGTTCATTTATCCGTACTACTGATATTAACAACCTTTCATATTAGCAAAATCCTGTCCAATGGTTTCAGAGATCTTTTTCAGTACATTGAAAAAATCATCTCTGTCTTTAGGATGAACTGCAGAGAATACTTCTTCCTCTGCTTCAATAAGCACTGTCCGTATTTTAGCGGTGATTGTTTTGCCGGCATTGGTGAGGTGAACAATGTTCTTACGCCTGTCAAACTGGTCCTGCTGTATTATAACCAGTTTTTTTTCCTGAAGCAGGCGTACTGTGCGCTGAACAGAAGATTTGTCTCTTTCTGTCCGGTTGGCTATATCCTGTTGTGACAGATCACCATGACCGTAAAGGGTAAATAAAATGGGTATCTGTTCCATCTGCACGGGTAAGTTCAAATTCACCAGTTTCTTATTTAAAACCCTGAAAACAGCACATTTTATCCGGTGCATATGGAACGCAAACAAACGCTGCAATTCCTTATCGTCTACCATTCTGCAAATTTAGTACATTGTAGATATATCAACCTTTTTTTCCGCTTTTTTTTCTAAAAACGAAAACGGTTAAAACAGCTGTCTGCACTATACCAATGCCGTATTTTCCTTCTCCAGTGCTGCACGTGTTTTGGGCAGGCTCTCCGGATAATTCTTTTGTACAAATGCCACCAGGTTCTCCCGTACAAAACACCGCAAATCAAAAGCCTGACCTGAATTATGCGCACTCATCAATGCGCGCACTTCGATAACACGCTCAGAGGCATTGGTCACCTGTAACGCATTCACCCGTTTATCCCAAAGCGGGCTTGCATTGAGCAGGCGCGTGAGCTCATTGCGCAAGGGCTCGAGCGGGATACTGTAATCAAGGTAAAGAAAAACCGTGCCCAGCAGTTCAGATCCTGTGCGGGTCCAGTTCTGGAAAGGTTTTTCAATAAAATAATTGATGGGCAGTATCAGCCGGCGCTGGTCCCAAATATTCAGCACCACATAAGTAAGGGTAATTTCTTCCACACGTCCCCACTCTCCTTCTACCACCAGCACATCATCAATGCGGATAGGTTGTGTAAAGGCAATTTGAAAACCAGCCAGGAAATTACCCAGCGATTTCTGGGCCGCAAAACCAATGATGATACCACCTACACCAACACCGGTGAGCAGTCCTGCACCTATTTTACGCAAATGGTCAAAATTGAGCAGGATGGCACAAACAGTCAGGATAATAATAATGGTAAGCACCAGCCGCTGTACAAACTGCAGCTGTGTTCTTATTTTACGTGCGCGCAAATTATTCTCCGCTTTCAGGTCATATGCATGGTATACATAATCCTGTATAACATTGACGATGCCTGCAAGAATATAAGCGAAGGCCACTATCATCAGGATATCTATCATCTTATTCACACCAGGATAATAAGATGCATTCATTTTCATCCATGGCAACATCAGGTTAAACACCATAAGGGGTAGAAAATAGGTAACCGGCCTGCTCATCCGTTTCAGTATAGAACTGGTAACAGAATATTCTGTTTTTTTGGCGAAAAAATAACGGACAAAAAATGCCAGCAGCCACTTCACGATCACACCTATCAGTATAGCGCTGCCAATCAGCAATACATTCCATACATAACCAGGCAGGCGGTTTAAAGATTCTTGTAAATGTTCAAGCATGACACTATCCTGTTTTCATGAAAAAGAAATCATACTACAAACAACAAACCTGCCGGAATGTTTAACACGAAAACTTTCATTTGTATTAAAGAAGCAGAATCTCGACAGAATTCAGTATTTTATTTGTGCTTTAATGCACAAACAATGAAAATATTGCTCGTAGAAGATGAGAAACTGCTTTCAGGAAGTATCCAGTCGGCACTCGCGGAAGAAGGCTTTTCCTGTGAAACGGCATATACTTTTAAGGAAGCAGAAGATAAGCTGATCGATAAAATATTTGATGTGGTTGTGCTGGATATCAACCTGCCCGGCGGCCTGGGCTTTGACCTGATCGAGTATGTAAAGAAAATGGAATCACATCCCGGGCTACTGCTGATATCGGTGAGAGACGGGCTGGATGATAAGCTGAGGGGACTTAACCTGGGCGCCGATGATTATATTGTTAAACCTTTTCATCTTGATGAGCTCACAGCCCGCCTGCGCAGTGTGATCAGGCGCAGGCACCCACAGGAAGCCAGGGAATTTTCATTGGGCAATTTATCGTATAACCTGGAAACCAGGCAGGTCAGCGTAAACGGACAATTGCTCAAACTCACCCGCAGCCAGCTGCGTATTCTATATTACCTGCTGCTGAACAAGAACCGTGTGGTATCGAAAGAATCCCTGTCGGAATATGTTTTACAGGATGATATTGATATGGTAGATTCACTGGATTATATTTACACACATATCAAAAACCTGCGGCAGAAAATGAAACAGGCAGGTTCAGAAGTAAATATATCCACCGTATATGCATTGGGCTATACTTTAAAGTAAATACATGAACGATCGTCAGTACAGTAAGCGGTTTATCAGTAAGCTGAACAAATACGGGCTACTTACTATCCCGTTTTTACTTATCATCACTTTATTGTTCAATAATTTTATTATCGATCTCTACTACCGCATTACCTACACACAACCATACAGGAAAATTGCCCGTACCATTGCCGCTATGGCGGAGAAGGAAAAACAGCTGCCGGTAATGAACAATGTCAGTTACCGCAAACTTTCCCCCGGTGCAACGGATTATACTTATTTGCAGGAATCTTATCGTATTGCCGGCCACGAATCTACCTATACCCGTTTTATTACCACCTTAACACTGAACGGCGAAAAATACGAAGTAACCATTGCCCGTTTACACCCTGGTGGTAATGATGCACTGCCCGATGCAAGACTGGTGCTGATATCGGCCATCATTTCATTGTTGTTCTTTTTTGTGCTCAACTGGTTTACCGTCAGGTTTATTATGAAACGGGTAACGTACAATCTCTGGCGCTCTTTTTACCAGAACCTCCGCCGTATCAACACTTTTAATGTGCATGAAGGCAAACAGCTTGAACTGGTGCCCACCGGCACACGTGAGTTCGAGTACTTTAACCAGGCCATACTGGGTTTTACAGAAAAGATTCAAAAAACACACGATGAAATGCGTGAGTTCATTGAAAACACAGCACATGAACTGCAAACACCACTGGCAGTAGTGCTGGCCAAAACCGAACTCATTTTAAAGCATAACCAACTGAATGAACAGGATAAAAAAGAGTTGCAGGATATACGCAAAACAATACAACGTCTTTCTTCTATCCAAAAAACGCTGAACCAGCTCTCACGTATCAGGCATCAGCATTATACCGGCAAGCTCGAAAAAAACACGCTATCCATCAATCATCTCTTAAAAGAAAGTGTTGTTTTTTACGAAGAACTGATTCAATACAAACAGCTGGATGTAGTGATCAGGGAAGAAGCCAGTTTACACACATTCAACAATATTGAGATGGTACGCATGCTCATCGATAACCTGCTGCGCAATGCTATCCAGCACAATTATACAGGCGGTGTTATTGACATTACGATAACAGCGGGCAATTTCTCACTTTCCAATACCGGTACAGCTCCTGCAGAAAATACCGAAGACCTGTTTAAACGTTACACCACCAAATCAAAAGACGATGGCCGGCTGGGGTTAGGTCTAGCCATTGTAAAAGCCATTTGTGAAAACAGCGGTTATCAATGCAGTTATGTTTTCAATAAAGTCCGCATGCATTGTTTCATTATACAGATACACAGCCTCTGATCAGCATTGCCACTCTTTCGTCACCCATTATTCAAACCCCACAGACTGATAACACAATAAAAAAGGGCGCAGAAGCTTATAGTACTTTCCACGCCCTATACCAAAACCACCTTTTATTATCTAAGCCAACCTTATAAAAAGCCGATCTGTTGTTGTTATACCCAGTTATATTGATTCCGTAAATAAGCGTTGATCTTAAATTGATCCTGACTGAAAGTGCATACAACAAAATGTCAAAGAACTTTTCCTGAACGAACAGGAGAGCGGGAAACGAGAATAGAGAATCGACATATCCCAAGGTCTGATCCCAATTCCTAATTCCCAATTCCCTTTCCCTACCAATCAACCATTCAACCAATCCCCGTCAATCGTGAATGGATCGAGAAACGAGAATCGAGAATCGACATATTCCAAGGTCTGATCCCAATTCTTAATTCCCAATTCCCTTTCCCTACTAATCAACCATTCAACCAATCAACCTCTCAACCACTCCACCACTCCACCACTCCCCCTACTCCCATCCTCCTCCAAGTGAGCGATAGAGATCTACTGCGGCACTGAGTTCCTGGCGTTTGATATCAGCCTGGTTCAGTTCAGCCTGCAGGGCATTGCTTTGAGCAGTGATCACTTCCAGATAATTGGCCATGCCACTGCTGAATAACAATCTGGCATTTCTTACAGCGGTTTGCAGGGTATCTATCCGTTCGGTGTTCAGCCTTTCCTGAACCAGCAGTTTATTTATTTTCACCAGTGCATTCGATACATCGCCTACTGCATTCAGTACAGTCTGTCTGAACTGTATGGCAAACTGGTCACGTTGTATTTTAGCCTGTTCAAATTGTGTTTTCAGCTGGCGCTGCTGAAACAGTGGCTGGGCAATAGATCCGGCGGCTGTACCAAACAATGATCCGGGAATACTGAACCATTTACTGGCCTTAAAAGCATCTACACCACCCTGGGCCGTGATGGTGAGAGAAGGATACATACTTGCCTGTGCAACATTAGCCTGTGCATTGGCAGCAACCAATGCCAGCTCTGCTTCACGGATATCCGGCCGGCGCCGCACCATTTCTGCAGGAATGCCCGTTGCCAATGCGGTGTCGATGGAAAAAGTATTCAGCTGCAGCCTGCGTTCAATTGCCCCCGGCAATTTGCCGCAAAGAATGCGTAATGCATTTTCCTGCAAAGCGATGCGCTGTTCCAATTGGGGAACAGACAATGCTGCGGCCTGCCGCTGCGATTCAGTTTGCTCAACAGCCAGTGCTGTTACCTGGCCGGCTGCTTTCTGCAGCCGGGTCATGTACAAAGTGCTGTCGTACAATACCAGGCTCCGGCGTGTAACAGCCAGCTGCTCATCCAGCATCAGCAGGTTATAAAAACCCTGTGCCACATCAGACACCAGTTGTGTACGCACAGTTTTCATTGCCTCCTGTGTTTGCAGGTAGCTGGCCAGGGCCGCTTCTTTCCGGCTGCGTATCTTACCCCATATATCTGCCTCCCATGACAGGTTCAGGCTGGCTGAATAATCTTCAATATGACTGGAGCCCAAAAACTGGCTGGTGCTTAATCCATTCAGGCTATTGTTAGAAGGCCGGTTGATATTGGCGCCCACCTGCAGGCTGGCGGTAGGCAGGTTACCCAGCTTGGCCTGCTTCAGGGTTTGCTCTGCATATTCCATTTTTTTAATGGCAAGCTGCAGATCGAAATTACCTGTCACTGCACTATCGATGAGTGCCAGCAAGGCTGGATCATTAAAAAAACGGTGATAAGGCAAACCGGCGATACCAACAGTGTCTGTTGTGTTATGCGGAACGGCAGTCTCAAAGCGTTCCGGCAATACCAGAGCAGGCGTTTTATAAACTTGTCCAACACGACAGGCGCTGAACAGCAACAGAACCAGTATGGCGAAAAATACACGGCTGCGAAGCAATACCGTTGTGCTGCTTTGTTTATGCGGTAATATACCAGGTGAAAATAAGTGCTTCATTTAACTATGTTTTATTATGCGGGGCGGCAGTTGCCGGCACGCTATTTTCAAGCTAGGAAACAGCCGGTAACAATGCCGCATCCTCTTCTGTCTTAACCGGGGCGCCGGATATTTTTTCCTGCAGGTACTGGAATACAATAAACAATACCGGGATAATAAATATGCCCAGCAATACCCCGCTCAGCATACCACCTGCGGCCGCTGTTCCGATGGAGTGGTTGCCAATAGCCGAAGGGCCAACAGCACGCATCAGCGGTATCATACCTACAATAAAAGCAAGCGATGTCATGATAATAGGACGCAGCCTGAGCCTGGCACCTTCCAGTGCCGATGCCAGCAATGTTTTACCACTGCGCCGCCGTTGCACTGCATATTCCACAATAAGAATGGCATTCTTGGCGAGCAAACCGATCAGCATTACCAGTGCAACCTGTACATAGATATTGTTTTCAATACCTGCCAGCCTGATGGAAAGAAATACCCCCAGCAAACCGGTAGGGATAGACAACATCACCGCGAAAGGCAGAATATAACTTTCATACTGCGCAGATAACAGGAAATAAACAAACACCACGCAAAGCAGGAAGATATAAGCAGACTGCCCGCCGGATTCAATTTCTTCCCGGCTCATGCCCTTCCATTCGTATGAATAACCTGCAGGCAATGCTTTTTTCGCCACTTCATCCACAGCTTTGATGGCATCGCCGGTACTGTACCCCGGTTTGGCCAACGCATTAATGGTGATGCTGTTGAACAGGTTGAAATGTGATACCGTTTCCGGGCCGTATACGCGTTTCAGTGTTACCAGTGTACTTACCGGCACCATACTACCCGACTGGTTCTTTACATAAATACCATCCAGCGATGCGGGTTCTGCTCTCGATGCAACCTCAGCCTGCATGATCACCCGGTAATATTTGCCAAAACGGTTGAAATCAGAAGCCTGCATACTGCCGTAATAAGCCTGCATTACGGTGAGCAGGTCTTTTACATTCACTCCTAACTGTCTTGCTTTATCATCATCCACCTGTAATTCAAACTGCGGGTAGCCTGCATTGAATGAAGTGAATGCATAGGCAATTTCTTTCCGTTGCATCAATGCTGCTGTAAACTGGTTGGTTTCTTCATTGAACTTCTGCAGGCTACCCGAGCTGCGGTCCTGCAGTACCAGTTCCAGGCCGCCTACATTACTAAAGCCCGGCACGGTTGGCATGGTAAGCACAAAGAAAGAAGCAGCATGTATAGCCGTTAACTGTTGGTTCAGCATACCGGCAATAGCATTGATATTGGTAACAGCTCCCCGTTCTTTCAGAGGTTTCAGCTGGATAAAACAAATACCCGCCGAAGGAGATGCTGCACCGGTTAAGATATTGATACCTGAAATGGTCATCACATTTTCCACAGGCGCCATCTTGCGCATCATGTGTTCCGCGCTGTCCAGGGCTATGCTGGTCCTGTCCAGCGAAGCACCTACAGGTAGTGTAACGGTCGCCATCAAAAAGTCATTGTCTTCATCAGGAATAAAACCGGTAGGCGTTGTTCTCAGCATCCAGAAAGTGGCGGCAAATACCACTGCCAGTCCACCAAGGCTCAGCCATTTATGCCGGGTGAGGAATTTCAGGCTCTTTACATATTTTCCTGTTAAAGCCGAGAACCCGGTGTTGAATGCTGCGAAGAAACGGTTACCCCAGCCTTTTTTTACAGGCTGCACACCATCATGCGCTACATGCGTATTCTTCAGGAACAACGCACACAATGCAGGGCTAAGCGTTAATGCGTTCACTGCAGAAATAACGATGGCAATAGCCAGTGTATAAGCAAACTGCCGATAAAACACACCCGTGGGGCCTTTCATAAACCCGATGGGCAGGAACACAGCCGACATCACCAGTGTGATTGAAACGATGGCACCTGTGATCTCACTCATGGCCGATAACGTCGCGGCCTTTGCCGGCAGGTTCTTGTGCTCCATTTTAGCATGCACCGCTTCTACCACCACGATCGCATCATCTACCACGATACCGATGGCCAGTACCAGCGCAAAAAGCGTAAGCAGGTTGATGGAGAAGCCCAGTACATTCATAAAAAAGAAAGTACCAACAATGGCAACCGGTACGGCTATGGCAGGTATCAGTGTTGAACGGAAATCCTGCAGGAAAATAAACACTACTACAAACACCAGTATAAACGCTTCGATCAGGGTGTGTTTTACCTGGTCGATTGACATATCCAGTGAGCGCTTGGTGCTGTAGGGTATATCATATTTAACCGCTTTGGGAAACGATTTGGAAGCTTTCTTCAGCACTTCCTGTATCGCTATCTGTACCTGGTTGGCATTGGATCCGGCCATCTGGTACACGGCAATACCCGCACTGGGCCTGCCTCTCCACTGCGAACCGGAAGAGTAATTGTATGAGCCGAACTCAACGCGCGCCACATCTTTCAGCCGTAGTACCGATCCGTCTGCATTAGAGCGGATCACCACATCTTCAAACTGTGTGGGTTCATTGAGCTTGCCTTTGTATTTAATTACAAGCTCCATTGCTTCCCTGCTGCCCTCACCAAATTTCCCGGGAGCCGCTTCCAGGTTCTGATCCTGTATAGCAGCCATCACTTCCTGGGGGGAAAGATTGTAGGCAGCAAGGCGTTCGGGTTTCAGCCAGATACGCATGGAATAATCCTTGTTACCGAACACAGTTGCCTGTCCTACGCCAGATACCCTTTTGATCTCGGGCACGATATTGATCTTCGCGTAGTTCTGCAAAAATGTTTCATCATAATCCTTGCTGTCGCTGTACAAGCTGATCAGCGAGATCATGCTGTTCTGTTGTTTTACCGTGGTGATACCTGCCTGTATCACCTCTGCAGGCATCTGGCTGTTGGCCTGTGCCACACGGTTCTGCACATTCACAGCAGCCTGGTCGGGATCAGTGCCCAGTTTAAAATAAATGGTGATGTTCAGTGAGCCGTCATTACTTGATTCGGAGGTCATATACGTCATGTTCTCCACACCATTAATGGCTTCTTCCAGCGAAGGTGCTACTGCGCGTGCCACTGTTTCGGCATTGGCGCCGGGATAGGTTGCAGTGACCTGCACGCTGGGCGGTGCGATGTCGGGAAACTGGGTAATGGGTAGCTGGGTAATACCCACAATGCCCAGTATCAGCAATATCACCGATATAACGGTGGCCAGCACCGGCCTTCCGATAAACTTCTTTAGCATAAACAATATTTTCATGTACCGGCAGTTGCCGGTTTTCCTGGTTCAATAATACCTTTATCTGCAGGCTGTTTACCTGCTGGCATGCAGGCTGTCTGCACTGGTTAACTGCGGCTGGATCACCGCGCCTTCCTGTAGCCTGTCAACACCGGAAGCAACGATCTTATCACCGGGTTTTACACCATCACTGACAATATAATTGTTGCCGCTTTTGCCGGCTACAGTGACCAGGTTCCTTTTCACCTTGTTGCTGTCGGCCACTGTATACACAAACACTTTCTCCTGCAGCTCTACAGTAGCAGCCTGTGGTATCAGCATGGCATTGGCATAACGGCTTGGCAGCCTTATCTTTCCGGTATTGCCTGCACGCAGCAGGCCCTGTGCGTTGGGGAATGTAGCCCGCAGGCTGATAGAGCCTGTGTTCTTATCAAACTGCCCGTTGATCACCGATATCCTTCCTTTCTGCGGGTATTCACTGTTATCGGGCAGCACCAGGGTTACCGGTGGCAGCTGTTTCAGTTTTTCCTGCAGTGTATTACCAGGATACTGCTGTTTGAAACGGATAAAATCTGTTTCGCCCATGGTGAAATAGGCATATATTTCCTGCACATCGGTTAATGTTGTAAGCTGCTGTGATTGCGATTTTCCTACCAGGCTTCCGATACGGAACGGGATTTTGCCGATAAAACCGCTCACCGGTGCTTTGATGAGTGTATAATCGAGATTGATACCGGCAGATTGCACATTGGCTTTCGCCTGTTCTACACTTGCTTTTGACGACGCAAAAGCGGCACGGCTTGTTTTCAATTGTATATCCGACACCACACCGTTCTGCACCAGTGGTGCATATTTATCCAGCTCTATCTGTGCGCTTGACAGGTTGGCTTCTGCCATATGCAGTGCAGCAGTGGCATTGTGCAACTGCTCTGCATAAGGCCTGTCATCTATTTTAAACAATGGCTGGCCAGCCTGCACATAGGCACCTTCATCCACAAATATTTTCTGAAGGTAGCCATCTACCTGCGGGCGTATCTCTACATTCACCCTGCCTTCGAGTGCGCTGGTATAATCTTTATAAACAGTTGTGGCCACTGTGTCAACGGCGATCACGGGCAGTGGCTGTGGCGGCATTTCTTCCTGTCCATTGCCTGCATTGGCATGACAACCCAATGCCAGTACGGCGATTCCGACAGCCAAAACGAGTACGGGCATCCGGTTGATGACCTTTTGCTGTAACATACTATTGTTATTTATTGATAGGATAAAATCTATTGTCTTCAACAGCACTATACTGTTGTTGTATATTTCTCAATGGCAGACAGCACCCTTGCACAATGCCTCGCAGGAAGCATCTTCCCATGCATGGGTTCAATGGCAACGATACGTTGAATGGTTTTTAAAAACAATACAAAGCACGCAACGGATTCTGTCAACAATCTGTCGATCCAAAAAGAAAAAAATAAAACCAGGAGAGAAAAAGCAGTAGTTGAAAGCCACAACAGGTTGTTTGCCTGGAACTTTCAAAACTTAAAATAAAAAATGAAAAATAATCAAACGTTTGTTTAACTTTACGGAAAGGACGATCCATGAGTATAGAAAAAAGGACGCATATCCTGCAAACGGCCGAGAGGCTTTTCTCGGAAAGAGGGTATGACGGCACCTCTATGAGGGATATAGCAGATGCGGGCGGCATTAATGTATCGATGATCTTTTACTATTTCGGCTCGAAAGAAAAACTGCTGGAAGCCCTGTTTGAGCTGGGCTTATCTATTATCGTAAGCAGGGTCAACAGCGTGCTGCATAATACAGCGCTCTCTCCTATTGAAAAACTGCAACAGATCATTACCAAGAATATTGAAAGGGCTATACTGCAACAGCAGTTTTATAAAATTATACTGGCAGAGCAGTTCATTGCCAAAAACCCGGTGGTGGCTCAAACAGTGGCATCTATTAAAAAACTACAGGCAGATGCGCTTCACACCATTATACTGGAAGGACAAGAGAAGCATCTTTTTAAAAAGCAGGAGATCGATGCTGTTTTTATTTTAAACACGATGGTAGGTACTATTGCCAATACCGTGATTGATCAGCAATTCTATTGCAGTTATCATCACCTCGGCAACCTGTCTACAGAAGATTTCAATGCACTGATACAACCCAGGCTTACCCGTTACCTGAACACCTTACTGGCCCTTTTACTGGCCAATTCTGCCAACTAACCGTATAGCAGTTAAACCTGCATCCATACACTGCAACCAAAGGCGGTATGGTCACCTGCCGTTTTTATTGCGCATGCCGTCCGGCGCAACAGTAACCTGTTCATGCCCTTTGTGCAAGGGCATGAACAGGCTTACTCAGGCCCAGAATCCATGCGCTTTTACTTTTGTACGGTCAAACTGCATCTGCTTGAGTTCCCTGCGCAATTTCGCAGCGGTGGGTGTATGCCCTGCAATATAAAAAACTGTATCTGCAGGTTCTTGTGGCTGGTTATACAACCAGAGAGATAATGCATCCTGCCCGCCGGGATCTGTTTTAACCAGTGGCATCAGTTCCAATGGCAGATAGGCTTTCAGCTGGCTGCAATGCGCTTCCTGTGCCAGTGCGATAGCGCCTTGCAGCCGGTTGCTTTCACCTGCCAGTTGCTGCAATGCCAAAAAATGCCCGATCGCTGTTTCATCACCCAGGCAGGTAATTTTCTGGCCGGGTAAAGGTTTATGCGAAGTAGGGCCAATACCCAGGTAAGTGAACAGGTCGCCTTTCTTTAATGAACGCACCCATTGGCTGCCCGCTCCATCCTGTGATGCATTAATGTACAGCGTACATGTTCTGGTATCAGCATCCCAGCCGGCTGGTGTATAGTCGCGATAGGTAAAATCTGCCACCCTGCATTTCACATGCTGCACCTCTTTCCATTTGGTCATATCTGCATAAGGCAGGTGCAGGTCTACTTCAAAAAAAGTAGCCGGTTCCCAGGCCCGCACATCCAATACAATACCTGTTTTGCTGATCCGCTCTTCCAGTATAGATCCGATTTTCTTTATCTGTAACATAGTATCTGTTTTTAACACGTGATCCCTTTGATCAACATGATGCAAAGGAACTGGAACTGCGACTGAATAAAAAGGGACGGAAAGCGGGAATGATTGGACAATACGCGGTTTCACTGCAACCACCCGCCATTGCCCCTGCTTGCACTATATTTTTATGCGAAAGATCTTTTTTTATTTTCCGCATAACGACAATGTGTTCAGCTGAATTTATTCCGGAACAACAGACAGCAGGAAACCTTTCCCACCATTCCTGCCATTACCTGCTAAAAACAAAAACCCCGGCTTTATTGCCGGGGCTGTTACAATTATGTACGCAAATGTTTATCGTTATTATTATCACAATACGCACATAGCATCAATTACTGCGGGAAAAATACAAACGGGATGCAAGAGATCGTTTCTGCAGCTCTCGTTCAGCTATTGCTGGCAGCTTCATTTTTTTTCAACATGCGATACCTGTTTCAGCAGAATCGATGCTGCAAAAACCAGGAAAAAGATCTGCCTGCATACCAGTGCCCGCCCTGCAATTACCAACAAATACAGGTTGTTACCAGTAATATGCTATTCCTGGTACAATCCGCTTTCATACCCGTAAAAAATACCGTTGTTCAAGGTATATGTACAAAAGTTATACGGATCTATCCGGTCATCACAGAAATAAGACTTAGTGATCACCTGGTAATGTGTGGGATCCTGGTCATGGACCGGATTAACGGTGATAGGCTGTGGAGTATCTTCGAGGTATTTATATAAAACAGCCTGGTGCCGGTGTGCCTTGCCTGATGCAATGGCGCCACCTACCCCCAATACAGTAGCAATGGCTATTAAAGCCAGTTGTAGCTTTTTCATTGTTTCAGTTATTTGTGTTAAAAAATCCCATCCTTTTTATACAGGTGATGGCAAGGCCTGTACACACGCGTGTAATAAGATGAGCAGGCAGTAATGGTTAAAACAAAGGCCGGATTATTCATGCTTCAGCATTGATCCCTGCTGTGCATGCGGTTGGAGTACGGTGTGACTGTTTTTCATTGCGACAACAATACAAATACTTGTAACCAGTATAAAAAACAAATTGAAAAGCAGGTTACTGAACCAGCCTGCATACGACAGTATGCCGCCACAGGAACAAGGCACACGGCTGTAAAAATTAAACAATACCAATACTATATAACCAGTAAACAACAGCAGCAATACCAATGCTCCCCACAACGCAACCCGTCTTGTTCTTATAAACATCAGCAGCAGTGCAAGCAACAGCTCTGACACCGGTACCACATATACAACAACAGGCTTGTATATATCAGGAAAAGCCTGGTTGTGCATATGATCGCTGAAACTGGCAAAGTTGAATAACTGGCTCAGGCCTGCATATAGAAAGAGCAGGTAAAGCAGGCTTACAAATACCTCCAGGAGAATTTTTTGTTTAGACATATTCAACCGGATTCAGCAGTGTAAAGAAATCTCGTGCTGATAAAATTAGCTACATTTTACAGCATGCTACAACACCCGGAATCAATTTTAATGTTAACAAATTGTAGCGTGCGAAACAGTTGATTACAAAAAATAACGGCCATGCCGCATTATTGGACATGGCCGTTTGTATCGTGTATTTTATATAGCAACTGTCCGGGCAATAACGCCCGTACTATATGACATTATCATTGCAACTTGGCACGGAACACTGTGAATGAATACGGCGCCAGGTTTAAAGAAAACTGTTTACCCGTGCTATTCAGCACCTGCTCTTCCGGGTGAATGTTCAGTGGCGCATCCAGTGAATTTACTGTATACAGGTCACTGCTTTGCAATACAGTAAGCTGTGCAGTTGCAGCCAGTTTACCAGCACCCGCTATTTTAATTTGTCTTGTTTGTGTTTGCGGGGAGGTATTGGCTATTTTAATGATCAGCTCACCCGTTTGTGCATCCCTGCAGGCAGAAGCATACAGACTATCCTGCCCGGCTATCACTTCATTGTTCATCAGTATGGGTACAATCTGTGTGCCCCTGTTGCGGGCATACAATTTCTGTACATAATAATCGGGTGTTCCGTAAGAGCGCAGGTTATCGAACCATATCAGGTCAGGGGCCCATTGCCAGCCATCAACATGCGCCAGCAAGGGGGCATAGGAGGCCATCTGCACTACATCCGCATTTCTTTCCAAGCCCGTCATAAAAGCAGCTTCTGCCAGTGCACTTTTCCAGTTGTTCTTGTGCAGTGCATCCGTAACACCGGCATCGTGTGCTGCATATTCGCCTGCAAAGATCTTTGGTCCTTTACGATCGTACTGGTCATACCGTGTAGCCTGCTTTAAAAACCATTCCGGTTTGCGGTAATAATGTTCATCCAGCCAGTCAGCCTGCAGCCTGCGCAAGGTATCGTTCAGGTAATTGAATTTGGGGCCGTCGGGATCGGGGCCGGTACTGCTGATCATTTTAATACCAGGATAGTGCTGCCTGATAGCAGCGGCAAATAAGCGGTAGCGTTCAATGTACTGCGGGCCCCATTGTTCATTGCCCACACCCAGCATCTTTAAACCGAAGGGTGCAGGATGACCCATCTGCGCACGCAGCCTGCCCCATGTGGTAGCAGTATCGCCATTGGCAAATTCAATCAGATCCAGCGCATCCTGTATAAATGGATCGAGCTGAGTAGCTGGTACTACTTCAGCCGTATTAAACTGGCAGGCCATACCGCAGTTGAGAATAGGCAGCGGCGATGCACCAATATCTTCCGCCAGCAGGAAGTATTCATAAAAGCCCAGTCCGAACGATTGAAAATAATCCGGCGCAGCGCGGTGACTGAATTCGGTATTCCACCTGTTGATCATCAGTTTGCGCTGGTTGATATCGCCCACTGTTTTCTTCCACTGGTAACGGTTCAGTAAATCGCGGCCTTCCACAATACAGCCCCCGGGAAAACGCAGGAAGCCAGGTTTGAGATCGGCCAGCAGCTGAACCAGGTCGGCACGAAGTCCACCGGGGCGCTGCTTCCAGGTATCCTGTGGAAAAAGAGATACCATGTCGATATCGGTAATGCCCTGGTTTGTTACCCAGATACGCAGCCTGCCCTTTGCTGTAGTAGCACCGGCAGTAAAAGATGCCCGGTATTGTTTCCATTCACTGCCCTGTATGGTTATTGAGCCTGTGCCGATGGTATTGCCTTTTTCATCCAGCAGTTCGGCATGCATAACTGTGTTTTTACCGTCTCCCCTTCTTGCCAGCACAGAAAAATGATATTGATGATCTTTCTGTATCCCCATTCCCCTGAAACCTTCATTCACCAGGCCATATGCTCCCTGTGACGATATAAGGTTCAGCCTTGCAAAGCGGGGATTGTTACCTGTTTCGTCCCTGTTCTCAATGAGCACAGTACCTTCACCGCCATCTTTTTTTTGCTCCTGCCAGCCCATCAGCGGCATACTGAATTCAAACGAGCGGTTCTTCACCAGTTCGGCATACAGGCCACCATCTGCAGCAAAATTGATGTCTTCAAAGAAAATGCCCCACATGGTGGGTGAAATAGTCGCTTTGGTTTCTCCGGTCTTCACTACAAGCGTTTGCGCCATTACCGGCAAGGCCGCCAGCAATACGTACAGGCAAGCTGCCATTTTTTTTATTATACAACGTATCATAACAAGCATAAAATAAAACAGGGACGGTTTATTAAGTGTAATTTATACAATATTAAAAATCAAATGCAATACAGCTGCTTATTTCAGTGGTATTTTTTCCACGGATCAGTATACCAGCCCTGCTACACCCGCCATTTTTATACCCATTCGTGCAAAAAGCTAATTCCTGCGGACCAGTACAGGCGGGTAACGGCTGAGCGATCGGTGATGGCATAGACAAAGGGGCTGTAGCTGATACTGCTGGCAAGCTGCTTAAACAGCGCTGCATATTCCACAAAAAAACCAGCCGGTGGCTGGTTTTATACTGAATAGCCCTGTTGCTTATTGCAGCTGATCGAGTATGGCATGATCAATGCCCTGCAGGGTTTGCTGTTCAGGCCTGATCAGCTCCAGTACCACCACCTCATTCTTCCCCTTATGCAGCCATTCGGCAGGTACATACAGTGTTTGCTGCGGCCCTGTTTGCCAGTAGCGGCCCAGGTGATGGCCATTGATCCAAACACAACCCTTACCCCATGCATGCATATCGAGATAAGTATCTCCTGTTTGTGACAGGCTGAAACTTCCTTTTCTTACCACAGGCGCATCACCGGCAGTACCGCTGTTTTTCAGCTGTAATGCGTTAATGTTGTTGAAAGGAAGGGGGAACATTTCCCAGTTCTTCAGCTCGGTATTGTTAAACAATACCTTCTCTGTAATACCCTTTTTGTTTTGCAGCAGGTAAGGCCCAAAATTGATACGCCCGAGATTTTCCACTAATATATCCAGCGTTACCTTGCCAGGCGGCAAACTAACCTGTACACTATCCTGCTTCAAACGCCTGTCTGCAATGCCCACCCGTTTTCCGTTGACGAATACTATCGCATAATCCCGCAGGTCTTTCATCCTGATCCAGCCGGATGTATTGCCTTCGAGTGTGGTGCGGTACAATACAAAACCATAAGCCTGGTTCATGGCTTCAAAGCTCAGGGGTGTGGCATTTTTATGCGGTGAAGGCAGCAGGCTGAACAAACTGCCCGTTTGTGTAAACCGAACCGGAGGAACCGTGATCACTGGTCTTGGCCTGGGCACATCGGGCAATACCTGGCCTGCAGGCAGATGGCGGCTGATCACTTCCCTGAAGCGCATGAACTTATCTGTGGCATTACCGGCTTCATCCAGCGGTGCATCATAATCATAACTGCTGATCTGCGGTTCATAGGGGTTCTGGTCGTTGTAATTGGCGCCATTCATAAAGTCTCTTGTTGTTCCTCCATGAAACATATACATGTTTATAGAAATGCCTGCGGCCAGCACCGCATCCAGGCGATTCACATATTCAGCAGCCGGAACAGTATGGTGTTTGGTGCCCCACCAGTCAAACCAGGCCGGGTACCATTCGGCTATATAAAAAGGTCCCTTACCATCGTGGTTGGCACGAACAAGGGCTTTTACCTTTTCAGGATCATCTACCCCATTCACTGCAGGCAGCAATCCCGGCAAATGTCCCTTGGCCACATCAGCAGCGGGGTCGCAGGTATACAGCAGGCCATCAAAACCTGCATCTTTAAACATCTGCCGGTTAATTTCCAGGTATTCCTTATCGCTGCCATACGAGCCATACTCATTTTCTATCTGTACCATCAGTATATTGCCGCCATGGTTTACCTGCAGTGGTGCCAGTTGCCTGCCCACTTCATCAATGTACCGGCGGTAAGCATCCAGGTACTGCTTGTTTTTACTGCGTACCACCAGGCCATCTTCATTCTGCAGCCAGTAAGGATAGCCGCCGAATTCCCATTCGGCACATACATACGGACTTGGCCGTAACACCACCCATAGCCCCTCTTCCTGTGCCATTTTGATAAAAGCGGCAATATCATGATTACCTGAAAAATCATAATGTCCTTTCTGCGGCTCATGTATATTCCAGAAAACATATGTACCAATAGTGTTCAAACCCATAGCACGAGCCATTTTCAGCCGTTGGCGCCATGCTTCGCGGGGTACCCTGGGATAATGCATTTCACCTGAGATCATCTGGAACGGTTTACCATCCAGTAAAAAAGCAGAATCGCCCAGTTCAAACCGGTGATGTACCTGCTGTGCCTGCAAGGTTGCGGCCAGCATAATGCCGGCCATGAATAACAGTGTTGCTTTTCTCACCTGTAGATGTAGATTAGTGATTAAAAATTACAATCGGGCTACAATTTACTATCTCCGCAGGCAGTTTTCAAACTGTTTTTATATGTCAGATGAACAATTATTTTATAAGAAGGCATATGTTGACCATATGACCGGGAAAAATATTCCGGAGTGGCCTTATCTGCAGGGAAGCAGCGGCAAAACATCGAAACCGGATCACCGGGAAACCGGCACGGTTATCCATCATATCCTTTTATCCAGGCATTTTGTATGCTGTACCATTTGTGTTTATATAAAACACCTGTTTGTTTTCTTCCACTTTTATTAAATGAGGGCTATCTACCCATAGATAAGAGTATTTGAACGGGAGTATTTCCCGGCCTTCACTGTTGAGCAAACCCATCAGCGTTCCTTTCTGCGCTATCCAGTAGCCGTCCTGGAAACGCAGGTCGGTAAGGCCTTCCAGCGGTAGCTTGCGGCCGTTTTTATCGAGCAGGTCGTACTGGTAATTACCATTATTGTAAATACCCGCTGCGATCAACTGTTCATTAAATGCAAGAGAGGTGTATTTAACCGGTATTGTATCACCTGTTTGCAGGTTGATAGCGCCCCTGTGCTCGCGCTGCTCATCTTCCAGCAGCATCCAGTTATTACCTGCTGTGCCCTCACCGGGGTATACATAGCCGTATTGCAATGGTATCAGCAGCTTACCGGTGCTGTCCAGCATACCCCATTGCCCGTTTTTCTCTACCGCATAAAAACTGCGGCTGGTCTTCTCCAGCTCCCTTGTATTATTTATGGATGAATATTCAACCGGGATAATGGTTTTACCGGTTGTATCTATCACGCCCTGCCTGCCTGAACGGTATACCATAGCCTGCCCGTTTTCCTGGAAATAAAAATACAGGTCGTATACAAACTTTATCAGCACATTTCCTTCGCGGTCAATCATACCATATTTACCGCTGCTGTCCGCAGCGATCAGGCGGCCACTACGCGACGCATCGATAGAAATATAGCGAAAAGGGATCACTACCCGGTTATGCACATCAAGCGTGCCTGAATGGCCGTTTTTAGCCAGGCGTGCAATGATGCAATGTTCATCCAGCATTTCCAGCTTACTGTACAATGGCGGAACCAGGATATGGCCGCTGCTGTCCATTAAACCATGCAGTTTGCTGTCTTCTTCATTGCCATGCCTTTGTGCTTTCATTACACGGGTAAAAATGGTGTACTTAGTGTTGCCGCCGGATGGCGCATGCGGCAATACTTTACCAGTAGCCAGGCTGATGTATTTTTCCACGCCGTTCTCTGTAAAATGCGCCAGGCTATCACCTAGATCCGGTTCATAACGCGACCGGAAATTGGCGATCAGGTTACCGCCGGTATCGTACAGGTCGGTGCTGCACAGGATAGTTTCTTTTCCTTTTTCAGGGTCCAGGAATGCCAGTAATTCCGCTTCATTTTTACCATAAAAAGAAGTATCTGCAGGGCGCATGGCCAGCAACCGCCCGGCACTGTCACTTGCTTGAATATGCAGGTAGTTGGCAGGAACAATAACAGCACCCGACCAACTGTAAACCCCATGATGCAGGTCGTCTTTCTTCAAAAAAAAGTACTGCCGGTTTGTATCTATCCGTTCCACTTCGAAACCCGGTGGAACAGTATAAGGCCGGCCATACGCATACAAAGTATTGTTATCGGCCAGCAGGTGATGAAGACTGAACAAGCGCACCATTTTATAGTCGCCGGTTGGGATCAACGGCCTGTTGGCAGAATCGATAACACAATACTTGTTTGCACTGAAAAATTTCATCACACCATCCAGCCGCTTGCCGTCTTCGGTTTGCACCGTATTGTTAAACCCTGTGTACTCCATAGGCAGCAGCCTGCGCCCTGCAGTATCAATAAGACCATACAATTCATACTCGGAAGTACCAACTGCCGCAGGATTAAACACAGATACAACTGCCCTGTTGTTCTTAAAAAGCTCTACATTATAATACGCCGGCTGAATAACAACATGATGCGTGGCAGCATCCATGTATCCCCATTTGCCGGTAGCATCGGCAAATGGCACGAGCTGCTCGTTAATTGCATCAGCCTGCTGGCCGGATACAACTGATGCGGTACAGGCCAGCAGAATACCCAGCGCAGTATACCTTAGTTTTTTAAGCATGGTGTTCACTAAAAAAGAAATATCTGAATTAATTCAATGATTGTCTGAGGAAACAAGCAGCATGCCTTCAGGCTATTGTCCAGCGCCTGCTGACGGAAAAACGCAACAGCAGATTACTGACCAGCATCATACCTGCACTGGCCAGCCATAACCAGTAGCCCAGCTTCCAACCATAAATAGGATAGTTATTGCCTGCTTCATCCTCCATAATAACAGAAGCAAACATAAACGACAAACAAAGTACGAAGGCAGCAATACTGCATACCAGTGCAAGCAGCGGCTTTTTGCTTCTGATCATCCATGCAGTTATCAATAGCGGATTTGCCAGCCAGGGAAAACAGGCAGTACTGCCTGCCAGGATCCCCATCCAGCCGGCAAGCAATGCACTTAAAGAACCTGTGCAGGATTTTGAAGTGCAGTAAGCATGCTGTGTTAAAGAAAGCGTAAATAAGCACAGGCTGATAATAAAAGCAAGTTTACTTACCTGGGACTTTTTTTTCCGGTTATCCATTGCGGCATTTATTTAGAGCATATCAATACGATTATGCCTGGGCAGTGCAAAAAAACGGCGTGCACCATACCTCGTTCTGCTGTACACAAAACCAGCTGATAAAAACGTCCGCCGGTTTATACAAACGTTAAATCAACCATGCATTATATACTTACATGCACCACTCTTACAGGACAGCCCAGCTTCTCACTGAATGTTTCCAGGAATGGATCAGTCACCATTTCCCAGTTCCAGAAAGAAAAACCCAGGTCGCTGAATGCCCATTGCGGCTGGTAAATGTATCCGTTCAACACGTGCTTTTTATTGCAGGAAGGGCAGGCCATTTCTGCTGTGCCATTCAAATACCATTCATTTAGCCACCCGCTTATTTCATCGCCGGTTTCCAGGTTACCGATATTGACAGCACAGGATGGACAAACCACTTCATCCAGGCCATTTTCACCTGTATGGAATACTGTTCGTTCCAATATAATTTCGAGGCCGTTGGTCAGCAATTGAAAAGGAGTTCCTGAATCAGGGTATAACAGCACCTGCTTCGCACCTTCGTCAATAGCATACCCCATTTTATTCATCGACAATATGCAATCGGACAATACAGGTTGTACAATTTTTTCTTTCACCAGCCATTCAAGTATTTCCGCAGCTTTCTGTTCTTTTCCCGGGTACACCAGTTTATCCGGTACAATGGAAATATTGTGATCACCCATTTTATTTTCGTCTTTATTTTTTCGTGCAACCAGCTGTTTGCAGTGAGGCAGGAATTGTTTTGTTTAACTTACCAGTGATCTTCTTTTCCGCACGATCCAGTTTACATCGTCATTGATCAGTTGCTCCAGCAGTTCATACCCGCCATTGGGTTTGGCATGTGCAAAATCGCGTTCTTCCCTGTACACCGGAACGGCCCATAACAGGTTTACTTTTTCCTGATACATTTCCAGCTGCGGCATTGAAGGCCCATTATATAAAGAAGCGCTCAGGATAAAACTTTCAAAAGGAGCAGGTACACCGCCAGAGCTGATGGTATGCCCTTCGCCCAGCCAGCTTATTTTACGCCAGGGCATATCAGCAATGCCTGCTATCCCCTGCGCCATTTGCATAATCTGTTCTTCTGTGTATTGCGATTTATCTACTGCCAGTCCCAGCTCAATTCTTCTGAATCCCGCAGGCTCTTCATACAGGTAATCTACCCATGGCATGGGGCGGATGCTTAGGCCCAGCGTCAGGAGGATAGCCGTGTTGTTATGATCGAACCTGGCAAAAGCCATCGGTGGCCAGTAACCGCCATCAATGGCATAGTACTGCTGGTGCCTGCCAAATAATTTTTCATAGCGTGACAGAAAATATTCCTGGATACTGTTCCAGGGCGAAGCGGCCTGCTGCGCTGTATTCCATTGCTGCCAGAATGTGCTGGCAGCAGCTGTTTTCGCAAACAGGATATTGTTATCTGCTTCTCCCAGCGGGAACAATGTTTCATTCCATACGGCAATACAATCTGCTGCATAGCTTACCGGGCGTTCCAGGTACAAGCTCCATCCCGGGATCACTGCCAGCAGGTTGTCATTGTACAGCAGTGCAGCGCCATCATCTTCAGGAAACCAGACTACTGAAAGCCTGCTGTCCAGCAATGGTTCTTTGCCTGCAGGATGCTTACAAAATGCAGCCGGTAATACAGGTGCCTCTCCATTTTCCATCGCATGAACATCCACACTGGCCGGCGCAGGTACCAGGTTGCGGAGCCAGCAGGCCCGTACCGGGTAGCGCTCTGCCAGTTCCTCTGCAGGATAAATATAAAAATAGGCTGTCTCATTGTTCTGCTCTACCACAGCGAAAAGGGTTGATCGCAGGTTCGCGGTTTCCAGTAAAATTTTTTCCGGCATGGGATGAATGCTTTTTGAATGTATGTTGAATTGTATGCTTCAGTTTATTCACCTGCTTGTGTTAAGTGTGGTACACCCGTAAAATGAAAATGATTTCACGGTTGGCGCTGAAACAGGCCGAAGAATCCGGTAAGGGAGCCATTGAAGTATCCTGTGCTTTTATCTTGACCGAAACGAAAAGCAAAAATGCCAGCAGTTTACTTGTTCTATTATATGCGTTCATGCATTTTTACATTGGGTTGAATAGGTATACAGCCAGCTGTTCATCATACACCGGCATAAGTAAAACCGGATGGATTGCGTTTATACATTTTCATGCGTTCAAACGAATATCCCAGTAATGCCCCGGGAAATACCTGTGCGGCTGCATTCAGTAACAGATGCCCGTTTTCACCTTTGCGCATGTTCACCGGTATCCGGCGCAATACGCCTTTATGATCGCCCAGCACCACCGCTTCCGAAGGTACACCGTTAACAGTAGTACGTTGTGTAAAAACCCATACAACCTGCCCGGGATCATGATTGATATAATGCACCAGCTGCCGGTTTTTACCGGCACTCCACCACAACACAAATGGCACCAGCACTGCTATCAACAGCAATATACCGAGTGTGATACGAGCCTGTGTTTGCAGGTCGCCGGTTATCCCCTCAGCGGAAAAGAAAGGGTACCAGCAAATCAAGGCCAATATCAATGCCGTGGAAGATACGTATTTTACCATGTTCACAGCTGTACGGTATTGCCTGTTTACCTTAGCGAGCAGCATTGCTTTACATTCTTCTGCAGAAGCAATGCGTTCAGGGGCCTGTACCACATCAGCATCTTTTAACCGCCTGCGGGTTTGCCATTGCCGTATACCGGCTATTAATATAAATACGCCCAGAAAAAATACCAGTCCGGCATTCAGCCATTTACCTCCCAGCTGGTAAAGCAGCTGCTCTGCGCTGTTCATGCGTATGGTACCGCCATTCAGCTCCCAGTTTTCCAGTTTTTTAAAATAAAAAAAGGCACCGGTTATAAAGGCCAGCGAAAGAAAAACAGAGAAAAATAAAGCCGGCCATAGCCGTGCGGAATTTTTATTAACGTATTCAAAGGTCGCCCTGCTGCCGGCCGGTTGTTTAAATCTGGTGTCAGGTGGTGTGTTTCTCATGTTATTATAGTTATAACTTCCTCCAGGCATCTTTGTTATACCCGCAGATAGTCAAGTACCCTGACCCTGTTTCAAAGTTTGTGCCAGCCGGTTGTTCATTTTGCAACGGGTGCATTTCAGCACAATGTATACGGTATATTTTCCGCTTCATACCGCCGGGCACAATTGGTTCAGGCCGCCGGGTTATTTGTATAAATACCTGGCCGGTACAAGCCGGCAGTATGCATTTTTCCTGCCGCAATAAAGAGGCCGGCGGTGTGGGGCCGGCCTTTATATCAACCTCATCTGCACTACATTATTTGCTCAGGAAGGCAAATTTGTTGGTAAAGAACTGGCCGATCAAGGGCAACGGCTTGTTTACTTCATTGGATGCAGTAATGATGCCCAGCACAGCCAGTACCAGCGGAACAATGCCTGCAAGCGATAAAACCGAGGCGATTGAAGGCACTATCCTGGCAATAATACCTACCACGATACCCAGCACAAAAGAAGCGATCACCAGGCCAAGCGACTGCTCCAGGTGAAATTGTACCAGCTCGCTTTTTTCATTTTTGTCTTTGTACTGGAACCAGGCTATCAACCAGCCGATCAGGGTGATGTAAGCCACCATTGCAATTGTTTTGTTTTTCATTACTTGTATTTTGGTTAGTGCACGAATAGAGGGCAAACATAGCCTGCCCGATCAGGTTTTGCATTTTTTACCCCTCTATGGATGATCTACGTTTTTTTTACAAGCATCTACAAAGCATCTATATAGATTCACAGAAAATTGAATATCAATTAATTAAAAAATGCATGTCTACACAAAAAAGCTAGCCTTACCCGGCTGTTGTTTCAACGGCTTATCATTATACCTTCTTTATTATATTTAGGATAAAAATGTAAAAACGGACGATCATTGTATTGAAAACAGACAACACGCAACCAGCTCCACTTTCATAAATAATTGATTAGCAACACACAGCCACACTGGCATTGTTCTGGTGATCTGGTTTAACGATTAAAATAAAAATGCCGCGAATGCTACAGCACTATTTAAAAATTGCTTTCCGGAACCTGTGGAAACACAAAATATTCTCCCTGCTTAATATCACCGGCCTTGCCCTGGGGCTTGCCTGCAGCCTGCTTATATTATTATGGGTGCAGCAGGAAAAAGCTGTGGATGCTTTCCATGCAAATGGCAACCGCCTGTTTAAAGTGTATGAACGGGAATACTATGATAATAAAATTGATGGCAACTATGAAACCTCCGGTCTGCTGGCAGATGAAATAAAAAAACAAGTGCCGGAGGTATTGCATGCCGCCACCATGCAGGATGAAAATGGTACGGCAACCTTACAGAGCGGTGAAAAAAAATTAAAAGCAGAAGGTTCTGCAGCGGGTGCTGATTTTTTTTCGATGTTCAGTTACCCGCTGGTACAGGGTAATGCAGCCACGGCCCTCAACACAATAGCCTCGATGGCCATCTCAGAAAAGCTGGCAACCGCTATCTTCGGAAGCCCTGCCACAGCCATGGGCAAAACCATGCGCTTTGACAACAAGCGTGATTTTACCATTCAAGCAGTTTTTGCAGATATCCCGGAACGCTCTTCACGCCGGTTCGACTATATTATCAGTTGGAGTGGCTACCTGCAGGATCATCCATTTGTGGGTAAATGGTATAATTCGGGGCCGCATACTTATGTGCAGCTTCGTCCCGGTGCCGACGCAGGGAAAGTAGAAAGGAAACTACAGCATTTTCTGGACCTCTATAACCCCCGGGACAAAAGCTACAGGGTAGAACTGGGACTGCAGCCTTATCCTGATGTGTACCTGCACAGTCATTTTGTAAATGGTAATATTGAAGGCGGACGCATTGAATATGTTCATTTGTTCAGCCTGATCGCTGTATTCATCCTGGTAATTGCCTGTATCAATTTTATGAACCTGGCCACTGCACGTTCAATGAAAAGGGCCAAAGAAATCGGGGTGAGAAAAGTAAGTGGCGCCGCAAGAAAAGCACTGATCAGCCAGTTCATTGGCGAATCTGTATTGATCAGCACTATTGCCATGACAGCAGCTTTGTTATTGCTCAGCCTGCTGTTGCCTTTTTTCAATGAGCTCACAGGTAAACATATTTCACTACCCATACACCAGTCAGCATTCTGGTGGAAACTTGCAGCACTTACACTGGCCACAGGTATACTGGCCGGCAGCTATCCTGCTGTTTTTCTTTCTTCTTTCCCGCCTGTACTTGTACTGAAAGGTTATTTCAAACCGGGCAGCTCCAGTCTTACTTTGCGTAAAGGCCTGGTGGTATTCCAGTTTGTACTTTCTGCAATACTGATCATCGGCACCCTTGTTATTACCAGGCAGGTGAATTTTATACAAAAGCGCAACCTGGGGTACGACAGGGAAAACCTGGTCTATGTTCCGTTTGAGGGAGCGCTGCTGGGTAAATTCAATGTATTTAAAACGGCCGCGCTGCAGATGCCCGGCATACAGCAGGTTTCATTGCTTTCTGATTCGCCTACCAATATTGATATGGGTACAACTACCGTAGAGTGGCCGGGCAAGCAACCCAATAGCCCTATACAGTTTTTTGTGGCACAAACCAGTACCGATTTTATACGTACCATGAAGCTCAGCCTGGTTTATGGGCGCGATTTTTCACCTGCTTACCCTTCTGATTCCACAGCTTATATCATCAATGAAACTGCTGCCAAAAGAATGGGCTTTACCCTGTCAGCAGGTAATACCCTGACCTTATGGGGTATCAAAGGGCCTGTTATTGGTATACTAAAGGATTTTCATTTTAAATCATTGCATGAGAAAATTGCGCCATTGATCATTAAGATGAGCCAGCAGAAAAATGATGGGTATATATTGGTTCGCACTTCCCCCGGTCAAACACAACAGGCATTACAAAGCCTTTCATCATTGTACGCGCAGTTAAACCCGGCTTTTCCATTCAGCTACCGGTTTTCGGATGAAGAATACCGCAAGCTGTATAATAGTGAACAGGTCGTGGGACGGCTTTGCAATGTGTTTGCAGCGCTGGCCATTTTCATCGCCTGCCTGGGCCTGCTCGGTTTATCGCTGTTCAGTGCAGAGCAAAGGGCGAAAGAGATCAGCATCCGCAAGGTGCTGGGAGCCAGTGTCGGTTCACTGTTCACCCTGCTTTCTGCCGAGTTCCTGGTGCTGGTGCTGATCGCATTGCTTATCGCCTGCCCTGTTGCCTGGTATGGCGCACAACACTGGTTACAGGATTTCGCTTATCATACTACTATCGGCTGGGGTATTTTTGTGGCTGCAGGTATTGCATCGATGCTGATCGCCCTGCTGATGATCAGCTTTCAAATACTCCGTGCTGCACTGGCCAATCCGGTAAAGCGATTGAGGAACGAATAACCGGCAATGTCCCGATTGCCAACTGCAGACTGCCAACTGCTGACTGATGACAGCTCCATCATTCAACCCGCCTGCCCGATATCCAGCCGGTCGATCTTGCCTTCATGGTTGAGATGGAATTTGAAATAGGTTTTGAAATCGCCCCATTGGTCGGAATGAAAACGGCCATAAATATCCAGGCCATCGTTCTCCACCTTATCGATGCTGGTAAAACGTTCATGACCGATAGCCTGCCTGGAGAACTGCATAAAATCCCGGGGATTGCCATCATCGAATAGCCTGGCATCAGCAGTAAAAAAAGATAACCAGGCTGCTGAATCAGCTTTCTGCCAGGCATCCATCGCAGCTTTTACGGTTTTGTTGGTCAGCTTATCAGTATTCATAATAGATTCTTTTGCAGAGCGGACGATCGTGTTTTGCAGCGTTTGCCCCTGCAGTGCAGCAGTTATACAAAAACTCAACAGTAACAGGCAGTAACAATGCTTCATTTTATTTTGTTTTAGCCAGGGGGTGCTGCAGGAAAATGATCAGCAGGGACAGCAGGAAAAACGGCAGTTCAACCAGCACAGCTTTCCAGTCCCTGTCGTGCAGGTGAAAACAAATGATCAGCAGTATACCTGCTGCCATCAGGAAATTCCCCCATACAAAGGTTTGCGGGAAAACGAGAAGTATTGCACTAAGCAACGTAAGCAGGCCCAACAACAGCACGCCGGTTTTACCGATCTGCCATTTCCAGAACAAAGAGAGCATCTCTTCTTTTCCTGTAAGCATCGCCCAACCCTGCTTAAAGCCCATAAACAGGGCAATTAACATCAGTGCAACGTTGATTATTTTCAGCAGCATAATTTACCATTGACCATATAATATAATAAAAAAAGCGGGGAGCAGTAACTCCCCGCTCCGGCAGTTAACGTGTTGTATAACCGCCATTGGCAAAGATGGTCTGGCCTGTGATCCACCAGCCTTTTGTTACCAGGAAAGTAATAATCGGCGCGATATCTTCAATCTTCGTAAGACCGCCAAGAGCCGATGCTGATTTATGATACGCAACAGAATCATCTGTTTCTGCGGGATAGAAGAAAGGTGTATCCATTGGGCCCGGGGCCACTGCGTTCACTGAAATGCCCCTTGCCCCGAATTCTTTGGATGCGGCGCGGGTGAAATGTTCCACCGGCGATTTACCGCCTGCATAAGTGGAATAATAGCCGGCAAAAGCAGCCAGCAATGAAGTAACGATCGTAACAATTTTACCATTGTCATTGATGCGCTTACCGGCTTCCTGTATAAAGAAATAGGCTGCTTTGGCATTCACATCGAACATGGAATCGAATTCGGCCTCTGTTGTTTCGGTGAAAGGCTTTTTCAATACTTTACCCACTGTATTCACAGCAATATCCACTTTACCGAATTTTGCTTCGGCTTCATCAAACAGTTTTTTTACATTGGCTACCACTGTAAGATCGCCCTGTACGGCAATGGCCTCAGTGCCCAGGGCCTTGATGGCGGCAACGGTATCGTCTGCTGCTTTTTTGCTGGAATCGCTGTTGTAATGTACCACCAGTTTTGCACCTTCCTGTGCAAGTTCACGACTGATCAAACCACCGAGGTTTTTGGCGCCGGCTGCCACCAGGGCAACTTTGCCTGCTAATAATTTTTCGCTCATCTTTTAGTGTTTTAAATTTCAGGAGGAAAGGTCAAAAGATTCTCCCGATCCGGCTTGGTGAACTTTCCAGTTTTTTATTGCAGGCTTTCCCTGTATTCCTTCGGACTTTGCCCGGTGAATTTTTTAAAAAACTTGGTAAAGTTGGATGGATCATATGTAAGTCTTCTTGCGATCTCAGACACCGATAATGAAGTGTTTTTCAGTAGTTCCCTTGCTTTTTCCACTATTTTCAGATCGAAAAAATAACAGGGGTGTTTACCGGTGGTTTGTTTCACGGTATTACCCAGATGCCCCTGGTCAATACACAGCTCCCGGGCAATTTCACTGATATGGAGCATTTCAGTTTGCCTTCCATCTACCAGATCAGCAATATGCTTGTCTAAAAAATGAAAATAATGCGTAGTGATCTCCTCATTCCTGGGTATTTCTTTTTTCATGGCCGCACACTGTAGTGATGATTTAGAACAAAATAAATTCGGAGGAGTAGTATACCGGAATAAAATTACAGCTATTGCCGGACAAAAGAAATCTTTATGAGGTTTTTTACATTAACAGCACATCATGCTGCAGCGGAAACAAGCAGCAGTTCCGCATCAATATGAACGGTTGAGCAATGCTTCAAGGCTATAGTAAACAGGCAAGCCCATTTCCCTGGCCAGCCGTACATCTTCATCGGCGCCTGCTGAAGCGCCTTCCAGCCGGAGCACTGCATCACATTTCTGTAATAAACGATGAGCCACCGGATAGAGTATTTCATTGTACACTTCATCACCCGGCTGAACCGACCCGGCAACTTTTAATAAAGGCAGGGCAAACCATTCGCCGATCACCGGGATATGCCCCGCTCTGAACAAAGGCAGTGCAGCTTCTTCCAGCCGGTTTAAATTCCTTGCCATCAGTACCGGATCATCATTCGTGCCTGAGCGGTAAGGTCCGGCAATTAATACAGTGAGCATCTCATTTTTCATTTGCGTTATTTAAAAAAATTTATCAAACACCTGCGTTATACATTTTACAACAGCTTGTTTAAGCTGGCATATTGCAGCAGCATAATGGTTTTACCATCTTTGATCTCGCCAGAAGCTACCATGGCAAGGGCTTCATCAAAAGATAGTTCCATTACCTCGATATCTTCATTTTCATCCGGCAGGCCCCCACCGGCACCCACTTTCATATCTTTTGAATATTCCGCTACAAAAAAATACAGGATCTCTGTTACCGAGCCCGGTGACATATATGCTTCCATTACTTTCTGTACGGTCTCGATCTGGTAACCTGTTTCCTCTTCTGTTTCTCTTTTAATACAGTCTTCTGCATTGTCTTTATCGAGTAACCCCGCACAACACTCGATCAGCAAACCGGTATTGTTACCATTCACAAAACTGGGCATGCGGAACTGGCGGGTAAGCACGACCGTCCGGTTTGCCCTGTTGTATAACAAGATCACAGCGCCATTACCCCTGTCGTACACTTCCCTCACCAGCTTTACTACGGTGCCATTAGGCCGTGTACGGTTGAACACCATTTTCTTCAGTGTGTACCAGTGGTCAGAAAGAACGGTTGTTTCCAGTATATCGATTGCAGTTTTCATATATTGATCATTTTTGATTATTTTTGATCATATTTGATCAAAAATAGACATCCTGCATGAACTTTCAAAAAAGGAAACAATTCATACTGAAAAAAATAACAGAGACCGGCGAAGCATCCATCAGCCAGCTTGCTGCAGAAATGGGTATTTCAGCCATCACCATCCGGCGCGACCTGAACCAGCTGGCAGCCGATGGGTTGCTTTACCGTACACATGGCGGTGCCATGCCGGTAAATGCCCTGGAAACACCGCACCAGTTTGTGAACAAAGCTGCGGTAAACCCCGTGGCAAAAGACAAAATCTGCCGCAGGGCTGCAGCTGATATCCACGACGGCGATATTGTATTTATGGATTGTGGCAGCACGGTTTTCAGGTTATGCCAGTTTATCCGCAATAAAAAAATAAAAGTGATCACTAATTCGCTACCAGTTGTATACGAGCTGCAGAACAGCCGGGTTTCCCTTAACCTGGTGGGTGGTGAGTTTGATGCGGAACGCCAGGCCATCCATGGTAAAATGGCAGAAGCACATATCCGGAAATACAGGGCCAACAAGGCATTCCTGGGAGTAGATGGCATCTCGGCCCGCGGACTTTTTGCGAACAGTGAGAAAGAAGCGGCTGTTACACTGGCGCTGGCGGCCCAAAGCGCCGCCACTTACCTGCTATGCGATGCCAGTAAAATAGGCAGGGAATCGTATTTAAAATTTGCCTCGCTACATCTTGTACATACATTGATCACTGATGGCGATAATACATTGCTGAAACCTTTGAAAAAATCAAGTATCCATATTATACGGGTATAATGAGAAAGATGCACGGATAGCTATTTTTTCCGGCTATTCTTTTTCTTTCGCGGCAGAAGCCCCCTGCACTAAGGTCGCAGCCATTACCTGCCTGCCCTGCGCGGTAAGAAAAGGATAGAAGATATGCGTAACCAGCTCTGTATAATATTCAACGGCTTTTTTGCCTTTCAGGTTTACAGAGAGCTCGTTGGAAGATATCCAGAAATCACCTACCACATACATGTTGGTGATCAGGCTTTCCCATACAGGCGCAGGAATATCGTCCCTGAATATCCCCTGCTGCCTGAATATTTTAAACAATTGCAGGAATTGTTGTTTCCGGTACTGGAAACGTTTATTGTAAAGCTTTTTAATTTCAGGCATCCGGCGCACGATCACAACAAAATGAATATAGATAAACCGGTAATGATAAATATGGGTGAGCACTGCTACGATCGATTCATGAAGAGCCTGCAGGGTATTGTTCTCAAAAACAACCAGCTCGTCGAGCTCTTCAATATGGTTGGTATAAATGGTAGAGATAATTTCATCAGCATTTTTAAAATAATACTGGATATTGCTATGGCTGATGCCCATTTCTTTGGCGATATGCCTGATGGTGATAACGTCAATGCCTTTTTCGTTAAACAGGCGCAGGGCCGTAAGCAATATCTTTTCTCTCGTCTTCATTAGCGCATATATAAAACAAAAATAAAAAAATTAGTACAAGTGTACTAAAAAATTTCGTTTGGAATACAACAGCGCTGATCATTGCGCAGGATCTGCAATAAAAGTAATGGCCTATAAAACATCAACAACCGGCCAGGCCGGCCGGTTGTTGCATGCATCTTATGAAATACTAATCTTTATATGTACCAACTTCAGATAATGCAGCAAACTGCTGTCCATCGTAGGAGGATTTCATTAGCAGCTTGAAATAACGGAACTGCATTACCGAAGGCAACGCAATGTTTTGCGGGTCGGTTGTGTCCTGCAGTGTAAAATTGCCCAGGCTTGTCCAGCTGCTGTTGTCATTGCTCACCAGTATCTCAAGGTCTTTCACACGCCTGGTTTCCCTTTGCCTGAATGTAAACCTGTTAACATCCAGTGTAGCGCCCATATTGATCACCAGGTAATGCGGGTAACTGGCCGCATTGCTGCTCCATCGGGAATGCCAGTAAGTATTGTCTGCATCATCGATCGCATTAATGGCAGCGCCATCTTCCTGTTGTGTTTCCTGCGAGCTGTAAGCCGCAATACTCCAGGCCGATTTATCATACACGATTTTATCACCGAAATTGATCACCGGTACACCATTGGCGAATGCATAATTGGCCGTCCAGGTAGTGATGCTGCCATTTTCATGGCAAAAGCGGATGGTGAACTCATAATTCGTATTGCCCTTGTCCCTGAAATCAGCCAATGGCATGCTGATATAAAAACTGTCAGCACCAATGGGTTTCGATTCAAAAGTTACCGATGTATACCCACCGGCATCATTGTCCCTGTTACGGTGGTAATAACCGATATCCTTTACGGCTTTGCTTGCGCTGAATTTTCCTGAAACAATAATGTTCCCGTTCTCATAACGCGCATACACTTTCTTAACCTTACAATTGGGCGAAGCATACCAGTCGGCCCGGGTTACACTGCTGAATACCTGGTTCACGCTTAATATAGCCGCATCGGCGGGTGTAAGATAGGTAGGCGCTTTACCATAAGTGTAATTGCCAGAGCCCATCAGCGTTGTTCCGTACAATGCGTTCAATGACTGGGCGCCGCCATTATGCGGCAGGTTGATACCATGCCCCAGTTCATGTGCCATGCCACCGATCCATTTGGTAGAAAATTTATCATCCGGCTTACCCAGGTTAATGGTATCGAGCCCTGTATAGTCCAGCGCAAAGCACCAGCGGCCTATGCCATAGAACGGACCGCCACTGGGGTCACCATTGGTACCATAAGAATAGGCAGGCATAATCACGAGGATATGTTCACTTGATTTTTCCTGCGGATGCGCAGTGAAATAAGCATTCACTTCATTCATTACTGCACCCGACCCGCCATCGTAGGGGTACTGGCTTTTGGTTAAAGCACCACGGATAAGGATCAGCTTTAGCCTGCCCGAAGAATCTGCCGGTAAGCCCACTGTACTGTTGTATCCCCATTTGTTCATCCAGGTGCTGATAAAATGCTGTATATGCAGCATCACACCGTTCAGTCTTTCCCTGTACCCTGCAACTGTATCCAGGTCGGATGGTACAAAATAAATTACATTCAGGTTATAAGGCCCGCTGGTGACCTGGTTACTGCCTGTTAAAGCAGTGTTCTTTTTACCGCCGGGTGGTGCATCGATCAACGATCTTTTGCAACCTAGCGTAGCAGCAAGCACAATCGCGGTGCATAACCATAAGTGTAGTCTGGTCATTGTTGTATTTTTAAGGTGAATAAATACAGAAATATATTGAGCGGTGTATTGTATTTAAGCTCACCGGTACAGATCAAGACCTGGTGTGGAACATAGGTGTTAAATAAGGCCGGACTAGCCAGCCCTGTTATATAACTCATCTTCTGCTATCAATATCCCTTTGCCGCCTGTGCGTCTTTCAGGTTGGCATTCCTGTCTATCGCGGTTTGCGGGTAAGGCATCAGGTAAAACTTATCATCCCAGAAACGTGACTGTGCTATCTGGTTGGTGATATCATATTCGGAGTGCATTACCTGTCCTGCAATTTTCCATCGCCTGATATCCCAGTAGCGCTGCCCCTCACCTGCCAGTTCTATCCGTCTTTCATTCTGGATCAGTGTACGCAGTTTGTCCTTGGTATTGTATACAGTTTGATCAACAGGAGGCATCCCTACGCGGTCCCTGATATCGTTCAGCGCAGCAAAAACACCTGCCACCGGGCCTGATACTTCATTTTGTGCTTCGGCATAAGTAAGCAGCACTTCCGCATAACGGATCAGGGGAAAATCATTGTTGCCATTGTATTCCTGCAGGTAAGCAGGGTCGGTCAGCTTCAGGTAATTATAGCCTGTTTTGGAGGTGTTGTTCCCTCCTTTCGGCCAGGAAAAACTGGTATAGCTGCCATTGATATAAACCGGTGCGCCGGGAAAAAGTACGGAAGCATATAACCGCGTATCCCTGTTCTTAAACTCATTCAAAAAGGCGGAGGTAGGATTACCATTATTGTAGTAAGCAGCCCGCTGGGCAGGTGTAGGCAGACTGGTAACGGGATTGCCGTTCCTGTCGCCATATGCATTCACCAGCCCCTGTGTTGGCGTAACAGAGCTCCATCCGTTAAACTGTGCCGGCAGGAACAAAGTTGTAACCCCCGAAGCATTGACATTCTGTGCATACTGCGCACTCAGGATAACCTCGCTGTTATTGCTGTTGACCGTCCAGAACTGCTGTGCATAACTGGCGATACCTTTATAAAAATTTTGTTTATCGGTGCTGCTGCTGAAGCTGACCAGGCTGGAATAATCCACGTTCATGTCTGCAGAAGAAGGTGTTGTTCTGAACAGCTTATACCCCATTCCCATTACTGCCTGTGCATCTGTAACAGCATCGCTCCATTTACCGGTGTAGAGTTCAGCCCTTGCTTTCATGGCGAGGGCCGCACCTTTGGTTACACGGCCAGTCTCATTACCATCGCCGCCACCGTAAGAAGCAGGAAGATCTGTGGCGGCTGCAGCAAGCTCATTCAATACAAAGGTGAAGATATCTGCGGCCGGTGTTGGCTTTATGCCTGTTGCTGCAGGATCGGTATACTGCGCGGTTAATAAAGGTACAGGGCCAAATATGGTGGCCATGTTCAGGTAAGTATATGCGCGCAGAAAACGGGCTTCTGCAATATATCTTTTCTTCAACGCCGAATCCATGGGCACTGTACCGATATTGGCCAGGAAATAATTGAACCTTCTTATACCCACATACCTGCTGGCATACCCCTCGTCGATATTGGCAGTAATATTACCTGCAGCAACCGCTGTGGCATTGCTTTCCCAGGGATATTGTGCATACGCATTATCAGATTCCGCATCTTTATATATCAGTGAGAAATCACCATCGAGATAAGCATAACAGCCATTCAGGGCCAGCTTGGCATCACTGGCCGTTTTAAAAAAAGAAGAAGTGGATATCTGGTTATTGGGACTAAGATCGAGTTTTTTATTACATGCCGAAAAAAAGCCGGCGGTACCTATCAGGCCGGCCAGTATGATGTGCTTCTTGTTCATACAGTTGTTTTAAAACTAAAATGTTACATTCAAACCAAATGCTGTTGTTTTCAGCTGGGGATAAGCAGAGCTGCCTGATGCTTCTTCAGGATCAAAATCTTTCATGCGCTTATCACCGCGGATAGTAAACAGGTTATTCGACGAAAAATAGAACCGCACACGCTGTACATTCAGTGCTTTGGTAACGGATGCAGGCAATGAATAACCCAGTGTGAGTGATTTCAGCCTGAAATACGAGGCATTGAATAACCAGTAACTGCTGTACACATTATCGGGGGAGTTTTGTGTGTTGTCAGCAGAGATCAGCAGGCGCGGATACAACGCATTGGGATTGGGATTGGCTTTTGTCCAGCGTTGTTGCTCGTAGGCACGTATACCTGATCCATTAAAAAAAGCAGTGGAAGATTCATTGGTCAGGTAAGTTTGTACATCCATAACACCCTGCCCGAGTATACCCAGGTCGAAACCTTTATAACTTACAAATAAATTGATACCATAATATTTATACGGCACATCGCAACCTGCAATCACCCTGTCGTTGCCATCGATCTTCCCATCGGGTTTGCCATTGGGTCCACTGACATCTTTGTATTTGATATCACCAGGACCTGTATTGGCGGTTTGGAAAGCATGGTTCTTTACATCCGCACTGTCTTTAAACAATCCTTCGGCCTGGTACATATAAAAAGAGCCGATGGGTTGCCCTACCCTATTGATCCAGTAACTGCTGGGAGGCAGTTCATTCACACCATTTAAATCTACCACCTTGTTCCAGATACGGGTGAAATTGCCACCCACAGAAAAGTTCAGGTCACCGATATGATTGTTGTAGGTTACACTCAATTCAACACCCTTGTTGCGCACCTTGCCTGCATTGATAGTCGGCAGCTGGTTAATACCCGCTTCCTGTGGAATGGCGTTGGCATTGTTGAGCAGGATGTCTTTGGTAAGACGGTTAAACACATCCACCTGGAAATCGATATGCCTGTTAAACAAAGAGGCGTCCAAACCGATATTCGTCATATTCACTTTTTCCCAGCTGAGTGTTGGGTTGGGCAGCCTTCCGGGCCAGGCACCGGTTACCCAGTGCTGGTCTAAAAAAGCGGCATTACCGGTATTGATGCCATCAAAATAATCATAGTAACCCACATTGTTCACATTGCCCAGCATGCCCCAGGAAGCGCGCAGTTTCAGTTCATTGATCCAGTTGATATGCTTCATGAAAGATTCCTGTGAAATACGCCAGCCGCCTGAAACAGAAGGATAAGTTCCTGAGCGGTGCCCTGGTGCAAATTGTGAAGAAGCATCCTGTCTTATATTGGCCTCAAACAGGTACCTGGTACCAAAACTATAGTTGAACCTGCCGAAAAAAGAGCGGAATGCACGCTGGTTAATACCACCGCTTGCTGTTGTATTAACAGGATCGGTAGAACCTGCATCAATTGCATCCAGCCCGTTGGTAGGAAAATTTTTCCGTACCACCTGGATCGTCCTGTCTTTATAATTTTCATACGAACTGCCACCCATCAGCCGTATCGTGTGCTCATTAAAAGTGCGTTCATACGTTGCATATACCTGGGCCAGGAAAGTCGTGGCATTTTCCCAGTACTCTGTTAAACTGTTCACTGCATTGCCTGTACCCGGGATGGGTTGTTTAGTAAAGAAATTGATCAGTTGCGGGCGGGTATTTACAAATGATGAATTGATGGTGCCTGCATAATTGTAAGATACATTGCCCTCTACTTTAAAACCGCGGAACGGCGTGAGTGTTGCATTCACCACTGCCAGCACGCGGTTGGTGGCATTATTGCTTCTGCCCCCCTGGTCGATCAGCCAGAGCGGGTTTGAATTACCCATGGTAGCATCTGTCGATCCGCCGTTAACTGATCCCCAGGTGCCATCGCTCTGTTTGCTTACAGCCAGTGGCACCATGCGTGCCAGCCATGTCATGGGAACATTACCGCCCTTGTTAACGATCTCGTCACGGATAAAAGAGATATTGGAACCTATTTTGAAGATCTTGCTTACATCTGTTTCTGTATTGGCCCGCAATGAATAACGGTTCAGCCCTTTCTTGGGGAATAAGGATTCCTGCCGCATATACGCACCGCTGAGGTAATACCTTGTTTTGCCGCCACCTGTAATATTCAGCTCATTTGTCCAGATGGGTGCATTGCGCCGCAGCGTGAGCTTATACCAGTTGTTATCAGGATATAGATCGGGTTGGGAATGATTTTGTATGGCAGTTAAAGCATCCTGGCTGAATTTGGGCGATTTGCCTGCATTGCCCAGCGCTTCGTTATACAATGTTGCATAGTCATAAGAGCCGAGATAACGTGGTAAAGTAACCGGGTTTTGCAAACCATAATAAGCGTTATAGTTCACAGCTGTTTTTCCTTCCTTTCCTCTTTTTGTGGTTACCAGAATAACACCATAAGCGGCCCTTGAACCATAGATGGCAGCAGCGGAAGCGTCTTTTAGTACAGACATATTTTCTACATCGTCTGGTGTGATCCTTGCGAAATCGCCACTTGTTACGGGAATACCATCTACCACATACAAGGGTTCAGGGCTACCCAGGTTACCGCGGCCACGCACTGTAATAGAACTGATATCACTGCCTACATCGCCGGGACGGCTAAGGATGGTAAGCCCGGGAACAGCACCCTGCAAAGCGTTGGACAATGCCACCACCGGCCTGTTGGCGATCAGTTTGGTATTAACCGTATTCACGGCTCCTGTAAGGTTTACTTTTTTCTGGGTACCATAGCCCACCACCACTACTTCGGCTATCTGCTGACTGGCAGATAGCAGGGTAACAGCCACGGGAGTTTTGCCATCGGTACGCAGTTCCTGCGAGCCGTATCCTACATAAGATATCACCAAGGTATCGCCGTCTTCTGCAGCTATTGTAAAATTGCCCTGCTCATCGGTCAGCGCTGTTTTACCTGATCTTTTCAACACAACCGTTACACCCTGCAGGGGTTGTTTATTCTCATTCTGCACCGTTCCTTTAATAACGTCTTTGGTATGGCTGCCCGCGGCCGTGATCACGATAAGATCATTGTTCAGTACATAAAATCCAAGTCCCGAATTTTTCAGCAGCATAGACAGTACATTCACCACTTCTTCATCTTTAACATGAATACTCACCGGTGCCTTGTACTGTTCCAGCTTATTGTCGCTGAACAGGAAATGATAGCGTGTGTTTTTCTCAATAAGTGCCAGTACCTTTTCCAGCGGGGCCGATTGAAGTGAAAGGGTTACTTTAGTTTGGGAGAAACCATTAGAAAAAGCATTACTGCTAAAAAAGAAGATCAGGACAAGCGTTAGTTTTAATAGAAGGCATTTTTTTAACAGGCAATAACTGGCCCTAACATCCAGCGGATGTTTCAAAATTTTCATACTTTTAATTATTAAGGGTAACTAATCGCATTTCCACTGGTACTGGAAATACAAATCACTTGGTTATCTTTCATCAAGGGGAACCCCGTATTACGCCGGTTCCCTTTTTACTTCGATCGTTTCTGTTTCATAAGCGACGGTTATCTTGTTAATAAATATATACATCAGCACCTTGTATCCTGAATTGAAAATGCTCTGACAATTGAAGTTCCGTTAATGCTTCCATCAATGATTCTCTTTGAAAAAAACCACTGAACACATACGCTTTTATTTTTTCATTCCTGAAATAAATATTGACGCCATAACGCCTTTCCAGTTCCCTGGCCAGGGAAGTAAATGGTTCATGCCTGAATACAAGCTGGTTATTAAGCCAGGATGTTTCCAGCATCACACTGTCCCTGTTATGCTTATCCAACAATACTTCGGCTGCGGTAAGCGTATAAAATTGCCTATTCTGCAATGAATCGGGCTGCCTGCCGCTGCTGTATAAACGTGAAGTGGAATCATCTGTTTTCTTATTATGTACGATCAGCTTTTCCTTCGGCTTCAGTGTAATGCGGTCTTCGCTTCTCCCGTTCAGTGTAATTTCTACAGCGCCGGTCACCAGTGTTGTTTCTGCATAGGCATCTTCGCCATAGCATTTCACATTGAAGCTTGTACCCAGTACTTTAATATTCATTTTATCAGTATGAATGATAAAAGGATGCTGTGCATCTTTTGCCACATCAAAAAAAGCCTCGCCGTTCAGCCTTACCTCCCGGATGCCACCATTAAAGGACCTGGGATACTCCAGCCTGCTGCCTGCGTTCAATATGATCTTTGTTCCATCTGCCAGCACCAGGTGCGAGCGTACACCATTCACTGTTATCTTCTCCATCCAAACCAGTGCCTGGTTATTGTTGCTTTTACTATACAGCCTGAACACCAAAACAGCCGTAATACCCAGCAGGCAGGCTGCAGCCAGCCAAACAAAGGGGAACCGGCTTATTTTCCCCGGTAATTGCTTAACAGGTGAAACGCGGCCTGTGCCATCATCCTGTTCCAGCCGTATAATAGTTGCTTTAACTTTCGCCAATGCCTCATGGGCATTTACGGGTGCTTCATGGTGTTGCAGCAGAAATTCCCTGATCAGCTGGTATTCCTTTGCCAGTTCCGGATCGGTGGCTAATGCCGAAGCAAGCTCATCCCGCTCTTCCGGCACCAGGTTTTCAAGAAGTTCTCTTGCAATTAATTCGGTTAGTCTTTTGTTTGTCATTTCTCCCGGAGAACGTATCCCCATATAAAAGGACACGGATTTTTACCGGATTGCCTACAAGCAATAAAAAAAAGACAACGATAAAATAAAGAATGATACTACATGGGATGCACAAGCGGCGGACAAGGGATGGGCGTCCTGCAGCAGGTATGGCTGCAGCGTTTTACGTAAGCGTGCTATAGCCCTGAATAATTGTGTTTGAACGGTACGGGGAGAGATATCCAGGATCTCTGCCACTTCTTTATACTTGAATCCATCTTCTTTGATCATCCTGAAAACAATACGCGACTGCGGGGGTAGCATTTCTATCGCAGCATTCAGCGCGAGAAAGATTTCTTTTTTTTCGAGGTTGGATTCCTGGTAAAAGGCGTTGATCATCTCTTCTTCTCCAAGAGAAGCGATATCGATCTGCCTGAGTGCAGACATGTTGCGGATATGGTTTAATGCCCTGTTCTTTACTGATACATATAAATACACTTTTATATTATTTATATGCGCCAGGCTGGCCCTGTTCATCCAGCACTTTACAAATACGTCGGCAACAATTTCTTCTGCCACAACTTTTTGTTCAACATAAGTTATACAAAAGCTTACAAGCTTCTGGTATAGTTCGAGGAACAATGTCTCATAAGCCCGGGCATCATTTTCCTGGCAAATAAGCAACCATAGTTTGGCTATATAGTCTTTCTCTTTCGGCAAAATAATTAGGAATGATAAATATAGTTACTTAAGCAGCGCAAACATATGGCCTGCAAAAGAATGCGCAATCGTTTGCGCCTGGTAAAACTGCAGAGAAGCAGACAGTTTTCCACCATTCCCAAATACGCTATAAAGAGATTGACTATATGTGCCTGACCGGTTTTGAACGATAGTATCCTGCCAGGCAGAAAGCGCTGCCGGCAGGATCAATGATGTGTTTTTAGTAGCAGTGTCAGTATGTAGCATGAGTAAATAAAATGCAGCAGGGTCCTGGTTATGTCTTGGCGTCCTGGTAATTTTTGCCGCCCCGGGTATTGCCTGTTTCCAGCACAATCACAAATGGTTCGTTGATTTTACTATCCGGCAGGTAGAGGTTGTATTGGTTTTTAGCGATCTCTTTAATGGTATATTTTACGGATGGATGTCCCAGTACATGGTTACCGGTAAGGATAATACCTGCAGGCGTTTGTATTTTCAATATATGCGACAAGGGCATATTGAACACCACGGCATATATTTTTCCTGTTGCTGTGTGCTGCGTAAAATAGCCCCAATCCTGGTGCTGCCATCCACGGGCATAATCGCAGCCATAAACAGCTTCTCCATTGGTTTGCATCCACCGGCCAATGCCTGCGGCGATATTTTTTTCTTCCGGCCGGATAGAGCCATCACCTTTCGGACCAAAATTCAGCAGGAAATTACCACCCAGTGCGGTTGTACGTACGATCATTTCAATGAGCTCAGGCACTGTTTTCACATAGCTGAAGCTCCAGTCCTGGTGATAGCCCCAGGTATTTTCCGGTATCGTCATACAGGCTTCCCAGTCGTGCTGAGTAACAAAAGTGTCGCAGGGTGTGGGCAGCCGGCGTTCATAGCCCGATTCATAGTCGCCCATCAGGTTGCCATTGGAATCGCGGTGCCTGGCGCCAAGATCATCGGCCCGCAACCTGCTGTTCACAATCATACCCGGCCGAACTTGTTTCAGCATCTGCTCTACGGCAAGTGTCCACCAGCCGTTCTTCTTAACAGCATTATCCCAGGTGCCATCGAACCAGAAACATTTCACTGAAGGATAATTTTCTGCCAGTTCTTTCAACTGGTTATAGGCAAAATCAAGATAGCGCCGGAAAGCAATACTGTCTTCTGCCGTTTTGATATCATACCGCCAGTCGGGATGATGCCAGTCGAGCACAGAATAATAAAAATGTACATCGATACCCGCTGCCTGGTAGGCATCTACGATCTGCTTCAGCACATCTTTGTGATAAGGTGTGTTGCTGATATTGAAAGCGCTGTATTTTGTAGGCCATAGACAAAACCCTTCATGGTGTTTCGTGGTGATGGTCACATATTTTGCACCCATCTGCTTCGCTATTCCAGCCCATTCTTTCGGATCAAACTGCGTGGGATTGAACCGGTACATCAATGAATCCCAGGCAGCATCAGACACATGGGCGCTCGATTTTAAAAACTCAGCTGCATAGGTATATGTTTTACCATTCCACACCCCACCGGGAATAGCATACAGGCCCCAGTGAATAAACTGGCCGAAGCGGTCTTCCCTGAAGCGCTTCATAGCACTATCCTGGCGCTTGCCCGTGTATTGAGCCCCGTACTTCAGCGATAGCCGCTGCTTGGATTGTGCCATCCCGGCCGTTATACACAACACACCCAGGATAAGCATAGCCAGTTTTCTATTCATCATCATTGTATTTTTTTCCGTTTGGTTTAACCATTATGCAGCAGGGTTATATCCATTGACCCCGTATTAAAAATACAACCTCACCGGCTTAGTTATCGATATTGATAACAGGTGCACCATTGCTGATGAGATAGTTGTATTTTTTGGTAGATGTTTTACCGTTCATATGAACAAACATAATACCCAGCTGGTAAGTAGTATCTTTCTGTACATTGAAATCGCTGTAAGGCATACTCACATAAAAACTATCTGTACCAATAACAGGTGCCGTCCATACACTGGATTTATAATCACCATTCGATCCCAGTCCTGTGGTACCGGGATTATTGTAAAAGTTCACATAATTTATGGCACCACTGGAATTGGTTGAAAACCTTCCCGACACAGTAATGCTCCCGTTACTGTAAGCGGCATGCAGGTGTTTAACCGTATCGCTTACGGCCTGGTACCAGTCGTTGCGCTGCTGGGTATTGAACACCTGGCAATCATTAAGTATGGCACAATCAGCTTTGGTAAGATAGGTCGCCGATCTTCCATAAGTTGAATTGCCCGAGCCCATCAGTGAAGTACCCCACTGTGTATTGATGGATCTCAGTCCGCCATCATGCGGCATACCCAAACCATGCCCCAGTTCATGCATCATACCGCCTACATAGGTGGTGGTATGTGCTGCAGCGTCAAGATCCATACCCGGGTAGTCGATCGCGAAACACCAGTTACCGCCCACATAACCATAAAAGGGCTTATTATCTGCATCTGCATGGTTCTGCAAACACATGATCACCAGGTATTGATCGCTGTATTTTTCAGCTGGGTGAGCAGCCAGGTAGTTCTTTACCTCTGTTTGTATGGTGCCGCCGCTGCCATATACGTATTCTGCAGCTGTTTTCTGTGCAGGCACCACTGTTATTTTGATCAGCTGCAATGCCGTATCTTTCAACAATCCGAAACTTTTGTTGCCATAGCCCCAGTAGTTCATCCAGTTGTTGTAAAACTGCTGCCCATCGAGCAGATATTTACTTACCCGCTTTTTGTAGGCAGAATCGGGGCTTCTGTCAGTGGGCACAAAATAAACCACATTCAGGTTATACGGGTAGGCAGACTGGTATACCGTATCTGCACTGCCGGCAACCTGCTGGTAATAGGGTGCGGGTTGCTCTTTACTGATCTTGGTACATGACCATACGGTTGCTGAAAAACAGGCCAGCAACAGGGCTGATTGGATGTTGGTGATTGCTTTCATATGCATTTTAATTTATACGCAGTGGTATCCAGGGCAGGATTAAACAGACTACTAATAACAATGCTTCCCGCGGAATACGCAAAAACACAGGAAAGAAGACCTCTTTCATTCCTTTTCCCCGACAGTAATCCGCGACCTGGATTGCTATAGCAACACCATACCGGCATTTACCAGCCAGGGTTTTGTACCATTTTTACCTGCAAGCCTATTTCAGTTTGCGGTATCGGGAAATAATACATGGCGGGATGCAGGAAAACACGGTTTTCTGCTATCACATCATTGCGTGTATAAGAACTTCCATTCGTTACCCATTTGATCCCTTTCAACACAACGATATCTGGTTTATGCGCTATTTTCCACCTGCGGATATCAAAGAAGCGCGTGTTTTCATAAGCCAGCTCAGTTTGCCGTTCCCGCCATATATAGTCGCGCATCTGTTCTTTGCTCAGTCCTCCGGGTAATTGGTACGGACTAAGCCCTGCCCTTCTGCGTACAGCTTCTACTGCATTGTACACATCGGCGCCCGGGCCTGCATATTCATTCTGCGCTTCGGCAAAATTCAATAGTATCTCAGCGTACCTGATTATAGGGATGCAACGTTCTGTATTGCCATAAGTATCATTGGTACACATTTTACGGCAATAATAACCGGTTCTGGTCGTGTACCCGGTTGTACCAAAACCATCGGAGGGTGCCATGAAATAGGTGTACACCGGTTTTTGCGTGTTACTGGCTTTGTCAAGGAAAAGACTGGTATTGTATATCAGTGTATAATAAAACCTGGGATCTCGGTTTACATAGGGATTCTTGGGGTCGTAGCCCGATGCGGGGTCTGTAATATATTTACCGTTCTTCATCGGGAAAGCATCGGCCAGTTGCTGACTGGGAAAACTGCCTCCCTGTCCACTCCTTGAAGGTGGCAGCCAATACACTTCCAGGAGGCGTGCATTATCTGAAGCGGTGTTGGCATTTACCATCAACTGGAAAATAGCTTCATTGTTCTGCCGCATCAGGAACATCTTATAAAATCCGTATCCCGGCGCTGTGCTGTTGTCCTCATACAAACTATATACCCCCAGGTCCATCACCGCTTTTGCCGCATCGGCTGCCAGCTTCCATCTTGCAGCATCATAGCTGGGATAACCCAGTAATTTTTTTTGTTCATCTGTGGCAACAAAGCCGTCTGCGCCGTCGTACCCGCCATTCATCCAGGGGCTGGCTGCATAGAGCAGCACACGGGCTTTGATAGATAAAGCAGTGCCTTTGGTGATGCGTCCATAATCCTGCGGAAGTGAAGTTAATGGAAGGTCTTTGGCTGCCGCATCCAGCTCAGCATTGATATAATTAATGCATTCCTCAAAAGAATTCCGGCCTTTCGAAATAGCGCTCTCTGCTGTATACACCGTATCGCCCATCAGCGGCACACCACCATAATAACGTATCAGCTGAAAATAATACCAGGCACGCAGGGTCCTGGCTTCCGCGCTGGCTCTGGTTTTCAGCGGTGCAGACAAGGGCGATTTATTTACATCTCTCAGAAAAATATTGGCATTACGGATATCTGTGAACCAGGTCTTCCATGCATTAACGATCCAGGCATATGTGGGGGTAATCGCACCCTGGTTATGCGCTGCTGGATAGTTTGAAGTGCCTGTCCACACCTGTTCGCCTTCATCGCAGGCATCAGCCAGGCTTCCATAGTTCACCAGTGTGGTTTGTTTTTCATATGCACTCAATGCAGCATACAGGCCATTGAGATAGTTCATGGTAAGGGTACTGTCTGCAAACACCAGCTGTTCATTCAGTGTACCGGTTTGTTTCTGGTCGAGAAATTTTTCACCGCTCTTGGTACAGGCAGTTGACATAGTCAGCATGCTCATCAGCAGTATCACTATTATAAATGAGAATTGATTGCGCATATCATGTTGTTTAAGCATATTAAAATGTAACGCTGGCGCCGAAATTGTATACTTTCTGCTGCGGGTAAGTATTTAATGCATTGGTATTGTTACCGGAAGTGTTTTCCGGGTCGATATTGTACACTTTCAGTTTAAACCAGGTGTACAGGTTGAGGCCATTGGCATAAAAGCGGATACTTTCAAGATGCAGCGGCTTAACCAAACGGGCTGGAAGTGTGTAGCCGATCTCCACATTTTTTAAGCGGAGATAATCTGCTGAACGCAGCCAGAAAGTAGACATATAACTACCCAATCCCGACAGGTTGCCATTGCCTAACCGCGGTGTTACTGCATAGCCGGCTGTTTCAGGTGTCCATCTTTCCAGGTGCACATCCATTGCTTTGGTATTGTTTCCAAAGGAAGAGATATCGGTTACAAAGCTGCTTCCTTTTGTTCCCTGGAACAGCACGGAAAAATCAAGTCCTTTATAAGAAAGTCCCAGGCTGAAGCCATAATAAGTGGTGGGGATATTGGGTTTGCCTATCGCCCGTTTATCGGCATCATCAATCACTTTATCGCCATTGAAGTCAACATATTTCAATCCGCCGGGCATCACCACACCTGCGGGTTTGGCACTGGTATCCACATCGAGCAGGTCGTTGTAGAACTTGCCTGTCCATACATAGCCAAACTGTTGTCCTATCGGTTTGCCGGTGGCAGCCAGCTGGGGGTATTTAGGTGCCACTTCATCCTGGAAGATTATTTTGTTTTTGGCATAAGAAATATTTCCCCGAACAAAATAATTCAGGGCTGCGATATGGCCGCGGTAGGAGATTTCCAGCTCAAACCCTTTGTTGCTTACCTTGCCTAGGTTCATCGCCGGAAGAGAAGATCCCAGCCCTGCAAAACCGGGAATACTTTTCGGTTTATCAAGTATATCATAACGGTAGCGGTCAAAATAATCAGCTGTTATCTGCAAACGGCTGTTGAACAGGCTCATTTCAATACCCAGGTCTTTCTGTTTTTCTTTTTCCCACTGCACATTGTCATTGCCCAGGCTGCCCGGTGTTATGCCCGGCAGTAAATTGGCATTGGGACCAAATGAATAGCCCCCGCCGGCAGTGGTACTACTATTGTACACCTCTGCATACAAGTACTGGTAGCCACCAATATTATCGCTGCCCACAATGCCCCAGGAGCCGCGTATTTTAAGGTTATCGATAAAGCGGATATTCCGTTTGAAGAAAGGCTCTTCACTGATATTCCACCCGGCAGATACCGCAGGGAAGAAATCGTATTTTTTCTTTGCTTTAAACCTGTCCGACCCGTTGTAGCCCATATTGAAATCCAGCAGGTAACGTGCTTTGTAATCATATCCTACCCTACCCGCAAAGCCGCGGTAATTGGTGGGTATATAGTTGTTTACAGTAGTCGTATTATCCGGTGCAATAGTAGAGCTCTGGTTGTATAAGATCATGGCGCTTACATGATGCACAGCAGCAATACTTCGGCTGTAATTCAGGGCAGCCTGGGTATTGATGATCTTTGTACTGCCCCCGGGTGTATAGGCAAAGCTGAACTGGGGTACCCTGTACAGCTGCTGGTTCAGATTGACCAGTACATATTTCTGTGCCAGAGAATCGTAAGTATACATAGGAAAATCGTTCCGTGTAAGGTTACGGTTATAGGTGTACAAGCTGCTATAGGCCAGTGTTGCACGCGCACTAAGGCCTTTGAGGATAAAACCGAGCTGTTGGTTAGCTGTAAAATTGAGGTTGAAATTATTGTCGTAGGAACGTTTGTATCCTCCGTACCGCAATAATCCCACCGGGTTGATGGCTTTACCGATACGGCCGCCATAACTGCCGTCAGCATTGTACACGGGATAGCCATAATTTGCCAATACACCAGACATCAGCTGTCGCCACAAAGGCCAGGCGCCACCGGTCATATTGGCATCATCAATATTGGGTTCATTGGTTTCACCGAAGCGGCCTGATAGATCTACACGAAAGCTCGTGTTCTGGCTGGCCTGCACATCGAGGTTGGAACGGAAATTATACCGTTTGTAAAAATAGTTGTTGGTATAACCTTCCGGTTTGCTGAAATCTTTCAGTATACCATTCTGGTAAATATATCCTGCCGATACAAAGTACTTTACTTTTTTAGTACCACCGCTGATATCAATATTGTTGCGCAGCTGCAGGGCATTGGGGCGGGTGATGGTTTTAACCCAGTCTACATCAGGATGGCCGTAAGGATCGTCATGGTTTTTAAAATGCGCAATATCGGCGTCGGTAAACAGGTTGGTTCCCTGTGTAAGTGGATCGATATTCGTACTGATATACTGTTCGCGCAGCAGCAGCAGGTTTTGGTACGATGGCAAAAAATTAAAATAAAGTGTAGGGCTCTGCAAACCGGCCTCTGTACGGAAATTGATTTTAGGCGGACCATTTTTTCCTCTTCTTGTGGTGATCACCACCACACCGTTAGCGCCTTTGATGCCATATACAGCTGTTGTGGATGCATCTTTCAGAATAGAGACACTTTCAATTTCATTGGGGTCGATGTCTTTTACCTGGCTATAAGGTGTTTCAATATCATCTACCACGATCAGTGGCGAGTTGTTGCTGCCATTGTAGGTACTTACCCCTCTTATCTGGAAATCGGCGCCGTCTTTACCCGGCTGGCCGCTTCGCTGCTGTGCAAAAAAACCAGGCAGCCTTCCTACAAGTGCATTCTGTAAACTGGCAGAGGGGCTTTGCCGCAGCTCGCTTCCTGTTACCATACTTACTGCACCGGTATTCGTGATCTTTTTCTTTTTGCCGTAGCCGATGATCACTACATTATCAAGGTTCTTTTTTTCCTGTTCCAGCTCTACGTTAATAATGGCCCTGTCCGCAGTGATTGCCTGGGAAATAAAACCAACATTTGAAAAAACAAGCACCACGTTTTTACCGGGAGCGATGCGGATAGAATAATGTCCTTTTTCATCTGTCAGTACACCATGCGAGGGATTGTCTTTTTCAAAAACCGATACATTTTCCAGTGGCACCGTTCCATCGGTCACCGTACCTTTTACCTGCTGTGCTTTTGCACATAAGCCCAGCAGCAGCAACAACAGCAGGCAACAGGTTCTTTGCCCGTACTGCGGCAACCATGGGCCGCTATTGTGCCGGGTTTTGTTATGGGAAAAAGCTGAATTCATTGTAACTATTTTAAGCAGTGAAATACTTTGGTTGAACAGCTGGTATTACCAGTTGGGGTTTTGTTTCAGGTTCCTGTTTTTATCTATCTCTGTTTGCGGAACAGGGTACAGGTACATTTTAGCAGCATCAAATACAGTGTTGAGCACCGGCCGGTTAAAATCGTAGGCAAAGCTGCCGTTGGCATTTTGTGTGATGCTGACACCTGTAAGTGGCTGGTTGTTCAGCAGCTGATCGGCTATTTTCCATCGTCGTATGTCCCAGAACCGCTGTTCTTCAAAAGCCAGCTCTGTTCTTCTTTCATTGCGGATGATCATTCTTAGCTGCGATTGGTTCAGCGATCTGGATAAGGTATAGGGAGATAGTCCTGCGCGTTGCCTTATCTGTTCCACCGCAGCAAAAGCGGCTTCAGGCGGTGCGGCAGATGCTTCATTCAGGGCCTCTGCATAATCCAGTAATATTTCAGCATACCGGAATATAATGGGGTTATGCGTCATAGCTGTGTAAGCTGACCCGGTAGCAAAATTGCCCAGGAACTTGCGCATAAAATAGCCAGTTCTGGTACCGCTGTAATCCAGTCCGCCGGTATAAGTTTGCACTGTACGGCCCAGCCAGGGTGTACCATTGGCCATTACCGTGAGTGCCAGCCTGGGGTCACGGTTAGCATATGGATTACCGGGATCATAACCCGACCCGGCATCTGTGATGGCTTTGCCATTCTTCATACCGAATGCATTCACCAGGTTCTGTGTAGGATTGATCATGCCCGATGCCACACCAGTACCGGAGAACCCGGTTGGGCCATAATTGGTTTCCAGTGTGGTGTTGTTGGCGGCCTGGTATGCCAGGATGATCTCCCTGCTTTTCCGCGCACTGAATACCGTAGCGAAAGAAGGCTCCAGTGTATAATATCCCAGTGATACCAGGTCTGCAGCAGCAGCTGCGGCATCCTGCCATTTAACAGAACTTTCTGCTGCATGCCAGGGACTGGCAGCATACAACATTGTTTTTGCTTTCAGTGCATAAGCAGCACCGCGGGGTATACGCCCCCAGTCCCCATCTGTAAAATCCGTTTCTTTTTTCAGCTGGCCTTTGATGCTATCGCATTCTGCCATAATATAGTGCACACAATCATCATAACTGTTCCTTGACAGCTGCAGGTTATCATCAAGCGAGAACACTTTGTCGCCTACCAGGGCAACACCACCCCAGCGTTTCACCAGTTCAAAATAAAACAGGGCGCGCAGGAAACGGCATTCTGCTTTATACTGCGATTTAAGTACAGGATCAATTGGTACCACACCAATTCTTGACAGGTACACATTCACCATGCGGATGCCGCTGTAGTAACGGCCCCATACATTATCCGGCAGATTCCATGCACTCCATCGCCCGTTCACAAACTGTTCCACCACGCTGTTCGGTGTGCTGGCTATCGCATCATCACTACCTGCATCCAGCAGCAATGAAGAGTTGTTCACCCCGCTGAAATTATTAGGCATGGCAGCATAAATATTCATCTGGTAGGCCCTTGCATAATAGCCGATGCTGTCTTTCGGATCAAATACATCATCATCCAGCAACCGCTGCAAAGGCAGGTCTTCATTTGTTTTTTTACAGGCAACAGCCAGGCAGGCAACAACTGCCAGCGCCAGCAAAAACATCTTATTCATACAAACACTTTTAATGGTTCATCTGCGGTATGCGCATCAGAATTTGATGTTCACACCGGTATTGATCATTTTTAATACGGGAAAATCAGTAAAGGCACCAGCTTCAGGATCTACATTCATCGATTTACTGATGGTGAAAAGATTGTAGGCATTTACAAACAACCTCGCGCCGCTCAGTCCTATTTTACCGGTCAGGGACTGCGGGAAGCTGTATGCTATTTCAATATTCTTCAGTCGCAGGTAATTGCCATTGCGCACCCAAAAAGAAGAAGCTGCCTGGTTATTGACATTACCACCTACTGTAAGCCTGGGATAAGTAGCTGTGGCCGCCTGTTCAGGTGTCCACCGGTTCAGGTGCAGCTGCTGTGCCTGTCCATAGCCCACACCACTGGCACCGGCTACAGGCAGGAACTCCCATTCAGAAATGCCGGACAGATACACATTCCTGTTGGCAGCGCCCTGCAGCAGGAAGCTGAAGGAGATACCTTTCCAGCTAAGCCCACCCTGCAAACCACCGAAAATAAGCGGCGACTTATTGCCGATCACTGTTTGATCGTATTGATTGATTACGCCATCGCCGTTCAGGTCTTTATACCGTATATCACCAGGTACAGGCTTGTATCCTTCTACTGCAGGATATTTGCTGATATCGGCAGCATTCTGGTAAAATCCCTCTGCCACATAACCGAATAATTGCCCTACCGGCTGCCCTGTGCGGCGCATATAACTGTATTTTCTGTCCACCTCATCTGCAAACACTACTTTAGACTGCATGGTGCTCAGGTTAGCCCCGATATAATAACTGAAATACCTGAACTGCGACTGGTATTGAACAGAAGCTTCAAAGCCATAATAATTATTGCGGCCGATATTTTCCATGGGATAGTTATAACCGATCATTTCGATGGACCGGCCACGTGTTTGCATCAGGCCGGAATATTTGTCGTAGAAATAATTCAGCTGGATGTTCAGGTGATTGCGCAGTAATCCTGCTTCCAGACCTATATTGAGCTTATCTGCTTTTTCCCAGCGCGGCATGCTATTGTAAAGCCTGGCTTCCTGTACAGCACCAATAGAACTGGGGCTGGCACCCATGGTATAACTGCCCGTAGCCGTATAGTTTTTCTGGTAATCGTAATAGCCGATATTATCATTTCCGGTACGCCCATATGATGCTTTTAAGCGAAGCAGCGAAAAAGTATTGCTGTGCTGCAACCATTGTTCATTGCTGATATTCCAGGCGGCAGCCACTGCGGGAAAAAATCCTTTGTCATGCCCTTTGGGGTATTCGTTGGATCCGCTTTCTGTAAGCCCCAGCTCAAGCTGGTATTTATGATCGAAAATATAGCTGGCATTAAGGGCATAAGTACGGTATGTCAGCGGCAAGTTAGCACCGATAAGATAGCTCTGGTTACCCACTATGGCCCTGGCTGCTATTGCATGTTTGCCCAAGCTGGTATCAAAACCCAGCATCCCCTGAACAAATGCATTGCGGCTTTGAGAACGGGCGCCACCGGAATTGCTTTGTGTACCATTGGTACCGAACTGTTGGTAACTGGTGTTACCGGCAGCATCTGTCTGCATCTGGAAAGTAGCAAAGGTTTTAGAGCGGTCGATCACCTCCCTCAAATCGGCACTGATCGAAAACAATCCTTTTATCCATAGCCCCGCCAGGATCGCTGATAATTCCTGGCGGGCACCCAGGTCAGCAAAAATGGTACGGTTATAAGTAGACAGATAACCGGATCCCACAGTTTGCGCATAGATATTGTTTTGCCGTATAACATTGCCACCATAAGAGGAATCCTTATTAAATACCGGGTAGGCGTTGTTGGGTGTACGCAAAATATTCCGCAGTACGGTGGTATCACCTGCTCCAGGGGCTGTACCATTTTTTATCACCCCATAAACGTTCAGGTAAGCTTTCAGCTTTTTATTGAGGTACATCTCCACATTAGAGCGGATGCTGTACTGCTTGAAATCATTATTGGTATTGTATGCATTGGCCGGACTGGTAGTAAAAATACCCTGTTGCGCAATATGATCGGCTGCAATAAAATAACGGGCAAACTGGCCACCACCCGATACATCCAGGCTATAGCGCGCCAGGCTCATATTGTTGCGGGTTACTTTGCTATACCAGTCAACATCAGGATAACGGTAGGGATCACTGTGGTTTTTATATGCCTGCAAATCAGCATCGGAATAAACAGGTGCCAGTCCATCATTCTGCAATGCTTCATTATACAATCTGGCATAATCATACGCATTCAGGAATGCAGGTTTCCTGATCGGTTTTTCCTGACCATACTGGGCAGTGAATGAAATCACCTGTTTACCTGCCACGCCTTTACGTGTAGTGATAACAACGGCACCGTTGGATGCGCGCATACCATAGAGGTTGGTGGCCATAGCATCTTTCAGCACCGTAATACTTTCTATTTCGTTGGGGTTGATATTGGTAAATGTACGCGGTACACCATCTATCACCAGCAAGGGTGTTTGTCCGCGCAAAGTCATGGCTGCACCATCGGCACCGGGTGTTCCATTGGCTTGTAGTACATACAAGCCGGTAAGCCTTCCGGCCAGTGCATTGGTGATATCTGTTACAGGTGATTTTACCAGTTCATTATTATACACCACCGAATAAGCAGCCGTTACTCTATCTGCCGGCAGTACTCCTGTAGGTAATACTGCACTCTTGGTAGCGGCCAATCCCTGTTCGGTTAATTGCACCGTGTACACTGTTTTATCAGTAACGCTCCAGCGTTTCACACCGAACCCTTCCAGCTGTATAGTAATAATATCGCCTTTTGCTGCTTTCAGGGAAAAGCTGCCATCGCCAGCGGTTTGAACGGTGATACCTGTTCGTTCATTAAGCAGGCTCACTTCATTCAGTGCTCTTCCGTCTTCGTCTGTCACTGTTCCTTTTATGATACCTGCGGGCAGCTGCAGCCCTGTGTCCTGCTGTGCGTACAGTTGTGTGCAGCCCGCGATACAGATCACCAACAAGGCCATTACACTTTTTTTAAGAATGCCGTTTAGCGGCATGTTTGACCTTTTCAACATGTTATTGCTGATTTTATATGATGAATACATGTTTTAAAACACTTAATGCAATTGCCCCCGCAGCACCCCAGCAGGTTGAAGCCGGGAATGCACATCAATATAAGCGGGTGCTGTTTTGAGGGTATTAATAATACTATCGGCTACACCGGGTATTGCGTTGTCTTTGTTATAATCTGCAGCGACAGATGCCAGGGTAAGCACTTTATTGCCGTTAATCCCTTTGGCACCATTGTGCAGGTGTGCTTCCAGCAAAGCATCGGCATTCTCCAGCCCGGTCACCATCAGCTGGTAATACAATATTTTATCTGCCGTAAGCCGGATCACGACCTTACCGGTAGCTGAAGAACTGGCAGCGGGCACCACATTGGCCGGTGACAACGGGATATCTGCAAAAAAATCGATGGTCCTGTCCAGTTGTAAGCGGGCCAACCCATTAGGCGAATTGCGCGAGCTGAGATTGATGAACACTGAGCCCGACATCAGGCTGTCGGCCTGTGCCGCCGTCAGCGTTACAAAGCCTTTAGTGTGCCTCGGGTTGTCGAACGAGGGTTTAAGATCTGTGAGCAGCTGCCCGGCAGCTGCCGGCGTGCCATAATACAATGCAGCACCACTCAGCTGGTCGCCTGCGGGTAGTGTGTCTAATAAAATATCGTAGTAGAATTTATTATTGGTCAGCAGGTTTAAAAACATATTGGCTTTCCGTTCGGTAGGCAGGGTAACGGGTACCTCATAATTACTGCTGGCATTGGCATTCCAATATTTACGTACATAGCCGGCATTTTCGAACTGGTCAATTTCATTCTTTTTACAGCCGGCAAGCAAACAGGTACAGGCCAGGAGCACCGGGAATAAAAAACGCTTCATAAACATAGTTTGGGTATTTAAAAACAGGCAAGGTTTTACAGTGAGGCAATGGATCAGTTGCCTGCTGGTGTAAAATGGGCGCTGTCAGGAGGCAAATGGCGAGGTGGAAGAAATACAGGCAGTGATGCCATACTAATAAAAGGGCTCATAAGTGTTGATTTGGTAAAACATTGTGTAACGCGGATAAAACTAATTCATAGCGATGGCCCTGATACCCGTCAAATCGCACGTAAATACCGGTAAAATGTATCAGGTACCGCTAAAAAGCCGGTGCTTATATCGTAAAGCTGATAACAGCCAGCAGTAACACGATAAGCAGCACAGCGATGAACACAAGCTTCGCTGTAATATGATTGCGGATCAGGCGCATTTTGTTGTTAACATCACCCCGGGCATTCTTTCCGATGCCCGGGGTGGGTTTTTAAATCATTTGGATGAATGGCAGCATCAGTTGGTGCGGTTAATGGTTACCGCCGAATTTTGGGGCGAATTAAAACTAACCGTAATATTTACCCAGTAAGTATGGCTGGTACCATCGTTTGCTGTGTTGGTAGTAAAATCGCCATAAACTTCATAGGCAGGCATGGTATAACCGCCCATGGTTTGGCTGATGTTCAGGTAAGCGGTACTGAACGCATTGGTAGGACTGGATATGGTCACCGATTCTGCACCATTGGCTGCGGTAAGCTCAACATGCACATTAAACAAAGTACCGTCATCAGCGGTCACCTGGTAGTCATAAGGCTGGGTGGTGCCGGTGGGGCGTGCAAAAGAAAAGCTGGTAAAGGCCAGTGCCAGCAGGCATGTAATGATCAATTTTACTTTCATACATTTTTTTTGAACTTATATTCTGCTCATTGCATTGAATTAAAGCTAGCACGGGCAGGCAGTTCATTCCTGGGTCATTTATACCTGAAATACCGGTCAAATGTATCATTGCATAAAAAAGCAGGGACACGGCCGGTGCTCCTGCTTTTTTATGTAAGAAAGTTAAAAGCTATTTACCCGAACAATGGGCAGATACATATTCTGTGGGTGTTTGGCCAAATTCCTTTTTAAACCATTTTCTAAAATAATCCACATCTGCAAAACCGACCATATAAGCCACTTCGTTTACGGTGAACTCGTTCCGTTCTAACAGCTGGGCGGCACGTTTGAGGCGGAAACTGCGGATGAATTCAAGCGCAGACTGGTTGGTCAATGCTTTTATTTTCCGGTAAAGCGTCATACGGCTCATATTCACCACCTGCCCGAGCGCTTCTACATTCAGCGTGGGCTCCATGATATTGTCATCGATATAATGCATAATGGCATCGAGGAACTGCTCATCGGGGCCGGAGATGGAAATATTCTTTGGCTGCAGTGTTACATTTTTTGAATACCGTTCCCGCAGCACCCTGCGTGATTCCAGCAGGTTATGTATACGCGTATCCATAAGCGAAATGCTGAAGGGCTTGGTAATATAATCATCTGCGCCCTGTTCAAAGCCTGCTATCCTGTGCTGGCGTGCATTGCGGGCTGTTAGTAAAATAATGGGTATATGACTGGTACGGATATCTTTTTTCAGCAGGCGGCACATTTCCATGCCATTCATTCCGGGCATCATCACATCGCTTATAATAATATCGGGCATCAGCCGGATGGCCATCTCCATTCCCTGCCTGCCATCTGCAGCCGTATGTACACGGAAGCGCTCGTTGTAATGGCCGGCAATGAATGCCAATACTTCCGGCTCATCTTCCACTACCAGCAACAGTGGCTTATCACTGCAGGCATCTTCGGTCACTGTTGCTTCCCCGGCTTCATAAATAGGCATCGCATCCTGGTATACTGCCGCAGACAATGTGCCGGCCGGCTCGCAGGCCTGCAGTATTTCACCGGGTGATAAATGTTCACTGCCTGCAGGCAGGGTAACAGTAAAGCAGGTATACCCTTCCTCACCCGGTGCTGCCTGGCGGCTTATTACATCAAGACTGCCATGGTGCAAGGCTACCAGGCCTTTTGTAAAAGCCAGGCCTATGCCCGAACCGCCCACACGCAAACCGGTATTGTCATAATGCTGAAACTGTTCAAATATTTTATCCAGGTTTTCGGCAGCAATGCCTACACCATTGTCTTCAACAGAAAGGGCCAGCAATGGGTGCTGCCCGGTATACAGCATCTTTAAAGAAACCAGCACGCGGCCACCCGGCCTTGTAAATTTCAGCGAGTTGGACAACAGGTTATACAGTATTTTTTCAAACTTATCCCTGTCGAACCACAGCTGCATAACATCCTGCTCTGCACTGAACAACAGGCGGATATTGCGCCGCCGCGCCAGGCCATCAAAAGCGCCGGTCACTTCTTTTACAAAAGCCACCATATCGCCCTGCGCAGCCTGCAGCTGCATACTGCCTTCTTCAAATTTCCTGAAATCCAGCAGCTGATCCATCAAACGCATCAGCCGTTCGCCATTGCGTTGCATCAGCAGCAACTGTTCATTCAGCCTTTGCTCCTGCTGCCATTCACCCAGTAGTTTTTCAATAGGTGCCAGTATCAGCGTAAGCGGTGTTTTAATTTCATGTGAGATATTGGTAAAGAAATTCAGCTTTCTTTTAGCCAGCTCTTCTTTTTGTTCATTGCGGATCTGCTCTATCACCAGCTCATTTTTCAATCTTGCGGTTTTAATAGAGTAAGAATAGAACAGGTAAAGCAACCCGCCCATTATGCTGATATAGAAAAGATAAGCATACCAGGTTTTCCATAAAGGCGGCAGTATACGGATGTGCAGGGAAGCATATTGCTCATTCCAGTAGCCATCATTGTTGGCAGCTTTTACCTTAAATATGTATTCACCGGGATTGAGATTGGTATAAGTGGCCGATTGTTCATTACCCACAAAATGCCATTGCTCATCATTGTTCAACCCTTCCAGTTTATAGGCATATTGATTGGTGGCGGGGTTTACATAATTCAGCGCGGCAAATTTCAGGGTAAAATAAGCCTGATCGTATGCAAGCGTAATACCAGGCGTGTAAGTGATGGATTCTTTCAAAGCCGCATGCTGCCCGGTTTTGACCAGCTGGTTTTTTATCAGCAGGTCAGTGATCACTACCGGTGGTTTAAACCGGTTCACGATAAGCCTGTCAGGATAAAAAGTAACAATGCCATTCCTGCCCCCGAACATCACTTCTCCATCACGTGTCTGGTAAGCCACGTTGAGAAATTCGTTGGTGATCAATCCGTTGTTGACAGAATAATTGGTGCATTCAACATCCCCTGCTGTATAAGGTGGCCGGGATTTTTTAAATACAATTTTCGCGATGCTGTTACTGTAGCTGATCCAGAGATTACCCTGGCCATCCTGTACAATGCCATGAACGGTACGGCCCGATAAGCCGTACCGTTCATCGATCTGCCCAAACTGATGCGTGCTCCGGTCAAAATAACACAGGCCGTTCTCTTCTGTACCCATCCATACAGTGCCATTGGCATCTTCTGTCAAAGCCAATATAGCAGCCTTGTTCACCGGTGCAGCAGCGGGATAATCCAGGTTCTCAAAATCTGTACTGCCAGCGGGTAAATGGGCAATTCCTTTTGCAGTACCTATCCATACACCACCCCTGCTGTCCCTGAAAACCTTGATGATATAATTATCTGTCAGGCTGTTTTTCCTGCCGGCTTCATGAAAATAAGCATGCAGGGTTCCATTTTTTTCCCGGTAGAAAAGCCCGTTCAAGGTACCGATCCACATGCCATTCTCATCTTTCACCAATGATACAGGCACATGTATCCTGCTTCCGTTTTCACCCGGCGCCCTCAGTTCAACAGGCTGTGCTTTGCCTGAAGGAATATTGTACAGGAAAAGACCGCCCAGTGTACCGATCCACAGGTTGTTTTCATCTTCCAATGCAATAGCCCGCGCAAATTCATAGTTCACATTCCTTGCAGCAGGATTGATATGGATGTATTTGAAACTGTTGTTCTTTTTATTGAAATAATTTACCCCGCCTCCTTCAGTAGATATCCAGATATTCTGTTTATTGTCTTCCACAATACCCGAGATCACTTTATTGCTAAGCCCTTCGCCTTTATTGAACAGCTCATTGATATAACTGAAATTATCATTACCCGGGTACTCCACATTGATACCTCCCGAATAAGTGCCTACCCATACATTCCCTGCTTTATCTTTCAGAAAACAACAAACAGAACTGTTCGATAAAGAAGAGGGATCAAACTTATCTTCCACATAACGCCTGATCACTTTGTGTTCATTGTTCAGCAAGAACATGCCATAGCGGGTAGCCACCCATACCTGGTTACGGTAGAAAAAAATATCGCGCACCATTTCATTGGTAAAAGGCACGCCGCTATTCTCTGCCCTGAAGTTTTCGCAATGCTGTGCTGCTGCATCCAGTACCAGCATACCGTCGCGGTAAGTGCCTATCCACACACTTCCGGCACTGTCCTGGCGGATCACATGAATAGAGCTCCTGTTAAAATAGGGATTACGGCTGAGCGCTTCAGGCAAGGGCAGCTGGCGGCCAGTAGCAGGATCGAACCTGACAATGCCTGAACCACAGGCCAGCCACAGCACATGCCGGCGATCTTCCATAATACTGCTGATGGCAGCGCCTGGCAGTTCGCCGGTTTTTACCAGCGAAACAGTTTGCGTGACAGGGTGATACAGCAATAATCTTTTGCGCATACCCACCCATATATTGCCGCGGCTGTCTTTTTTGATAGAAGTGATTTCCTTGTCAGGTTCATCAGGCAAGGCAACAGGATGAAAGGTTCCCAGCCGGGGATCATATACATCCAGGCCATTGTCGGTGCCTACTAGTAATTTGCCCATACCATCTTCGGCCAGGCAGTCAATTATATTGTTGCTTAGGCTGGCGGCGTTATGATCATCGTGCCTGAAATTGCGAAAGGTGTATCCATCATAACGGCTAAGACCATCGTTTGTTCCGATCCAGATAAAACCGGTAGTATCCTGTAGCATCGTGTACACAGTGCTTTGCGGCAAACCCTCGGCTATGCCCAGGTGTTTAAACCGCAGCACATCATTTTGTGCATGTACAGCAGTTTGCAGCAGGCAAAGCAGGAAGGCAATGGTTTGGATTAAAAACTTATTCATGCCGGAAGAACGTGCTCAGTTTTGGTATTCAAATAAAAATATAAAATAAGTTCACTGGCGGCAAGGATAAATTACAAACAAACGATTGCGCCATTTTTGGTAAATGGATTTTGCAGCTGGTAGCGCGGGGCTACAAACCATTCATCCCGCGGAGTACACAAAAAACGCAGCACACAAGACACTTTCAGCCAGGAAAACTTTTTATATTATTCAACATTCCATTCCTGCCTTATAGCTGGAAGCCCTGGCTTGCAGCTACAAAAACACCCGGATCATTTAGCCGCCCCCTGCTCCATAAACAGGTACCGGTCGCCGTGTTGTTCGGGTATTGCCTTTGTCTGCAGGTTGATATGCAACACCGGAACTGGATTACCGCTGTTGGTGGAAGGCCATTGCGGTAAACCGGTACCATTGGGATTACCGGTTTTGATGAAATTGGCAAAATAGGCCTGCATCTGGGCGGATATTTTATAATCATCCGCCGTCCATGCATATACTTTGTTTGTTGACAGGTTGCCCATGGCATATTCAATCTCGGCAGAATGTACTGCACCTTTTGCAGGTGGCTGCCGGTTGGGGGTACTTGCTTTTTGTATACCCCCTGCCAGGCCTGGTACTGCATTGCCCATTTCGGGTGTCATGGCAGGGCGCGGATGTTCATAGAAATAACGGTATACCGGCTGTGTTCCTGTTTTGCGCTGCATATCAGACCATTTCCAGGTGCTGAAGGCGATAAAACGGTCAGATGCAAGATCAGTGGCCACCTGCTCTACAGCTGCATCGGTTGCGGCATGGTACAACTGCAATACCTCATCTGCTTTGTTATTGTACAGGTGCCGGATGGCTTTTGTATAATTCTCTGTTGTTGGTGCCGCAGCCCCCAGGATCATGCGATAATTCATTTCTTCTGAATTCCATCCCACTAATAAAGGCACATGAGCCTGTTCGCCGGCAGCATAAATTTCGTACGGATTTTTTGGGAAAAAATAGCCATCAATATTCATGGAGAAACGGAAGGGACCAAACCGGGTAGCGGCATTCAGCAGCGAATCTGCATTCATGGCACGCAATGCGGCGAGTGAAGAAGCGCCTGCTGCCTGCGCAAACTGCAGCCCTGTTTGCTCCGCCTGGCTCAGTGGAACGGCGGGAAGCGCACCCAGCAATGAACCACTCTCGCCGATAGCAGCGGCTATCCTGTTCTTTGAAAGCGGTGAAGCCATTTGTGCACTTACGGATATGGAACCCGCAGATTCGCCTGCAATGGTGATCCTGGAAGGATCGCCACCAAAGGCTGCAATATTTTTCTGCACCCATTCCAATGCTGCTGATTGATCGAGCAAGCCATAATTGCCGGAGGCATGGTTGGGCGATTCTTTGCTCAATTCAGGATGCGCCATTAGTCCGAACAGACCCAGCCTGTAGTTTACAGTAATGGCCACAATACCCTTCTGCGCCATACTTTCACCATCATAACGGGGTTCTGATCCATCACCGGCTACAAAACCGCCGCCATAAAAATAAACCAGAACAGGCAAGGCTTTTGCCTGTTGTGCGGGCGCCCATATATTGAGGTACAAACAATCTTCACTCATGCCGTCAGAACGGAAATTCATGTCGCCGAAAATAGGCGGTTGCATTGCCCGTGGACCAAAATGATCCGCTTTGCGGATGCCCTGCCAGTTTTGTACCGGCTGCGGCTCACGCCACCTGAATGCACCTACAGGGGGCGCCGCAAAGGGAATACCTTTGAATGACCGGATACCTGATTTTTCAAGTGTACCTTCGACAATTCCATTAGCAGTTTTTATTTGCAAAGCTCCACCCACTTGACACCAACCCTGACCAGCAGTTCCCAACAGCACAACTGCACATAAAAGCAACAATTTTTTTTTCATAAAAAAGTATTTGAACCCGACAATTAACCGTTAATGCAACAATTTAATCATTTTCAGGCATTGATGTGGCGGATTGGTTGATTGGTTGAAGGGTTGATTGGTAGGGAAAGGGAATTGGGGTCGGGGATATGTCGTTTCTCGATTCTCGTTTCTCGGTCTACTCACGAATAACGGGGATTGGTTGAGTGGTTGATTGGTTGAATGGTTGATTGGTAGGGAAAGGGAATTGGGGGTTGGGGATATGTCGTTTCTCGATTCTCGTTTCTCGGTCTACTCACGAATAACGGGGA
>CBJLMB010000006.1:0-202049 GCA_966424055.1 uncultured Deminuibacter sp. | reverse complement strand
CAAGCCATGAGCTTCCAGCTATGAGGCAGGAATGTACTGTTAAATAGCATAAATTATTTGCCAGGTCATCCTGAAAACTGTCTTCCTTTCCGCGTGTTCCGCGAGATGCATTTCCCGCAGCTCATCGCTATCAGTTCACCGCTATAACTGGCAACTTGAGTTAATTAACCACCACTACCTGCTCATCCCGCAAAAGCGGTTTGTTTTTAAACCGCAATACCACATTGGCCACCACGATAATATCGCGCTGGCAGTATTCAACAATACGTGGCAGGTCGTTTTGCAGGTAATACACTTCCTGTACCATACTGCCATCCATATCGGTTTTGGATGTAGGCACATCCAGTACAGAAGCCAGCAGATGCAGCGAGATATAATTTTTAAAGTCACCAAATTTCCACCATTGTAAAGTATCCAGTATGCGTATTTCCCAGGGCTTGGCGCCGTGTATCTGGAGGTATTCAGGCAAAGGGATCCTGTTAATTAACATTCTTCTGCACAAATAGGGTATATCAAATTCCCTGATATTGTGTCCCGCAAATTCAAACTGGCGGTTGCGCTGGTAAAATTTGCCTGTTATCTGTATAAACTCTTCCAGCAATGCTTTTTCATCATGCCCTGAGAGACTTTTGATTTTAAAACAAAGCTGCTTATTTTCATCTTCAAAGAAAAACCCCGTAGAAATACACACCACTTTACCGAATTCGGCCAGTATACCGGCTTTTAAATGATAGGCTTCTGCAGGTGTGGTATTTTCTGGCACGGTTTTGGAAATTTTGTCCCACCAGAGTTGCTGCCATTCAGGGGAAAGGTCCTCATAATGCGGCATTTGCGGAACAGTTTCTATATCCAATATCAGCAGGTTAAACATACATTACGATCTTTACAATATGATAAACTATCATTTAAGAACTAAAATTGAAGCAATATGAGCTACGCAAATAATCCTTCAGCAGGTAATCCCCAGCCATCGAACGGGGGGCAGAAAGACAATCGTAAATTAATCTACGGTGCCCTTATTGTTTTATTGCTCTGTACCTGGGGATATATTATTTATGACAAGAGTAAATCTAAAGAAGAAATTACTCAACTCCAAACACAGTTCACCAATGTTGATTCTGCCCGTAATGCTGTTCAGCAGGAATACAACGAGGCTTTGTCCCGCATGGATTCTTTAACAGGCAGCAATACCCAGTTACAGGGTTCACTGGCTGAACGCAAAACTGAAATCGACAAACTTAAAAAAGAAATCAATACCATTCTGCATTCAAGAAATGGTGATCTTGGTAAAGCAAAAGCCAAAATCAATGAACTGAATGGTAAAATCAACGACCTGTTGGCTGAAGTAGAAAGGCTGAAAGGTGAAAACCAGCAGCTCACCGCATCCAACCAGCAGCTCACTGTTGAAAGGGATACACTCAATTCACAGAAACAGGTATTGCAACAAAACCTGACCACTACACAAACAGAAAAAGACAAGCTGGCCGACCTGGGTTCTACCCTTCATGCTTCCAACATCAACATCACTGCGATCGATGTAAAAGGCAATGGCAGGGAAAAATCTACTACCACTGCTAAAAGGGCCGACCTGCTGCGCATCAGCTTCGACCTGGATGAAAACAGGATCGCTCCCAGTGGTTCTAAAGAACTGTATGTATGTATCACAGGTCCTGATGGCAAGCCCATCTCTATCCCTGCATACGGCAGCGGTACTTTTACCACCCGCGACAATGGTGAAAAAATATTCACCAATAAAATCAATGTTAACTACGAACAGGGCAAACGCACACCTGTAAGCTTTGACTGGAAACAGGACAGCCGTTACCAGACCGGTGATTACAAAATTGAAATTTACCAGAATGGTTTCAAAATCGGTGAAGGCAATAAAACCCTGAAAAAAGGTGGTTTATTTAGCTAAGCATAATCCAGATAATATAATACAATCCATTTTCCCGGAAAGGCTGCAGCAATGCAGCCTTTCTTATTTACCGCAAGCCAAACATCACCACAAGCCAAAGATTTACTATTTTCATTTTACAATAAAGGCATCCGCGGCATGATCCGATCTCTGCTGAACTGGAAAACATTTTTATCACTGATAGCAATATTGATTGTTGCCGGCACCATTGTTTATTCACGCTACCTGGCCAATAAGATTGCCGTGGATGAAAGAAAAAAAGTGGATGCCTGGGTAGAGGCCCAGCGCACCATTCTTGGTGCCAGCGATCAAACCAGTCTTAACCTGGCTTCAAAAATTTCTTCCGAAAATGCGGATATCCCTATCATTGAAACAAATGAAAAAGACAGCATCACCAACAACTATCTCAACCTCGACAGCAAAAAGATAGCAGCAGATCCCGGTTACCTGCCGGGTAAACTGGCAGAATTCAAAAGGCTGCACCCGCCTATTATACTGGTGCTGAAGGAAGCTCCTTATGAAGCCAACAAGTATTACTATGGCCGAAGCCTGCTGCAACAGGAAATACGCTATTATCCGCTTGTGCAGTTGCTCATCATAGGGCTTTTTATCCTGATCACGCTTTTATTGCTGCGCACCAGTTATAAAAGCACCCAAAACCAGTTATGGGCAGGCATGGCAAAAGAAACAGCACACCAGTTGGGCACGCCGGTAAGCAGTTTGCAGGGCTGGGTGGAAGTACTGAAAGAGCAGGAAGAAAAAAGCCCTATTGCCACAGAAATTGAGAAAGATGTTAAACGCCTGCAGCTGATCACCGACCGTTTTGGCAAAATAGGCAGTCAGCCCAGCCTGGAGAAAAAAGACCTGCTGCCTTCTATCCAGCAGATGATGGAATACATGCATAAAAGAGCTGGTGCCGGTGTACATTTTCATCTTGAAACCGATAACCAGCCGGCTTATTATGCCATGGTCTCCTTACCACTGTTCGACTGGGTAATAGAAAACCTGCTTAAAAATGCGCTGGATGCAATGGAAGGCAAAGGACAATTGCGCGTACTGGTACATACAACCACCAGCCAGCTGCAGATAGATATTACAGACAGTGGTAAAGGCATTCCCGCCAAAAACCTCGACAAAGTATTTACCCCCGGCTTCACCACTAAAAAAAGAGGTTGGGGGCTCGGGCTTACACTTACCAAACGCATTATAGAGCAATACCACAAAGGAGCCATATTTGTAAAATGGAGCGAGCCCGGCAAAGGCACCACCTTCAGGATCGTGCTGGATAAAGCTGCCTGAAAAGAACCGTCCAAGCAGAGATAAGAAAATAAAAAAGGTTAACTATATCTTCTAAATAACAAGGCCCTGTAAAAATATTTACAAGGCCTTGTTCGTGCGGCGGAGCAGATTCGAACTGCCACGCTTTTTACGGCGCTACCACCTCAAAGTAGTGCGTCTACCAATTTCGCCACCGCCGCAGCGGGCGGCAAATATAAAAGGATAAGTTGATATACTGAAAGGTTTTTTTAGCGGTAACCAGCCTCTTTTCCCTTTTAAAATGAGAGTGATACCTGGTTTTTATGGAGCCGGTAACTGCATTTTTCCTGTGCAGCGATCGACCGCAATACTTCGGTGAGGCTGGCCTGGTGAAAACGCCCGTTCACGGCAATAGCCCGTTCAGCCTTGCCTTCCACTGTTATTTTTATAGCGAACCATTCTTCCAGCTGGCGGATGGCTGCAGGAAAAGCTGTATTGCTGAACTGCAGGTTGCCATCTACCCAGGCCTGCAATTTGCCTGTATCTGCTGTTTCTTTTTCCATCAGATCGATATCCCGGTTAAACAGGATCATCTCCCCTTTCTGCAGTATTTCTGAATCCTGGTTGGGAGAGGTATATTTTTTTTCCACCTGCAGTTTACCTTCCAGCACTTCCATTTGTGCGCCGGCTTCGGTTGCCGGGGCGATGATCCTGAAACGGCTGGGCGCCAGCACGGTTGCTCTCAGGTTATTTGTTGTTACCACAAAAGGACTGGCTGCAGAAGCCTGTACTTCAAAAAATGCATCTCCATCCAGCTGTACCTGGCGCAATGGCGCATTAAAATCGTGGATGATATACAGTACTGAAGCCGAATTCAATACAACATTACTGCTGTCTGCCAGCCGACAAACCCGGCGCTCACCAACAGTGCCCTCCCTGCTGGAAGTATACGTACTATCCACAGCCATCGCCGTTTTATGTGCCGGGCGCAGCCAGAATAAGCCCCCAGCAGCCAGCAGCAGTAATAAGAATAGCAGCAATAACTTCTGTGTATTCTTCAGTCGTCCTTTCATCATAACCAACTGTGTTTTCAGTGTTGTTCCGGATATTGCAAAAAATAAATATAAAAATAAGTTCGAACTTTGCACCATCATCCGCCTCTCTGTAAAGAGGGGTTTTTATTTTAGTATATTGTAAAAAAAAGCATATGGCTTACGTGGTAACCTGTCCCAACTGCAATCACAGCTTTGATCCGGGTGATTCTATCCGTGATCAGGTGCAGCGCGACCTGCGCACGCAGATGATGGACTGGCAGAAGAAAAAAGATGAGGAATTCAAGAAGAAAGAAGCCGATTTCCAGAAAATACTGCAGCAACAGCAGGAAGAAGCACAGCGCCAGTCACAGGCCGAAAAACAACAGCTGCAACAGGAGCTGCAGGAAAATATCCGGAAAGCAATGGCAGCTGATTATGATAACCAGCTGCGTCTTTTACAACAGGCGGTATCAGATAATGAAGAGAAACTGAAAGAAGCAAGACAAAAAGAATTTGAATTTCTGCAAAAAGAACAGGCTTTAAAAAACAAAGAAGCCGAACTGGAAATACAATTACAAAAACGCCTGCTGGAAGAAAGAAACCAGCTCAGTGAACTGATACGCAAAGAAGAAGCCGAACGCAATGCAATAAAAGAAACCGAGTTCCAGCTGAGAATGCGTGAACTGGAAAAACAACTGGAAGACCAGAAAAAACTGGCAGATGAAATGCGCCGCAAAGCGGAACAGGGCAGTATGCAATTACAGGGCGAAGTACAGGAACTGATGCTGGAAGAACTGTTGCAAAGCAGTTTTCCTTTCGACAAAGTAGAAGAAGTAGGCAAGGGCATACGGGGGGCAGATTGCATTCAAACCATACGCAACCAGTTTGGCCAGGAATGCGGCCGCATTATTTATGAAAGCAAACGAACACAGGCTTTTTCCAACGACTGGATAGAGAAACTGAAAGCAGATATGCGCAGTCTTGGTGCCGATGTAGCGGTCATTGTAACGCAGTCGCTTCCCAAAGACATGGAACGCTTCGGCGAAAAACAGGGTGTATATATCTGTACGTTTAACGAGGTGAAAAGCCTCTCGCTTGTGCTGCGCAATGCCATCCTGAAAATTGCGGAAGCAAGAAAAAGCCAGGAGAACAAAGGCGATAAAATGGTGCTATTGTACGACTATCTTATCAGCAATGAATTCGGCGAACAATGGAAAGCCATCAGGGAAGGCTTTATGAGTATGAAATTAAGCATCCAGAAAGAAAGGGATGCCATGGAAAAACTATGGAAGGCCAGGGAAAAGCAGCTGGAAAAAGTATTGCTGAATGCGGCTCATATCAAAGGTTCTATTGAAGGTATTGCCGGCACCGACGCAGTAAACCTGAACCTGCTGGAAGAAAACGACAATATATTACCGGAATAGCCCCATTGCGTTAAAGCGATGTTGAACCGGTGCACTCATACACGGATCGTTATGGTAAAAATATTTTCAGGCAAATTATCCAGCCATGTTTGATATAACCCGGGAACATATTCAAAATATACGGCCTTCACGCAAAAAGCCGCTGTTCCCGGTTAATGAATACCTGCGCCAGTACCTGGTAAAGCATGGCCGGGAAGTGAGGCTGCCAGCCAGTTACAGCGACTTATACCGTTTCACTTATTCCATTCCGCTCAAAGATAAATTCGGCCAGGACACAGCCTGGGAAACGGTGACTTATGACAGCCGCGACTGGAATTTTTTGCGTGAAAGCCTGGTGCGTATGTATGCCATCCTGAAAACAGAAGGCGATCTCAGCTTTGTTAACCACCTGGATGTGGCCCGCGTGGATTTTTGCAGTTTCGGCAACAGCCAGCCTTTCCGTGTGCGTATTGTAAACAAATACAACGACAACTATGATCATTATTATATTAAACCCGAAGATGCCAGCAGGGTGTATGGCCTGGAACTGGAACACCTGCTGTCACCGGACCGGATCACTTTTCTTACCCACCGGGGAACACTGATAGAAGAACATATACCCGGTATCCCCGGTGATATTTTTATCCAGCAGCATTTAAAAGAATCGAATATCAATCCTATCCGCCTGGCCAAGGAATTTGTAAAATTCAATGAGCGTTGTTTTGTACGCCTGCTGGGCGATATGCGCGCTTATAATTTCATCATCAATGTAACACCGGATATTGAAGACCTGCAATACCGTATACGTCCTATTGATTTTGACCAGCAGTCTTATGAAGGCAAGAAAAATCTTTACCTGCCGCAGTTCTTCAAAGAAAACTATCCCTATGTGCAGCTGGCACAGAAATACCTGGATAAGAATTCCATTGCCCAATACCAGACAGAGGAGCGAACCATGATCGCTATCCGGCTGGTATCATCCCGCTACAGGGTGAAAGACTTGCTGGATATTATGCATGATGATGCTATTTCCAAACCGGAAAAAATTGTTCAGCTTCGACAGGAATTAGCAGCTTATTTTCATCAGCCGGTATTTTTGAAATGCAATACAATGGGTCAGATGGTAAAAACACAGCTTAAACAGACATTGCGTAAAAACCTGTTGTTTATTCCTAAAAATCAAAGCAGGTTCGATGATTAGGCTGTGTATACAAGCGGTGTCTCTGCTCCTCTAAAAAATCAGGCGCTATGCGCATTACACCAGCCAAACCAGGCTCATCTCCGGGAACAGCTGCCAGTGCAGGGACAACTTGTATTGCTCCTGCCCTTTTTTTAAAAGCCCTTGCATCACCCCATCGGGTGTTGCGGCAAATTGCGACAGTAGAATATCTTCGCTGAAGTCCACACTGCCAAAGCTCCACCATTTAAATACAGCTTCTTTGGCACTCCACAACATGGTGAGCAGCTCCAGCTGCGCCGCCCCTGCAGCAACAAGCGCTTCCACTGTCGCCCATTCGCTGCTGTGCAGGAACTTATGCCTGATTCTTTCGACACGTGGTGTTACCATTTCAATATCAACACCTACCCGGTGTTCCCTGCTCACGATGGCAGCAGCATAATCACCGCAATGGGAAATAGAAAAATGGTATTGTTCATAAGGCAGATAGGGCTTCCTGCTATCGACGATCAGCATTTCGGTATAAGGAAAATCAGGGAACAGGTGCTGCAACAGGTAACGGCCGGCAAGATGCTGCAACCGTTTATGCGGATGCGTGATATCCCGGTGAAGCGGCACTTTTTCCAGAAAAAAAGCTGCCGGTTCCTGGATATGCCAGATACCGAGCCTGGTGTTTTCGTTGATATCTTGTTGATAAAACAACGGCATTTTTCAGATTTGTAACTTTAGATTGCAGATTTACGATTTATTTGCAAAACAATTGATCTTACCTGCCGGCCATGGTAATGAGCAATAACAGGAAACGGCAAAACACATGCCTTTCCGTTTTCATTCAGGCTGCCGGCATGTATTATTGGATATTAACTCATCAACCGTTATGATATTATCAGACAAGCGCATCCTGGAAGAAATGGACAAAGGCACCATCCGTATCACACCCTACGACCGTGGTTGCCTGGGCAGCAACAGTTATGATGTTCACCTGGGTAAATGGCTGGCAACATACGTCGATGCAGAGCTGGATGCCAAAAAGCACAACAAGATCCACTATTTCGAAATCCCCGAAGAAGGCTACCTCTTGCAACCCCATACTTTTTACCTGGGTGTTACAGAAGAGTATACCGAAACACATGCACATGTTCCTTTTCTCGAAGGTAAATCATCCACCGGGCGCCTGGGTATCGATATACATGCCACTGCAGGTAAAGGGGATGTTGGTTTTTGCGGCAACTGGACACTCGAAATTTCAGTGAAACAGCCGGTACGTGTTTATCATGGCATGCCTGTAGGGCAGCTGATCTATTTTCCGGTGGAAGGTGAGATCGAGATCAAATACAACCAGAAAAAAGATGCGAAGTACAGTGGGCAGCCTAATAAACCCATCGAAAGCATGATGTGGAAGAACAAATTTTAGCGGGCAGTGCTGATCAGTTCTTTATATCAGCACCAACTGCGGCAGCTTGTTTTTATAATGTTTTGTATTTATTGCGATAAGCGATAAGCCAGCCCGTTACTTCATCATAAGTATCCACTCCCCGTGGCTGATGATTGGCTTTCAGGTATTGCCCGTAAAAAAAACGCACCAGCGGCTCCATCCGGTTGCGGTATTGCATAAAATAATCCCTGGCGGCATGCAGGTCTGCACGCACCAGTGTATCCAGTGAGCGGAAATTTTGCCTGGCAGCAGCCGTATCGCGCATATACAGTTCACCATTGGCATAGGAGAACAGATCCAGATAAGCCGAATAATGAAATGCCGGGTCATCCGAAGCACTGGCAGCCAGGTAACCTACAAAATTCGCTTCACTTTCATCCCCGTATCCAAGCTGGTGTGCTACTTCATGACAGGTAACATAAGGCAGGTAAAACGGCGGCACTTTTACATTTACCTGTGCCTCTCCCGAAAACGGATTGTAATACCCCGTATATCCCAGGTAGGTAAGCCAGCCGCTGTACAGCGATCTTTTAATGCTATTGTGCCGGTAGCTGAGAAAAGGGAACCTGTCTTCAGCCTGGTCATAAGCCAGGGAAGCCGCATCAAATATATTTTTGTAAGGAGGATACTGGTAAGTTGAATCACCCAGCTCTTTTCTTGCCAGGTTTACTTTTTGCAGAAGGGCCGTGGTTAAATTGTTCAGTTCGGCAGTGGTATAAGGTTTGGGCGCAAGCTCCAGTTGTTGTGCAATACCCAGCCGGCTATAGTTAAGCCCCCATACCAGGTAAAACAGTACATAGATGCGCAGCAAAGTACCGGTATTGCGCGCTGTTTTCAGCCAGAAGGCCGTCCAGCTGAATCGCCGGCGTATAATGGTAACCAGTAAACGAAGCGGTATCAGTAATAACAGCAATGCCCACCAGGCATACAACAGGTCACCCAGGCTAAAAGGCAGCAACTTTGTTACAATACGTTGAAAATGAGCAATTTTTATATAAAGACCGCGGGAATAGTAGCGTTCAATGAAACCGGGAAAAAAGCCGGCCACCCACAACAACAGCGCAATCCCGGCCCATAAGGCATTGTTGATCCATAATTTTCTTAGTGTTCCCCCACGGCTGCTGAAAAAGAAATACCTTCGTTCCATTCTTTCACAATTACGTTAAGATTCAGCATAAAACCAATTTTCCTTTGGTGGAAATCCCTTTTTATGCTACCTTTGCCAGCCTTAAAAATCTGGACATGAATAACCGGAGAGAGTTTGAAATAGCATTCGTTGGGTTAAAGCCGGGCATTCATGAATACCAGTACCAGATTGAAGATAAGTTCTTTGTCCCATACGGCGAACAGGATTTTAACCATTGCAAAGCTGATGTAAAGCTGGAGCTGGATAAAAAAAACGGCTTCATGCTGCTCAGGTTTGATATCGGCGGTACTGCCGATGTGGTTTGTGACCGCTGCGGCAACAATTTAACGGTGCAGCTGTGGGATGAATTTAAGATCATTGTGAAGATGGTGGAAGAACCTGAGCTGATGAATGAACAGGAAGAAGATCCGGATGTTTATTATATCAGCAGGGGTGAAAGCCATCTGCACCTGGCAGACTGGATTTATGAGTTCATTAACCTGAGCATACCTAACCAGAAAATGTGCCCTGAAGACAAAGTAGGCGGCCCCCAGTGCAATAAAGAAGTACTGGAAAAGCTGAAAAAAATGGAAGAGCAGGTGAAGAAAGAAGATACTAATCCGATCTGGAAAGGATTGGATCAGTTCAAAAACCTTGAATAACTTTTTTTGATTTTTTAAAATTTGAGATATGCCAAATCCAAAACGCAGACATTCTCAGCAGCGCAGTGCGAAGAGAAGAACACATTACAAAGCTGAGGCTGTTACTTTGAGCAAGGATACCACCACTGGTGAAACCCATGTACGCCACCGCGCGCATGTGAGCGAAGGTAAATTATACTACAAAGGCAAACTGGTTGCTGAAAAAGCGCCGCTGAAAGCTTAACCTTTTTAGTCATAATATAACTGGAGCTTGCCGGAACATGAACATTGGAATAGACATGATGGGAGGAGACTTTGCACCGCTGGAGGCGGTGAAGGGTTTACAACTGTATCTTGATCCGTCCAATGTGCCTGAACCGGCGAGCCTCTTTTGTTTGGGCCAGGAAGAAAAGGTGCTACCCCTGCTGCAGGAGCATGGGCTGCACCAGCATCCTTCTATCCGGTTTGTTCCGGCGCCTGAAACCATCAGTTATCATGAGCATCCTACCAAAGCGCTGAAAGAAAAACAGCGCTCCTCCATTGCCATCGGCTTTCACCTGCTGGCCACCGGCAAGATCGATGCTTTTATCAGTGCGGGCAATACCGGCGCCATGCTGGTAGGTGCCATGTACAGTATCAAAGCCATTGAAGGTATCCAGCGCCCGACTATTGCCACCCTGGTTCCCAAACTCGGCGGCGGCAACGGTATCCTTCTGGATGTGGGCCTTAATGCCGATTGTAAACCAGAGCACCTGAACCAGTTTGCCCTCCTTGGCAGCCTTTATGCCACCAATATCCTTGGCATTCAATCCCCCCGTGTGGGATTGCTGAATGTGGGTGAAGAAGAAAGCAAAGGCAACCTGCTTGCACAGGCCACTTATCCCCTGCTGAAGGAAAACAGCCATATTCATTTTATCGGCAATGTGGAAGGGCGCGATTTTTTCAATGATAAAGCCGATGTGATCGTATGCGATGGTTTTACCGGTAATATCATTCTCAAAATGGCAGAATCGATCTACGATATTGCCCGGCACCGTCAGCTGGAAAATGATGATTACCTGCACCGCTTTCATTACGAAAATTATGGCGGCACCCCAGTTCTCGGCGTGGCCAAACCAGTGATCATTGGTCATGGCATCAGCAATGCCAGGGCTTTTACCAATATGCTGCATCTTGCCGGCAAAATGATCGAATCCCGCCTCTGCGAACAGATCAAAGAAAACTGCCAGGCCTAACCTGGGCTTAATTTAAATTTTCCCATCCTCCCGTTTATCATCAACTCCCCCCACCCACCATCAAAACAATTCCCCACTCAACCATTCAACCACTCAACCATTCAACCACTACAACCATTGAGCCATTGCAACAATGAAACCATTGAACCAACTGGAACACTGGAACAATGAAACCATTGAACTATCAAACCATTGAACTATCAAACCATTGAACCATTACCCCCTCAATCCATCTCCCCTAACGCTCCCCCATTACCCGCTCCCATATCTCCTCATTCACCGGTATCCCTTCTTTTTCATTCTGCCGTCTTGTGAGCAATGTTTTTTCACCCGGATAAAAAACAGCACCGCCTTCTGCTGCCGGTGTGGTGGCACGCGTATAATCGAGGATCTGTTCTATCACCGCAGCATGCAGGTGTGTGGCATCCAGGCAGATAAATAGCTGTGACAATCCAAACTCCTGCTTATCTGCCGTGATCTCTGCAACAGAGCGGCCACCACTGATCGCAGACACCAGTATATCAATCACCAGTGATAAACCGGATCCTTTCCAGAAGCCGATGGGAAGTGTGCGTTGCGATTCCATAATTTCCTGCGGATCCATTGTGAGATCGCCGTTCTTATTATAGCCGCCTGCTACCGGTAGCTGCCGGCTGCTGAGTGCATATTCCTGCAGCTTGCCATACGAAAATTGCGACATGGCCATATCGAGCACCACATGACCTTTTTCCCGCGGCACCGCTATTACCAGTGGGTTATTACCCAGCCTGGGATCAATACCGCCCCAGGCAGGCATATTGCCAATGGCATTGGTAGCGCAAATGCCGATGCAGCCGGCATCAGCAGCCTGCCAGCCATAAGTGCCGCCACGCATCCAGTGATTGGTGTTTTTAACAGAAACACAGGCGATACCATTTTCCCTCGCCAGTGTAGCGGCACGCTGCATCGCCAGTGTTGCCGTGTACATACCCGGCGCCAGGTGACCATCCCAGTATTCCACCAGGCCATTACGCCCTGTTATTTCAGGTTCTGTCCCGGTTTTTACAATACCGTTTTTTACGGCCTGCACAAAAACAGGGAAGCGGTTTAGTCCATGCGAATAAACCCCGTCACGACTGTTTTCTGCAAAAATGCGGGCGCAGAGCCGGGCTTTATCTTCACTGAATGACAGTTTTTTCAATACCTCGTAAAATCTTTGCTGCATCTGTTCAAATGGTACGCGCATATTGTTGTTTTTAGGTATACACACAAAGTTCATCCTGTAAAGGATGAAAAAAAAACAGTATTATTTTTATAAACCGGTTACCGGCATTTTTGTTGTATCCTGATACGGTATCATACATAAAAGTGTACCGGTTTATACAGAAGAAAGCTTTATTATACATTTCACCTATTCCCTGTTCTGGCTATAAAGATGCAGCACTCCATAGCCAGAACAGGGTTGCAACATACCAGCTCATATACCAAGTGATTATATGAAAAAAGGGTATAAAATGAATATAGTTGACTTTGTCAACTATATTCATACACCAGGGAATGATGCAGGATGTACAATGAAGAACCACCTCATTACTTAAACAACAGGTATGAAAAGAAAAGCATTTACGAACCCGCATCTGCCGTTGGGCGGCATAGCAGCATTTGCCGCTACGAACACAACCGGTTTACCTCAAACCGGCAATGACACAGGCATGGCAGAAACAGCAATGAATAAGAATATTTGTACTGCCTGCGGTACGCATTACCAGCCCGGCAACCCTTTACCCCAACTTTGCGATATCTGCAACGATGACAGGCAGTTTATTCCGCCACAGGGGCAGCACTGGACCAGCATAGAAGCACTTGCTGCAGAAAAAACCATTCATGTGCAGCAACTAGGCACTGATATCTATGCACTCCGCGTGATACCGCAATTTGCCATTGACCAGCAGGCGTTTTTTGTGGTATCCAATTCGGGCAATATACTGTGGGATTGCCTGCCATTCCTGGATGAAGCCACAGCCGCTTTTATTGAAGCAAAAGGCGGACTGAAAGCGATGGCTATTTCGCATCCGCATTATTACAGCGCTATGGCCTTATGGGCTAAAAGATTTGACTGCCCCGTTTACCTGCACCAGGATGATGCACAATGGATCAGGTACACACATCCGTATATACAATTGTGGCAGGGTGCGGCACAGCCGCTGTGGGATGGCATACGCATCATTCACACCGCAGGCCATTTTCCCGGAAGCGCGGTATTACACCTGCCTGCACAGGGCAAAGGCCTATTGCTTACAGGTGATTCTGTTTATGTGGCAAGAGACAGGAAAAGGGTCAGTTTTATGTACAGTTACCCCAATCATATCCCTTTGCCGCTTAAAGCGATCGAACTGATCGATGCCCGTATAACGCCACTTGATTTTGATGCGGTATATGGCGCATTTGCATTTGCCATAATTCCATCAGGTGCAAAGGAAATATTTAAACAAAGCATACAACGGTACATGAATATTCTGGAGGGAACAGCTGTATAGCAAGGAGCATCCCCGCTGTTAATGTTTCAGCAATTGCCACAGGTGCCTGCCAAAAACCAGGATGCCGGTAAGGGCCGAAACGATAGCAGCCCACAACACCGCCCCGGCACTGATATCTTTTACCTGTTTAATTACAGGATGGTACTCTTTGCTCACCAGGTCGCAAAGCTTTTCTATTGCCGTATTGATCATTTCCAGGCTTAGTACCAGCCCGGTACAACCCAGCACTATACACCATTCCAATACGCTGATACGGAAATAAAAGCCCGCACCAATGGTGAGCACGGCTATCACCAGCTGTATTTTGCCGTTCCGCTCATGCGCAAAAAAAGATTGCCATCCTTTTAAAGCGAACCGGACATTGTGCAGGAAATTAGGCATAGTACCAATTGAAGATTAAATTTAAACTTCTATTTCAGAATATAAGCAGTCGGCCTTGCTTAATTCGTCATAAACAAAAAGACCGTTCATCAACTGAACGGTCTTTTTGTTTATGATGTACTGCTGAAAATTAATAAAATGCAGTGTACAGGGCTGCCAGGACGCCGAAAATGATCAGTGCACCCACCGCGAATCCCGGTGTGGTCTTAAACATTTTTGTATCCACTTCCAGTCCGCTGGGACGAACACCTTTCCTGTTCTCCCATTTGCTTATCACATACATCACGATAATACAGATCAGGAATACAAAGCCCATCCTGTCGATAAACGGAATTTCGTATACCCCTTTGTCATTGGCCTTTGAAAAGCCCATCGGGGCAAGAAAAGAGAGATCGGCAAATGAAGGAAGCAGTTTGAACAAAATAGAAAGTGCGAAACCACCAATGGTGGCAAACAAAGCCGCATTGGAAGTCGTTTTTTTCCAGAAGAAACCCAATATAAACATGGCGAAAATACCGGGTGAAACAAAGCCCGTATATTCCTGTATATACTGGAAGCCGCCTTTTTTATCAATGCCCATAAAAGGCGAAATAATAATTGCCAGTACCATTGCCACCACTACCGTTGCACGGCCAACCCATACCAGCTTTTTTTCATCAGCCTCCGGTGCAATTTTCTTTTTATAAATATCCAGCGTAAAAATGGTGGAAATACTATTGGCCTTACCTGCCAGCGAAGCCACCACCGCTGCAGTGAGCGCTGCAAAAGCAACACCTTTCAGTCCTGCAGGCAGCAACCCCAGCAATACGGGGTAAGCCCGGTCGGGGTTCAGTTCACCGTTCTGCAACATCTGTGTTTGAAACTGTCCCTGCGAATACAGTACATAGGCCGCAATACCCGGCAGTACAACGATAACCGGCATCAGCAGTTTCAGAAATGCGGCAAACATAATACCTCCGCGGGCTGTTTTTAAGTCAGCGCCCAGTGCACGCTGGGTAATGTATTGGTTACATCCCCAGTAGTTCAGGTTCACAATCCACATACCGCCGATAAGCACAGATAAGCCGGGCAGGTCAAAATAATTGGGATTGTCTTTTTTCAGGATCATATGAAAATGATCGTTGGCATTTTGCTGCAGCAGTTTAAGACCATTCAAAATACCGCTGCTACCATAATGCTCAGAAACCAGGTTCAGTGCAAGATAAGTAGTGACCAGGCCACCCAATATCAGGAAAAACACCTGGATCACATCGGTATAGCCAATTACTTTCATACCACCCAGTGTAATGATCACAGCAAATACAGCCAGGCCGATCATGCAGGTCCAGAAATTGAAACCCGATATACTGCTTACAGCCAGCGCCCCCAGGTACAGGATAGAAGTAAGGTTCACCACTACATACAGCAACAGCCAGAACACCGCCATGATCATACTCACCGTAGAGTTGTAGCGCTGACTGAGGAACTGCGGCATGGTGTAGATTTTATTTTTCAGGTACACCGGGATAAAAAATATAGCCACGATCATCAGCGTGGCGGCAGCCATCCATTCGTAAGTGGAAATAGCCAGCCCCATTTTAAAACCGTTGCCGCTCATACCAATAAACTGCTCGGCAGAAATATTGGATGCTATCAGCGAAGCACCGATAGCCCACCAGGTCAATGATCCTTCCGCGAGGAAATAATCTTTTGTATTGGTCTGTGCAGTTTTTTTCCTTCTGTAAACCCATAAACCATACAAAGCAACAATCAGGAAATAGATGAGGAAAACGATATAATCTTTTGTTTCCAATGTTTTCATACAAGCTGTTTTGTTGTTGTTTTAGAGGGAGCTAATGAATGTTTGAATAGTTAGTAGTGGTATTTTCTGCCGGTATAAGTGGTTGCCCCAACAGGCCATGGCTGCGCTGCGATACGCCGGATAAACCGGGCTACTCATCATATGGCTTGCTGTGCTGTACATATATACTGTATACTGGTTATTGAGCACGTACCTGCCGGTTCTGCAAACAGGCGTTCACCGCGGCGTATTGAATTTCCGCTGTTTTCCCGGTGCGGAATGAAGATAGTTACTTAACCAACGCCATCCTTGTGTTGCCGCAATATTTTTAACAGCTGTATCACCGGAAATACCGGCTGCAGCCGGGTGCCAGCATCCATCTCCTTCACCAGGCCGGTTACAAACGCGTGGTGCCATCTTCAATACTGGTGATATACGCTTTAAGGTCCATTTGCAGCGCGGCTTTATAGCTGGCCGAAATACGTGCCACTACTTCGTCGATATGCTGCTCGCTGATCAGGGCTATCACACAGCCACCAAAACCTCCGCCCATCATCCTTGCACCGAGTATCGACGGTTCCAGGCGGGCTGCCTCCACCAGGAAATCCAGTTCGCGGCAGCTTACTTCGTATTGTTTGCTTAATCCTTCATGTGTTTCATACATCCGTTTGCCGAATGCGGCCAGGTCGTTCCGCTGCAGGTCGGCAGAGGCTGCCAGCAGGCGCAGGTTTTCTTCTACCACATATTTACAGCGCTGGTACACTTTGTCGTTCCTGCCCTGCAGTAATGCTTCTATCATATCCGGTGTAACATCGCGCAAGCTGTTCACCTGCGGGTGTTGTTGTTTGATCATCGCAACACCGGTTTCACATTCCTGCCGGCGGGTATTGTATTCAGAAGAAGCCAGGGAGTGCTTTACCTGTGTGTCCAGCAGCAGTATTTTAATACCGGCCGCATCAAAGGGAAAATAAGTATAAGCGTGAGAGCGGCAATCCAGCTGTATCACCTGCCCTTTTTTACCGAACATGCTGGCGAACTGGTCCATGATACCGCATTGCACACCCACGAAATTATTCTCTGCACCCTGCGCTGTTTGTACCATGGGCAGCAGGTCCATACCCAGGCCAAATACTTCATTGAGGGCAAATACAGTTGCGCATTCCAGTGCTGCGGAAGAAGACAAACCTGCACCGATGGGAACATCGGCTGTAAAAGCCAGGTCAAAGCCACCCAGCCGGTAATTTTTCTTCAGCAGCTCATCGGCCACGCCCAGGATATAATTGGGCCAGGAGGCGGCCTGTGAGCGCTGCAGGGCATCGATGCGGGTGGTGTATTCCTCTTCCAGATCGCCGGCATACAGGTAGATCTTATTGTCTTCCCTTGGCTTTATGATCAGGTATGCTGCCTTGTCAATAGCAGCGGGCATTACAAAGCCTTCATTATAATCGGTGTGTTCACCGATCAGGTTGATCCTTCCGGGAGAGCGTACAACGATGGCGCCGGGCGCCAGGAAACGCTGCAGGGGCTGTAGTATGGCCGGGTAATGATGTCCGTCTTTAACCGTGTGTATGGTTGCTATGCTCATATCGAATTGATGTATTAAAAACAATGTTATGTATAATCAGGCAAGCCTGTTATGCAAACGTTTACATTAATAATAACCGGGTTATTCCTTCCTTGTTGAAGATGCCCTGAACACCGGTACCGGCTCCAGCACCACCTTCGATTTCACCAACTGCCGGCGGTCCTGCTGATCCATCAGCTCGTACAACAGCTTGAATGCCTCCTTCCCCATCTGAACAGTTTGCTGGTCGATGCTGGACAGGCCCGGTGTAATATGTTCGCCAAAACTTTCATTGGCAAAACCAATTACACCAAATGCACCGGGTATGGTGATATTTCTTTCCTTCAGTTCCTTGATCACACCAAGCGCCGTAAAATCTTCAACAGCAAAAATAGCATCGGGCGGTTCAGGCAGTTGCAAATAATAGCGTACCGCTTCCCGCCCCGATTCTATAGAAATATTGCCCTGGTACAACAGCTCTTCCGGTGCAGGCAAACCATATTGTTTCAAGGCAGCCTGGTAGCCTTTCAGCCTGTCTTTAAAAATAGACAGGTGCTGCTGCCCCATTACATGGGCGATACGCCTGTAACCCTGTTGTATCAGGTGTTCTGTGGCAATGAACCCACCTTTAAAATCATCGATCACCACAGAAGGGAAAGCCATATTTTCCAGCGCGCGGTCAAAAAACACCAGTGGGATATTGCGTTCTTTAATGATCTCGTAGTGTGATAACCCAGTGGTTGCCTTGGAAATAGAGGCAAGGATACCATCTACCCTTGCCCCGATAAACGCATCAATACCTTTTTGCTCATATTCTGCCAGCTCGTTCGACTGGTAGATCAGTACACTGTAATTGTACTGGTTGGCCAGGCTTTCGATGCCATGCACCACCGATCCGAAAAAATTAATATCGGCACTGGGAATAATGATGCCCACCACATGGGTTTTACCCAGCCTGAGGGAAGACGCAATTTTATTGCGGCTGTAATTGAGCCGGGCTGCAACCCGCTGAACTGCTTTTTTGGTTTCCTTGCTGATGGCAGGATGGTCGTTCAAGGCCCTGGATACAGTGGCCGGGGTTATATTGAGCTCTTTTGCAATATCGAGTATGGTGACTTTGGCGTGCAAGTTTTATGCAATCGTTTACACAAAAATAAGGGCTGTTTTGGTTCTGCCAAGTTTTTTTGTGCAGGATAAAAATAATCATCTGCCGGCAAAACCCGCCGTTTATTTTGGTGTTATGTTGCAAACCGAAAACCAATGCGCTTTATCCCCCATGGCAGCCGGCCCGGTACAGCGGCCTCTTTTGTACAATCGTCAAATAAAACCTGGCGTTCCATATATGATAGTATATTTGTTTGCAGCCGGTTCAGTGCCGGCATACAGCCATTACAAAACCGAATGTATGCACGCTTATCCTGTAGCCTTGATCCGTATAAAAGCAACATTTTCAACCATCCCCGCTTTTCCTGCAACCAGGTTTGCAGCCAAGGATATAGACACTAATGTGTAAAAAATACATTTAGATAATTACCCCTATCTTGCACCCGTTTATTTGAAACAGAACATACGTTTATGACGAATTTTAGAAATTACCATGTTCCTTATCAGCCAGACGAACGCTATGCCAAAAAAGTAGCTTATTTCTCTATGGAATACGCTGTTCACCAGCCATTGAAAATTTACAGCGGCGGCCTGGGCTTTTTATCGGGCTCGCACCTGCGCAGTGCCTACGAACTGCGCCAGAACCTGATTGGCATAGGTATTTTATGGAAATACGGTTATTATGACCAGGCACGCAACCAGGATCAGACCCTGCAGGTGACCTGGATGGAAAAACTATATAGTTTTCTGGAAGATACCGGTATCAAATTCCAGATACTGATCCATGATGCACCTGTTTGGGTAAAAGCTTATTACCTGAACCCTGATACATTCAATACGGCACCGCTGTTCCTGCTAAGCACTGACCTGCCTGAAAACGATTATGTATCGCAAACCATCACCCACCGCCTGTACGATGCCAATGTGGCCACCAAAGTGGCGCAATTTATTTTGCTGGGTGTGGGTGGCGCCAAACTGGTGGATGAGCTGGGCTTTTCACCTGATCTATACCACCTGAATGAAGCACATGGTGTATCCGCGGCGTTTTACCTGCTGAACAAATTCAAAAGCCTCGAAATGGTGCGCAAACACCTTGTGTTCACCACGCATACCCCCGAAGAAGCAGGCAATGAAAAACACGATATTTACCTGTGTCATAAAATGACTTATTTCTGTGGTTTAAGCATCGATGAGGTAAGGCGTATCACCGGTATGCCGGATGACCAGTTCAATCATTCACTCGCCGCACTGCGCTTTGCACACCTGGCCAATGGCGTATCACAGCTTCACGGGCATGTATCAAGGGAACTATGGAGTAAATACGAAGGCATCTGCCCTATTATCGCTATTACCAATGCACAGAATTTCCGTTACTGGGCCGATAAGCAGTTATACCGTGCCATGGAAGAAAACAACGACTGGGCATTCGACGACAGGAAAAAACACCTGAAAAGAAGAGCATTTGAAATTGTGGCAGACCAAACCGGCAAGCTGTTTAACGCCAATGTATTTACCATTGTATGGGCGCGCCGTTTTGCCGGTTATAAACGGGCCGATTTTCTTACCCAGGATACGGAACGGTTTGAGAAACTGCTCAGCAATGAAAAATACCCGGTCCAGATCATCTGGGCAGGCAAACCCTACCCGTCTGACTACCCGGCTATTTCGCAGTTCAACAACCTGGTTCACCTGAGCAAAAAATACAAGAATGTTGCGGTGCTCATCGGCTACGAACTGGCACTGAGCAAACGCCTGAAACAGGCTGCCGATATATGGCTCAACAACCCGCGTGTGCCGCGTGAAGCTTCCGGCACCAGCGGTATGACAGCAGCCATGAATGGCGCCGTGAATTTTTCTACCGATGATGGCTGGATACCTGAATTCATGGATCATGGACACAACGGTTTTGTAGTACCCAAGGCAGATTATGCAAACATGTCGGTACATGACCAGGACGAGTACGACCTGAATAAGATTTACGAGATACTCGAAAACCAGATACTGCCGCTTTATTATGAAAACCAGGATACCTGGAAACAGATCATCAAAAACGGCATGCGCGATGTACGGTTTGAATTTGAAAGCAACCGCATGGCACACCAGTATTACGAGCTGTTGTACAACCCGGCTTAATTTTCCCCCACACATACACTGAGAAAACAACAAAGGTCACGCATGCGTGACCTTTGTGCCTGTTAGCTGTTAAAGAATTATTGCAATGCTTCTTCAGGAACAGGTTTTTCCAGCAGGTAATGGTAATAATACCTTGTTTTTTCATTCTGGAAATGTGCCCATTTATTGCGGTCGGCGGCCCAGCCATGACGCCCGCCGGGATAGATCATAAACTCAAAAACTTTTTTCTGGTCTTCCAGTGCACCGATCAGCTGTATGCTGTTCTGCATATGCACATTATCATCCATATTGCCATGAACGATGTACAGGTTGCCTTTGTAGTTGTTGAGATAAGTGGCTACTGCACTTGATTTATACCCTTCAGGATTTTCAGAAGGCAGATCCATATACCGTTCGGTATAATGAGAATCGTACAGGTGCCAGTCGGTTACACTACCGCCTGCAATACCATGCGTAAAGAAAGCTGCACCGCGGGTGAGCGCCATACAGGTGGTATAACCGCCATAGCTGAAGCCGGTGATACAGATCTTGTTTTTATCAACATAGGGCTGTGCGGTTAACCATTTTACTATTTCTGCATAATCCTTGATCTCCCAGTTGCCGAGATCGCGGTGAAGGTAATTTTGCCCCACTTTACCAAAATGCCCTGAGCCACGATGATCCATCACCACCTGTATCAGCCCTTCTTTTGCCCACCATTGCGATTCGCCGAATGAGCGCCAGTTCCAGCTGTCATATACTGTACCCGCATTGGGGCCGCCATAAATACTGATAAGCACCGGGTATTTTTTTGATGGATCCATTTTTGCAGGCAGTGTGATAAGCAAAGGCAGATCGAAACCATCGGGTGTTTTTACTCTTTTCAGCTCTGTTGCGGCCAGCTGGTATTGGTTCAGTTCAGCACCTTTACTGTCTGCAATATCCCTTATTTTTTTGCCATCGGTTTGCAGCAGTGTCATTTTGGGCGGTGTGCTCACATTGGAATAAGTGGTGATAAAATATGAGCCGCCCGGCGACATGCTGATGGCATGGTTGTACTCGCCAAAGCTGAGCCGTTGCTGATCTGTACCATCCAGTTTAATACTGTATAAATCGAACCTGGCAGAGTTTTCTTTACGGGCAGTAAAGTATACTTTGTTCTTTGCAGCATCGATATACTGTATTTCTTTTACTGTCCAGTTGCCGTCAGTTACCTGTTTCACCAGTTTGCCTTCGGTAGTGTAATGGTAAATATGCATCCAGCCGCTTTTGTCGCTCAGCACCAGGTAGCCCTTGTTGCCGGGCAGAAAATGAATGTTATCCAGCCAGTCTACCCATGTTTTCTGCTGTTCATCATACACAGACCGTTTGTTGCCTGTGGCGGGGTCAACAGCATACACCACCAGGTGATCCTGTCCCCGGTTCATCCATTGCAGCCATAGTGATTTTCCATCGGGTGCCCAGAAAGGAGTACCGAAATACTGATCGTCTTTTTCATTAAAATCGGCCCATACGGTTTGTGCATTGCTGATATTAACGATACCTACTTTTACCTCCGGGTTAGGATCGCCTGCTTCTGGGTAGCGTGTGTTTTCCACGTAACCATGCTGACCGGTTGCACCATACAAGGGGAACAAAGGCACATGCGTATCATTGAAATGCATATAAGCGATCTGCTTACTGTCAGGGTTCCACCAGAAAGCCCTGTATTTGGAAGGTCTGCCCAGTATTTCTTCATAATATACCCAGGAAGCCCATCCATTGTACACCAGGTCTGTACCATCCTGTGTAAGCCTTTTTTCTTCACCGGTTGCAATGGTGATGACATAGAGATCATTCTTTCTGGTAAAAGCCACTTTCAATCCGTCGGGAGAAAGCGTGGGATTTTTTTCTTCCAGGGTATCATGGGTCAACTGCTTCTCCGCCCCGTTTTCCGGTTTAAAATAAATATCATTATTGCGAACAAATACCTCCGCCTGTTTGGCAGCGCCTGTGCCGGGCTGCTCCTGCCCCGTTTTAACATCCACCACCAGGGTATCGGTTTGTGTAGGGGTTGTGCGGGCAAGCAGATAATGGGTATCATCTTTCCAGCCGGCAATGCGTGGCAGCTCATTCATCAAGCCATTGCGGTTGTTCCTGAGCATCTGTGCAATAGACAGCTCTTTCTGCTGTGCTATGACCTGGCAAGCAGCAGCCAGGCAAACCGCCGTTGCCAGTATTCGTTTTCTCGTGTTCATCCATTGAAATTTAGGGGCGGAAATTAGTTAAATATGCTCATCCCCCTTCAAAAATTCGCTGGCAGGCTGCCAGGTAGCGGCCATCACTGTAAACAGGTAATTCCAGCACCGGCTAAAGGGAAGAATGGCTTCCAGCGCAAAACTTTGTATACCTGCACTGAAATAGATTTTGCTTGCTACTTTTGTTTGTTCTAAAACATCGTTTTCATGGCCAATAAAATTGTCGTTGCCATTACAGGAGCCAGTGGTGCTATTTATGCCAAAGTGATGATAGAAAAGCTGCTGCAGCTGCGGGAGCAATGGGATGCCCTTGGACTGGTGATGAGCAATAATGCCAAAGAAGTATGGCGCACCGAGCTGGGTGATGATGCATACCAGTCGTATGCGCTTCCTTTTTTTGATAAATACGATTTCTCTGCACCTTTTGCATCAGGCTCTGCGCAATACAATATGATGCTGGTGGTGCCCTGCAGCATGGGCACACTGGGGCGTATTGCTTCAGGCACCAGTGACGATCTTGTAACACGTGCAGCGGATGTGATGTTAAAAGAAAGAAGAAAACTGATACTCATGGTCAGGGACACGCCTTATAACCTGATCCACCTGCGCAATATGGAAACTGTTACACTGGCCGGTGGTATCATCTGCCCTGCCAGCCCCTCTTTTTATAGCCTGCCCAAAACTTTTGAAGAACTGGCAGGTACGGTGGTAGACAGGGCACTGGATCTTGCAGGATTACAGGTGAACAGTTACAGGTGGAATAGTTAATCCTGATACCATAGCATTGGCTATGGCATGTAAAGGCGGCGAGCTGATAGCAATGAGCTGCGAGAAATGCATCTCGCGGAAGACGCGGAAAGCGCAGAAAGGATGATCGTATTCAGGATGGCCTTGCAAAACAATTTATGCTATTTAACAGGACATTCCTGCCTCATAGCTGGAAGCTCATGGCTTGCAGCTATAAATACATTGGATTATCCCGCAACTTGGGTTATGAGCTACATTGTATAACGCTACTCCACGATCTTCTGCAATACCCTTATTTCATCCACGGTGATCGTACTGATAAGCGCGAACTGGTCGGTGAGTATTTTAAAATCTGACAGGTTGTTGCGCATGGTGACATCTCCTGTTTCTTGAACGGCCTCTGATTCAAACGCAGTTTTTTTCTGCGCCAGCAGTTCCTGTATCTTATTGCTGATGGGGTGTTTGGCCTGCAGCTGTACCGCATCGGTATGTACATTGCCCTGCAGTATTTCCACAGCCTCCCTGAACTGCAGATCTACCTGCTGGATCAATGGCAGAAAACCTTCGGATGCATATTGCGCCGCATTGGTTTGGGCATAATACGATAAACCGGCAATATGCGAAGTGAGTATATGATTAATGGCCACAAACTGGTGATAGTGCTTCATCTTGGGCTGCTTGTCTTTGGGCTCAGACAGCATGCGCTGAAAATTATCCGATAAATTGGCCAGCGCAACAAAAGCATCTTTGCGTGCTATTTTAAACGCCGTTATATCAATCAGCCTGCCCGTAAATACCACAGCCACTGTATCAAAATATTTGCGGTTGGCATTCAGTGCTTCCAGCATGTATTGCACCACCTGTTCATGTTCCCAGCTGGGTAATACCAGGAAGGAAACCACAAAGGCAATAGCCGACCCGATAAATGTATCCAGCACCCGCTCTGTCAACACATGTGTGTAGCCTGCAGGACTTAAAAAATAAAAGCTCAGCAGTACATACACTGTAATAGCTGCAGCACTCACCGCATACTGCAGTTTAAGAAAACTATAAGAAACGATCATGGCCAGCAGCATGATGATAAACAGCGCAGTATGGTCGCTGGTAAGGTACAACGATAAAAAGCCCAGCGTGCCGCCGATGACCGTACCGATCAATCGCTGGATATTGCGTTTGGTGGTAATACTGTAGGCCGGTTTAATAATTACCAGGATCGTTAGCAGTATCCAGTAACCATGCCCCAGCGGAAACAGCAGTGAAACAATATACCCTGCCATCAGCGCAACCGTTAGCCGAACAGCATGGCGGAATGTGCCTGATTTCAGTGACAGATTATCTACAAATAGTTTGGGATCTATTTCCTGGTGGCTCACGAACTGTTCCAGGTCAACCTGCCGCTTATACTGGCGGCTGATCTTGCGGTCGTAGGTGGTAAAGCTCTGCAGGCGTTTGATGCGTTCCATTAGATCCTGCAGGCTGTATAAAATCTGGCGCAGCCGTACCATGCCTTCTATACTGTCGGGGTTCTGGTATTTTTTTCGCAGCATATTATAAGCATCGTGGGTATGCTGCAGTGCTTCATCCATATTAACCTCGCTTTTCACGGGCAGGCCGCTCTGAACGGCCAGACCTACATCGAGCAGCTCATTGCTGAGCAGTAAGATCATTTTCCTGTATTCCTTGAGAATATTGGTATCGCCAAATTCCTTGTGCAAGGTTATATAATCCTGCTGCGAAGTCATAATACGTTCATATAGATCGATGCTGTCCAGGAACATCATCATCACCGTTCTGCTACGCCGGGTTGATTCATTGGTGATACGGCGTGTTTTAAACAGCATTTCGCGCAAATCGGCATGGTGCTGCTGTATCAGCACCTGGTAATGGATCAGCTCACTGTTGGCGGTTGTATAATCGGGGGCTTTCTGGTAAAATACCGCACGGGCCTGCAGGTAATGTGCTGTATCTATCAGGCATTCGCCCAGTAATTGCTGGATCAGTTTATAAGGACGCAGGTTATACAATACCATGCTTAAAAAAGCATACCAGAGACCACCTGCGGAAAACAATAAAGCATCATGCAGAATATGGGTGCCGGCCAGATGCCCGTCGATATTAAAAATAAATACCAACTGTGCAATCAGCCCGATGGCATTCACCCTGCTGCCGTATACGCCTATCAGGGTAAAGAACAAACCGAACACCACCACTTCCAGCGCAATCAGCAAAGGGATATGATGACTATAACCGGTGATCACCGCGATAATAAAATTGATCAGGATGCTTGCAATCACCCCGTTCCGCCGGTGGTGCGGCGGCCCGGGATTGTCTGTTAAACTAACACAAAGCGCACCCAGGGGTATTACCATCATCTTCGCCAGCAAACTGTAATGATGCAACACCAATGCAGGAATAATTACACCGGCAGTAACCCTTACCCCAGTGTATAAATACTGGCTATTAATAAATTTTTTAAACTCCCTGGTATAATCCATATCCGGTAAACTGGTGTATTTGTGTTTGCAGTTCAAATAGCGCGGGTCAAAAATAGCAGACCTTCTGTAAACAGTTCACAATCATTGACTAATTAAAAATATATTTTCCCTTAAATTCCATTCACATAAAATGTAACGATTTAATCATATATCAACATTGTTTTAATTGATTTTATAGCGTATTACTGAACAAGTGTTAGTAAAATTGTACCAGCAATTAACGCTCCCGAAATCATGGAAAATAAACTAATTCTGGTGCATCATGATCCCTTTACCCAGGAAGACATTGAAGCCGAAACCCAATGCATGTTCAAATTACTTACACTGGTTCATTCCTATCATCATTTCCTGACGGCCTATGAACGGATGGATGTGAAGCGACACAAGATCATTTCTCACCCGAAGGAATGCATGAAGCTATATTATGCACTTGTTCCGCCGGCGTTTCAATTTATCATCGGCAAAAACTAAACAAAACCCACTGTATTGCACAACAAAAACGATAGCAGCCAAAGAAATTGCCCTAGACCCTGAATTAAGTTGCGCGTTTTGTTTGGTATCCCCACAAAGAAAGAATCCCGCTCCTGAGCGGGATTCTGCTTTTCAGCCTTTTGTATGGTAAAACTGTAACAGGGAATGCACCCTGTTACGTATTTCATGTTATACTTTAGCTTCCAGTTCTTTTTTTCCGAACTCGAATTTGATCTTATTGTTCTCCTTGTCCAGGTCGGCTATCAGGATATCACCCTGTTTCACATTCATGTTCAGGATCTCTTCTGCCAGGGGATCTTCCAGGTATTTCTGGATGGCCCTGTGCAATGGTCTGGCGCCGAACTGTACATCATAGCCTTTTTCCGCAATAAAATCCTTGGCAGCTTCTGTGATCTCCAGTGTAAAGCCCAGGTTATTGAGCCTTTTCAATACACCTTTCATCAGGATATCGATGATTTCAAAGATATTTTCTTTGGTCAGTGAGTTAAAGATCACCACATCATCAATACGGTTCAGGAACTCGGGAGAGAATGTGCGTTTCAGTGCTTTTTCAATCACTGCTTTGTTGTTCTCATCCTGGTTCTGCATTCTTGCTGCTGTGGCGAAACCAACACCATCGCCAAATTCTTTCAGCTGGCGAACACCGATATTGGAGGTCATGATGATCAGGGTATTTTTAAAGTCCACCTTGCGGCCGAGGCCATCGGTGAGCTGACCATCATCCAGCACCTGCAGCAGGATATTGTAAATATCCGGGTGTGCTTTCTCAATTTCATCCAGCAGGATCACGCTATAAGGTTTACGGCGTACTTTTTCAGTAAGCTGGCCGCCTTCTTCATATCCAACATAGCCGGGAGGCGCGCCGATCAGGCGGCTCACGGTGAATTTTTCCATGTATTCGCTCATATCAATGCGGATCAGCGCATCTTCAGAATCGAACATATACCTTGCCAGTGATCTGGCCAGCTCGGTTTTACCTACACCGGTAGGCCCAAGGAAGATAAAGGTGCCGATCGGTTTTTTAGGATCTTTCAAGCCTACCCTGTTACGCTGGATGGCTTTTACCACTTTGGAAATGGCTTCACTCTGCCCGATAACCATGCCGCTCATGTCTTCAGCCATTTTGCGCAGTTTTTCACTTTCTGCCTGTACCATCCGTTTAACGGGGATACCTGTCATCATGCTCACTACTTCGGCGATGGCTTCATCATCTATGGGATAGCGTTTGTGTTTGCTTTCTTCTTCCCAGATACCTTTTGCCTTTTCCAGTTCTTCTCCCAGTCTTTTTTCTGTATCACGCAGGGCAGCAGCTTCTTCAAAACGCTGGCTTTTTACCACCTTGTTCTTTTCCTGTTTGATCTCTTCGATCTGTTTTTCCAGGTCAAGGATGTTCTGCGGAACATTGATATTCTTCAGGTGAACACGGGCTCCCACTTCATCCATTACATCGATCGCCTTATCCGGCAGCAAACGGTCGGTCATATAGCGGTCGCTGAGTTTTACACAAGCTTCGATAGCATCATCGCTATAAGAAACATTGTGGTATTCCTCGTATTTGGATTTAATATTGGTTAGTATCTGGATGGTTTCATCCACACTTGGCGGGTCTACCATTACTTTTTGAAAGCGGCGGTCGAGTGCACCATCTTTCTCGATATACATCCTGTATTCATCCAGTGTAGAGGCGCCGATGCATTGCAGTTCGCCACGGGCCAGTGCCGGTTTGAAAATATTGCTGGCATCCAGCGAGCCGCTGGCACCACCTGCACCCACAATGGTGTGTATTTCATCGATGAACAGGATCACATCCCTGTTTTTTTCCAGCTCATTCATGATGGCTTTCATGCGCTCTTCAAACTGGCCGCGGTATTTGGTACCGGCCACCAGGGCTGCAAGATCGAGAGAGATCACCCTTTTATCAAACAGTACCCTGCTCACCTTGCGCTGAACGATACGCAGTGCCAGGCCTTCCACGATGGCGGTTTTGCCCACACCGGGCTCACCAATGAGGATGGGATTGTTCTTTTTACGACGGGATAAAATTTGGGAAACCCTTTCTATTTCTTCCTCGCGGCCAACAATAGGGTCAAGTGCACCTGTTTCGGCCAGCTTGGTAATATCACGCCCGAAATTGTCCAGTACAGGGGTTTTGCTTTTGGCATTACCGCTCTGTTTACTGCGTTGCTGCGAAGAATAACTGCGTTTCTCGTCATCGAAGTCATCATCATTGTCTTCGGTGTATTCGCTTCTTGGTTCGTTGCTTCTTACCATACCCAATTCATTTCTGAAAATATCATAATCCACATCAAACTGGTTTAAAATCTGGGTGGCGATATTTTCCTTGTTCTTTAAAATAGACAGCATAAGGTGTTCCGTTTCTACCAGTGGGCTTTTTAGCGCTTTTGCTTCGAGAACGGTAACACGGATGACTTTCTCGGCCTGCTTTGTCAAAGGCAGGCTGTTGATATTGGCAATGTTCTTCCCGGTTTTGTCTTTAACAGCTAGTTCCACCTCTTTCCTGAGTTCGTATAAATCAACATTCAGCTGCTTGAGGATCTTAATAGCCGTATTCTCACCTTCGCGAATCAATCCCAATAATAAATGTTCTGTGCCGATGAAATCATTCCCCAGCCTCAGCGCTTCTTCCCTGCTAAACGAAATGATCTCTTTTACCTGGGCTGAAAAGTTATTGTCCATAAAATTTTATTAGAGGTTGTACAATTATAACGAATATTTTTGAGCCTTGTTACCGTGCTTTATACACACGGTGTTAATCATTTAATAATCTCATACATCAATCGTATTTCCTATATGCAGGTCAAAATTGATACCAAGGAAAAATTTACGGTAATTACGCCGGAAGCTTCATCTTTATCTGACAATTTAGCAGCAGAGCTTTCTGATATCTGTACGCGTTTTTTAGATGAGCCGGTTAAGAACATTGTGTTAAAATTCAACCAAATACAGGAAATAAACGAAGCGGCTGCAAAACAAATTGCTGAAATACAGCAAAAATTCTATGACAATAATACATCATTCGTCATTTGTGCATTACAACCCGCTGTAGAGCAGCAGCTGGAAAGCTGGGACCTGCTTGACCTGCTCAATATTACACCAACGGAAAGTGAAGCCTGGGATATTGTGCAGATGGAAGAAATAGAACGCGAACTGCTTGATGATGACGATCCGCTTTTCAATGATCATCATGAAAACAAAGAATGACCTGTTCCGGGCAAACGGAATAATTGTATATTTTACCATTTCTTTTTATAATGTGCCGGTTTGACATAGAAAACGGTACTAATTTATAAGTTAGTAATTAGAGGGCGCTGCGAGGGGTTTGTCTCGCGGAATGCGCGGAAAGTGCAGAAAGATAGATGCTTTTAGCCCGGAGAATTTTTAGCATCCTTTCTGTGTAAAAAGCCCGGTTCTCTCGCGGAATGCGCGGAAAGTGCAGAAAGATAGATGCTTTTAGCCCGGAGAATTTTTAGCATCCTTTCTGTGTAAAAAGCCCGGTTCTCTCGCGGAATGCGCGGAAAGCGCAGAAAGGAGAATGCTTGCAGCTTGGAGAATTTTTAGCATCCTTTCTGTGTAAAAAGCTCGGGTGTCTTGCGGAATGCACAAAAAGCGCGGAAAGGGAAATGCTTTCAGGCTGGAGATTTTTTTTGACATCCTTTTCATTTGCAGGAAGCAGTGAAGCAAAATGCAGATATTGTGGGCATTACCCGGGTTGTTTTTTTGTGCCGATGCCCATTAGCAGGCAGATCCAGCCGGCAATCAGCAGTAAGCCGCCCAGGGGTGTGATGGGGCCTACCCATGCAGCTGCGGAAGACCCGTTTGCAGTGAGCCAGGTGAGCAGGTAGAGGGAGCCGCTGAAACAGATGATCCCGGCAACAAACAGTGCAGCGGCAGATTTTATCCATTTACCAGGGTATTCTTTCCATACCAGCCCAGCCAGTGCGATCGCAAAAACATGGTAAAACTGGTAACGGACACCGGTTTCAAATATGGCCACTGCCGGTTCTGGCACCAGCTGCTTTAGTTTATGGGCCCCGAAAGCACCCAGTATCACTGCCAGGCCACCCAGAAATGCGGCCGTTTTCAAATAGCCCTTATGCATGTTCTTTTATAATTTTCAGGAAAGCGGCTTCGGTAATACCGGGCGACTGCAAATGATGGCGTGCCTGGCTGTAAAACTGCGTTCTTTCAGCCAGCCGTTTGGTAAAAAGCGCCAGTATCTCCTCATCGGATAAGCCCTGGATGGCCGGGCGGTGCGCGATGTTCTGTTTGGCCCGCTGCACCAGTGTTTCTACCGGTTCATCGATCCATATCGTGATACCCTGTTTGTTCATCCAGTCCATATTTCCCAGGAAACAGGGTGTACCACCGCCGGTAGCCAGCACGAATGTTTTTTTCTGTGCAAACCAGCGCAACACTTTTGCTTCAGTTTTGCGGAAATAATCCTCGCCGTCTTCTGCAAAAATTTCTGCAATGGTTTTCTCTTCATTCATTTCTACCAGGTAATCGAGATCGTACCCGGCTGTTTTTATTTTGCCCGACAGGTATTTAGCCCAATAGCTTTTACCTGTTCCCATCATGCCTATTAAAAATAATTTCATTGAGTACCGCAAGGTTTCCAGGTTCCAAAGATAATAGTGTGCTTTCAAGGCCAACAATGAACCATCCAACAATCAAACCATCCAACAATCAAACAATCCAACAATCCAACCATCCCTACTTGAACGCATTCAATCCCGTAATATCCATGCCGGTAATCAGCAGGTGTACATCATGTGTGCCCTCATAAGTGATCACACTTTCCAGGTTCATCATATGCCGCATGATGCTGTATTCGCCGGTAATGCCCATACCACCCAGTATCTGGCGGGCATCACGGGCTATATTGGCGGCTACTTCGCAGCTGTTGCGTTTAGCCATACTTACCTGTGCGGGTGTAACACCGTTTTTATCCATCAGTGTTCCCAGCCGCCATACCAGTAATTGGCCCTTGGTTATTTCGGTGATCATTTCAGCCAGTTTTTTCTGCTGCAGCTGAAAACCAGCGATAGGCCTGTCGAACTGCACACGCTCTTTGGCATAACGCAATGCGGTATCATAGCAGTCCATTGCAGCCCCCAGAGCACCCCAGGCAATACCATAGCGGGCCTTGGTTAAGCAGCTCAGCGGCCCTTTTAATCCTTTAATATTGGGCAGGATATTTTCCTTTGGCACTTTTACATGATCAAATACCAGTTCGCCGGTGGCGCTGGCACGCAGGCTCCATTTACCATGTGTGGTGGGTGTGCTGAAGCCTTCCATGCCACGTTCAACAACCAGTCCTTTTACCTCACCGGTTTCATCTTTGGCCCATACAACGGCCACCTGTGCATAAGGCGCATTACTGATCCACATCTTCGATCCGTTCAATACCACATGATCGCCTGCGTCTTTAAAATTGGTGAGCATGCTTGAGGGGTCGCTTCCATGGTTGGGCTCGGTTAAGCCAAAACAACCCAGCCATTCGCCGGAAGCCAGTTTGGGCAGGTATTTTCTTTTCTGCTCTTCACTGCCATAAGCAAAAATGGGAAACATTACCAGTGAGCCCTGTACACTGGCAGTAGAACGTACGCCACTGTCGCCGCGTTCCAGCTCCTGCATCATCAATCCATAACTGATATAATCCAGTCCGCCGCCCCCATATTCCTGTGGGATGGTAGGTCCAAAACAGCCGAGCGCACCCATTTGCCGGACAATCTGCTGCGGGAATTCGGCCCTTTGCGCATACTCTTCAATTATCGGTGAGATCTCTTTTTTCACATAATTTCTTACCGATTCCCTCACCAGCTTCTGTTCTTCTGTCAGCAATTCATCCAACTGGTAATAATCGGGTGACTGGAATAGATCTGTTCTGGCAGCCATCTTATTTGGTTTATTTGTGTGTTTTCTCCAATGCGGAACAACATCTGCTGTTGTCATCCGCCGGTAGGAAACAAATTTAACGGGAAGCCGCTAACGGTTATGCAATTGTGGTAATTTTATTTCCTTCAAGCGCTTGCCATGCTTAAAATGCTTTCCCCGTTTGTTTTAGCTTTAATGCTGCATACTGCTGTAACTGCACAGGACAGCAGCGCTCACCAACAACCTGTTATCAGGCAGTATTGGTTTGTATTATTGACCAAAGGTCCCAACCGCACACAGGATACTGCTACCGCTGCGCGTATTCAAGATGGTCATATGGCCAATATCCGCCGTTTATATGCCGCAGGAAAATTAAAAGTAGCAGGGCCTTTTGGAGAAGATAGTGGTGACTGGAAGGGCCTGTTCATATTTGACTGCGTATCAAAACAGGAAGTGGAACAACTGCTGCAAACCGACCCGGCCATACAATCGGGCAGATTGGATTATACCATTAAACCATGGTATACAATGGCTTCGGGCAGTTTTACACCGGGAAAACCTGCTGTAATACAAGCTCATTGACCGGATACGCCCTGCAGGAAAAACAGGACTGCCATTGCGCTTGCTTACTGACTTTGTTACAGTATACTGACAAATAGCCTGCTATACAAAAACATTTTGACGTATATATTATGCCATTTTTATCATTTTGTTACCATTTCACCGAAATGGTATGAATCTTGCCGAACGGGAATCCAAATTTTTGAACTATGAAGAAAATCATTCTGGCAGGATTAATGATGGCAGGTTTAGCCGTAACTGCAAAAGCACAGAAAGGAAGCATTTTATTGTATGGTGATGCCAACATCAGCACTACCAAATCTGCAAAAGATGCAGCCGGCAATTCAGACAAAACAACCAGCTGGGGTATTACACCTGGTATCGGTTACCAGTTCGACGATCATTGGACTGCTGGTGTTAACCTGGGATACCGCTATTCCAACAACGCGCAATCTGTAAGAACACATGTGTACAATGTAGGTCCTTTTGTGCGTTACACACAACCTATCAGCGACATTTTCAGCATCTATGGCCAGCTGAATGCTAGCTACCAGCACGAAACACAGAAACCTTCTGATGCAAAATGGAATGGTTTCGGTGCTAACCTGTTCCCCGCTGTTCAAATGAACATCAAGAACGGTTTTGCCCTGAACTTTTCATTTGGTGGCTTAGCCTTCAACACACTGAAAGCAAAAGGTGCCAGCAGCTCATCCAATTCATTTGATGTTGATTTCGGTAAAACTGCCGCCATCGGTATCTCTAAAAACTTTGGTGGAAGAAGGAAATCTTAATGCATTGAAAGCAATTATTTCTTGAATAAAAAAAGCTGCTCCGGCCGGAGCAGCTTTTTTGTTATACCTTATCAGGAACAGGGCTTAACGTTTCTGTTCTATTTCCCTGTCTATCTCCATCATATCTACTGGTTGTGAAAAATCGCCCAGCAGCCACCTGCTGTAATAGTCTGCAAGCAGCCAGAAAAAATATTCCTGCATATCGCCATAGGCATGGCGCTGACCGGGCAGTATGGCCAGATCGAACCGTTTATTGGCTTTAATGAGCGCATTGACCACGCGGATAGTATTGGCCGGGTGTACATTGTTATCTACATCACCGGTGGTGAGCATCAGGTGGCCTTTCAGGTTCTTGGCCAGGTCAGGGTTCTTTTCTATACTGTATACAAAACTCGTGTCGCCTTTCTCGCCTATCACTTCTTTCACGCCATGGTGTTTTTCGCTCCACCAGCGGTTGTAAATACTGTTGTCATGATTGCCGGAAGAAGATACCGCCACTTTGAAAAAATCAGGATACACCAGCATGGCAGCGGTGCTCATGAAGCCCCCGCCAGAATGTCCGTGAATGCCTACACGGCTGATATCAATAAAAGGATAACGATCGGCCAGTTGTTCTATTGCTGCTTTTTTATCAGCAAGACCATAATCGCGCAGGTTGCCGTAACCATAATTATGGTACCATTTTGAACGGCTGGGATTACCACCCCTGTTGCCCACGGTGATAACGATCACACCGATCTGCGCCAGCCGGTCTGTACGGTCGGCTACCTTACTGAAAGCCTTGTTCACCGCTTCGGTCTGCGGGCCGGGGTACACATATTCCACTATGGGATATTTTTTGGTGCTGTCGAAACGGAAGGGCTTGTACATTACCCCGTACAGGTCGGTGATGCCATCATCTGCCTTTACCTTGAATATTTCGGGGAATTTATATCCTGCAGCAAACAGGGAAGAAAGATCGGCTTTTTCAAGATCCATGATCTTTTTGCCGTCTGTGGTAAACAATGCTGATTGAGGAACCGTGTTCACCCTGGAATAATTGTCAACCAGGTACTGCTGCTGGTCATCGATGCTCATCCCATGCTCGAACTCGCCCGGGTTCAGCAGCTTCAGGCCCGAACCGTCAAAATTAATTGTATAGCAATGCAGGTAATAAGGGTCTTCATTGGGTTCCCTGCCATTTGCTGAAAAATACAGTATCCTTTTCTTCTCATCGATACCCAGGATATCTTCACAATGGAAAGAACCGGAGGTGATCTGGTTTTTCAATTTACCATTTTCATCATACAGGTAAAAATGTGCCCAGCCATCCTGCTCGCTCCATTCGATCAGTTCCTTTCCGCCATTCACCAGGCCCAGGCGGCGGTTTTCCACATACGTATTCATTCTTTCTTCGATCAGCACTTTCACATTTCCGGAGGGCAGGTCTGCACGGAGCACGTCTATCTTTTTAAGATCGCGGCTGGTACGGGTAAGGTAAAAATGATCGGCAGTACCCAGCCATGTCAGGGGGCGCCAGTCATCGTCTTTTGTATTCTGCAGCATAGGCGCTGACCATAAAGACACGTTCTGGTCTTTGAACAGCTGTACATTCAGCGTACGGTATGTTTTGGCGCTCATGTCGAACAGCAGCAGTTCATCTTCAGGTGCTTCCTTTTCGCCCGGCATCTGGTATTTATAGGTTTCCAGTGTGGGACGCGGGTCGGCAATATGATTGATCACCCACAGGTCTTTAACCATACGCTGGTCGGTACGTACCATGGCAAAATGACGGGAATCGGGCGACCAGTAAATATATGCGGGCTTGCGCTTGTTCTTATTTTTTTCCCTTTCTACATTGGTTTCATTATAAGAATCGCCGTAAGCATAATCTTCCACGCCATCTGTTGTCAGCTGATGTTCTATAATGGTGCTGTCCTCTTCGTTCTGCAAGGCCTTGTGGTAGTTTACACTATCCATCCAGTAGAGGTTGAACTTCCTGGCAAATACAATGGTTTGTTCATCCGGCGATATAGACGCCCAGTTGGGTTTGCGTTTCGGCTTCTTAAAATCTTTCAGCTCAGTAAGGGCCGCCGTGTTCAGGTTGTATTCAAAATAAAACACTTTCTTTTCCTTTACCGGTGGTATGCCTTTTTTAGCGGTGCTGTCTTTTTTCTCTATTTCCTGCGAGCTTTTTACTTCAAAGCGGATCACTGTTTCATCTTTGATAAAATGGATACTGTCTACCGGCAAATGTTGCGCATCGAAAGGGTCTTTGATAATCCTGGTGAGTGCAGCGGCCAGCTTGGCATTATCAAACAAAGGCTTTTTCTCAGCCCTGGCAGGATCTACAATAAACCATTTTTTCCCGGCAGTTGTTTCGTACATATACCAGAAACGGGTTGATCTTTTTAACCAGTGCGCATCAACAGCAGTAGAGAACAGCATTTTATCCTGTTTTTTCGGAGAAAAACGGGAGGCCAGCTGATAATCGGCTTTTACAGGGGGAGCCGTTTGTGCATGACTGAAGAAAGCAATTGCCATTGTTAAACACAGGGCGTAGAGTTTTCTCATAGCAAATAAATAAATTTAAGAGCGGAAAATAAGCAGGAATACAGGAATGATAAAACCATTCATCTAAATTCATGCGGAATACGTAAATTTTCCGGTTAAACAGGCAGCTTATGCAGGCACAGTTTGATACAAGCTTATCCTTTGCTATGGCACAGGACAAAGCAGATACATTGTCGCATTTTAAAAACCAGTTTTATTTTCCGCAGCATGATGGCAGGCCTGTTGTTTATTTCTGCGGTAACTCACTTGGTCTTCAGCCGCGGCAGGTACAGCAGGCTATAGAAACAGAACTGGATGCCTGGCGTAACCTGGCAGTAGAAGGCTATTTTACCGGCACCCATCCCTGGTTGTATTACCAGGATTATATCAGTCCTTCACTGGCCAAACTAATGGGTGCATTACCGCAGGAAATAACGGTGATGAATGCATTAACCGTGAACCTGCACCTGATGATGCAGAGCTTTTACAGGCCAACGGCTTCGCGCTTTAAAATTATCATGGAGGCCGGTGCCTTCCCGTCTGATCAGTATGCGGTGGAAACACAGGTAAAGCAATATGGTTATTCTCCTGCGGAAGCCATTATTGAAGTGGCGCCAGCCCCGGGAGAACAATTGCTGCAGGAAGCAGCCATCCTCGAAGCGATAGACAAGCACAAGAGCGAGCTGGCACTGGTATTGTTGGGTGGCATTCATTACTACACCGGCCAGTTACTCGATATACCACAGATCACAGCAGCAGCCCAGGCTGCCGGTGCTATAGCAGGATGGGATCTGGCGCATGTTGCAGGTAATGTACCGGTATTGCTGCACGACTGGAATGTGGATTTTGCTGTATGGTGCAGTTACAAATACCTCAACAGCGGCCCGGGTGCAGTAGGAGGTGTATTTGTACATGAACGCCATGCCATGCAAACCGCCACACCAAGACTGGCCGGCTGGTGGGGCAATGATGAAACCTCCAGGTTCAGGATGGAGAAAGGGTTTATACCCAAAGCCGGTGCTGCAGGCTGGAACCTGAGCACCACACAGGTATTTAATACAGTGGCACTGAAAGCTTCGCTCGGGATATTCGAGCAAACATCCATCCATGCGTTGTATGAAAAAACAAAGCGGATAACCGCTTATTTTACTTTTTTGCTGCAGCAGCTGCACCATATACATTTCGAGATCATTACACCGGCCGATCCTTCAAAAAGGGGTGCGCAGCTGTCGCTGTATTTCCCGGAGCATGCACAGGCTATTCACCGCCAGCTCACCGGCCATGGCATCGTGGTCGATTACCGTGAACCCGGTGTATTGCGGGCTGCACCGGCACCATTGTATTGTTCGTACCAGGATGTATATTATTTTTTTGAAACACTTAAACACTGTTCGTTATGACGAGACATCATTTTTCTTTTCTGGCATTGGGAGATTCGTATACGGTAGGCGAAGGTATTCCTGTGTATGACAGTTTTCCTTATCAAACAGTCCAGTTATTGCGGGCAAAAGGTTTACAGTTCAATGCGCCTGAAATAGTAGCCAAAACGGGGTGGACAACTGCAGAGCTGGCCGAACATATCCTGCACACCCGTTTATCTGAAAAATACGATTTTGTAAGCCTGCTGATCGGTGTAAATAACCAGTACCGCAATTTATCCATGGAAGAATACCGTACCGATTTTGAATACCTGTTAAAAAAAGCCATTCACCTGGCAGATGAAAATGCCCGTAAAGTGATCGTGCTGTCTATACCCGACTGGGGTGTTACGCCTCATGCAGAAGGCACCAATATTAAAAAAGTGGCGGAAGAAATTGATGCATTCAATGCAGTGAATGCGCAGCTGGCCAAACAATACCATACATTTTACCTCGATATAACCCCAGGTACCCGGGAGATGTGTGAAGATCTTTCACTGGTGGCGGCAGACGGGCTGCATCCTTCCGCTAAAACTTATGCAGGGTGGGCAGAAGAGATCGTGAAATATATGACTACAGTGATATAACAGAGTGGGGCACTCTTTGGAGAGTGCCCCACTCTGTTTATAAATAACTGCTCATTTCATCGCGGTAAGCGGCTGCCACACCTGCTGCTGCTGCGGCAAACTGATCATCTGAGGAGGCATACAGAATAGCACGGCTCGCATTCACGAGTAAACCGGTATCACTGGTTTTGCAATATTTCACCACATCTGCGAGACTTCCGCCCTGCGCCCCAACACCGGGTACGAGTAAAAAATGTTCTGGAATGATGGTACGGATACGTTCCAGCTGCGAAATTTGTGTGGCACCTATTACAAACATCAGGTTTTCTGTTGTACCCCAGGATGCTACCTTACACAACACCTCTTCATACAGGTCGCGGGGCCGGTTTTCCTGTACAATATGCGGCAACAGGGTTGTATCATCTGCCCTGTGAAAAACAGCCAGCCGCTGAAAATCGCAGCTGCCTTTATTGGATGTGAGCCCTAGCACGATCGTCCATTTATTTTCATATTCCAGAAAAGGACGCACACTGTCCTCCCCCATATAGGGTGCTACCGTTACCGCATCAAAAGGAAGCACTTCAAAAAAAGTTTTTGCATACTGGGCTGAAGTATTGCCGATATCGCCCCGTTTGGCATCAGCAATGGTGAAATGGGTATCAGGAATATAGTGCAGTGTTTTTTCCATTATCTCCCAGCCCTTCAGTCCCATGGATTCATAAAAAGCGGTATTGATCTTATACGATACACAAAAATCCTTTGTAGCATCAATAATGGCCTTATTGAATTCAAATGCCGCATCGGGATGTTTTTTAAGATGAGCAGGCAGCTTGTCGGTATCTGTATCAAGGCCTACGCATAAAAAAGAGCGCTTCTGTTGAATTTGTTCAGCTAGTTGTTGTCTGGTCATCTTGGTATAGATAAATGGTCTTAGTATTTCAGTGCTGATAAAAAAGCGGAACACCTGCTCCGCCTTTTCTCTGTATTTTTCCTGTTACCCTTGGGTTAAACCGTAGTTTCAACCACCCTGGTTGGTGCAACGGTAGCATTGCGGATGGCGATATTACGTGCAGCAATGCCTGCAAACGCAGCGATAGCCTGCTTTGCTGTGGCATCATCACCCAACATGGCCGGTATACCTTCATCACCACCTTCGCGAATGGATTGTACCAATGGTATTTGTCCTAGGAAAGGTATCTCGTATTCCTCTGCCAGTTTTTTTCCACCTTCCTTGCCAAAAATATAATACTTATTATTGGGCAATTCAGCAGGTGTAAAATAGGCCATGTTTTCTACCAGCCCGATAATGGGCACTTTGATCTGTGCCTGGCCGAACATAGCAATACCTTTTTTGGCATCTGCCAGTGCTACATTCTGCGGGGTGGTTACGATGACCACGCCTGTTACGGGAACCGTTTGCATCAGTGTTAAATGAATATCACCGGTACCGGGTGGCATATCTATTACCAGGTAATCGAGATCGCCCCAGTCAACATCGGTTACAAACTGGCGTATAGCGCTGCTGGCCATAGGGCCGCGCCATACCACTGCATTTTTTTCATCTACCAGTAAACCGATGCTCATTAAGCGGATACCGTATCTTTCCAGGGGCACGATCATTCCTTTCCCGTTTACATCTTTCATCATCGGTCTTTCACCGCGTACGCCGAACATGATGGGAACGCTGGGGCCATAGATATCTGCATCCATCAGTCCTACGCGGGCACCACCCTGCGAAAGGGCCAGGGCCAGGTTGGCAGCCACTGTACTTTTTCCCACGCCACCTTTTCCGCTCACCACCGCAATAATATTTCTTACACCCGGCAGCATTTGCTGGGCATCTTTCCGGTTCGAACTGGTATTGGCGGTAAAGTTCACCTGCACCTTTGCCTGCTTGTTTACAAACAACAGCACTGCATTTACACAGGCCGTACGGATCATATCTTTCAACGGGCAGGCGGGTGTGGTGAGCACCACGGTAAAACGCACTTCATCGCCGTTGATCTGAATATCTTTTACCATATTCAGCGTAACTATATCCTTGCCTAAATCGGGTTCCTGTACATTGCTTAATGCCTTCAGAATATCAGCTTCAGTCATCACACATATTTTTGTTAAAAAAGAAATTCCGGTACAAAATTAATCCTTGTGTAGGTTACTTTGTTATTATGGTGAATGTTCTGTGGAGAAACCCTGAAAGTAATCCCTTATATTTGAATTTAGTAGCATGAAAAGATTTTTACAATATTCCTTTTTGGCGATTGCTTTATCCCTGGCTTTTCTGCGTGTGGCGGCACAGCAGCAAACCGTATCAAAAGATTCTGTAGTACAATTATTTGGTGTTGTTATGACAGCCGACAGCCTGCGGGCGATCCCGGCTGCCAGTATCCTGGTAAAAGGTACCGGCCGTGGTACGCTGACCAATGACCAGGGTGTGTTCTCTATTGCCGTTTTACCCGGCCAGAAGATCCGTTTTTCTGTTGTAGGCTTTAAAGATCATGAAATTACCATCCCTAGTAAAGTGGTCGATAACCAGTATTATGTGATACAGCTGATGGTGACCGATACCGCTTACCTGCCTGCCACCATATTAAGGCCCAGGCCTACCAGGGAACAGTTTGAGCGGGATTTTGCCTCTACCCGCATTCCCAATGACCAGATCGAGATTGCCCGCCAGAACACCGATGAGGCCAAACGGCGGATATTATTATCTACCCTGCCTGCCGATGGACGGGAAGCGGTGAATATGCAGTTAAGACAGCAGGCGACACGTTATTATTACCAGGGCCAGCAACCCCCGATCAATATATTGAACCCCTTTGCCTGGTCAGAATTTATCAAAGCCTGGAAAAGAGGGGATTTTAAAAGCTCCGGCCAATAAATTTAGCAATCAACCGTATATTTTCGTAAAGCGATTCATAGCGCGTTAGCGCAGTCGCCACTAGCGTTGGAGTATTATATTTCCGTACGTTTTTTGTGAATCGCGAGTGGTGAATCGCGAGTTTTTTAAACAGGTATTGCTGGCTCCTCCGTCTCTACTAGCCATTCACGGCGCCTTAGCGCAGTCGCTACTTGCGTTGAGCAATGATATTCCCGTACGTTTTTCGTGAATCGCGAGTGGTGAATCGCGAGTTTTTTAAACAGGTATTGCTGGCTCCTCCGTCTCTACTAGCCATTCACGGCGCCTTAGCGCAGTCGCTACTTGCGTTGAGCAATGATATTCCCGTACGTTTTTCGTGAATCGCGAGTGGTGAATCGCGAGTTTTTTAAACAGGTATCCTTCCTCCTCCGTCCTCACTAGCGATTCACGGCGCGTTAGCGCAACTCGCCACTCGCGCCGAGTATTATATTTCCGTACGTTTTTCATGAATCGCGAGTTTTAACAGGTATCTCTATCTCCTCCGTCTCCACTAGCGATTCACGGCGCGTTAGTGCAACTCGCCACTCGCGCCGAGTATTATATTTCCGTACGTTTTTCGTGAATCGCAAGTTTTTTGAATAGGTACTGCTATCTCCTCCGTCTCCACTAGCGATTCACGGCGCGTTAGCGCACTCGCCACTAGCGTCGGAATATTATATTTCCGTACGTTTTTCTGTGAATCGCAAGTTTTAAAAGGTGTCTCTATCTCCCATCGCTACTCGCTACAAAAACAAACTTGCGTTAGTTTTATTTCTCTTTTACACCTATTTTCGGCCTTCAATTAAGTATTGCTCAGATGAAAAATATCGCTGTAATCGGCGCAGGCACCATGGGTAATGGCATTGCGCATGTATTTGCCCAATATGGATTTTCAGTTAACCTGATAGATGTACAGGCAGCGCAGCTGGAAAAAGCCCTGCAAACCATCCAGAAAAACCTGGACCGGCAGATAACCAAGGGATTACTTACTGAAGAACAAAAGCAGCAAACACTTGCCCGCATCCATCCCTTCGCAGGTATTGCTGAGGGCGTGCAGGATACAGAACTGGTAGTGGAAGCGGCAACAGAGAATATTGAACTGAAACTGAATATCTTCCGGCAGCTCGACCAGGCAGCGCCGGCAGGTGCTATACTTGCCTCCAATACCTCCTCTATATCCATTACCAAAATAGCATCGGTAACACAGCGTCCTGAAAAAGTGATCGGGATGCATTTTATGAACCCGGTACCGGTGATGAAACTGGTTGAGATCATCAATGGCTATGCCACCAGTACAGCTGTTACCGAAACCATTGTGCAACTCAGCCGGCAATTGCAAAAAGTACCCTGTATTGTAAATGATTATCCCGGCTTTATCGCCAATAAGATACTGATGCCGATGATCAATGAGGCTATTTATAGTTTATACGAAGGTATTGCAGGCGTGGATTCCATCGATACCATTATGAAACTGGGTATGGCCCACCCAATGGGACCGCTTCAACTGGCAGATTTTATCGGACTGGATGTTTGCCTCAGCATTTTACGCGTATTGCATGAAGGGTTCGGCAATCCCAAGTACGCCCCCTGTCCCCTATTGGTGAATATGGTAGCAGCCGGTAAATTGGGTGTAAAAACAGGAGAAGGTTTTTATACGTATACTGCCGGCTCCAAAAACCTGGTGGTGAGCGAACGTTTTAAATAGCTGAAGAAGATCTTATCAAGCAACCTTTGCTTAGTTAACAGCAATGACAATCCACAGGCAAAACGCTGGTGCCAAATTTTCAAATTTTCAAATTCCCAAATCTTCAAATTCTCAAATCTTTCATTCCCACATTACTCATACCTTCCTCAGTCCCACATAATGCATATCCTTTAACCTGTATAGTGCCTCATCCAGGCGGGCTTTGGGAATACCTATCTTCAGCAGGATGAATAATTGTGCTTCCTGTTCCAGTATAGTGCAGCCCAGTTGCTTTACCAGCGTCATCACATCGTTCATACGCGTGTAATCAAACTGCAGCTCGTAGCTGATTTCGATGGGTTTCTGCGCATAAGGAGTTAACTGCAGGGCCATGGCTGTTGCCGATTTATAGGCATTGATCAAACCCGGTACCCCCAGCAATGTGCCGCCAAAATAGCGCACCACGATCACTGCAACATTGGTGAGCTCCTTACTGTCTATCTGCCCCAGTATAGGCCGCCCCGCAGAGCCGCCTGGTTCACCATCATCACTTACCCTGAACTGTGTGCCATCCAGGCCCAGGCGATAAGCAAAACAATGGTGTGCAGCCTTGGCATGTTCCTTTTTCAGCTCCTGCAAATGCATTTTAAAATCATCAACAGTGATGATGGGATAGGCATAAGCCAGAAAACGGCTGCCCCTGTCTTTGAACTCTGCCATCGATGGCTGTGCAATGGTTTGGTAAAACGCCTGTTCGCTCATGTATAAAATACCGCTCGGTTAAAATGGATGAATATAATATTGAATGTGATCGTGAAGGAGTTCTTTTTCTTTATAAGCGACCGCTTCTGCCAGCTGCGGGGACTGCAATCCTTCTGCTATATGCAGCTGCCTGTTGGTAATAACCCGGGCTTCATCCCAGTTGCCTGTGTCAATAAAGCTTTGCAGCAGCCTGGCACCGCCTTCTACCAGTACACTTTGCAGGCGGAGATGATAACAGGCATGCACTATTTGTTCAACAAGATCGGTATCAGCGCTTACCTGATAATAAAAATGATGGCCTGCTGTAAAAGGAAATTTCGTTGTAAGCGTTACACTATTCTGTTTTTCATTGAACACTACAAGCGGCGCCTCTTCGCTGAACAAAGCGGCATTGGCCGGCAATTGTAGCAAGCGGTCAACAACCAGCCGTACAGGATTGCTGCCAGACCAGTAACGGTTGGTGAGCGATGGATTATCCATCATCGCTGTTCGCGTACCCACCAGTATGGCAGACTCTTCGCTGCGCCAGCGATGCACCAGCCTGTTGGTAACCGCCCCGCTGATCAGCAGCCGTTCACTGCCTTCAACAGCCATCTTTCCATTGGCAGTTTGCGCCCATTTAAGCAGGATATAAGGCCTGTGACGTGTATGATAAGTAAAAAAACGCCTGTTCAGCCAGTGACATTCCTTTTCCAGTACACCATTGATCACCTCGATGCCTGCAGCCTGCAGCTTTTCAATACCTTTTCCGTTCACCTCTTCAAACGGGTCGCGGCAACCTATTACCACCTTCCGGATGCCTTTGGCAATGATCAGATCGGCACAGGGCGGTGTTTTACCAAAGTGTACACAGGGTTCCAGCGAAACATAAATAGTAGCATGGGCAATCAGGTGCTGGTCTTCCGGTTTCACGCTGTTGATACAATTCACCTCTGCATGTGCCTGGCCATACTGCCGGTGGTATCCCTCACCGATAATCCTGCTTTCATACACCAGCACTGAGCCAACCATGGGGTTGGGCGCTACATTGCCTGCTCCCAGCTTTGCCAGCTGTAAGCAGCGCCGCATGTATGTTTCGTGAATGGTCATGGTATCTGTTATCGCTATTCCATATCTGGAAGCTATGTAATAGCTAATTTTGGCAAAAGTACTTGAAATGGTGCTAACATTGCAGTATGACCATCAGGCAAGCCTATCAGCAACTGCTCCTGCAACTGTATGAACTGTACAGCGACCGTGAAGCCGCGAATATCAGTGACTGGGTGATCGAGCGTATTACCGGTTTACCGCGTATCGACCGCTTGCTGCAGAAAGAGCTTCCGCTTACAGAACAACAGCTGGCATTGTTGCAGGAATACACGCAGCAACTACTACTGCACAAACCAGTGCAGTATGTACTGCATGAAGCCTGGTTTGCAGGCATACTGCTGTATGTGGATGAACAGGTGCTCATCCCCCGCCCTGAAACAGAAGAACTGGCAGAATGGGTGGCACAGCATTCCCCCGCAGTCAACAACCCGCTGGTACTGGATATCGGAACAGGAAGTGGTTGCATACCCATCGCTTTGAAAAAGAAAAATCCGGGCTGGCAGGTACATGCACTTGATATTTCTGCGGCAGCATTAGAAGTGGCGGCCCGCAATGCTGCAACGCAGCAAACAACTATACAGCTGCACCGGGCAGATATATTGAATGAAGCAGACTGGTCATCCTTGCCGGTATGCGATATCATTGTAAGCAACCCGCCATATATCAGGGAAACCGAGCAGCTACAGATGCACCGCAATGTACTGGCGTTTGAGCCCCACCTGGCCCTGTTTGTTCCCGATACGGATGCTTTATTGTTTTACAGGAAGATCGCGGCATTTGGCCTGCAGCGGCTTACAGCCGGTGGCCTGTTGTTTTTTGAGATCAATGAAGCATTGGGACCAGAGATGGCCCGGTTAATGGAAACAATGGGTTATTCGGGTATTGAACTGAAAAAAGACCTGCAGGGTAAAGACCGTATGCTGAAGGCGATAAAGCAGTTGTAAAGCCCCATATCCCGGCGGTGCAGCATAAGCGAAGATCATTTTACATTGGCAACCACCCTGGCACCGGCACGTTTGGCCGACTGCATAATACGGAACACTTCGCCATAATAAGCAACGGTATCAGCATTGATCACAACAGATGGCGTATCTACTGTTGGTTTAAATTTATTCACTTCCATTTTGAGCACAGAATCGAGCATGTTGATATCGATGGGTGTTTGCCCCAGGTAAATTTTTTGTTCTTTGTCGATAGATACAACAATATGCTGTTTGGCTTTGGTATCTTTTTGCCCTTTGGGATTGTTCACCTTTATCACATTGGGATTGGCCAGTGTAGACACGATCAGGAAAAACAGCAGCAGTATAAACAATATATCGTTCAATGCACCGGTGTGCACTTCAGGATGAGCTCTTAATCGTTTGCGTATATTCATTCTGTATAATTAAGTACAAAATACATATTGGCTGGTGCGGGACAGCAGTATACTGTGCCGGCAGCCCGTATTATTTTGTTGGCTCCTGTAAAATATCGATGAACTCTGCGCTGGCAGCTTCCATTTTATTGGCGGTTTTATCTACCTGGGTAGACAGGAAATTATAGGCCACATAGGCGATCAGGCCGATGATCAAACCGCTGCCCGAAGTGATCATTTTTACATAGATACCACCTGCAATTACCCCCAGCTCGAAATTGCCGGTGCTGTTGATTTCATAAAACAGCTGTATCATACCCACAATAGTACCCAGGAACCCGAACATAGGCGCTATACCGGCGATCAACGACAGTACAGACAGGTTACGCTCCATTTTATACATTTCCAGCTTACCCACATTTTCCATGCTTTTCTCAATGGCATCAATAGGTTTTCCGATACGCTGTATCCCCTTGTCGATCATCCGGGCAACCGGGTTATCCGTATTCCTGGCCAGCGTTCTGGCAGCGGTAATATTGCCGCTCACGATATTGTCGCGGATCATGCTCATAAAATTGGCATCAATACGCGATGCTTTGCGGATAGCGATCAGTCTTTCAAAGAAAACAAAAATAGCCGCTACCAGCAGCAGGTATAAAGGGTACATCAGCCATCCACCCTTATCCAGTAAACTCCAGAGTGATATTTTTTGAGGCGCCTGTTGAGCGGCGTTCGCGGCAGCATTCAGTAATTTGGAAGTATCGGGAACCTGTAATAAAAAAATGCCCATTCGGATGGTTTTAGGTATTTGCTAAAATAAGGCCGTATCACAAAACAACGGTCAGCATGTGAATAAATTTCGGCCCGGTGTGATTTTAAGAAAGATTTTACACATCATTCTGCCTCCCTGTTCACCGTTTCAACAGCAAAAGCAGGCAGGCAAATGCTCCAGTAACAGCAGGTTTGTTCAAAGGGATTGCTGTACCGGACACGGGCTCCGGCTTTTACCAGGATGCTTTGCCCGGCCTCCAGCACAATGGTTGCGCCATCTATTTCCATCTGTTTACGGCCACTGTATACCAGTGTCCATTCATCGAACAGTGGCCGTTGATGGGGTTCTGACCAGCCCGGCGGGGCCTCCATGCGGGCAATGCTCAGCTGCGTATGTCCTGTGGCTATACGGCCAAAATGTTCTTCGATCAGCTTTCCATCGCCGGTAGGTACAATAAAAGGGGCTGTTTGCAGAAAATAGTTCATGGCTGGCTGTGTCCGTTGTTATTTTTTATCCGTATTCATTTTGGCCATGGCAATGATCTGCCGCATGTTTTTTTCCATTCCTTCGGGGCTGCCATCGAGAAAGATGATGTTTCCCTTGCCTACCTCCGCAAAATTCTTGATGGCTTCCGTCCACATGCTGAACAGGATCACATTGGTATCCAGGTTGGCCTGCTTCATCTGTTCAGCGGCCTGGCTCATACCCCTGGCCACTTCCTCCCTGAACAAAGCCACACCCTGGCCACGCAGGCGGGCAGCTTCTCTTTCGGCTTCGGCAGCAATTTTAATGGCGTTGCCTTCAGCTTCTGCGCCTTTTGTTTTGGTGATCAGCAATGCCTGCCCTTCGTTCTCTGCAGCGGCTTTCAGGTTATTACTGGCCACTACCTTGCTCATGCTTTCCATGATGGCTTTATCAAAAGTAATATCATTGATCTGCAGGTCGAGCAGGTGATAGCCCCAGTCTTCCAGTACATGATCCACTTCTTTTTTAACAGAATCGACAATTTCTTTGCGCAGCGCAAGTATTTCAGCCTGCCGCTTGGTGGCTACATAAGAGCGTATATTGCCTTCGATGGTTCTTACCAGGGCCTGCATCAGGTCTTTGTCACTGATAAATTTGAAGGCGACTTTTTTGATGGTCTCTTCATTGGCATCGATCACCGCATATAAAAGCATACTTTTAAAATATACATTGGCCTGGTCGTAGGTCACCGCCTGGAATTCCAGTTCTACACTCCTGTTCTGGATGCTTACCCTTTTGTATATCTGTTCAAAAACGGGGATCTTAAAATTCAGTCCGGGCCGCAAAATACGCTGGTATTTACCAAACATGGTAATTACAGCGATGGTGCCCTGGTTAACGGTTACAAGCCCGCTGAAAATAATCACCAGCAATACCAGTAACCACCAATAAGAAGCAAAGAAGTTCATACAGCATAATTTCCGGTAAAATAAGCAAGATTCCTTGATTTCCAGTAATAAATCGGGCCGGCACCAGGCGCTCAGTATCATTCAATTATAACGGCTCCTTGTTTGCCATGTTTTAACAGCACCTGGCGGGCACAGCAGCTGTTAAGAAATATTTGGTTGCAGGAATTTTATTTTTGTATATTTGTCTACAAAATTAGTAGACTAATAAAAATAATTGTACACCTACTGTCAAATTGTGGTTATGAGCACCAAAAAAATAAGATCACCCAGGCTGAGCACCGTTGCGGTTGACTGGATAGTACTGTCGATGATTTTACTGATACTGGTATTGCAGGTATTTCAAAAACATTAATCCCGGGTACTGCGTTCCTCCCAAACCTGTACCAGCTGAACAAGCACATCCACTGATTTCTGCATATCCTGCACGCTTACATATTCATGTTTACCATGAAAGGCCATTTCTCCTGTAAAAATATCCGGGCAGGGCAATCCCATAAAAGATAGCCTGGAACCATCTGTTCCTCCGCGGGCACTTTTTTTGGAGAACACCACACCAGCCCTTTTCATTGCCTCTTCTGCATATGCGGCCACCTGCGGGTAAGGTTCCAGCGCTTCCTTCATATTGCGGTATTGTTCCTTTATTTCCAGCTCGTAGCGGGCGCCGGGGTATTGTGCCACCGCTTCCCTGGACCAGGCATCCAGTTTTTCACTGTATACTTTCAGCTGCGTTGTATCAAAATCGCGGAGAATGAACTGAACAGATGCCTTTTCTGCAATGCCTTCCATATGCACGGGATGTATAAATCCTTTACGGCCGCTGGTGGTTTCGGGCGAAAGATCGTCTTTAGGCAGCAGTGAAAGAAAACCGGCAGCCACTTTCAGTGCATTCACCAGTTTGTTCTTGGCGTAACCGGGATGGGCGCTTACACCATAAAAACGAACCACAGCACCATCTGCACTAAAGTTCTCATCAGTAAAAGAACCTCTTTCACCGCCATCGAGCGTATAAGCAAAATCGGCGCCCAGTTTCTGCATATCCACCTTATCCACGCCCCTGCCAATTTCTTCATCGGGTGTAAACAGGATGCGGATATCACCATGCTTTACCGAAGGGTTCTGCAGTAAATAGTGCGCAAGATCCATGATAATGGCAACACCTGCTTTATCATCTGCACCCAGCAAAGTAGTGCCCGATGCGGTGATGATATCATCACCCAGGCGTTCGCCCAGGTAAGGATGGTCTTTCACTGAAATAACCTGCGAAGTATCATCGGGCAAAACAATATCCTGTCCTTTATAATCGCGGTGCAGTATGGGTTTTACCTGTTTGCCGCTGCAGTCGGGTGCTGTATCCACATGGCTGCAAAAACAGATCACCGGTACCTTTTTTTGGGTGGTAGCAGGAATGGTGGCATATACATAACCGTGTTCATCCAGGTGTGCATCGGCAATACCCATGGATTGCAGCTCGCTCACCAGCATGCGGCTGAGGTCTTTTTGTTTTTCAGTAGAAGGCTGTGTACTGCTTGCGGGGTCGCTCTGGGTATCAACCTGCACATAACGCATAAATCTTTCTGCAACGGTGTATGAATAAGACATCCTTTTTGTTTTTGAAGAGCAAACCTACTGAATTCAGCTTTCCTGGTAATAAAATCTGCCTGCAACAGGGTGGCCGTATTTTTCCTGCTTGCAGTATCGGGAGCAATTGCTTAACTTGTTAACCGTGCTACTGTATTTTCAACCAAAACGCTTCATATGAAAAAAACGATCATCGGTTCCCTTATCGGTGGTATCATTCTTTTCCTCTGGCAGTTCTTATCCTGGACTGTACTTGACCTTCACCACGAAAGCAACCAATACACCAGCAAACAAGACAGCATACTGCAATACCTCAGCACCCAGCTTACCGGCAATGGACAGTACCTGTTACCTGCCCTTCCCCCGGGAGCTTCGAGGGAACAGATGGAACAACAGATGCAGGCCCGTGTGGGCAAACCCTGGGCAATTGTAGCCTATCATCAAAGCATGCAGAACAATATGGTGCAGAACATGGTCAGGGGGCTGGTAGTGAATATTGTGCTTGTCGCATTGCTTTGCTGGATACTACTGCAGTTCTCCCCACCGGGTTTTGGCAAAATATGGCTGGCCAGCCTGTTCACCGGGATAATTGTTTTTCTCAACAGCTCCTATACCCTGCATATCTGGTACGAAACAGCCGGTATTACAGCCGACCTGTGGGATGCATTGATCAGCTGGGGCATTTGCGGCATCTGGCTGGGCTGGTGGCTGAGCAAACGGCCTGCCAGGCGCTGATAAGAATAGGCCTGCATTTTATTTTATCCCTGCTGCCATTCATTTCAAGATAGTTGACTTTGTCAACCATATAATTTATCTTCATCGTATGAAAGAAAAACAGATCAGTGCAGTAAGATCGTTCAACAGGTTTTACACCAATATACTGGGTTTATTAGACCATTATGCCCCCAACAGCAAATATTCACTTCCTGAAATGCGGGTATTGTACGAACTGTATCATAGCCGTGATTGTACAGCAAGACAGATCGTGCAAACGCTGCTGATAGACAAAAGTTACCTGAGCAGGATCTTACTGAAGCTGCAGCGTGACAAACTGGTAAGCAGCCGGCCTTCAGATACTGATGGCCGCTCTGCTCTTTTATCGCTTACAGCCAAAGGACGCAAAGCATTTGAGCAGATAGATAAAACAGCGCAGGTGCATATCAGGAACCTGCTGAAGCCGCTGGCAGAAAAGAACAGGGATAAGCTGGTTTATCACATGAGCGGGATAGAACAGATACTCTCTTCCCTATAATAGTAAAGAACCCGGGTGATACCCGGGTTCTTTACTATCAGTTTACTGGGCTGTATTAGTCAGGTAAAATAATCAGCGGGCTACCACCAGCAATTTCCACCAGTTCTATATCAAATACCAGATCCTGACCGGCCAGTGGCGGGTTAGCATCCAGTACAACCACATCATCTTTTACTTCGGCAATCACCACGGGCAGCTGCTGACCATCGCCATTGCTCATATTTAGCACCATACCAACTTCAGGCTGAACATCGGGTGGAAAGCGGTCCAGCGGAAATTCCATCAGCAGGTCTTCCCTTTTAGGGCCATATGCTTCCTCTACGGGTATATGAACGGTTTTCTTATCGCCAACAGCCATTCCCAATACACCATTATCAAACCCACTGATCACCATACCGCTGCCTACTTCAAATTCAAGCGGCTGGCGGCCCTCACTACTGTCAAATGTGGTACCGTCGGTCAATTTTCCATGATAGTGCACCTTTACGGTATCACCTTTTTTCACTTGTTGCATACTGCATTATTTGAGGTAAAAAAATAGCTTTCTTCCCGCCGGATTGTTTTTCCCGGGCAAACCTGTCCGGCACAGGCTGGGCCTGTTTTGTTCAAGTTGATCCGGTTATTGATTTGTCATGAAAAAATCTGGCAATCACAAGCAGTGTAACACAACTATAATAGCTAACACCGGGATGAAAACAATTGTTCTGATACCTGCAACGGAAATTTTGCCGGCAAAGTACATCCTAAATCCCTAACAGGCAATTAATTTTACCTAACTTCCCGCATAGTTGATCATTGCTTAATATTATGAAAAAATTTGGGTTTATCCTGCTCTTTTGCAGTTGTTTACTGCAGCTAAAAGCACAACAGGCTGTCACCGGTAAAATACAACCCGGTGCATTCCGGTTGAAAGAATACCTGCCCCTGCTACAAAACAAGCGTGTGGGTATTTTTGCCAACCAGACTTCTGTGGTTGGAAATACACACCTGGTAGATACATTACAAAAACTGGGTATACATATCACAAAAATTTTTGGTCCTGAACACGGGTTCCGTGGTAATGCCGATGCAGGCGCCAGTGTAGACAGTTATACTGATGAGGCCACGGGTATACCGGTTGTTTCCTTGTATGGCAAAAAAACAAAACCCACCCAGGTTGATCTTGCCGATGTGGATATTATGCTGTTCGACCTGCAGGATGTGGGCGTTCGTTTTTACACCTATATCTCCTCTATGCAGGATTTTATGGAAAGCGCTGCCGATAATCACCGCCCGCTGATCATACTGGACAGGCCCAATCCCAATGGATTCTACATTGATGGCCCGATACTTAACCCTGCCTATAAAAGTCATGTGGGTATGCAGCCCGTTCCCATTGTTTATGGTATGACGATAGGTGAATACGCCCGCATGCTGGCCGGTGAAAAATGGCTGAACATAAGGGCTTCAGCTGTTGACAGTTTGCAGTTAACGGTTATCCGCTGCAGCGGCTATCATCATAAAAGCCTGTATACACTTCCTGTAAAGCCCTCCCCTAACCTGCCTGATATGGCTGCTGTTTACTGGTATCCCTCTACCTGCTTTTTTGAAGGAACGGTATTGAGCGAGGGGCGTGGTACCGATCATCCATTTACTGTGTTCGGGCATCCATCGCTTCCTTCCACCCTGTACCATTTTACACCCACTGCAAGGCCAGGCGCCACAGCGCCCAAACAACAAAATAAAACCTGCTATGGCTGGAACCTGTATGGAAGGGTCAACCAGGTTTTGAAAGAAGTGAATGCCCGGATACAAATAAAATGGCTGCTGCAGGCTTACCGGTTATTTCCACAAAAAGACAGTTTCTTCCTAAGGCCCAAAACAGATAAACCTGAAAATTATTTCTTTAATAAACTGGCAGGCAACAGCGAATTAATGCAGCAATTGAAAGACGGCAAAACAGCAGCAGAGATCAAAGCCAGCTGGCAACCGGGTATTACGGCTTTTAAGAAGATAAGAAAGAAATATTTACTGTATAAAGATTTTGAATAACACCATCCAGGGAAAGACGCCTTGTATTTATACAGGAATGCTTATTCCCCAAAACTATAGTTCACCCCAAAAAAGTTTCCTGCCCGGGTGATAAAAAACAAATACATGTGCTGCCCAGAAAGCAGAGAGGGCAGTGATCTCATCATTGGATAAACCGGTTAAATTGTACCGACCGTCTTCGGCAATGATAATCACGCTGGAACTGCCTTTCAGGTCCAGTTCGGTTGCCAGTGCTGAAATTCGCACATATCCTTCAGGCGGATCAACGGGAGAGGATAAGGAACTTTTCATACTATTATATTGTTTTGCGCCGGACTATCCATTACATAGATGAAGCTACTAAAAATGCGGGCATCATTGGTATGCAAAAAATAAAAAAGATTGAAAGTTGCCCTGCAATTTTTTTTCCGCCCTTGTAACATTTCCCTGCGCATACCGTTTTACCTCTCCAAACAATGCACGATGAACAGGAATGATACCCTTAAAATTTCCGTACTCAGTTTTTTATCTTTCGGGATTTACTTTTTTCTTGATGACCGCTATTTTCACCCAGTAAAAGTATGGTTTAACGGATTTATTCACCAGGGCGGCATCAGTCATATCCTGGCTTACCTGCTTTCCAGTCTCCCGCTTTGCGCCGGCATACTGCTGATGCATGGCAGCAAAAATTTTGCCTCCCGCTGGGGCTTAAATAAACCGGTGTTCAAAGGCATGCTTGTTGGCCTGGTATGCACACTGCCCATGTTCATAGGCTTTGCCCTGGTTTTTAAATTCAATACCAACCTTTACATAAACGAGATACTGATCGGCGTTATAGCTGCAGGCTTCTTTGAAGAATTGTTTTTCAGGGCTTTTCTTTTCGGACAATTGTACAGGTATACCCGGCTGGGCTTTATCCCATCGGTTTTCCTGGGAGCATTATTATTCGCTACTATCCACCTTTATCAAAGCCACGATGTAGCCACACTTGCCGGTATTTTCGCCATTACATTCCTGGGTGCTGTTTTATTTGCCTGGGCATTTATAGAATGGGACTACAATATATGGGTACCGGTTTTCCTGCATGGTTTTATGAACCTGGCCTGGACATTGTTCTCTGTTTCAGACAATGCACTCGGCAATATGTATGGCAATATTTTCAGAACACTCACCATTGCGCTCATCATTTGTGTGACCATCCTATACAAGAAAAGAAAAGGTTTGAAAACCGAGCTCAATAAAAAGACTGTCTGGATGAAACGGGATTAAAGTTCCCGTTGCTTCAAACCTGTGCAATATGCATGCTGTCGTACACCGTTATGTTTTCCTATATGCCTGATGGGCAAGGTTTATATAGCAGCACAACCGGCACCCTGCCTATGGAAGCCTTGTTAGGGTGAATGGCGGCCTGGTATTGTTTCTGACCCAATCGCTGAGCTAGTGGTGGCTTTTATTGTTTTATAAAGGAGAAAGTCTTTAAGTACAAAGAGGATGTATCAAAAATAAACGAAGGCTCTGAGAATCGCCTAAACGACTACCTGTCTCCATCAGGTGCCCGAATAAAAAGAGGCTGTATCGTACTTTTGATACAGCCTCTTCAACAGAGCGGAAGACCGGGCTCGAACCGGCCACCCTCAGCTTGGGAAGCTGATGCTCTACCAAATGAGCTACTTCCGCATTCAACTGAACTAAGGTAGAAAATGTTTTGAATAGTTGTATATTTTTTGACATTCCTTTACAGGATTCCTTCTTGTTTGCTCAAGATTTTTCCAATACCTGCCCTGCCAATACAAATTTGCTGTAACCCGTATAACCCTTTTACCTTTGCAACATGAATTACCAGGATATCAGGATCGTTTTTATGGGAACCCCCGAATTTGCGGTGGCTTCACTCGACGCGCTCGTACAGGCAGGCTGTCATATTGTTGCAGTGGTCACGGCACCCGATAAACCCGCCGGCCGTGGCATGAAACTTACAGGCAGTGCAGTAAAACAATATGCGCAGGAAAAAAACATCCCGGTATTACAGCCGGAGAAATTAAAGAATCCTGATTTTGTGGCCACCCTTCGTGAGCTGAAACCAGATGTACAGATCGTGGTGGCCTTCCGTATGTTACCCGAAATAGTATGGAACATGCCTCCCATGGGCACCATCAATGTACATGGATCTTTACTGCCCCAGTACCGTGGTGCCGCACCTATTAACTGGGCCGTGATCAACGGTGAAAAAGAAACAGGGGTTACTACCTTTAAACTGCAGCACGAAATTGATACCGGCAATATACTGTTGCAGGAATCAATGCCCATCGGCGACAATGAAACAGCCGGCGAGGTACATGACCGGATGAAACAACTGGGCGCAACTGTACTGGTAAAAACCATCAAAGCGCTGGCAAACGGCACACTGCAGGAAATACCACAGGCCACCATTGCAGGCCCCATTCAGCATGCACCCAAAATATTCACTGAAACCTGCCGCATCGACTGGCAGAAAAATGCTGCCGAAATACATAATTTGATCCGGGGACTATCTCCTTATCCCGGGGCTTTTACAACGCTGCAGGATAAAATATGCAAGATATACCGCAGCCAGAAAGAGTTGGCACCACATCAATACCAACCGGGATCAGTACATACCGATGATAAAACCTTTCTCAAATTTGCCTGTGCCGATGGCTTTATACAGGCAGAGGAATTGCAACTGGAAGGAAAAAAAAGAATGCCCGTTGCAGATTTCCTGCGGGGATACCGCTAAGCGTTTCCATACCATTGCTTCACAGGTCAGCATACCCAAAGCAGGCAACTAAGTCAGTGTATGCAATAATACACGGATATATTGCAGTGGTGCAATAGCCGGAAGCTTAACAATATGCCTGGCAGGCGCTATTGACAGGTTGGTGCAGAGTGGCTATTAATCATAATAGGAAACCCGCAGTTCAAAGCGGTCGGTTGTAATACCCAGCGCTTCGGCGGCAGCATTGCTGATACGGAAAGACAGGCCATCATTTTCTTTCATGTCTTTCATATTCCACAGTACTTTGGCATAAATCACTTTATTGCCATCGGGGTTCGTAATTTTCACAATGGAACCGGGAGATACATTATTGGCAAGGATATAATATTTTTTATCCACCCAGCCGCTCTCAGTTTTAAATGTCATGGCAGTGCCGCTTATATCCGTTAAGCTACGGCCATCCACATCCACACCATACAACGATGCAAAGTAGCCACCAGCCCCTATCCTGGAAGGATCGATCTTGTTTTCTTCTTTCGTTACCACAGTGCCGGCAGATACCGGTGTACTAACAGCAGCCTGCGCCGGCTGGGCAGCGGGTTGCGTGGTTGTAGTAACTGCAGTTGCATTATTAACAGGCGCCTGTGTTGTTGTAGCAGGTGATGTAACTGCAACAGCAGGAGCATTGCTGCCCTGGCTGGCTGATGATGTTGCAGGCTGTGCAGGCAGAGCTGATGACGGCAAGGCCTCCTGTGTTGTGGCGGCCACTGCAGCAGCTTCTCCGGCGCCCACTACCAGGTGCTGACCGATACCTACCCTGTCGCTGGTTAAATGATTCCATTGTTTCAGCTGGTTGATGGTAACATGGTATTCACGGCCTATTTTATACAGCGTTTCTCCTTTTTTCACAATATGAACCGGGGCATTGCTCCCGGCGGCAACAGCCGGTGGTGCTGCAGAAGCAGCTGCCTGCTGAACAAGAGCTGCTGCCGTTTCTTCCCGCTGTACTTTTGCTCCTTTAACAGGTATCTTCACTTTTTGTCCGATAGATAATTTACTGTTGGTATGCATCCCGTTCAGCCGCATGATATCCCCTACCGTTGTTTTGTAGCGTACGCTCAGCGCCGATAAGGTTTCACCTTTCAGAATTGTATGTGTAATGTATTGTGTTGCACGCTGCGCATCTGCCAACTGCACCATCGTCATCAAAGCCACCACCGGCAAAAATCTTTTTATATACATGTTCAAAAGCTTCGTTTCTGCGATAAAAATAAGGGTAAAGTTAATCTTTTATGATTCTCCATTCGGTAGGATAGTAATTATTTGCCCTGTTCGTCAGCAATTTCATCCAACCCAGCGGGACCGCCCTGTACATGGCCAGCGTCCAGCCTTTTTGGGTACTGCCCGTAGCAAACTCTTTTTTCCTCAGGTATTGCAGGGCATTTTCCAGGTCAAGCGCTGTTCTCTGAACACCGGCTTCCAGCAGCAAGCTTAGTGCCAGTTCGTGTGCGGGAACCAGGTCATTGCCTTTCACCGCACCAATATTAACACCTGCTTTACGCAGGTACAGGTGCCGTTGTAATAACGCAATATCGGCCTGCCATATTTCAGGCACTGCCAGCAGATGTTCTTTCTGCATAAAAAAATACAGGTCAGCTGCAGGCTGTACCCATTGCTTTGCCAGTGCTGTTTCTTTTTTGGGTGCCGCTGTCAGCTGGTTCCTCCGGCCGCTGAACACATGGCCATCTTTTCTGCGGAATGCAGCCATATACAGGCCTTCACCTTTCAGCCGGTCGGGATAAAACCGGTATCCTTCCGCTCCTTTCAGTGAAGATACGGTAGTAACCACCTGCCACTGTGCAGGTACAGGCACCCGAACACTCTCCAGGTCAAAGGTCTGCATCAGCCAGTCTGCGATCTGTTCATCTTCTTCAGCCGAATAAGAGCAAGTGGAATAAACAAGCAGTCCACCCTGCTTCAGTGCCGGCATCACATCGGCCAGTATCCTTTGCTGGCGCTGCCTGCACAATTGTACATTTTCAGGGCTCCATTCATTTACTGCATCCGGATCCCTTCTGAACAGGCCACTGCCACTACAGGGTGCATCTACCACGATCACATCAAAAAAACCTTCCAGCGGCTGAAAGTCTTTGGGATCATTACTGGTGACCACCACATTGCCGCTTCCCCATTTGGTCATATTCTCCACCAGTACAGCCGATCTTGTTTTGATCACTTCATTGGATACCAGTAATCCATCTTTGCAATAAGCAGCAAGGAGGCTGCTCTTCCCACCGGGAGCGGCACAGAGATCCAGTACACGCAAAGCAGTATGGCCACCTGTTGCCTGCTGCATCATATACCATAGAAACATACTGCTGGCTTCCTGCACATAATACAGGCCCGCATGCAGCAAGGGGTCCAGTGTGAAAGAGGGACGCTGCGGCAGGTAGCGGCCTTCGGGGCACCAGGGTACCTGTTCCGGTTGCATGGCCGCAAAGGGCAGATCGCCTTCCAGCAATGACAGTTTGAATGGATTATAGCGCACAGAGGTTACCTGGGCCCCGGAGGCATGTACGGCTTCAAAATCTGCCCTGTTGAATCCTTTGTTGTGCTCTAACGCGTTTAATAAATCTGCTGGTAGATAACTGCCCAATGAATTGCTGGTTTAAGAAAGCAAAATTATCGCAATTCACTTAATCCGGGGAGATGATTGCAGGCCACTGCTCATAGTAAGCCTGCCAGGCGGTTTCATCAGGCGCTCAGTTGCTGCACTTCGCCAATCAGCTGCTGCAGCACAGCTTTGGCATCACCAAACAACATGGATGTTCTGGGCTGAAAGAACAATTCATTTTCAATGCCTGCATAACCGGGTTTCATACTGCGTTTATTAACAATTACCAGCCTGGCCTGCTCCACTTCCAGGATAGGCATACCATAAATAGGTGAAGCCGGATTGTTTTTCGCAGCAGGGTTAACCACATCGTTGGCGCCAAGTACCAGTACTACATCTGTTGTATGCAGTTCATGATTGGCGGGCTCCATTTCGAGCAGCAGGTCGTAACTTACATCTGCTTCGGCGAGCAGTACATTCATATGCCCGGGCATACGGCCCGCAACAGGATGTATGGCATATTTCACTGCTACACCTTTTGCTTCCAGTAACTGCTCCAGCTCGTGGCAGGCATGCTGTGCCTGTGCTACTGCAAGCCCGTAACCAGGTACAATCAGCACCTTACCTGCATAGGTCATGGTAACCGCTGCATCGCTGATGCTGATTTCCTTATAAGTACCGGCCTGCTGCGCACCTGCTGTTTTTGTTGTTTGACTGAAAGCACCGATCAGTACGTTTTTCAATGAACGGTTCATTGCCCTGCACATCATGATGGTCAGCAATGAACCGGCAGCGCCTACCAGTATGCCACCTGTAAGCATTACCGGGTTATTGTATAAAAAACCACCGCAGGCAGCGGCCACACCGGTAAAAGAGTTCAGCAACGATATTACAACAGGCATATCAGCACCCCCGATCGGCAGTACGAAAAGCACACCATATACCAATGCAAGTGAACATACTGCATACACTGTATAAGCCGCTGTTTGAACAACCGAATAATAGCTAAACACTGCCAGGCCCAGCACAAGCAACAATATAAACATGTTCAGCAGGTGCTGTCCTTTGAATGCAAGATCTTTTATCCTGCCACTTAGTTTTCCCCAGGCAATCATACTGCCTGCAAACGATACGCTGCCGATGATCAATGCAGCAGCAACCGGAAGATATTCCAGTGGTGCAGTTACCGATGACAGCGATACGGTTGCTGCCTGTTGCCGGCAAAGATATTCCACTTCAACGATGGCTATCAGTGCTGCACAGCCGCCACCCATGCCATTGAACAGGCTCACCATTTCGGGCATAGCGGTCATCTTTACTTTTTTTGCCGCCATCACACCGGTTATCCCGCCTATCAGCAGTCCGGCAAATATCCATCCGTAATTGCGAAGCGCCTGTCCCTTATCTTCATACAGAAAAATGGTTGCCACAATAGCAAGTTTCATCCCTGCTGCGGCAATAAGGTTTCCGCGCCGGGCAGTAGCGGCGCTCGACAGCAGCTTTAGGCCCAGGATAAAACTGACGGAGCCAACCAGGTAACAAATACTCAGTACATGTGTACCCATCGTGTATAATTGAATGATAGCTGTTTTGCTATTACCCTTTTGACTGCTTTTTCTTCCTGAACATTTCCAGCATACGGTTCGTTACCACAAAGCCTCCTACTACATTCAATGTACCCAATACCACTGCCAGGAAGCCGGGTATCAATGCAGCATAATTACCGGGCTCGGCTTTTCCCATAACAATGATGGCACCTATAATTACCACACCATGTATGGCATTGGCGCCGCTCATCAACGGGGTATGCAGTACGGCCGGTACACGGCCGATCACTTCAATACCCAGGAACACCATCAGTATCACAATATAAACCAGCTGTTCATGTTTGGTTATCCAGTATACAAGCTGTTCCATCTGTTTGGTTTTTATGACTGCCTTTGTTGGTCAGGATACAATTTCAGGTACCTGCTGTATTTTTTCATGCACAATTTTACCACCATGGGTAATACAGGCGCCGCGCACCAGCTCATCTTCAAAGTTCAGCGAAAGCCCGTTTTGTTTGTCGAATAACAGCGCCAGGAAATTCAGTATGTTACGGCCATATAACCTGCTGGCATCCCAGGGCAGGGATGATGCCAGGTTGCTGTTACCGGCGATAGTCACCTGGTGATAACGGATTATTTCATTGTTCCTGGTTAAAGCCGTATTACCGCCGGTAGCAGCAGCCAGGTCTATTATAACAGAGCCTGGTTTCATAGTTAGCAGCATCTCTTCAGTGATCAGCAGGGGCGCTTTTTTACCGGGAACCTGTGCAGTTGTGATCACCACATCGGCACGGGTTACGGCAGCTGCAATTTTTTCTTTCTGCCGCTGCAGGTAACCGGCAGATTGCTCCACTGCATAGCCTCCTGCCGCAGCAGTATCTGCAGCCCCTTCCACTTCAACGAATTTAGCGCCCAGGCTCATCACCTCTTCTTTTACGGCAGCACGTGTATCAAATACTTCCACTACTGCGCCCAGCCGCCTGGCAGTGGCTACTGCCTGCAAGCCTGCCACACCCGCACCTATCACCAGCAGTTTGGCGGGTGCAATACTGCCCGCGGCTGTCATGAGCATGGGAAAATAGCGCGGGTATAGATCAGCAGCAAGCAACACAGCTTTATAACCAGCGATACTGGCCTGGCTGCTCAGCACATCCATGGTTTGTGCACGGGTGATGCGTGGCAGCATATCCATGCTAAAACAGGTAATGTTCTTCTCAGCCCATTGCTGCATCAGTGGAATATTGTACAAAGGCTGGTATATACCGGTTAATACAACTGCCTGCTGCAAATGCTGCAGGTCACCGGAGCTGATAGCATGTATGGAAAGAAGCATATGGGCCTGTGCCAGCACTGCCTCTCTTGACAGTGTCAGGGCACCTTTTGCAGTATAATCATCCGGCGAAACAAAACAGCGTGCACCGGCTTCTTCTTGCACCAGTACTTCGATGCCTTTGGCGGTAAGTGTGGCCACCTGCTCGGGTAACAGGGATATTCTGTTTTCAAAAGCCGGTTCTTGTAATACGCCTATGGTCATGGTGCCACGGATGATTCTCTTTCAATTTATTGGATTTTCCACACTTTGCAAAGAGAAAACAGGCTTTTCTTGGCAGTGAACGGCCGGGATAAATAAATCAGCACACAGTTTTTTAATACCGTATTGTAAAATGCTGTTTCACTTTAAACGCTTCTTTCAGCAATACAATACCTATAAAGAACAGGTCGATGGTCATGCTCACCTGCGGGTGCTGCTGTACTTCCTGCCAGGCCTGTTCCATTTCACTGCTCCAGTGAATATCGTCGAGTATAATGATGCTGCCTGTATTCGCCCGGGCCAGTATTTGTTTAAAATAATTCACAGTAGGCTGGTAACGGTGGTTGCCATCAATAAACGCCAGGTCAATAGTTGGTGTATTGCTGAGCAGTTCGGGCAAGGTGGTATCGAAATTACCTTCTACCAGGCTAATATTGGTTAATGATAAACGATTGAAATTTTCTTTGGCGATCGCTGCCACTGCTTTTGCGCCTTCCATAGTGATCACACGGCCATCAGGGTTACCGCTGGCAAGATAAGCAGTGGTAATACCCAGTGATGTACCCAGCTCCAGTATCACAGAGGGCCGGTAGTACTGTACCATCCTGAACAGGAGCTGCCCGAATTTGGCGGGCTTCAATGCAGAGCGGGCAATAGCACGTACCGCACGCTGATGATGATCATCTACCCGGGAACCAGCTCCAAAATCTTCAATTGCCAGCATACGGCTATCCTGCTTCAGCGAGTGGCGCAAGGCTTCGATGGCAGTATAGGCATCATGATCTTTTTTGTTGTTGAGCACTTTTTCAATAAACTCAAATACAAAAGGCGAATGCACGCCATGCCCTTTACCATTGGAAGCATGCAGCCAGTACCGGATATAACGGGCAGCTAATTGCGACTTTGAATACATGGGGCGAAGATAGGGGAATGGTTAGAGTGTTGGATTGTTAGATGGCTGGATTGTTAGATGGCTGGATGGTTAGATGGTTGGATGGTTAGATGGTTGGATTGTTGGATGGTTAGATTGTTGGATGGTTAGATTGTTGGATTGTTAGATGGCTGGATGGTTAGATGGTTGGATTGTTGGATTGTTGGATGGTTAGATGGTGGGGTGTTTACTTGCAGTGATACTACAGCCTATTTTAACTGAGCTATATTATTTCCGTTCCCATACCTGGAAGCTGTAGGCATATGCATGTTTGGCATCTGCGGCAAAGTCCTGGTTGGAGACCAGCAGCCATTTTTCTGTATCCAGTTCGGGGAAAAAAGCATCAGCATCAAATGTGGCATGTACACGGGTGAGATAAACCCGGTTGGCCACAGGCAGGGCTTCGCGGTAAATTTCACCGCCACCGGCTATCAGCAGTTCTTTGTAATCATGCTGCTGCGCCACGAATATGGCATCCCGCAGGTTATTCACCACCACAGTGCCCGGGCGCTTCCATCCCTGCTGGCGGGTGATCACGATATTCACCCTTCCCATTAATGGCTCACCAGATAATGATTCAAATGTTTTGCGCCCCATAGCAACAGGCATTCCCCAGGTAGTGTTTTTAAAAAAACGAAGATCATTGGGTAAATGCCATAGCAACTGGTTGTTTTTCCCAATGGCATTATTGGTGGCTGCGGCAACAATAAGCGATATCAGCATAGTTTATTACATTAATGATCTGGGAAGAAATCTGTTGTTCCATTGCACAACATCCAGTCTGCAATTATATTGCTACCGGTGCTTTGATATGCGGATGAAACTGGTAATTTTCCAGTGTAAAATCCTCGAACCGGAAATCAAAAATATTTTTTACAGCGGGATTGAGCTTCATTACCGGTAACGGATAGGGTTCTCTTGTCAGCTGCAAACGCGCCTGCTCCAGGTGATTGCTGTACAGGTGCAGATCGCCAAAGGTGTGCACAAAATCACCGGCCTCCAGATCGCATACCTGTGCCATCATCATGGTGAACAGTGCATACGACGCGATATTGAACGGAACACCCAGAAAAGCATCAGCACTGCGCTGGTACAATAAACAGCTCAGCCTGCCTTTTTCACCGGCGGCAGCGGGGGGTGTTACATAAAACTGGAACAGGGCATGACAGGGCATCAATGCCATTTTGGGCAATTCAGCAACATTCCAGGCGCTAACAATAATACGCCTGCTGTCAGGGTTGTTTTTGATCTGCTTCAGCGCTTCGCTGATCTGGTCTGTGACAGACCCGTCGGCGCCCTGCCAGCTGCGCCATTGCTTGCCATATACAGGCCCCAGTTCGCCATTTTCATCTGCCCATTCATCCCAGATGCTTACACCATGTTCTTTCAGGTAGGCAATATTGGTTTCGCCACGTAAAAACCACAATAGTTCGTATATAATGCTTTTCAGGTGAAGCTTTTTCGTGGTTACCAGCGGAAATCCTTCCTGCAGGTTAAAACGCATCTGATAACCAAAACAGCTGGTGGTACCGGTACCCGTACGGTCGGTTTTGGTAACACCGTTCTCCAGGATATGACGCAATAACTGATGATACTGTTGCATACCGCAAATTACTATGAACTGACCAAACAGCTTCATTGTGAGGAATGCCAGTTATCGACATCGTGTGGAAATATAAGTGCGGCATTTTGCCGGATGGTTCCCGGGTTATGGCACAGTGGCCTGCTGTTGATAATTAACAAAGAAAAGCTCCCTGGAAAAGGAGCCTGTTCACATGAGAAGTCCAATGACCTTACTTAAATAACAAATATGTATCAATCCCCGGGCTTCTGCAACAAGAAAAAAACCGGCAACAATCCGTTTTTTCACGGATGTGGATTTGGCGCCGGCGGTCTAATTTTACCGGATATAATTTTGGCTTATTATGTACCAGGCTCAGATCTGAAAATACTAGCATGACATCAAAAGACGCAAGGGATAAGTTTGAAAATCAACTACTCCAGGCCCAGCTGGAAATACAGGCCGAGAAATTTAAAACAGCCAGCCGGGAAATTTATGATAATATCAGCCAGGTGCTGGCCTATGTACGCATCGGTATCCTCAAGGCAGCCCAGCAATACCAGGATGCCAACCTGGCCACCGATTCAAAATTGCTGGTACAGGCCATCCAGGACCTCAGAAGCCTGAACAGCCATCTCGACCCCGATGAAATACTGAAAAAAGGCATTATCATCTCCCTTGAGGAAGAAATGGAGCGGATACGCAAGAACCTCTCTGTTTCCACTACCCTTACAGTGAGCGGCAAGCCTTTCCCTCTTTCCAAAGATGCTTTATTGATCATATACAGGGCTTTACAGGAATGTATCCATAATGCCCTCAGTCATGGAAACCCGCAAAATCTTATCCTGCATATCAGCTATACCGATAAAGATGTTATTTTTAGCCTCCAGGACGATGGTACCGGTTTCGAGGTACCTCATCCGCTGCCTGCCGGCAGGGGGCTGCAGGTAATTACAGAGCGGGCACAGCTGGCTAACGCCGAAATCCGTATTGAATCTGCCCCCGGCCGCGGTACTAAAGTAACCATCAAACTGTGGAAAGACGATGATAACACTAGCTATAGCTGACGATCACACTTTATTAAGGAAGGCGCTTGTTAACCTGATCAATGAATTTGATAACTGCGAGGTGATCATTGAAGCCAATAACGGGAAAGAACTTGTAGAACTGCTCCGTCATCACCCTTTGCCACAGGTGGCTATTCTCGACATCAATATGCCCGAAATGAATGGTTATGCCACCGCCGAATACATCGTTAAACATTTTCCATCCATCCATACGCTCTCCCTTTCAATGCTCAATGATGAGGTAAGCGTATTGAGAATGCTGCATGCAGGTGTGAAGGGCTATATACTGAAGGAATGCGACCCCGATGAACTGAAAGCCGGGATTGAACATGCAGCCAGGGGCGAATATTTTATCAATGACCTGATGAACCAGCAACTGAGCAAAAGCATGTCCCCTTTCCGCTCATCTGGGCCGGCCATTGTTTTAAGCGACCGGGAAAAGGAATTCCTTCATTGGGTGGCCAGTGATCTTACGTATAAAGAGATCGCAGATAAGATGTTTGTAAGCCCCCGTACAGTAGACAGCTACAGGGATGCACTTTTTGACAAACTACAGATCAAAAGCCGTGTAGGACTGGCCATTTACGCCATCAAGCACAGCTATGTGACTATTTAAAAAAGCTGGGGCAGTTTCTGAAAACTGCCCCACTCTTTTTTATTCCGCTTTTCTTCTTTCCAGTTCTTTTTTAATCAATGTAAGCTCGCGGCTGGTTTGCCCGTTGATACTGCTGTTTTCCTGGGCCCGTCGCATCAGGTAAGGGATAACATCCCTGATAGGGCCAAAAGGCAGGTACTTACTCACCGCATAACCCGCTGCAGCCAGGTTGAATGTAATATTATCACTCATCCCATACAGCTGTGAAAAATGCACATGCTCATGGTTATGGGGAATGCCTTTGGCATCCAGCAACTCTGCTGCACGCAGGTTGCTGTATTCATTGTGCGATGCCACGATAAAAGCAATGGTTTCAATATTGTGGATGCAGTACTCCACTGCTGCATTATAGTCTCCGTCAGTAAAGGATTTGTCGTTTTGTATGGGAGAAGGATAACCTTTTTGTGCAGCCCTGGCCCTTTCTTTTTCCATATAAGCACCGCGTACCAGTTTAACACCCAGCATAAAACCCTGCTGCTGCGCAATCTGGTGCGATAGTTTTAAAAAACGCAGGCGATCGTGTCGGTACAGCTGGATGGTATTGTACACGATCACTTTTTCTTTGTTGAATATCTCCATCATCTCCATTGTAAGCCGGTCAACAGGATCCTGTATCCAGCTTTCTTCCGCATCTACCAGCACACCGATATTCCGTTCTGCTGCGGCTTCACAAATGCGGAACATCCTTTCCCTCACTTTATCCCATTCTTCGTTTTCTGCTTCGTGGTCGTGAATGCCACTGCGCAAGCGGGGCGCTTCATTCAGCGTTTGCAGCAGGCCGAAACGGGCAAACCCGGTTACTTTAATACTGATAAAGGGGATATTGTTTTGTGTAGCTGCATAATTGATCACCCGGATGAACTCCTGGGTGGCCTGCTCAAAATTATCCTCCCCTTCTTTGCCTTCCACACCATAATCCAGTATTACCTGTACATGGTATTCGCTCAGCACTTTCCCCACCGTAGCGGTTTGCTCCAGGGTTTCCCCACCCACAAACTGCTTAAAAATGGTTTTCCGGATCATGCCATGGATGGGCAGGCCCGTTTTCATTAAAAAAGGGGTTAACCTGACACCCAGCGCCGAAAACCAGGGATAGTTCATTGTATTGAACAGGAACTTGGCTCCTTTTAGCTCTTTGTCAGATTTATAAGCAAATGCTATCTGTGTATTGTCAAAAGATATTTCCATACTAACGATCATTCGTGGTGCGAATATCGGTATAGCAAGGGAAGTAAAAAAAGGTTTTTCAATGTTACTCCTATCAAACGATTGCGGATAAAATGCCAGCCACCGGGCAGCGCAGCCGGGCCATATACCATCCTGCCAGTAGCAAGCTGCTGCTCATCAACCCGTTTTTTGAAGGTATAAAGGCGTATCAAACACATTATAAATTTATATAATTCAACTATTTCCTGCCTGTCCACCCAAGCTCAGGCTCATCACTGGCTTTATGGCTATAAGCCATGCACTCCCGGTAATGAGCCGTTCCCCGGGACTGAAAAAACGCCTTTTTTCCTGTATTTTTTGCGTATCCGCGGGATGCATTTCCCGCAGCTCAGCGCTATTGGCTTGCTGCCTTTAACCTGGATGCTTTGCTTTTTACCATTTTACCAAGGATTGAATGGTTATCTTTGCAGCCAAATTAAAATGGGAATGGAAGGAAAAAAAGCCAGTGACAGTCTTACTATTATGAACGAACTGGTACTGCCCAATGATACCAATGTGTTTGGCAATTTGATGGGCGGCAGACTGATGTACTGGATGGATATTGCAGCCGGTATCGCTGCTGGCAAGCATTGTAATGCCCCCAGCATGACGGCCAGCGTGGATAACCTGAGCTTTAAAAACCCGATCAAACTGGGCAATACGGTGCATATTGAAGCAAAAGTGACCAGGGCATTCAATTCTTCAATGGAAATTTACCTGCGGGTATGGGGTGAAGACCACCTGCACCAGTACCGCTATGAAAGCAATGAGGCTTATTTCACTTTTGTGGCGCTTGACCCCAATGGCAACCCGCGCCCTGTTCCCCGCCTGGTACCTGAATCGGATGAAGACAGGAAGCTGTATGATGGTGCTTTGCGCCGCCGTCAGCTGCGCCTGATACTGGCCGGTAAAATGAGACCCGATGATGCAGAAGAACTGAAAGCCTTCTTTCTCGCAGCAGAAAATAAATAATACAACAATTTAAAGTTACCGGGAATCCAACAGCTGCAATACAAAGGGCCAATCATCCTCAGGCCTGCTTTGCTGTGGTTTTCGCCATCTGGTGATGACCGCCTTTGAGCATAAACTTCTTGCTTTGTTCGATCGCATCCATTACCTGCTCAAGTATTTGTTCGGCAGTTTGATCATAATCGATCTGCATAGGTTCTTTAAACTTTACAGACAACAGGGATCCTTTCTTTTTAAACACCAGTCCTTTTTTAGTAAATGCCCGCCAGAACCCGTTAATGACAACCGGCACTACAATGGGACGGTTATTTTTAATGATATGTGCGGTACCCTTGCGGCCGGGTGCAAAAGGTTTGGTAGTGCCCTGCGGAAAAGTAATGACCCAGTTGCTTTCCAGTGCCCGCTGAATTTTGCGGGTGTCTGAAGGGTCTAATCCCCTTCTCACCTCGGTGGCTTCTGTACGCCAGGTGCGTTTTACAGTTAAAGCACCGGCCAGTTTAAACAAACGGCTGATAAAACTGCCGTTCATCGTTTCCTCTGCAGCCACATAGTACACCCTTGTAAACGGGTTCAATAAATAATAAGGTACACCCAGCCGATTACGCTTGCGCCATTTAACAGCACAGAAAATATGCAGGAAAGTGATTACATCAGCAAAATAGGTTTGGTGATTGCTTACAAACAATACATTTTTCTTCGGCAGTTTTTCCAGGTGTTCTGTTCCTTCAATTTTAAGTCTGTTCACCCATACCAGGCCCGGGTAAGATGCCATCCCTACTATACCGTAAATCAACGATCTTACCAGCTTGATATGTTTTAATTTTTCTATAAATGCCTTCATGCTGCTTTTTTACCGCGAATGGTGTGCAAAATAAGCATTGTCAACAAATTGTTAAGATAAATGCTTTGTAAACATGCTTTTGTGTAATCATGTTTTTTTTCTCATCCATTCAATAAACAGCACAGATATGAAAAAGATTTTAACAACAGTATTAATTTGCGTAAGTATGTTACAATTAAACGCACAGGAAACAAACAGTAAACGTACCATTAATGTAAATGGTACAGCACAGATGGAAATTGTGCCGGATGAAATTTATGTACAGGTAGAGCTTCGTGAGTACAACAAAAAGAACGGAACAAAAGTAGATATCGAAGAGATCCGCAACAATTTTCTCAATGCATGTAAATCGCTCGGCTTCACTGAAGAAGACCTGAGTGTACAGGGTTACCAGGGTTGGGATGGCAATTACTGGTTATACAAAAAGAACCAGAAAAAAAATCCTGATATGAAAGCCAGCATCACTTACTGGGTAAAAGTGAAAAACACCCGCCAGATGGATCAGCTGGTTCAGAAAATGGATGATGAAGCCACCCAGAATTTTTCCATCGCCAAAGTATGGAGCAGCAAAATGGAAGAATATAAAAAACAGCTGAAGATAGAAGCTGCTAAAAATGCAAAGGAAAAAGCTGCTTATCTGGCTGAGGCTGTAGGTGAAAAAATTGGTGAAGTGGTTACCATCAACGATCCCGAAGAGATCAATCATTATCCTACACCCCGCTATTATGCGATGAGCAAATCTTTTGATGTTGCCGGTGCTGGTGCAGAAGCACCGATGAATGTTGATTTTAAAAAGATCAACCTGCAGTTCAGCATTAATATTGTATTTGCGTTAAAATAATGCACTTCTTTGCCGGTATCCTCAGCAGGCCAGTAACAGCCGGCTGACGGTACCGGCTTCTTACCCGGAAACCTTCTGGCGATTAAGAATAGCAGCCTATATTTGCGGGCAAATTGAGCCAATGCAACTGGATACGGTTATTTTCGATATGGATGGTTTGCTGATAGATAGTGAGCCTTTATGGGGAGAAGCAGCAGATGAGGTGTTCGGCATGTATGGTATACAACTTTCTAAAGAACAATACGCCACCACTACAGGGCTCAGAACAAAAGAGTTTGTGCAGTGGTGGTTTCGTCATTATCAGCTGGGTGAAGCTGAACTGGCCAGGGCTGAAGAAAATATTGTACAAAGAGTGATTGCCAAAATAAGCGAGAGAGGCAATGTAATGCCCGGCGTTCAGTATATTTTTGAATTTTTCAGGAAACAGGGTTTTAAAATAGGATTGGCTTCTTCTTCGCCGCAATCCCTGATCGACCTGGTTGTGCATATCTGTAATATCAGGCATTATCTTGCCGCTACTTCTTCTGCCGAATTTCTTCCCTACGGAAAACCTCATCCACAGGTATACCTGAACTGTGCAGAAATGCTGCAGTCGCACCCCACCAGCTGTATTTGTTTTGAAGATTCTTTCAATGGACTTATCTCCGCTAAAAGTGCCAGGATGAAATGCGTGGTAGTACCGCATCACAGCCAGCAGAAAGATGAAAGATGGGGAGCTGCAGACCTGAAATTATCTTCCCTCCAAAATTTCGGCGAGCTTCACCTGAACCTGGTACAGTAAGGTTAAGCAAACAAATTACCCAACAAGGCACTCCTGCATTGCCAGGCAATTATACCCAACACATCAGGCTTGAAACTTTGCCTATGAGCGCTTTCATGCTACAGGCATTTATTTCCAGCTGAAGCGCAGTTCATCGATCGCGCTTGCGGGCCGGCTTCCCGATCCGCTGCTGGCAGCAAGTGTAACAATCCTGATCCATATCCTGTCGCTTTTATTATCCAGTACATCGCCAAAGTCAACATGCACCGGATTGCTGGAAAAACTTTTGCCCCCAGTGGTAAGCGTACCGGCAGCCGCAGCCGTTGTAAAAACCACGGGTTGCTCGCCGGTTGCATAATCTACCGACCAGGTGCTGGTTCTTCCTGCGCTGCTATCGAGTGACTGAAGTAAGAGATCCATCTGCAGGTTGTATTTGCCTGAAGTATTTTCCAGCACAAACACAAATGCAGCACCCGGGTCGCCATTGGGAAAGGCTGCATTTGTATTGCCTACCTGTTTTATACCCAGGCACCTGTTCCCTGCTTTATCCTGTGCAGACTGGTCGCTTCCCGCCAGTGTTTCTGTTGCCGAGGCAAAATTTCTAAAACCGCCGGCGGCTGCAGTCCAGGCCGCTTTTGAGCCTGTATAACTATACTCTTTTCCTATCGAGTTTTTACCGGCGCCGGTACGTACCTGCACACCTGCTGGCAACCCGTTGCCTATATCATCAAAATGCAATACCAGCGGAGCTGTTTGCAATACAATGCTGTTGCCGGGTGGTGGTGGCGTGGTACCGGCAATGATGTCTGCTGCATTGCGTGCTGCCAATTGTTTCTGCTGGTTATTTTCTGACAAGATACCTGTAACAGAAGAGATAACCGAACTTGCATATGCTGCTGATGCAAAAGCCGCTTCTGCTCTTGTAAGCAAAGGGAAGCTGCCCGTTCCATCTCCCAGCATCACAGTTCCCTGCCAGGTTCCATTGGTGCCTCCGGATGCATTCACCTGCTGTAATTTCACCAGTGTGCTTTCCCATTGCTCAAAGAAAACACCATCAGTAAGCTGCGCCGCTGTTACCACACGGGGAGTAATTATCTTCTTGCCGGTTTTTACTGCACTGCCCGGCGGCACATTACTCAGCTGCAATGTACCCTGGTACTCCTCCAGCGATACGCCGGTGAGCGCTATTTCCAGTTCGTCGCCCATATCAAATGCCGCTGCTGCTGAAAAATGTACCAGTATGCCTGCAAGACTATCGCCTTCCTGCAGCACTACATGATTGTCTGCTATATTTTTTGCATTCCTGTCAGAGATGACCACTGCTTTTATTTTGCTGTCAGTAAGCGGTACTGCCATGCCTTTGTACATGGCGCGCAGTTCAGCAATATGTTTCACGGTCACCGCTACCTGTCCGCCACAGCGGGCATTGCCCAGCTGGATATCGCCGGTATCCCGTATGTTAAGCTGACGTGTAGAGCCATATATCGTGTAAATGCCTGTTACAGCCCCGTTGCCCGCCGGCAACCGGACACCCGCGAACGAAGCATAGCTGCTGTTACGCAGGGTAATACTACCACCTTCGCAGTTCCTGATCACATAATTGACAGCCGATACGGCTTTACTGGTATCAGCAAATGTTTTGCCGGTATCGCCCGCAGCAAACTCCATATGCTCCATCTGCACCAGCACACTCTGCAATGAATCCATCATTTGCGTGGTAAGTTGTGCCGGGTTTACCACCCTGGGCTTAACCGGTTGGTTCAGGGCACCCTTCAGCAGGCAGGTTTCCTGCAGGTTAACAGCAATAGGTGATAGTTCGGGTTTAGCGGCATCTGTTTTATCCACCCCACCGCCCAGCTGAATGAGGTGGTTATAATCACCGAGATAAAGCCCTTTGCATTTTACAAATACCCTTCGCCCTATGGGATAGCTGGTGTATAAAGCCGAACCATCCAGCCTGATAACGATACCGCCTGTACTGTCTTGTATAACGATCTGTTTATACAGGTTGCCGCTTTTATCTTCACCAGTCACTATTCCGCAAATGATGATCTCTTCTTTAACCTGTTCAAAAGCTCCTGCTGTATGCAGGGTTTTCAGCTGCATTATAGAACTGTTCACGGTTACACCAGGCTCTTCAAACGGCGGAGGTACATCAAACTTCCTGTTACAAGAGAAATTTCCATATAGGGTTGCCAGCAATAAAATTGCCACCGGTATGATCCTGTTTTTCATTGGTTGATTTTTTAAACCAGGTGATCACCGGCATTCACCGGTATTTGTATATCCTGTTGTGTTTATCATTTATTTTCTTTCCTGCTTCAGAAGCGAAAATTGACGCTGATAAAATAATTCAGTCCATAAGCATAGCTTAGCCTGGGCGGAAATTTGCGTGCATCTTTTCCTTCAAAATCAAAACGCAGTTGTTCAAAACCGCCGCTGATGATGTTGCGGTTGTTCATCAGGTTATTGATACCTGCATTCAGCAGCAGCCATACAGGCTGTTTCCGTTCGCGTTTATGCGACAACATCCAGGAACAGCCTGCAAAACAGTCCAGGGTATATTCTCCCTGCAGCATCTGCTGGTCTACGATCTCATGCCATTGGCTTCCTTTATAATCGAGGCCCTGTGTTGCGGCATAACTGCGCCTTACAGGATTAAAATCAAGCCATAGGCGATCATAATAATTACCGGTGAAACTGATGAACCAGCGATCGGGGGAGCGATAGCTGAGGCCTGCAGTGAACAGTTGCTGCGGCGTACCGGCGATGCGGTAGTTTTGTACATAAATGGTTTCGCTGCTTAACAAAGCAGTGTTATTGTCAAGGGTTATATTGGCATGCTGGCGGCTGGTATAATAATATTCTCCATAGGCCGCGGCCACAGCAAGGCTTACATTGGGCAGTATGCGGGCATCCATACCCAGTTCAGCGCCATAGTATAGTTTGTCGATATTGTTGAGCGCATAATTCACAAAGCTGCGGTAATCATCATGATAGAACGACAATACATTCATCCCATGCAGCATGCGCGTATAATAGCCGTTTATTCTGAGTTTCAGGTAGGGCGTATTGACAATAAAACCAGCTTCTGCAGATTGTATTGTTTCACTCAAGGGCTTATCCTGCCGGCTGTCCCGCGTTCGCGGGGAAATATATACATTATCGAAAAACGGTGCACGGGTAAAACAGGCCGCATGCAGGTAAGCATACTGCCGCCCGTTGAATTTATAGGTAATCCCTGCTTTGAATGCATAGTTGCTGAAACTGTTCACCGCCGACCGGCCAAATGAACGGTCAGGGAACAGGCCATTGCGCACATGCCCGGTACGCTGGAAAGCTGTTGCCGAAAAACTGGTGGCGGCAAAGAAATCCACTCTTTTCTTTTTGAATACAGCCTGCAGCCAGCCACTGGTTTCATGGATGGATAGGGAATAATCATACCCGAAGTGATCGCCGGTTTTTAAAATGCGGTTGGGTATATCCGCATCATTCTGGCTGGCAACAGGATTGCTGGGAAAATCACGCTCGGCAAACTGGTTCAGGTTAACATAGAATTCACCGCCCAGCAGGTCGTCCAGTTTTTTATAATAATGATCCTGTTGTTGCAGGTAACCCAGGCCCGCGGTGATCTCCACCTGGTTTTTCAGTACTGCATGCAATACGCTGTTCAGGCTAATCCGCTGTACATGTTGTATACGCTGCTCCAGTATATAATGCGACCGGAGGCCTGTAACCTCATTGCCTTCCATACCATTAACACCATGAATGGTTTCAACAGCCGCCCGGTTAATATCATACAGGCGTTGCCAGTTGATCTGCCTTTTGGCTTCATCTGTTTTCATCAGGGCGGCCAGGGCTTGTTGCTGTGCAGCATCTGCTGCATAGCCGGGCAGGTAACGGTAATAATCAGGTCTTGGATCCGGGGCATTGTACCAGTCTAACCCCGTGGTACTGTTGTTGCCGGTGGTAAATCCCGCAGCAGTGGTAAGTACAATAGCCGGACGGATAGTATACTCATGTGTCAGCAGCAGGCTGGGCTGGTGCATGCGGCTAATATTGGCATTTCTTTTTTTCCCTTTCTGGTAACCCCAGTAAGGGTTGTAATAACGGTCACCTGCCAGCTCCTGCATTTCTTCTACAACAATACCCTGGCGGCCGTTTTCTGTTGCAGCCCCCAGCAATACTACAGACAGCAGTTGCTTTGCATTCAGTTGTTTGTCTGCAGCAAACAGGTAACTATACCCACGGTAATAGGTTCCGGGAACATATCCCTGCGCTGCGCGGCGCGCAGTTCCTGCAAATGCATAGGCCCAGCCTTTTTTATTCATTCCGCTTGCCCAGGATGCAGTTAACCGGTAAGTATAATTTCTGTTAGACAGGCTATAGCCCAAACTGGTTTGCCTGCGCTGCCTGGATGCACGCATGTCGATGGCTGTGGTAGTGCCGAGTGCGCCAAAGGCATATGCACTGTTGCGCAGGCCGGTGCTTGTTTCGCGGTTGCGCATCATTTCATTCAATCCGCTCCAGGCATTCCAGGGTATAGAACCATTGTCGAGGTTTTTCATAGGAACACCGTTGAGCAATACTACAGACTGATCCGCATCATACCCGCGCAGGCGGTAACGTACATGACTGAAATTAAATGCAACAGCAGCATAAAAAGGATCGCGCCCCGCAGTAAGCAAGGAAGCAATGGTGTTGCTGCCATCCTGGCGCAACGCATCTTCACTTAAAGTAATAACAGGCAGGTTATCTAGCAGCGCATCCCTGTTTTCATCAGGCTGAATTGAATCACGGACATAACTGGTATCACGCTGTAAAGGCGGTCCAGACTGGCTTTGGGCCGCTTCCATACAAAGCAGGCACAAAGCTGTTAAGGTTAGCTTTGGTGTATTCATGGTTAGCAGAACTTGCAGCACAAAATACAAATTTGATTTTCCTGTCAACTTAAAAAAGTTGAACGCAATTCAACTTTATACAGTAATACAACAGGAATTTTATTTTCGTATACCTGAACGCTAACCAATAAATATCATATGATAAACAAACACCTGCTCCTGCTGCTGGCATTGCTTGCCTGTTGCTGCACCGCAAATACACAGCAATACAAACTTGCTATCGCCGGTTTTTATAACTGCGAAAATTTTTACGATACCATCAATGATCCCAACACAATAGATGAAGAGTTTTTGCCCGATGGCGATAAACATTACAACAGCACAGTATACCACGACAAGCTCGATCACCTTTCTACTGTTATCTCACAGATGGGAACAGATATCAGTGCTGATGGCGTTGCCCTGCTCGGTGTTGCGGAAATTGAAAATGACCAGGTGCTCAGCGACCTGGTACATCATCCTTTACTGGAAAAAAGGAACTACCAGGTAGTACATTACGATTCAAAAGATGCACGCGGTGTTGATGTGGCCTTTTTGTACAACCCCAGGTATTTTGTCCTGCAGGATAGCCGTCCCCTGTTTGTACGGCTGCCTGCAGGCAGTAAGAGTAGTAGTTATACACGCGATATCCTCTGGATAAAAGGCCTGCTGGATGGGGAGCCTGTTCATCTATACATCAATCACTGGCCCAGCCGTAGGGGTGGTGAAGAGAGAAGTGCGCCTGCACGTGATGCGGCAGCACAGTTTTGCAAAGCATATATCGATTCAATGCAGGCACTGGAGCCTGATGCCAAAGTACTGGTGATAGGTGATTTCAATGACGACCCCATCAGCCACAGCATTACCGCAGTGCTGGGCGCCACAGGAAAAATAAAAGAAATGAAACGCGGCGGTCTCTACAATCCCTGGACAGCCTTGTACAAAAAAGGCATCGGCACACTGGCTTACCAGGATGCATGGGGATTGTTTGATCAGATCATGCTTAGTGATGCCTGGCTGAGTAAAGAACAGTCAGGTTTCTTTTTTTACCAGGCCCATATTTTTTCCCGGCCGTTTATGATTGAGGATAAAGGCAGGTATAAAGGCTATCCTATGCGTACCTGGGATGGCAACCAGTACCGTGGCGGCTACAGCGACCATTTTCCCACTTATCTGGTACTGCTCAAAAGAAAAGCCAGTCAGCCGGTTAATGTATCCGGAAATATAAAAAGTAAAAAATAAGGTAACTTAAAAGTTTCCTATTTATATTTGGGTAACTTTTAAGTTACATATGACAAGAGCTATCAAACACAGTTGGTTTTTCCCGCATCCGCCGGAAGATGTATGGGAATGCCTGGTAAATCCCACGCTGCTGGGTGAGTGGCTGATGAAAAATGATTTCCAGCCTGTTGTAGGGCACAGCTTCCAGCTGCACAGTAAACCCAACCCGTTTTGGGATGGTACTGTATACTGTGAAGTACTGGAGATCGTGCCAATGCAAAAACTGTCTTTCTCCTGGAAAGGCGGTCCGCGTAAAGGCGAGATCACCCTTGATTCGGTCGTTACCTGGACGATTACGCCCAAAGGCAAAGGCACCGAGCTACAGCTGGAACACACCGGCTTTAACGGCCTGCGCAATTACCTGCCCAGCCTTATTATGAACAAAGGCTGGAAAACAGGCATCGCCAAACGATTTGAAGCCACGTTAAATCAATATGTTCATGCGAAAAATCAATGAGGCGGTATTCCAGGCCATTGCAGACCCCAGCCGCAGGCAGATACTGCATTTGCTGGGTAACAGCCATTTACCCATCAATGCACTGGCTGAAAATTTTGAGATGTCGAGACCTGCCGTATCCAAGCATATCAAAATTCTTGAAACAGCCGGTTTTATTTCTATCGAAACAAAAGGACGTGAGCGGTATTGCAGCCTCAATAAAAAGGGTTTTGATGAACTGCAGCAATGGGTCGATTATTATGAATCATTCTGGCATAGCAAAATGCAACACCTGGGATCATTGTTAAACAAAATGGCCAAAGCCAAAAAACATAGCCGGTGAAAAAGATGGGTACAAGAAGCACCAGGGCCGTATTGATGGTTCATTTTATCAGCCTGGCATGCTGGCTGGGTGGTGTTGCCAGCTGTATCCCGCTTTTCGGGAAGGCTGATACCGGCAGCTTTACACAGATGCAGTTTGCTTATACCCATGCAAAAGCTATTGCCCTCCATGTTATTGGATGGGGCGGTATCGGTGTTTTTTTATCGGGCCTGGTATTGGCTGTTTTCACCAGCTGGGGCCTGTTCAGGCACCGGTGGGTTACCCTGAAATTTTTCCTGATGATAGCACTGATATTGTTCGGGATGTTTTTCAATGAGCAGAAAATACTCGGCAATATCACCTTACTGGAACAGGAAAAACAGCTGGCATTAACCAACCCGGTGTTCATTCATAACCACCACCTGCTGAAAATGGGATTATGGGTAAGCATCACCGGTTTTATGCTGGTGACCGCCCTTGCCGTTTACAAGCCATGGACGCGGAAAAAAACGGCACCCCCTGTTGTGCAAATACCTGCCACGGTGCAGTAACAGCGTTGCAGCAAACCCAGGCCATCATCAGATCACAGCAGTTTGGTGCATTTACATTAAAAAAGCCGGTTCCTTAATAAAAACTTGATTTGCCGGTCGCTCAAATGCAGCAGGAATAAGATATTTTTGATGCATACTTGTAATGCTTATGCGAAAATTCTACACGTTCCTGGCTATGGTTATAGCCATTTCTTTTTCCTCACAAGCACAAACCAATCCCAGTCCGCAGGCCCTGCCCTATCAGCAGGATTTTTCAGCACTGGCACCTGCAGGCACCAGTTATCCTGACGGATGGCAGGGTTGGGTAATGGCCGGCACTACTGCATCCCAGTTCAGGACCAATGCCCCTACGGGGGATAAGCCGCTTACCGCCAATGGTTCGGCTTCGAGCACTACCGGTGCAGTGTTCAACTACAATGGCAAGATCGGTTTTCTCAACAGCGGTTCTTCGGGCGACCAGGGGCTGGCGCTTGCCATCAATACCAGCGGGCAGCAAACCGTACAGGTGAGTTATGATGTGATGACTATCCGTAATCCTTATGGTGGCAGCAATACCCGTATCAATGAACTGATACTCCAGTTCCGTATCGGTGCAACGGGTAATTTCACCAATCTTACCGGTACCGAATACCAGAACAATACCACCAACCAGCAATCGGGTACCGACCCGCAGAACCTGGTTACCCAAACCATTGCATTGCCCGATTCCTGCGGCAACCAGCCCCTGGTGCAGTTGCGCTGGATCAGCAGGGAAGTATCGGGCGGCGGCTCCAGGCCCAGCTTTGCGGTAGACAATATCAGCATTGGTGGTTCGGGCGGTGATCATACGCCACCTGTTATTACAGCATTCAATCCGGCCAATAATGCAACAGGTGTAACCCCTGCTACCCTGCCATCGGCAGTGTTCAGCGAGCCGGTAACCGCAGGCAGCGGTCATATTGTGCTGCTTGATCAAACCGCACACCGGCAAAAAAGTTTCAGTAGCACAGATCCGGCTATCCTGCTCAGCGGTGTTAACCTCATTATCAATACCACCCTGAAACCCCTTCATCAATACGCTGTTTTGATCGATCCGGGTTTTGTAACAGATGCCGCGGGTAATGCTTTTGCCGGTATCAGGGATTCCACCGGCTGGACATTCACTACCGGCCAGCAACAGCTCTCTTTCAACTTCAACAACTGCACCCCTTCAGGCAGTACACTGCTGGATGGCGGGTTTAAACAATACAGTGTCAGCGGCGCGCAAACATGGGCCTGCACTAGCTTTGGACAAACAGGCAATGCCATTCAGATAAACGGGTTTGCAAGCAATGCAGCACAGGAAAATGAAGACTGGCTGATATCGCCTGCATTTGATTTCTCTGCCTTTCATTATCCCCTGCTCAGTTTTGCTTCCCGCTCTAAATTTGCAGGTCCTTCTTTACAACTGATGGTATCCACCGATTATGATGGCAGCAGCGATCCGCACAATTTCACATGGACACCCATAAACGGGCGTTTCCCTGAAGTGGATTCAGATGTATGGACAACCAGCAGTGATATCAACCTGGGCGCATTTAAAAACAGCAGTGTGTACATTGCTTTTGTATACACTTCCGCTGCTACAGCAGGTGCCTCCCGGTGGACGATAGATAATGTGCTCCTCCGCGATGCCGACAGCCTGCCAGCGCCAGCGTTCAATGTTTCACCCAAAGCACTCGATTTCGATTATGCACAGGCCGGCAGTTATTTAGCACCGCTATCTTTCCGCTTATTGCCCTACAACCTGCAAAACGATCTTACACTTACAGCCTCAGCCGGGTTTGCACTTTCAGTTGACAGTGTCAACTATCGTAGCAGTATCCTGCTTCCCAAAGACAGTGCTGAAAGCCGCTACCTTCGCCTGTTTGCCCGTTTTCAACCTACTGTGGCCAACCAGGAGTTCCAGGGCACAGTACGCATAAGCACAAAAGGGTTAGACAGTACCGCACTCCGTTTAACAGGCAGCAGCCTGCGGGCATTGAAAGTGGTGAACTGGAACATCGAATGGTTCGGCAGCCCGGTAAATGGCCCTACCAATGACAGCCTTCAGCAGCAAAACGTACAAAAAGTGTTGCAGAACCTGAATGCCGATATTTATGCGCTGGCCGAAGTAGTAGATACCACCCGTATTAAACAGGTTGTGGCCAATATGCCCGGTTACAGTTACATCATTTCCGATTTTGCTTCATATGCCAACAGCATCAGCGATACGGGTTATGCAGGTGCACAAAAACTGGCCTTCGTTTATAAAACAGCCGTTGTTCAAAACCCGCAAACATACGGTGTACTGCGCTATGGCGCCAGTGCCAATGCCTATTATAACTGGTCGAGCGGCAGGTTCCCCTTTATGATGAAAGCGACAGTGAAACTGAACGGTGTTGCGGTACCAATGGATTTTGTGCTGATACATGCCAAAGCCAATACCGGTACCCGGACTGAAAAAATACAGGCCTATAACCGCCGCAAAGCTGCAGCCATTGAGCTGAAAGACACACTGGACACGTATTATCCTTATAAGAACTTTATGATACTGGGCGATTTCAATGATGCGCTGAATAAAACCATCACTACCGAAATGGCACCGGATACCACTACTTCTTATACCAGCTTTGTAACAGACAGTCTCCGGTACAAACCGGTTACATTGCCATTGAGTTTAGAAGGCGACAGCTCAACCGTATCCAATGCCAATGTGATCGACAATGTACTGGCATCCAATGAAACAGGTATTGCCTATGTACCGGGCTCTGCACATGTACTGTATGGTGTAACAGGCCTGGTAAGCAGCTACGGCACCACTACTACCGATCACTATCCTGTTGTAAGCCGGTACGATCTCAGCTTTCTTGCCAAGCCCGTAGATATACAGCGTTTCACCGCTGTTGCTGATTCAGGCAGGGTTAAACTGAACTGGACAACCAGCCATGAAATCAACAGCAAATATTTTATCGTGGAGCGCTCCAGGAATGGCTTCGATTTTGAAGCAGTGGATACAGTGGCCGGTCATGCAGATACACGTGAAGCTACCAGCTACCAGCACTACGACAACAAACCCTGGCCCGGCCGATCCAACTACCGGCTAAAACAGGTTAGCCTTGACAGCAGTGTGCACTTCAGCGATATCCAAACTGTTAACCTGAAACAACAGAGCAAATGCCTGAAGGTTTCTGTGAATGGTAAACAGATAACCGTGGAAATATGCAGCAGCTTCAATGGCAAAGGCTATATTCAGCTGATCGATATCAATGGCCGTGTCTGGCTCACCATACCCATTGTATGGTTTAAAGGAACCAATATCAACCGGTTCTTTACCAACAGTAGGGCAACGGGTATTTATTTTGTGAGAGTAGTACAGCCCGATCATGCAGAAACAGAACAGATCCTGATTGGCAGATAATTTTATTTTTATCCATAAAAAAGCCATCGCCGTTTGGTGATGGCTTTTTTATGATCGTTGCTCCGGTTCAAAATTGTTTTAATTTTAAAGCACCAACAGTTAAGTATGACGATCATTCAACCACAATGGCAGGGCGCAGGCATTACAGATCAATTAAGCCGGGGCATTGAAACATGGAGACAATATTTTGGATACACCGGCTATACCGAATTGCCCTTATCAGAAAAAAAGATCGAGTTAGCGCACAACATCATTGGCCTTGCTCCTATACTGGAACAAACGCATTCTTTCAGAAAACTACTGGAGGAACAATCACCCGGGCAACTGCAGTGCTTTGCCGGTGATTGCGGTGCAGAAATCATCCCGGTTTCTTATTTCAACCAGCGGCATGCAGGTAAAATGGCGGTGGTTTGGCTGGATGCACATGCAGATTTAAATACGCCGGAATCATCCCCCAGCAAAGCATTTCATGGTATGCCGCTCCGCACACTGCTAGGCGAAGGCAATGCCCGTTTAACAGGCAGCTTGTTCTCTTTCCTGCGGCCGGAGCAGGTATTTTATGCAGGGCTCCGAAACACCGATCCGCCTGAAGAAGCCTATATTAAAGAACAGGGCATCTTCCATACCGCGACAATGGATTATGTAAAACTGAAAGCCGCCATCCGTGCCCGCGGTTTTGAGCAGGTGTACATCCATCTCGATCTTGATGTGTTCGATCCCGCAGCATTTTCTTTTGTATTGTTCCCTGAAAAAGAGGGTGCCACTGTAGCAGAAGTTGCGGCCCTTATTAAAAACCTGCAAACAGATTTCAGCATCACCGGCTGTTGTATCACCGAATCAACTGCACACAGTGTAGAAGCGTTAGCAGCATTGCATCCTGTTCTTGCCTTACTGGAAAAATAAATTACCATTTTTTTTACTACAGTTTTTATCAGTGCTAGGCTACAAGGAATTTCTCTCGCGGAACACGCGGAATAAGCGTTGAACTCATAGCCATTAGCAGTTAGCACCTGCCGACTGCCGACTGCAAACTGCAGATTGATTCTCTCGCGGAATGCGCGGAAAACGCAGAAAGGAAGATAGTTTTCAGGATGGTCTGGCAAAACAATTATACTATTTAACGGGCCATTCCCACCGCATAGCTGGAAGCTCATGGCTTGCAGCTTTAAATACGTTGATCATCACGCAACTTGGGTTTATCACGCCGTGAGAAATTCATCTCGCGGAACACGCGGAATAAGCGTTGAGCTCATAGCCATTAGCAGTTAGCACCTGCCGACTGCCTACTGCGAACTGCAGATTGATTCTCTCGCGGAACACGCAGAAAGGAAGATAGTTTTCAGGATGGTCTGGCAAAACAATTATGCTATTTAACGGGCCATTCCCACCTCATAGCTGGAAGCTCATGGCTTGCAGCTATAAATACTGTTTACCGAACACCGCTCAGCCGCTTAAACAAGGGACCTGTCAACTATTTTTTGATTTATTCAAAGTTTGCTCAATACTTTTGCATCCAACTACTCAACCGCAACACTGTAAGCCATAAGAAGAAAAACCGAAAAAAAACGGATAGTAAAGTAAAAGTTATGTATAGGAAAATTGCAATGGCGGCATGCCTCTGTGGTATGTTGTTGGCAAGAGTAAACAATTTGTTTGCCCAGGAAACAACCAGCTATAAAAAAGGAAATTTCTATTTCTCCTGGGGGTATAACAAAGAATGGTATACCAATAGCAGTATCAAAGTAAGCCAGCCCTCACTGGGCAACAATTTTACATTTAAAAATGTAATGGCTTCCGATAAACCCGGCTGGAACCATGGCTTGTTCGGCCAGGCGATCTCCATTCCCCAGTACAATTACCGGCTGGGTTATTTCTTCAAAGATGACTGGGCTATTGAGATCAATTTCGATCATACCAAATACCAGGTAAACGAAAACCAGTTACTGCATGTAAAAGGAACCGTTAACCACCAGCCGGTAGATACCTTTATGCGTAACGGATCAGGCTTGCTGAAATACCAGCTGAACAACGGCGCCAATTTCTTCCTGTTTAACCTGGTACACCGCAAAAACCTGAAAGCGCTCAGCTTCCGTAATGTGAACACTTCCCTGCTGCTGAAAGGCGGTGTGGGCTTTATGGTGCCACATGTGGAAAATACCATACTGGGTAAAGACAATGATCCCGGCTTCCAGTTTGGCGGTTTGGATATAGGTACAGAAGCTGCCCTCCGCCTCACTTTTTTCAACCATATATACCTGGAATACTGTAACAAACTGATCCTCACAGATTATTGGGGATTAAAGGTATACGAAGGCAAAGCCAAACAGGTATTCGGCACGTATGAAATGATCCTGAACATCGGCGGCACACTCAATTTGTCTAAAAGCGGGAGAAAAGCGGCCAGGGAGGTGGTGGAATAGCTGGATTGTTTAATTGTTGAATTGTTGAATTGTTTAATTGTTTAATTGTTCAATTGTTTGATTGTTAGATTGTTACAAAGGAAAATAGCATCGATGGCCATAAAATCATTCAACCATTCAACCATTCCACCACTCAACCATTCAACAATTAAACAATTCACCCATTCAACTAATCAACCAACTTTCCAAATAAAACACTACCTTTGCAGCCCTAAAATCATTTTTTAAAATCTAAAATCAGGGTAATGAACAATTACGAATTGATGGTGATTTTTACCCCTGTGCTTTCTGAGGAAGAATTCAAAGCTGCCCAGAAAAAATACGCAGACTTCATCGTGGAAAACGGTGGTTCTGTAGCGCACAGCAATCCCTGGGGATTAAAATCACTGGCGTATCCCATCCAGAAAAAAACCACAGGTATTTACTGGGTTCTGGAATATAGTGCGCCATCCAGCTTCAATGAGAAGTTTAAGATTCAGATGCTGCGCGATGAGCAGATTCTGCGTCACATGATCACTGCACTCGATAAATACGCCGTCGAGTACAATACGAAAAAGAGAAGTGGTGTACCTACCGGAACCGAAAAAGCAGCGGAGGCTTAAACCATGGCAAAAGCAAATGAAATAAAATACCTGACCGCGATTAAGCAGGAGAAACCCAAAAAGAAATTCTGCCGCTTCAAGAAATACGGTATTAAGTACATCGACTACAAAGATGTAGAGTTCCTGAAAAAGTTTGTGAACGAGCAGGGTAAAATTCTGCCCCGCCGCTTAACAGGTAACTCACTGAAATACCAGCGTAAAGTGGGCGAAGCAATTAAAAAAGCACGCCAGATGGCTTTGTTACCTTATGTAACAGACCTGCTGAAATAAACAAAGGATTAGTCACCTCCCCTAACCCTTTACCGGGGGGACAGTTGCTGATACAACTGGGTACCAGGGGCTAAACAACAATAACATGCAAGTAATTCTGATTCAAGACGTGGATAACCTGGGTGGCCGCAATGAGCTGGTTTCCGTTAAAAATGGTTATGCACGCAACTACCTGATTCCGCAGAAATTAGCCGTAGAAGCCAACCCTTCCAACCTGAAACAGCTGGAAGAAAAGCTGAAAGTAGCCGCCAAGAAAGAAGCCGCAATGCTGGCTGAAATCAATAAAGTGGTAGCTGTACTGAAAGAATCACCCATTAAAGTGGGTGCTAAAACTGGTACCAGCGGTAAAATCTTCGGCAGCGTAACTTCTCTGCAGCTGGCACGTGCCATCCGCGACCAGAAAGGTTACGAAATTGACCGCAAACGCATCAGCATTATCGATGATGTGAAAGAATTGGGTACCTACAAAGCTTCTATCGATTTCGGCAACGGTAATGTTACAGAAATGGAATTTGAAGTAATAGGTGAATAATTTTATTTTATTCTTCATAAAAAAGTCATTCTTCAAAAGAGAATGGCTTTTTTATTGTATTTCATTCATTATCAGAAAGAATAAATCAAATACTTAATAAATATAAAAAATCACAATGTATCAATTTTTGGTAATGATACGTTAATATTTGATTTTTACGCTTTATAAACTTGTTTTCCAATTTTGCCCCAAAATTTAACTACTTTATGCGAAAGATGACTTGTCTTTTCGTGAGTATGGTTTTGTGTTGTCTTATGATCACCAACTCCGTACTCGCCCAGGAAACCACCTCAGATATAGCAGGGTTGGTTTCGGCATCCGGTAACCCGGTAGCAGGCGCGTCTGTTACTGCCCTTCATTCCCCTACAGGAACAAAATATGTCACCAGTACCCGTAAAGACGGGCGCTTCAATTTACCCAACTTACGTGTGGGTGGCCCTTATGTGATCACCGTTTCTTATCTCGGCTACCAGGAAGAAAAACAGGACAATGTATTCCTTACCCTGGGCCAGGAATTTAAAGCCGATTTCAACCTCACCCCCAGCACTAAAACCCTGGATGAGGTAGTCGTGAAAACAACCAGGCAGGACAAGATCTTCAATAACAGCCATACCGGCAGCCAGGAGGTTATTACCCGCAACCAGATTGAACGTTTACCCACTATCAGCCGCTCCTGGCAGGATTTCACCCGCCTGACGCCTTCGGCCAATGGTTTAAGCTTTGGTGGCCGCAGCAATGCATTCAATAATGTAACGGTAGACGGCGCCAATTTCAACAATGCCTTTGGCCTGCAGCCTACACTGGGCAGCCAGACAGGCTCGCAGCCTATCAGTATCGACGCCATTGAACAAATACAGGTAAGCTTATCTCCCTACGATGTAAAACAGGGAGGCTTTTCCGGTGCCGGTATCAACACTGTTACCCGCAGCGGAACCAATACTTTTAAAGGATCGGTGTATACCTACCTGCGTTCACCAGGTTTACAGGGGTATAATGTTCATACCAGCAAACTACCCAGAACCGATTATACTTATAACCTGCGTGGGTTTTCGGCCGGTGGCCCCATTATTGCCAATAAACTGTTTTTCTTTATCAGCGGTGAGCAGGAAAGAATTACACAACCAGGCACCAGCTTTGTGGCCAGCAAGCCAGGGCAAACGCCTGTACCCGGTGTAATATCGCAGGCCGTTGCCGATACACTGGATGCGCTAAAGAATTTTTTACAACAGAAATACAACTATAACCCCGGCAGCTACCAGGGTTATACCTACCGCACACAAAGTGATAAAATAACGGTTCGTCTTGACTGGAACATCAACAAGAGCAATACGGTTACGTTTAAATACAATTACCTCAAATCGTTTAAAGATATACCGGCCAGCAACAGCGGTGCACCCAACGGCAACCGCCAGCCCAGCAACAATGGCCTGCCTTTCAGCGGCAGTGGTTATACCATCAATAATAATTTCAACATCTTTATTGCCGAGCTGAACACACGCTTCAGCAATAGCGCATCCAATAAACTACAGGTAGGCTATAGTGCACTGCGCGATTACAGGGCATCACTGGGTAGTGGTAATTTTCCGCTGGTGGATATTCTCAATGCCCAAGGTCAGAGCTATACGGCTTTCGGTTATGAGCCCTTTACCTATAACAACCTGCTGAATTCAGATATCTTCCAGGTATCAGATATCTTCACCATGTACAAGGGCAAGCATGAGATCACCATTGGCACACAGGATTATTACAAAAAATTCAAGAACGGTTTTGCCCCCAACTATGAAGGCGCCTATACCTTCAGCAGTATGGCTGATTTTTATGCCAGTGCCAACAACGGTCTCGCCAATGCAACCAGCTATTCATTACAATACGCACTGACCAAAGATGGTTCTTTCCCCTTTGCACAGATCGGTGCAACAGAGCTGGGCTTTTTTGCGCAGGATAAATGGCGCATCAAAGACAATTTCACGCTTACCTATGGACTGCGTGTAGACATCCCCATTTTCCAGAACAAGTTCGACAACAACCCTGATGTACCTGCACTCACCTTCCGTGATGGCAAACACTACAGCACCGGCCAGAAGCCCGGCACCAATCCGCTGTTCTCGCCCAGGGTGGGCTTTAACTGGGATGTGTTTAAAAACCAGCAGACACAGGTTCGTGGTGGACTGGGAACTTTTTCGGGCGCACCACCCTTTGTTTGGATCAGCAACCAGGCCAGCAACAATGGTGTACAGTTTGGCTCTTTCAGCACCACCAAAGTGGCTTTCAATCCTGATATCAATGCCTACCGTCCTTCTGCAGGCGCGCCCAATACCTCGTATAACCTGGTGTTCACAGATAAAAATTTCAAATACCCGCAGGTGCTGAAAACCAGTATCGCGGTTGACCAGAAATTGCCCGGCGATATCATTGCCACAGTGGAATACATGTATTCAAAAGACCTAAATGCGGTTTATTTTCAAAATGTGAACCTGCCTTCTACCGGCACGCCGCTGGCCGGGGCTGATAACCGTATTCAATACACTTCTTCTCAGATCTACAGTGGTGCAGGTGGCCAAACAGCTACCAACCCCAAAATACAATCGGCCATCTTGATGACCAATGCCAGCAAAGGCTATTCATCTGTACTAACTTTCCAGTTCCAGAAAGCATTCCGCAACCTGTACACCAGTGTTGCCTATACCTATAGCAAAGCCAAGAACCTGAACGATGGTGGAACCATTGCAGAAAGTATGTGGCGCGACAGGCCTGTATCGGGCGACCCTAATGCACCGGTGCTGGGCTATGCCGGTTTTTACCAGCCGCACAGGGTAGTGGCAGCCGCTACTTACCGGAAAGAATACGCCAAGTATTTTGCCACATCTATCGGTTTGGTATTTGAAGCGGCGCCGGGCGGTACGGGCACTGCATTCCCGGGCAGCGTAGGTTCGTACACCTACCAGGGAGATGTAAACAATGATGGTATTGGCCGTACACCTATTGGCGGTAACAACGACCTTATCTATATCCCCAGGAGCAAAGATGAAATTGTACTGGTGCCTGTGAATACTGGTAACCCTGGTCCGAACAATGTGAACATTACCGATAAAAGAACGCCCGAACAGATATGGGGTCAGCTGAATGCTTTTATCAACCAGGACCCTTATATGAGCAGCCACCGTGGCCAATATGCAGAGCGCAATGCAGTGGTACTGCCGTTTTTCAAACATCTCGACCTGAACATCACACAGGATTTTTATATCATGAGCGGCAAAAACAAACACACCCTGCGTGTTAGTTTCGATATTATCAACGTAGGTAATTTCCTGAATAAAAACTGGGGTGTGGCCAAAACATTCAGCAGTAATTCATTCCTGAAATATGAAGGGCTTGCACCTGCCGGCGATGCCAATGCAGGCAAGCCTCGCTATTCCTTCCTGTACCAGGATGCAGGCAACCAGATACCTTTTACCAACAGCTTCCAGGACAATACCAGCATCTTCTCCCGCTGGCAGGGACAGATTGGTATTCGTTACCTGTTTAACTAAGTCGTCCAATAAAAAAAGAGCGGCATCTTCAAAAGATGCCGCTCTTTTTTTATTTACCCCAGCCCCATTCAAGAAAAGCGGGCAGCACTGCAGCCCAGGTGGCCAGATCATGCCGGCCTCCCTCTACCAGCTGGTATTGAATATGGGCATCGGTATAGCCCTTTGCTTTCAGTTCAATGATCAGATCGAGTGTATCATCAATAGAATCTATTACACCATTGTTATTGCGGTCGGCAGTTTCATCCTGTGAGCCGCACTGGAAAAAAAACTGCAGCCATGGATAAAATAAGCCCTTGCGTACCTGCAGGTGCATAATTCTGTCGTTCTCCTCCTCATAACCCGCTTCATAGGCTTTCCGGCGCCACCAGAGCGAGCCGCTGAAAATACCTGCACGGGCAAATTCAGTGGCATGGTTCCATACAATATCCAGTGCAGATAATGCCCCGAGGGAAAAACCGGCAAATGCTTTTTCTTTAAAAGAAGATTGGCTGAAATTGCGGCGCAAAGCAGGCAGTAGTTCATCAAAAACAAATTTGGTGTATAAACCGGCCCGGCTGCCCCTGCCTTCAAAATCGGCGGTACAGGCTGTACCATATTCCTGCAGGCGGTTCTCGCCGGCATGAATACCCGCAACCAACAGGGATTGCAGGCGGTTTGCTGCATACAGCCGCTCCAGTATACCGGTAAAAGCCATCGAAGCCAGGTCTTGCCCGTCGTTAACAAGCAATAAACTAACACTACCCTGTGGAAGATCGCCCCCGGGATAGTACAGATCCACCACCACCTCACGTTCAAGATAAGCGGAATACACCTGCATCTGCTGCGTAATAACAGTTGCTGTTATCTCGGTTTTCACTGCTGTCATAGCGCCAAATATAGTTGATTGGTCGATTGGTTGATTAGTTGGTTGGTTGATTAGTTGGTTTGATAGTTCGCAAAGCATTGTTCCCACTGCAGCCCTTTGCTCCGTTCATCAGATATTAAAGGTTCTATTTCCCGTTATGATTTTCTTTTTTTACATTTAAGCAAGGCTGGCAATTTCCTGTGTACTGCTTACAAAACCAGGCATTATTAAGGCCCTTGCACAAAGCCATGCGCAGTATTACAAAAACCTTTAACACCTAAACAGGCGCCCATGAAAAAAATCGGTATCCTTTTCGGACAGGAAAGAACCTTTCCGCAGGCCTTTGTAGAAAATATCAACCAGCGTTCCCTGGACGGTATTATTGCTGAACCGGTGCATATTGATAAAGTGATACAGGGGCAGGCAACAGATTATGCAGTGATCGTTGACCGCATCAGCCATGATGTACCTTTTTACCGTGCTTACCTGAAAAACGCTGCACTCTGCGGCACAGCAGTGATCAACAATCCTTTCTGGAGCAGTGCAGATGAAAAATTCTTCAACAATTGCCTGGCCACCCAAATTGATGTTCCGGTACCTAAAACAGTGATATTGCCTTCAAGGGAAATGCCACCCGATACCACGGGGCAATCATTCAGCAATCTTGATTACCCGCTGAACTGGCCGGCTATTTTCGATTATATCGGCTTCCCCGCCTACATGAAACCCTTTGCCGGCGGCGGCTGGAAAAATGTGTACAAACTGAACAGTGTAGAAGCGTTTTTTGAAAAACATGCAGAAACCGGGCAACTGGTGATGCTGCTCCAGGAAGAAATACAGTTTGAAGAATATTACCGTTGTTACTGCATTGGCGGCGAGCATGTACGTGTTATGCCTTACGAACCCCGCAACCCGCACCACCTGCGGTATGCAGCCGGGTTTACACCTTCTGCCGAAAAACTGCAGCAAATGGAAACCATTGTACGCCGGATCAACCAGTACCTGGGCTACGATCTGAATACGGTGGAGCTGGCGATAAGGGATGGTGTTCCCTATGCCATCGATTTCTGTAATCCGGCACCCGATGCTGACCGCAACAGTGTGGGAGAAGAAAATTTCAGCTGGGTGGTAGAAACCATGGCAGGCTTTGCCATTGAAAAAGCAAAAGCCTATGAACCTGGGAAAGACAACCTAACCTGGGGCGAGTTTGTCAAAAGAAGTTCTGCCAAAAAAGCTTTAATTTAAGGCCCGATATGTATACGGCAGCTGATCATGAGGGGCATGTTTCTAAGGTGAAAGAACCTTCACCGGAGTATTCCTGTACTTATACAGATTGCCTGCGCCAGCCTTTTGAAGAACGGCTGGAATTATACAAAGGCAAAATAGTTCAGCTTGCAACATCCGGCAGGCGGCTGCCCGGCCTCCAGATAATCCTTACAGCTATTTTTCAACAATAACATGCATGGCAAACCTCAACTATAAACACTTCACCCTTGGCGTAGAAGAAGAATACATGGTGCTTGATCCGCAAACCCGCGAACTGAAAAGCCATGAACAACAGATTGTGCTGGAAGGGCATAAACTGATCAAAGACAAAGTGAAAGCCGAAATGCACCAGGCCGTTGTAGAAGTAGGTACCGATATCTGCCAGGATGTAGATGAAGCTTACCGCGATGTAAGTGTGCTGCGCAAAACCATTTCACAAATTGCAGGTGACCTGGGCTTCTGGCTGGGCGCATCGGGTACCCACCCTTTCAGCCATTGGGAGCGGCAGCTGATCACCGATCATGTACGCTACAGCCAGATTGTAAATGAACTGCAGGAAGCCGCCCGCAGCAACCTCATTTTTGGTTTGCATGTGCATGTGGGTATGGAAGACCGCCGCATGGCTGTTCATATCGCTAATTCAGCCAGGTATTTTTTGCCACATGTGTATGCACTAAGCACCAATTCGCCTTTCTGGGAAGGGAGGCTTACAGGCTATAAATCATACCGTACCAAGGTTTTTGATAAGTTCCCGCGAACAGGCATCCCGGATTATTTTGAAAGCATCGAATCGTATGAGAACTATGTAAACCTGCTGATCAAGACCAATTGTATCGACAATGCAAAAAAAATATGGTGGGACCTGCGTGTGCATCCTTTTTTCAATACCGTAGAATTCAGGATCTGTGATGTACCTATGACGGTAGAAGAAACCATTGCTATTACTGCTGTGTTCCAGGCCATTTGCGCCAAGCTATACAAGCTGCGCAGCCAGAACCTGAACTTCAATATGTATCACCGCTCACTGGTGAATGAAAACAAATGGCGGGCCAGCCGCTATGGCATTGATGGTACCCTGATCGATTTTGGTAAAGAGCAGGAAGTGAACACCCGGGTGCTTATTTATGAACTGCTCGATTTTATTGATGATGTGGTTGACCAGCTGGGCAGCCGCCAGGCCATTGCCTTTGTGCATAAAATACTGGAACAGGGCACCGGCGCCGACAGGCAGCTGGCTGTTTACCACCAAACCAGCAGCTTTACAGAAGTGGTTGATTATATCCATAACCAGTTCCTGGCCTGATGATAAAAACACATTGGGACAGCTGCTCATAAACAGCACTGGAATGCTGTGGCGGGTAACCTCTCCAACTGCTTACTATTTTTCTTCCGGGTGACCGGCAGGGGTATATTTCCGTCTTCCTCCTGCAGCAGATCGCCGTCAATTCTTCCATTGTGGCGTTATTAATACATTTTTAAGCCTGTTTTACCCCTCCTATCAGCCTAACTGATACAATTTTACATGCCGGGCAACGTTAGCACTGCATACGGTATCTAGTTTCCTAAACGACCCAAGCAAACCGCATTTCTGCGTGACAGAACACGAACTGATTAAAGGCTGCATCCGGAAGGATGCTGGTTGCCAGCGAAGACTTTTTGAACTCTACGCAGGCAAAATGATGACTGTTTGCCTGCGTTATGCCACAGATAATGCAGAGGCGGAAGATATGCTGCAGGAAGGCTTTATTCGTGTATTCTCTTATATCCACCAGTTTAAATTTGAAGGATCTTTTGAAGGCTGGATCAGGCGTATTGTGGTGAATACAGCCCTGAAATCGTTACAGAAAAAAAAGATCAGCTTCAGTGAGATCAAAGAACAGCAATCTAATTCCATTGCCAGTCCGGAGCCGTTTGCCTATGTGAACCTGGGGGAAGAAGAATTGCTTAAACTGATCAATGCCCTGCCCGAAGGCTATCGCATTGTGTTTAACCTGAGCGTAATTGAAGGGTATAGTCATGAAGAAATTGCACAAATGCTGAAAATTCAGGCCAGCACCAGCCGCAGCCAGTTGGTAAAAGCGCGGAAGATGCTGCAAAACCAAATACTACAACTGCAGAAAATTGCTGTATAACATGACAGATCAATTGTTTGACAAATATATCCGGGACAAACTCCGGGACCATGTATCAACCGTTCCGGATGATATGTGGAAACGGGTTCAGCGGGAAATAGATCAACCACCGCCCGGTTCCGCCGTTAGTTCACCTTTTATTCCCCACCTTTACTGGTGGCTGGGCACGCTGTTGCTGATGGCCTGTGGCAGCGCTTTCTGGTTATTACAGCCAGGCAACAATACCCGTTCAGGTATACAGGGCAATACAACTGTTCAAATAAAACCGCAATTATCGAATACAAGCTCTACTCCTTCTTCCAGCAATAACAATAGCCGTAATACAGCCAGTGATTCGCTCAACCGGCAAACAAGTGCATTGCCGAAAATACAGCAGGATACCGCTACAACAGCCAATAATACAATACCCGGAACAGGTGATGGTGCTATTGCAGGGTCATTAGCAGCTGCTGCAACAGGCAATCCTGTAAAACCTGCACAAACAGCCAGCAACAATAACACACAGGCATCGTTGCAATCTGGTATCGCTCCTGTTACAACCTCACCGGTAAATAATGGTACAACAGATGAAGCCTTGCCATTTGCCGCATTAAATGGTTATGCACCTGAGAGATTATATGAGCTTAGTCCGGCAGGCTATTTCTCCCTGAAAAACCTGCTGATGAAACAGGGCAATAAAAAACTGCCTGTGATCCAGTGCCCCACTATAGGCGGGCCATCGCGCAACGACCTGTACCTGGAGTTATATGCATCACCCGATTATGTTATGCGCTCCATGTCGTCAAGGGATCCGCACAGCAACAGCTACCTGCAGCGTAAAGACAGCAGTGAAAGTATGCAGGTATCTTTCAGCTTTGGTGCACGGTTAAGTAAAAGTCTTACTGATCACCTGCTGGCCAAAATAGGCCTGCAGTACACACAGGTGAACCAGAAATTCAATTACCAGCAGGAGAATGAAAAAAGGCAAGTAACGGTGATCACCACGCATACCATTGTACAATCTCCGGGCGATACAGTGATTGTACGTGATACCAGCAGCTATGAGCAGATCGGTTACCTGAAAAAATCGACGGTCAATAAATTCAGGAGCATCGACATCCCCGTCATACTCAGTTATGAATGGGGTAACGATCAATGGAAGTTTGCCGCCAATGCGGGCCCCATTATCAATCTTTATTCCTGGTACAACGGGCAGATGTTCGATTCAAGTGCAGGCGCCCACCTGGTATCGAGCAGCCAGGGCGTATACAAACACAATATCGGGCTGGGCATTTATGCAGGTGTAAGCGTGATGAAAACGATCAGTGAGAACATGGAAATTTTTGCGGAGCCTTATTTCAGGTATAATTTTTCTAATATGACGCAGCCCGGACAGCCATTTACACAGAAATTTAAAACAGCGGGATTGTCGCTGGGCATCCGTTACAAACTGAATGGCGGCTCGGGGCAACGTTCCTGGCGATGACCGTATCTACCATACAAAAGGCTTAACGGCCAGCATGAATTTAAACCGATAATGAACAAGCAGTCACAGTCATATATCCGGCAGTTACAGGCGAAAGCAGCTGTATGGCGCTGTTCACAGAAAAACCGGCTGGCAGCCTGTCTGCTGCTGTGCACAGTGGTATTTTATTCCTGTAATAAAGACAGATCATCAGAGTTCATCCCTGACCCCAGCAATCCCGGCAACGATACCAACTGGTATATGCGCCCTGCGGCCAATGCCAGTGTTTTCCAGCTGGACACTTTATTTTGCGATACACCATTCAGCGATTCTGTAACCATTGCAACAGGTGGTGCTTATCGTATAGCCAATGGGCCTGAAGTGGTTTTTCCGCCCAATTTCTGTGATGCAGCTGCTTCGCCGAGCGGTAAACTGAGGGTGCAGATCGTATACCTGAAGAAAAAAGGTGATTTTATCCGCTTTGCCCGGCCTACATCTAATTCAGATAAACTGATCAGTGCTGTGGGTGCCTGCAATATCATTCTCAGTTACAACGGCCGCCAGGTAGCGCTGAAGCCCAATACCATTGTCACGGTACGTTTTCCGGCCAGCCTTGTCGCGCCACCACCAATACAGGTATTCAGCGGCGATACCAATGCCAGCAGTTATCCCGGTGATTTTAACTGGGTGGCTGTTACAGACAATAGTATTCCCATACAGGCATTCCAGGAATTTGATCAAGTCACCAATACCTGGATAACAGGCTACGAACTACAGGTAAAAAACCTCAGCTGGCTTGCTGCCGGTTATTCAATAGATGATATAACGCCCGCTAAAGTAAAGCTCTCGGTATTGTTGCCCGCCAATTTTACCAATGCCAATACAGCTGTATATGCGGTGTTCAAAGGTTCTAAAACGGTACTGCGCCTAAAAGCTGATCCCGGCAGTAAATCGTTTGCTTTTGCAAATATTCCCAAAGGAACTGCTGTTTCCATCATAGCCATAGCTAAAATCGGCAGTACCCTGTACTGGGCGCAGGATGATGAACTGATCGTGCTTCCGCAAATTGTAAAACTCAAGCCTGAGCAGAAAACTGCAGCACAAATCAGCAGCCTGCTCGATGCATTGTAAGCGGGTTGCCTGCAGCAGAAAACCAGGCTGTTGTGTGGCTTTATGGCTGAAGGCCTTGCTGCAGCCCGCATCTGCCATAGCTTATCATGCTAACAAACTTCGTTTTTTAAAAAAGGTACTTTCATACTTCTCCCTATATTTGTTCCCTGAAAATTAGTTGAACATGATCAGGAACAACTGGACGCTGGAAGAAATAAAAGCCTTATACAATACGCCCCTGCTGGAGCTGGTATTTAAAGCCGCCACCATTCACCGTGAATACAATGATACAGCTGAAGTGCAGGTATGTACACTGCTGAGCATCAAAACCGGTGGCTGCCCTGAAGATTGCGCTTATTGCTCACAGGCCGCACGTTACCACACCAATGTAAATGTACATGCACTGATGCAGAAAGAGCAGGTGATGGAATATGCCCGCAGGGCCAAGGAAGCCGGCAGCACCCGTTTTTGTATGGGCGCAGCCTGGCGTGAGGTACGCGATAACCGCGATTTTGACCGTGTACTCGATATGGTAAAAGGTGTAAATGAAATAGGCATGGAAGTATGCTGCACACTGGGTATGCTTACAGAAGAACAGGCCCGTAAACTGGCTGATGCCGGCTTATACTCCTACAACCATAACCTCGATACTTCTGAAGACCATTATAGCGAGATCATTTCTACCCGCACATATAACGACCGTTTACGCACACTCGACAATGTGCGCAAGGCCGGTGTAACTGTTTGCAGCGGCGGTATTCTTGGTTTGGGTGAAACACATGAAGACCGTATCAAGATGCTGCATACATTGTCTACCTTACCCGAACATCCTGACAGTGTGCCCATTAATGCTTTGGTGCCTATAGCAGGTACGCCGCTGGAAAACAATCCCAAAGTAGAAACATGGGATATGGTACGCATGATCGCCACCGCACGTATACTGATGCCCAAATCAATGGTTCGCCTGAGCGCAGGCCGTGCCGGCATGAGCGTTGCGGAACAGGCATTGTGTTTTATGGCCGGCGCCAATTCCATATTCACCGGCGACAAACTGTTAACCACACCCAACCCCAGCTTTGATGAAGACCAGCAGATGTTTGAAACACTGGGCTTAAAAGCCAGGGAAGCATTTAAAGAAGAAAAGAAACTGCAGGCAGTGCTTGCTTCTTAAGCAACAGGCCGGACAAATAATTTTCTAAAGTCTCCCGCGGGAGACTTTTTTTATTGTTATAGCTATACCATGCATGCTGAGAAGTAAATCAATGCCTGTTTGTTTTCTTATATAAGTTTCTTCTAATTTTAGTGTAGCTTATGCACAGGAATAGGCATTATTGTTATTTCAACAATTAAAAAATCAGCATGCAGGGCGAAGCAATATTGTTACTGGCACAGCGTATTAAAGCTATTGCCGATACAGGCCTACTATACGGTAAAAATGAATACGACCTGGAAAGATACCATGAGCTGCAGGAAATAGGTCTCAGGCTCAGCAGCATGGCCACCGGGAAAGAACTGGCTGTTATACAGGATTTTTATGACCAGGTTACAGATTATCCCACACCCAAAACAGATGTTCGCGGCATAGTACTTAACGAAGCCGGTGAAATACTGCTGGTACAGGAAAGTATCGATGGCAAATGGGCACTGCCGGGCGGCTGGGCCGATATTGGTTTTACACCTGCTGAAGTAATGGTAAAAGAATTCAGGGAAGAAACAGGGCTCAGTGTAATACCGGTGCAGTTACTGGCTGTGTTTGACAAGAAATGCCACCCTCATCCGCCACAGCCTTATTATGTGTACAAATACCTTTTTTATTGTAAGGCCTTGTCAACCGGTGTTCAAAAAGGATTTGATATACTGGACGCAGCATTTTTTGCCATTGACCGGTTACCAGCTTTGTCAGAAGACCGTATTCTTGCTTCGCAGCTGGAGCTGGGCTGGCAAAAAATACAAACCGGTGACAGTACTACGTTCTTCGATCTTCCAGCCGGTATGCAGTAATATTCAGGTGATGGTTTATCTGTGCAGTAACAAGTGTGGCAGGGCATTCAAAACAAAAGCTCCGCCATGGAGATGGAGGAGCTTTTTAACCCTTAAAACAACCAACATGAAAAAAATCTTGTATAGTATAATTACAATTCTTCTGATGTTTGGTTGCAGGCCAGGCTAATTTTTTTCTGTTTTTTATACCAGTGCCAGTTCCAGCACCTGGTTCATATTTTTAACATAGTGAAATTCAAGCCCTTTGATAAAGTCGCTGTCTATTTCGTGAACATCCTTTTCATTTTGCCAGCACATAATGATTTCTTTCAGTCCTGCTCTTTTTGCTGCCAGCACTTTTTCTTTGATGCCGCCGACAGGCAATACCTGTCCGCGAAGTGTGATTTCGCCGGTCATTGCGAGGTAGGGTTTTACCTTACGACCTGTAAATGCTGATGCAAGTGATGAAAGCATCGTGATACCTGCACTGGGTCCGTCTTTCGGCACCGCACCTTCCGGTACATGAATATGAATACTTTTTGTATTGAGTATATCCTGGCTGATATCGTATTTACGTCCATTCGCCTGCAGGTAGCTCAGCGCAGTGGATGCACTTTCTTTCATCACATTACCCAGGTTACCGGTAAGCTTCAGCTCTCCTTTTCCATCGCCCAGCAGGGTTTCTATAAATAGAATATCACCACCCACATAAGTCCAGGCAAGGCCTACTGCCACCCCAGGCATATTGGCTGTTTTATAAATTTCGTTGCTATAGCGTGCGGAGCCCAGTATTTTTTCAACATCCTGCAGTGTAATACCGGGTTTCAGTTTTGCCTTCATGGCATAATCTTTAGCCTGATGCCGCATAATGCTGGCCAGTTGCCTGTCCAGCTCGCGCACTCCACTTTCGCGGGTATAGCTTTCAATTATTTTTTCCAGTACTTTATCAGGTATTTTGAAATTGATTTTAGCCAGGCCATGTGCTTCCTTTTGTTTGGGTACCAGGTGGCGTTTGGCAATTTCAACCTTCTCTTCTACTGCATAACCGCTCAGTTCAATGATCTCGAGCCTGTCGCGCAATGCAGGTTGTATGTTCTGGATATTGTTTGCTGTGGCAATAAACAATACCTTGCTCAAATCATATTCCAGCTCCAGGTAATTATCGTAGAACGAATTGTTCTGTTCAGGATCGAGTACTTCCAGCAATGCAGAAGAAGGGTCGCCGCGGAAATCATTACCTATTTTATCAATCTCATCCAGTATCATCACCGGGTTGGATGATTTCACTTTCCTGATGTTCTGCAAAATACGGCCGGGCATTGCACCGATATAGGTTTTGCGATGGCCGCGTATTTCGCTTTCATCATGCAGGCCACCCAGGCTTACCCGAACATATTTACGGCCAATAGCATGTGCAATACTTTTTCCCAGTGAAGTTTTACCAATACCCGGAGGACCTACAAAACAAAGAATAGGACTTTTCATATCCCCTTTCAGCTTAAGCACTGCCAGGTATTCGAGTATACGTGATTTAATTTTAGACATGCCGTAATGATCTTTGTCCAGCACGCCCTGTGCATTTTTAAGATCATAATTGTCTTTGCTGTATTCTTCCCAGGGCAGATCCAGCATCAGGTCAAGGTGATTGTACACCACTGAATAATCAGGTGTGCTGGGGTGCATGCGTTCGAGCTTTTCAATCCCGCTTTTGAACATGTTGCGGGCAGCTTCGGGCCATTTTTTGGCTTCAGCTTTTTTCTTCATTTCCGCCAGCTCCCGTTCATTGGTATCACCACCCAACTCTTCTTTAATACTTTTCAGCTGTTGCTGCAAAAAGTATTCACGCTGCTGCTTATCTATTTCCGTGCGTGTTTTAGTGGTCACCTTATTTTTCAGTTCGGCAAACTGCAGTTCGCGCTGCAGCAGTTCGATCAGTTTTTCGGCACGCGCTTTCACTTCATCAATTTCCAGCAGTTTTTGTTTTTCGGCGAGGTCGCTGTTTAAATTGCTGCTTACAAAATTGATGAGGAAAGAAGGGTTTTCAATATTGCGCAGGATGATAGATGCTTCTGTGGGCAGGTTGGGCGACAGCTGGATGATTTGTGCCGCCAGGTCTTTTATAGTACTGGTATATGCTTCAAAATTATCATCAGAAGGCAGTACATCTTCCGGCAACAGGTTAACAGCTACTTTAAAATAAGGTTCTTCCTCTGCCAGGCCTGCCATCTGGAACCTTTTTTTGCCCTGGATGATGATGGTAGTACCACCATCGGGCATTTTGATCAGCTTTACAATACGGGCCACTGTGCCTATATCGCAGAGATCCTTGAGTTCAGGATCTTCCACATTGGCATCCTTCTGTGCCAGTACGCCGATCAGCTTGTCATTTTTATATGCATCATTTACAGCCTTGATACTTTTGTCCCTGCCAACGGTAATGGGTAATACCACGCCCGGGAACAGTACGGTGTTCCGCAGAGGCAGTAAAGGTAAAACAGGGGGAACTTCCAGGTTTTTATCCTGTTCGTTGTCGTTTTCATTAATAGGGATAATCGGCAAAAAATCTGTATCATCATCCGCTTTCAGAAAAAACTGGTCAATATTCATACACTACGTTTCTTAAGTCAAAATGTCACCCCCCTTCCATACCATGGGTTTGAAAAGAAGAACATCTATCGGGTCAATTAAAATGCCAAACGGTGTAAAATAGGGTTTTCGTAGCAAAATGGCGTAAAAAAGAGGCAGCACTTAGTATAAGGTGCTGCCTCTTAGTTTGTTAATGTGATGAATTGTTTTTAGATAATGCGGAAGCCAACGCCCAGCTGGATCTGCTGGTTCTTCCATTTGCCCTGATCGGTAACATCATTCAGGTTAGACAAACCGATGTTGTACCTTCCATAAATGCGGAAAGCATTTAAGTTCACCTGGGCACCCACTACTGCTGCAAAATCGCCTTTTTTAAATGCATCTTTGCCATTCTGCAGAATAGTTTCATGGCTATTCAGCAATATGCTGTACTGCGGGCCAACATGAAAGGTTAACAGGTTGCCTGCGTTGATACGAAGCAGGATGGGAATGCTGAGGTAATTCAACGATTTTTTATCATTATTGATTGCCCCGTTGATTACATCAGAAGCATTACTGGCTGTTTTAGTATTGGTTTGGCTGAACAATACCTCTGGCTGTATGCCCAGTGTTTTACTGAAATCTATTTCAGCAAAACCACCCAGCTGATAACCAAGATTGAATCCGCTTTTATACGCCTGTCCATCTATTTTACCCAGGTTGGCGCCGGCTTTGGCACCCAGGTGAAAACCCTGCGCATGAGATGCAAGCGCAAACATGGTAAGAGCGAATAAAGAAAGAAGTGCTTTTTTCATATTGTTGATTTTGTTTAGCCTCTGTTTCAATAGTTATGCCAAAGCAATATTAAGTCTTTCGGTTTAGTAAAACCTTGACAATTATCTATTTACATAATGCAATTTAATAACAAACGGCAAACGGTCCGTTTATTTTGTTCACTGGCATTTTTTCATTGCACAGCCGGTTGACTGGTATGATGAACGGCACAACGCCGGGCGGCGTTTTATTTCATTGTCACGTTTCTTATAACGCAGATCAAAAAAATCAATTGCAAATGAATTGTAAAATTTAATGTTAGTCTTCCATCTTATTTTTCAGTTTACTCAGTAATGCATACGCACCGTTTACTACAATTGTTTGTCCTTTCCAGTTAATACTATTTTCTTTCAGGGCAACATAATTGTTTTCACGGGTGCTGGTTTCCACCTGTATCATCCTGTAATGGTTATTGCCTGTTGCAGCAAAAACATATTCTTTGCCTTCATAACGCACCACTGCCTGTTCAGGCACGGTGTATGCAGACTGGCTGTCGAGTTCAAACACACCTGTTAAAAACATGCCGGGCAGTAATGCATGCATGGGGTGTTCAAAATGGCAATGTACCAGGCCTGTGCGGTTGTCATCCACATTTTGTGTAACCAGGATCACTTCTACATCGTATTGCCTGCCGGGATCATCTGCCAGTGAAACCTTGCCATGCATACCAGGTTTAAAAGCCTGCATGTCTTTTTCAAAAATGGTGATGGCTGCATGAATATCGGAAGGGTTCACCAGTTCGAACAATACATCGGAAGGGTTTACATATTTCCCGATGTTCACATTCACTTTGGTTACATAGCCTGTAATGGGAGAATAAACAGCCACATCGCGCGATATATTGTTCACTGCGAGTTTATCAGGCTGAATACCGATGATACGCAGTTTTTCCTCGAGTGATTTAAGCAGAACCTGCTGCATTTTGTAATCGCTCAGCACCAGCTGGTAATTTTTCTGGCTGGTGGCATTGTTTTCACTCAGTTCCTTTTGGCGTTGCATATCAGTGGCCAGGTATTCCATACGGGCTTTAGCAGTAAGATAATCCTGCTGTAGCTGCACATAGCTCTGGTCTTCCATAATACCGATCACCTCACCTTTGCGCACATTGGCACCCGGCAGCAGTGATGTATTCTTTAAATAACCGCCCAGCGGAAAGCTGACAGAAACCATACTTTGCGGCGGCACATCTACCTTGCCATTGGCGCGTATGGTTGCATGGATGGTTCGCATAACAGGTGTATCGAAACTAAGCGCTGCATTTTTCAGCTGCATGCTATCCAGCCGTATCTCGTTTGCTGATGTATCTTTTTGCTGTGTTTGCTCTTCTGCCGGTTTATTCCTGCAGGATAACAACACAACAGCCAGTACCGGGAAAAATAAAAATCGCCTTTGCATATATTTTCTTTTTGGCATCGGCAGTACAGTGTATCGCCGACATCATTAAATAAATCATTGTAATAAATACTCCAGTTCTATCCGGCGCAGGTTCAGCTCGTGCACTGCATCCACATATTGGCTTTGCAGGCCGATGGCATTGCTGATCACTGTACCCCATTCCACATAACCGATCTCACCATTTTTATAGGCCAGGTTGGCTGTTTGCATCATCACCGCAGCCTGGGTAAGACCGTTGTGCTGGTAATACCTGATCACATCCTGGTATTTGAGGTAAGCATTCCAGTTTTCCTGCAGTTGCATGTTCAGGTCTTTACCCCTAAGCGCTGTTTCTGCAGCAGCAATATTTTCCTTTTCCTTTGCTGCCCTGATCTTTGCTTTCTGTGCCCGGTTAAAAATGGGAATGCCCACACCCAGCTGCACGGTAGAAAACCTTCTGGCGCCATCGTAATAATGTTCTGCCTGGTTTTTATCTGCCTGCCAGCCAATGATCGACTGGTTGCCATAACCTATAGACCAGTCGGGTGACAGCCTTGCTTTTTCCAGTGCGGTTTCACTGGCCGCAGCCTGTTGTTGTTGCTGGTACAGCAGCAGAGAAGGATGCTTGCGCAGTGCAGTAGTATCAAACAACAGGATGGATGGTGTAAGCGTGTCGGCTGCATCCAGCGGTTCACTGCTGTTGAGCAACAGGGCCAGCCTGGTTCTTGCGGTTTGCCTGTCGGCTGCAAGCATCTGCATCTGTAATTGCAGTTGTGCTACCTGGTTATCCAGCGCTGCTTTTTCCAGCAGGTTGCTCTCTCCTTTTTCAAAACGCAACCGTGCAATTTTCTGAAAACCGGCCAGTGCACTGTCGGTATGCTGCAGCAGCTGCATTTTAGCAGCCATGTATTGCAACTGCAGGTAAGCCTGTTTTACCATTCTTACCACTACTGTTTCTTCAACAGCTGTTTGCAGGCGGCTTGCCTGGAACATTTCTTCCAGTACATTTTTCTGTCTTTTGTAAACAACAGGCATGGCGAATGTTTGCGATACGGCGAACCGGTTATCAAAAAAATCACTGTTGATATTGCCCAGCTCTGCGTTGACAGATGTTTTCGGCACCTCCATACCGCCTGCTTTCAATTCCTCATAATATTTTTCATGGAGGCGGCTGAGCTGAACACGGTTATTTGACTGCCTGGCGGTTTGCAATGCCTGCTCCAGCGTTATCCTGGTAACCGGTTGTGCATCTGCTGAAGCCGCATTGATCAAGCATAAAAAAATAATGGCTGCGGAACCTGTTTTCAGGAGGCGTTTTTTATGCCATCCTTTTTCTACCAGTTCATACAATGCCGGCAGTATAAATAAAGTAAGCAGCGTGGCGGTAACCAGCCCGCCTATTACAACTGTTGCCAATGGCCTTTGTACTTCGGCACCTGCACCGTTGCTCAGGGCCATCGGTAAAAAGCCCATAGAAGCCACTGATGCGGTCATTAACACCGGGCGCAGTCTGGTGGCAGTTGCCTGGTAAATGATTTCACGGATATCTGTCATACCTTCCAGTTTCAAACGGTTCATTTCACTGATCAATACAATCCCGTTCAGCACTGCCACACCAAACAACGCAATAAAGCCCACGCCGGCAGAAATACTAAACGGCATACCCCGCAGCCACAATGCCAGCACCCCGCCAATAGCAGACAGCGGGATGGCAGAAAAAATAAGCAGGCAATAATTCAACCGGTTAAAAGCAAAATACAGTAACAGCAATATCAGCAGTAAAGCAACCGGTACGGCTATGCTCAGTCTTTGGGTGGCATGCTGCAGGTTTTCGTACTGGCCGCCGTAGGTAGTATAATAGCCCGCAGGCAGGTGTACCTGCTTCGATACTTTTTGCCGCAGTTCATTAACGATGCCCTGTACATCTCTCCCGCGTACATTAAAGCCTACCGTGATGCGCCTGCGTGCATCTTCCCGTTGTATCTGGTAGGGGCCATCCTGCAGGGCAATAGTGGCCAGTGCATTCAGGGGTACCTGCTGCCCGCCGGGTAAACCTACCGGCAGGTTTTCCAGTTCGGCAATATCTTTTTTCTGCAGGTCGTTCATACGTACTACAAGATCATAACGCCGGTCGTTTTCAAAAACAAGTCCGGCAATAGCACCGGCATATGCAGCCTGCACGGTATTGTTGATGGCCGTAATATTGGCGCCATAGCGGGCAATGGCATCCCTGTTATAATGGATAACCAGCTGCGATATACCGGTTACTGTTTCCACATACAGGTCTTTTGCCCCCTGTACACTTTGTATAATTCTTGCCAGCTGGTGTGCATAATGTGCAAGTGTATCAAGATCGTCGCCAAAAATTTTGCAAACCACATCCTGCCTTGCCCCTGTCATCAGCTCGTTGAAGCGCATTTGTACGGGGAACTGAAAGCCTGTTGCCACACCGGGTACTTCCTGCAGCGTCTCACTCATTTTATTGGCCAGCTCGGGAAAAGTTTTTGCACTGGTCCATTGTTTCTTGGGTTTCAGGATCACCATCATGTCGGCAGCTTCCACGGGCATGGGATCGGTGGGAATTTCCCCTGACCCTATTTTAGTAACCACTTTTTCCACTTCGGGGAAACGGCTCTTTAACAGGCCAGCTGTTTTCTGCGTGGTTTGAATGGTATTGGTTAAAGAAGAGCCTGTCAGCAGCCGCGTGTCTACAGCATAATCACCTTCTTCCAGCTGTGGGATAAATTCACCACCCAGTGTAGTGAGCACATATACGGCACCTCCAAACAATATAAAAGCAGTAACGATCACCGGCAACGGCATTTTCAATGCCTTTACCAGTGCCGGTTTATACCAGCGCTGTACCCGTTTCATCATACGGTCGGCAAGGTTATCGCGGTGATCGATCTTCTTGCTGAGCAGCAATGAGGTCATCATCGGCACATAGGTCATAGACAATAAAAACGCGCCTATCAATGCAAAGGAAACTGTCTCTGCCATAGGGCGGAACATTTTACCTTCTATCCCCTGCAAACTTAAAATAGGCAGGTAAACCACCAGGATGATGACCTGTCCAAACACAGCGCTGTTCATCATTTTTCCTGCAGATGATGTTACTTCTTCGTTCATCTGCTGCTGCGACAACAGGGCTGTTCCTGCAAAGGCAGGGCTATGCCTCAGTTTGTGCATCACCGCTTCTACAATGATCACGGCACCATCTACCAGCAAACCAAAATCCAGTGCGCCCAGGCTCATCAGGTTACCGCTTACATGAAACAGGCGCATCAGTATAATGGCAAAAAGCATCGATAAAGGGATCACTGAAGCCACAATAATCCCTGCACGCATATTTCCCAGGAACAGTACCAGTATGAAAATAACGATCAGCGCACCTTCTACCAGGTTTTGCTGTACCGTGGAAATAGCATGGTTCACCATTTTTGTTCTATCAAGAAAAGGTTCTATCACCACGCCGGGCGGCAATGTTTTTTCTATCTCCTTTATTTTTGCTTTGATACTTTTAATCACTTTTCCGCTGTTCTCCCCTTTCAGCATCATGACCACTGCACCGGCCACCTCGCCTTCGTCGTTGTATACGGTAGCGCCATAGCGTACAGCATGCCCCAGTTTTGCAACAGCAACATCTTTTATCAGCACGGGGATACCAGCATTCACCTGCTTTACCACAATATTGCCGATATCGTTCAGGTTTTGTACCAGGCCCTCGCTTCGTATAAACAATACCGCCGGTCCTTTTTCGATATAAGCGCCACCGGTGTTCTGGTTATTATCCTGCAAGGCTTTAAATACATCATTAATAGTGAGCTGGAAGCTTTTCAGTTTTTCAGGATTTACGGCTACTTCATACTGTTTAAGCAACCCGCCAAAACTGCTTACATCGGCCACGCCTTCGGTACCCAGTAACTGTCGCCGTACAAGCCAGTCCTGGATACTGCGCAGTTCGGTAAGATCGTATTTGCCTTCATATCCTTTCCTGGGTTTAACCACGTATTGAAATACCTCACCCAATCCTGTTGTAACAGGCCCCAGCGTGGGGTCGCCCATGCCGGCGGGTATCTGCTGGCGCACTTCATTCAGCCTTTCACTAACCTGCTGCCTGGCCCAGTACACATCGGTAGCATCATTAAATACAATGGTCACCAGGCTTAATCCAAAGCGTGAAAAACTACGCTGCTCAATAATACCGGGAATATTGCGTGTAGCCTGCTCTACGGGAACAGTGATAAACCGTTCTACATCGGGAGCCCCCAATCCCGGGGAGCTGGTGATCACCATTACCTGGTTATTGGTGATATCCGGCACCGCATCAATAGGCAGCTGTGTAACACTGTATGTTCCCCAGCCTACCAGGGCCAGCATAAACAATCCTATAATCAGCTTATGTGTAACTGAAAATCGAATAATAGCATTTAACATGCGTTATAAATTAAACTAACTGCATAATTTTTCCCAAGTAAAATAAACATCAGAGCAATATTCTGCAAACGCAGCATTGTGCACACCTGATATCATGTTACACAGAGAAGAACAAAATAAATCATTCCTGTTACAGGATAACCGTATCGTTGTACGCATTGGCAGGATACTGCAAAACAAATGATATACCAGTACACAAAGGGTATCATTGCGGCAGGCACACCAGCTGATGCCGATGCTGTTATCCAATATGCAATCAGGCCATCCGCGGAGGCTGGAAAATAGAGCGGGGAGAAAGAAAATCAGGAACCGCATCATTAAATACACGATGCGTGATCACAAACTGCACTGCAGGCTGTTCTGCAATTTCTATAGGAGCAGGTATCACCGTTGCAATAGTGATACAACATTCGGTTTCCTGTGTTTTAAAAGGCAATTGAAGGTCTTGCTGAAAATCATCATCAATAACCAGTTTACCGGTATAATGCATGCGCATGAAATCAGAAAAACTCAATCCGGGAGATTCCTGCCGGTGTTTACAATAGTGCTCTACCAGCAATGGCAGTTTAAGCAACTGGTAAGCATCTGTAGCACCAAAGGTGTACACTATGAACAATAATATGGCTGCCCATTTTTTCACGCATAGCAAAGATAGGAAACCCTTATAAGTTTATCTGCCAGTTGCCGGGCTAATAAAAAGAATATCAGGTGAAGTAAGTATGCAGTAAACCGCTGCCATTGGTTGCTCAGTTCAACATTTTTTTCAGCAGCCGGTCAAGGTCTTCGGCTTCTGCATTTACCGCCATTATTTTTCCGTCTTTATCTAACAGAAAAGAAGACGGGATAAAACTGACTGCCCATTGCCCTGCCGTTTTTCCTTCTGTATCAATTACATGTACCCAGGGTGTGCGGTCTTCAGCAACCGCCTGCTTCCAGTTGCTGCGGTTGTTATCGAGGGATACACCGTAAATTTCCAGGCCCTTGTTCTTATATTTTTGATATACCTGTTTTAATCCCGGCATGCTACTGCGGCAGGGGCCACACCAGCTGGCCCAGAAATCTACGAGTACCACCTTTCCTTTTAGAGAAGACAATGGCACCAGCGAACCGCCCGCATCAGGCAGCTTGATATCTTTTGCCCTGGAGCCCACAGAAGGCTGCGACCATACAATGGTATGAATTACCAGGGCCAGTATAACCGAAACGATCCATTTCATAACAGGTATTTATAGAATACAAAAATACAGGTAAACAGCAAATATGTACAGCAGCTGTCTTGAGCAGCACTCAGCGGCGCTGTACAACATTTAGTTCACAAAACTCCACCATATACCAAAACGCAGCCACATAGTACGGGTAGGGTAATGCGGCGCAGCAAAATTGTACTTGGTAAAGCCCACACTTCCATTGGCTACATTGAAACTGTTGAGGTTTTCCAGCCGTATAAAGCCTTTGAAGCTTTTGATACGGAAATGCAGAAATACATCCACATCGGGCCTGTTGCTTACTGTATAGCTGTTCTGGTAAAAGAACTGGCCTACAAACGGGGAATAATTATCGGCTTTATAGGAAGTATAATAACGCATTTCCAGGCCAGTAGCCAGGAACAGGTTTTTAAAGAAATTACCTTCAAACACCAGGCGGTTCCTGGTTAATATACCCGGCAGGTTTACCGGGGCATTCCCGGTTTTCTGCTGCAGGTGCAGCTCTGAATAGAAATTCCAGAATTTACTCAAACGGAATTTCTTTTCAGCACCTACATGCAGTACGTTGAATAAGCCGGAATTCTGTTTTGCCGTTAAAAAATTATCGAAATAAACATAGTTGGTTGCGAGATAATAATCGCCCATCAGTTTCAGCTGCAGGCGCGGCACTTCGATATTGGCAAATAAACGGGTGATGTTTTCTTTGTTGAAACTGCCTTCGGGCTGCGATGGGAAAGATGAGCGGATATCGTAAATGAATGAAGGTGTATGGTTCACATTCTGAAAACCGATTTCGAGATAGCCCAGTTTTTTACTGATCATGCTTTTGAGGCTGATGAGTGCGGCATAATCACCCGCATACGGGCCTGTTACATACAATTGCCCCGAAGCTTCCACATCCCATTTCTGGTTGCGTGTGCGGTTGCGGTATTCACCGTTAAGCGCAATATTGGTTTGTTTCAACCCGAAAACAGAATCCCCATTGTAATAAGTAAACCGCCCCTGCATACTTTGCCAACTGGCACCCAGTTTGAGAAACTGGTTCATATTATTTTTCTGCGGATAAGAGATGATAGCGAAATCATTGGAAATTTCACGCCAGCTGTCTTTGTACGAAATAGTGTCCTGGGTAAGCGCAAGTATATTGAAATATTTCTGGTAATTGCTGTCTACCACATCGTAATCAACAAATGAATAATTGGCTTTGCTGTACTTCAATGTATGCTGAAAGCGGATACGCGGATAGAACAGCCGGATAACAGAAGAATCGGTTACAATAGAATCTTTCTGTCCCAGATCGTACTGGTGGCGGTACAGCAGGGTATTTTCATCGTAATTGGTACCGGCCCTGAAACTTGTTGAAAAAGGATTCCGGTTATTGGATGCATTTATACCCAACCGTGTAGGAATACCGAAGGGGTCGTTCAGTGTTTGCCCGGTAAGACTATCAAGCTTTTTATCATCCTGTACACCGCCGTTTTCACCGGAGCGTATTTTATTCATAACAAAAATAAAATACGAGGTGTATCGCTTGTTCTTGCTTTGGTAATAAGTATTTAACCTGAAATTATTGTGGTTGGTATTCTGGTTTTTGAACGAACCCGGTGAGCTCAGCAACCGGTATTCAAAGGTTAAATTGAAATTGGGTTTCCGGTTCTGGGTGTGTACAATATTGATAAATTGCTCGCCCTTGCTTCCCAGCAGGTATGCCAGTTCGGTATAAGGGCGGGTGGTTTGAAAAAAGCGGGTATCTTCTATTTTGAATTTATAGGCATCATAGGCATGAAATCCTGCATCAAATCCTGCTTTCGGACTGATACTGAATAAAAGCGAGCGTGCGGCGGTGCCATCATTGCCCATATCCTGGTAATACCAGGGGAAAGGATAGCGCGAGCGGAAATCACTGATAGAAGAATCAAATTTCCGGATACGTGTTGAATCGAAATAGCGGAAGGAAATAGTAATAGAATCTTCCAGCGGATCGCGGTGTTTCAATGAATCGTTGCCACTGCGCTGCTTGCGGATGGGCCTTCCCTGGCTGTCGTAGCTAACCGTGGTATCCAGTCCGGGCCGCAACCCTGTATTGTTCAATGGAACCTGCCCCTGTACTGCCGGGGCCACGGAACACAGGAACAATACAATAAAAATATGTCTGAACAGGCGCTGGTGATTCATGAAACGTACTGAATGAATGCAAAGTAAATGGAAAGCTGCAAATGAAATGGTAAATCGGCATCCGGCTTGCAACCGGAACAGGTAAGCTGTTACAGCCGGGTGATCATTTCTTTAAACAGCCTTGTTAATTTGGGCTCGGCCTCTTTTGCAGCGGCCAGTACTTCATCATGGGTAATGATATTGTCTTCGTCACGTATACCCAGGTCAGTGATCACACTCACGGCAAATACCTCCATACCGGCATGCACTGCAACGATGGTTTCCTGTACGGTGCTCATACCAACGGCATCTCCCCCCACGGCCCTGATCAACTTGTATTCGGCCCTGGTTTCAAATGTGGGCCCTGTTACACCGGTATACACCCCTTCTTTCAGTTCATAGCCCAGCTGGGCGCCTATTTCCTTTGCTTTACTGATCAACGATTTGCTATAAGGTTCACTCATATCGGGAAAACGCGTACCCAGTGCATCTTCGTTTTTGCCCAGTAAAGGGTTCACGGTAAAAAAGCTGATATGATCCGTGATCAGCATCAGGTCGCCTACACGGAAACCGGCATTTACACCGCCGGCAGCATTGGACAGCAACAGCGTTTTAACACCCAGTAATTTCATTACCCGGATAGGATAAGAAACCTGCTGCGGTGTATAGCCCTCATAAAAATGAAAACGCCCTGCCATAACCACCACTTTTTTTCCACCCAGCTCACCCAGCAGCAGTTTACCGCCATGACCTTCCACAGTACTGGTGGGGAAATGGGGAATATCGTCATAACTGATGGACGCGGTAATATTCATTTCGGCAACCAGGTTACCCAGGCCACTGCCCAATACAATACCAATTTCGGCCCCGGCAGTATGTTTTGTACGGATAAATGCAATGGTTTCCTGTAATTGCTGCATGAATTTTGTTTCCATGTATATATGTTATAATAAGGGCGCAAATATAAAATAAACAAATTAGCGCTATATTGTTAATTTGAGGTAGAAAAAATCTTGTGCGTTTCTTTATCCTTTTGAAAATTCCTGCAATATTGCTATTGACAGGCATCGCCTGCTGTAGCCGTGCGCAGCTTTGCCAGGGAAGTCTTGGAGATCCTGTGGTCAATATCACATTTGGCTCAGGCCCCAATCCCGGTCCTCCGCTGAAGGCTGCTGCGGTTAATTATACGTATACCACTTCGAGTTGCCCGAGCGATGGTTATTATACCATCACCAACAGCAGTTCCGGATGCTTTAGGAATAGCTGGCATACGGTGACACAGGATGCAACCGGCACACCCAATGGTTATTTTATGCTGATCAATGCCTCTTATCAACCCAGCGATTTTTACCTGGATACCATTCGCGGGCTCTGTACAGGTACTACTTATGAGTTTGCCTCCTGGATACTCAATATCATGAACAACCCCCACAGCATTTTACCCAATATCACCTTCTCCATCGAACAAACAAACGGGCAGGTATTACAGACATACAATACCGGCGATATCGCCGTATCCGGCTCACCCGACTGGAAGCATTATGGTTTTTATTTCACCACGCCGGCCGGGTTAACAGATGTGGTGGTGCGCATGCGCAATAATGCGCCAGGTGGCACAGGCAACGACCTGGCACTCGATAATATCACTTTCAGGCCCTGCGGGCCTTATATCAGTATCGGGTTTCACAATCCTGCAGGTGAAAACACCTGGCGGCACTGCTATAATAAAGACACGACCTATACCATTTACAGCACTATTACGCCTGATAATGTACCGATTGTTTTACAATGGCAGGAAAGCACCAATAACGGCAACAGCTGGCAGGATATTCCCGGCGCCAACGGAGCAACCCTGGTCAGGCATTTTGATGCCGGTTCACCCCGCCGCAAATACTTTTTCAGGCTTACGGGCGCCAATAATAGCAGTAATCTCCCCCTGCCATCCTGCCGCATTGCCTCGAATACCAGTCTTATTGTTGTTGACCCGGCAGATTCGATCAGTGCATCTGCGAATATTTTGTGTACCGGGGATACACTGCAGTTATCCGCATCAGGCGGATACCAGTACAACTGGAGCGGGCCTGCACATTTCAGCACTACCGGCCCTGCAGCCACTATTTACCCGGCCACACCCGCCAATAGCGGTACTTATTATGTTGTAACCACCGCCACCGGCGGATGCAGTATAAAAGATTCACTGCTTGTTGCGGTAAAAGAAAAACCGGTGGCAGCTGCGGGCAAAGACACCAGTATCTGCTCGGGTAAGAGCACGGTATTGCAGGGCAGCGGCAATGGCAATTATACATGGAGCCCAGCCACGGGCTTATCAGACCCGCATGTTCCCAACCCGGTAGCCTCACCTGCCGATACCACGCGGTACCAGCTCGTGGTAACAAGTGCCGCCAACTGTGCAGACAGTGCCGCTGTAACAATAAATGTACTAAAGCTGCCCAAAGCAAATGCCGGGCCCGATAAAGTGATCTTTGAAGGGCAGTCTACCCAGCTGAATGGCACAGTATCGGGCACAAACACGAGCTATTACTGGACACCGGACAGCTATATCAGCAACAGTCGTATACTGCAGCCTGCTGTGAACCCGGTAAACGATATCACTTATGTATTGCATGCGGTTTCAGCATGCGGGCAATTTGCAGACAGCGCATTTGTGCGGGTATACAAAAAAGTGATCATCCCCAACAGTTTTTCGCCCAATGGTGATGGCATCAATGATCTCTGGCGTATTGAAGCGCTCACTACGTATCCCAATGCCGATGTAGCTGTGTTCAACCGTTATGGGCAAACCGTATTTCACAGCACCGGCTATAACCAGCCCTGGGACGGTACCCTGAATGGTAGATCATTACCTGTGGAAACCTATTACTATGTTATCGACCTGCGCAATGGCACGCCCAAACTGGCAGGCTGGGTACTGCTTATCCGCTGATGCATGCCTGCAGATACAGGCCTGTACAGGCGGGGAATATAACAATAAGCTCACCCAAAAATATCCCACCACCCCACCGCCTTCTGCTATTTTCCCCTATCTTCGCCAACAAATTTTTAGCGTATGAACTTGCATGAATATCAGGCTAAGGAATTACTGAAGAAATACAATGTTCCCGTACAGGAAGGTATTGCAGTGGACACTGTTATGGCGGCTGAAGAGGCCTACAGGCAGATCAAAACCCAAACGAACAATAATTTTGCAGTTGTAAAAGCGCAGATCCATGCCGGCGGCCGTGGTAAAGGTAAAATACAGGGCTCTGAGCAGCGCGGTGTGGCTGTGGGTAAAAGCGTGGAAGATATCGCCACCATCGCTAAAAATATCCTGGGCGGTACCCTGGTCACTATCCAGACCGGGCCCGCAGGTAAAAAAGTAAACAAAGTACTGGTGGCACAGGATGTATATTATTCCGGCCCCAACCCTACCAAAGAATTTTATCTTTCTATCTTGCTCGACCGCGCCAAAGGACAGAATGTGATCATGTACAGCACTGAAGGCGGTATGGATATTGAAGAAGTGGCACACAACACACCCGATAAGATCTTTAAAGAATGGGTACACCCCTCCGGCGGTCTGCAGGCTTTCCAGGCACGCAAAATTGCGTTTAACCTGGGGCTCAGCGGCGAGGCTTTCAAAAACTGCGTAAAATTTGTTACCAACCTGTACAATGCTTATATCGGTGTAGATGCCAGCATGCTGGAAATCAACCCACTGTTTAAAACAAGCGATGAAAAGATCATTGCAGTGGATTGTAAAATGAACCTGGATGATAATGCCCTGATGCGCCATCCCGATATTGCTGCCCTGCGGGATATTACAGAGGAAGACCCTACTGAAGTGGAAGCAGGCCAGTACAACCTCAATTTTGTAAAACTGGATGGTAATGTAGGCTGTATGGTGAACGGCGCCGGCCTGGCCATGGCAACCATGGATATGATCAAACTGAGCGGTGGCGAGCCTGCCAACTTCCTCGATGTAGGCGGTACAGCCAATGCTCAAACGGTAGAAGCGGGCTTCCGCATCATCATGAAAGACCCCAATGTAAAAGCCATTCTCATCAATATTTTCGGTGGTATCGTTCGCTGCGACCGTGTAGCTGCCGGTGTTATCGAGGCTTATAACAAGCTGGGTAATATCAGCATTCCCATTATTGTTCGTTTGCAGGGCACTAATGCAGAGGAAGCTAAAAAACTGATCGACGAAAGCGGTTTGAAAGTACAGTCTGCCATATTGCTCAGCGAAGCAGCCGACCTGGTTAAACAGGCTGTGGCTTAAGCTCGGGCAAATGCTGTTTACCGTTCTTATTTGAACAGGTTTACTGTATAAAAAATCAATCTTGTTTTATACAACTCCTGCCACTGCGGCGGGAGTTTTTTTATGAATCCCGCCACCGCAGGCAACTGCACCTGGCAGGCCAACGTATGTATACATACAAAAACCGTTTGTATGAAAACTTTATTCCGGGTACTGCTCCCGCTTTGCCTGGCCTGTATGCTCAATGCCTGCAGTAAAAGCAGTAATGGTGACGGATATGGTAACAACAATCCGCCCCCTTCCAACCCGCCCAGTACCAGTAACAGCATTACTATTTCTATGATGCAGTTTTCACCGGCCGAAACACATGTACCAGTGGGCACTACTGTAACCTGGACCAATAACGACAATATGAACCATACGGTAACAGATACCGGTGGCTCATTTGACAGCGGCCCTTTTGGCAACGGGCAAAAATTTTCTTATACCTTCAAAACAAAGGGAACATTCAATTATAAGTGTACCATCCACACCAATATGCAAGGCAAGGTAGTGGTTGAATAAAAGCGCAGTTGCTGTACTTATATTTTATGACTGGTATTGTTGAGCCCCGGTGCACCGTCTATTGTTTTCACTTCGGTAACAGGACTGAAAGAGTACAGGTGGCCGGTTTTTATCTCCTGGCATTCATAGCGTTTCCGGCGTTTGTGGCCCTTACGGAATATCCGGCCGTTCTCTGTTTGGAACACAGCACCGGCAGGCAGCTCTTCCAGCGGCAGGTAGCCCGGGCGGGTATGGGCATTGTATTTACGTAAAACCAGCAACAATGCCGTTTCGCCATTGGCGGTAGCTGCGGGGTTTAAAATTGATTCGCGTAATGCAGTATTGACATCGGCGGGAAATACTTTTCTTTCTACAAAATCAACGAGCAGCAGACTGTAAATACGTTTCCATTCATTGCCATGCGGGTCAACTTTATGTCCATATTCTTCAAACGTAAGTAAATGTGCCAGCTCGTGTAGCAAGGTGATGAGGAACTCGTATTTATTCAGGTTGCCGTTGACAGTGATGCGGTGATTTTTACCGATAGTGGCATGCCTGTAATCGCCCAGCACGGTTTTGCGGGCCCGGGTTACGGTAAGATGAACTTTATATTGATGAATAAACTGTACAACCCTTTCAAAACTTCCTTCCGGCAGATAGGTTGCCAGTGCCTGCATTGGATGCTCAGTGGCTGCCATCTTTTTCCTTATTCAGTCTGAATGCGCCAGACACTTCAAATATTGTGTACAGCACATACAATCCCATTCCGATAAATATCGCATATACACTTCTGCCCGAACCGGCCATGTACACATATATGAACACAGCGCTGGCTATCACAAACAGTTTCATCACTGTTGCGCCCATGATACTGCGTACAAAAGCATGAGGATTGGTATTTTTTACAGCCCGGTAATGCATCAGGGCGCTCACCACTGCCAGCAGGAACAGGATGCCATTGGCTACCTGTACCACTGCCGGATCAATATGATGCTGCAACAGTGCATCTTTATAGCCCATACAAGCTATATTCACCAAAACAAAAATAGCCACCAGCGGCAGGAATGTATTTCTCAGTTTCAATCTATCCATAGCTATTCAATAACGAGAACCGGCAACCGGTTATTAAGTATAATGCACCGGCAATGCCAGGCCTTATTTATTTTTTGCTGCTGGTATCTTTAATCACTTTTACCATTAAAGCCACCACCACCATCAAAGGTAATACCCAAACCAGTAACGGCCAACCCAGCTTCAGCCACTTATCCAGCCAGCTACCTGCATATACACTGAGCAACAGGCTGATCAGTATTTGAAAAGCCATTCCTGCATAAGTCAACAATAAACGGTCATTTCTCTGCGACTGCTTTTCTTTCATCTTTTTCTGCTATCATCTCTACCACCTGCGATACAGTAGTGGCCTGCATGTTACATTTACCATTGAACTGAACTGTGGGCTCCATAGAAATTTTACCTGCCATCACATCGCCCTGGATGTTGGCATTGCTGCGCAGGTTGAGCAGGTCTTTTACCTGGATATTGCCATTCACTTTCCCGGTTATATCAGCCTGGTGGGCGGTTATATTGCCTTCCACTTCTCCATCTGCACCAATCACCACCTTGGCCGAACATTTTACATGACCAACCAGTTTTCCATCAATGCGAATATCCGACTGACTGCTGATTTCGCCATGGATGACCGTACCGGTGCCGATCATACTGGTTTTGCCGGACTGAACAATTGTCTCGTCCGCTTTAGTTTTGGGGTTAAACATATACCTGAGTTTTAATCATTGGAAATTTCTGCTTTCGGCACTTTGATCGCAGTGGTATCACGAGGTACGTCGGTATTTCCGGACAATACTTTTTTGATATTATCCAGGTATTGGTCTTTATAGCGAATAGATTGTTCCAGTGAATCAGTCCTGATTTTTAATGCCTGCAGTTCAGTTCTCCCCTGCCGGGTGCCATAGCCCGGTATATAATATTTCAGGGGGGTAAGTACCAGCAGCGCCACCGTTAATCCCGTCAGCAGCACAAAAATCACGCTTAACCCTATGTACACACTCAGCCTTGATAGTTTGAATGTTACCACTTCTTCATAGGTATCATCATTCATCACTACCAGGCGGTAACGGTTGCGTAAACGTTTAAGGGTGGTCTGTGCTTCAATTTTGGCCATGCCTAACTAAACTATGTACGGAATAAAGGTAACAACTTCGGCCCTCGTTTGGAAAGCCGGAGAAAAAATAAACCGTAATTTTAAAAATATTTACCACTGTTTTGCAGTTAATGAGCCGGGACTATTTCTTTTTCCTGAAAACTTGAACAGGAGAAGGTATAATACAAAAAAGCTAATATATTAGTCCTTTAAGAAGCAATGGTATGTAACGGCAGGCAACCCGGAACAAATAAAACCGGCACCGGTCATGTGGTTCCATTGCACTATATTCCACGGCCGGGTCGACTACTGTTCTGCTTCCCGACCGGCGCCTGGTAAACCAGGCTATAAAGACAAATATTTGTAAATGAGAACTGCTTTTTTATACCTGACCTTGTTGTGCACCGGTTGCCTGTTGCTGTCCGGGCTGCATGCTCAACCGGGTTCAACCATCGAACTAACCAAACCTGCCAAATACGAAAAACGGATACTTGCATCGGAAAAAACCGGGCAAAAAAAATTCGGTCCTGTCAGGCATTTTTATCAGAACACTATCACCCATTACAACTACTATTTCAATGCCAATAACCGGCTGAATGGCATTATTGACCGTGCCAAACAGTCTTTCCGTGACGATTTCACCCAGCTGCTGCCTTTTTACAATTACAGTCTCAACACCACAGCGCAGGAAAAACAGGAAATAGACACCATCATTTATAAATGTACCGCCGGCGTGTTGCTACACGATCTTCGCAACGACTGGGTAGACAATCTTTACCTGGTGCTGGGAAAAGCATATTTTTTGCGTCAGCGCTTCGATTCTTCAGAACAGGTGTTCAGGTATATTAACTATGCATTTGCACCGAAAGATGACGGCTACGATATACCTATTGGCAGCAATATCAGCAGTACCGATGGCATATTTTCTGTTGCCACCCGCGAAGACCGCAGTTTCTGGAAGAAAATGACCGCTCATTCCCCCAGCCGCAACCTGGCTTTGCTATGGCTGGCCCGCAATTATATGGAACGCGGCGAAATGACAGAAGCTGCCGGCCTGCTGGAAATACTCAAATCAGATCCTTTTTTCCCCAAACGCCTGCAAAGCGGCCTCCAGGAAATGACCGCCTACTGGTTTTATGAACAACAGGTACCCGACAGTGCAGCTTTTCATTTAACCCTGGCTTTAGACAATGCAGCCAATAACCAGGAACGCGCCCGGTGGGAATACCTGATAGCACAGCTATACCAGATGAGTGGTAATGATGATAAAGCCAATGATTTTTATGTTCGCAGCGCCAATCATACCCTCGACCCTATTATGGAAGTGTATGCCACACTTAACAGCATCAAAGTAAAAGGTGGTGATGAAGCAGCCCTGCAGGAAAAGCTCAACAACCTGCTGAAACTGGCAAAAAAAGAAAAATTTGCACTCAACCGCGATATCATCTATTATGCCGTGGCACAAGTAGCACTGCAGTTACGCCAGTACGACCAGGCCCAGCAGATATTGCTGAAAAGCGTTGAGAACAGTACCAACAACCCACAGCAGCGCAGCCTTTCGTTTTTGCTGCTGGGCGATTTAAATTATAACCTCAAACACTATATCCCTTCACATAATTTCTACGATAGTGTGCAGGAAGCACAGATCACCCGGCCTGCCGACCTGGAAAGACTGAAACAACGCAAGCCTTCTTTAAAAACAATTGCAGGCAATATCCAGATCATTCATCTCCAGGATAGCCTGCAACACCTGGCATCCCTTCCACCCGCCGAACGTGAAGCGATGATTAAAAAATTGTTACGACAGCTGCGCAAACAACAAGGACTTAAAGAAGATAAGAACGGTGATTTTATCAATCCTGCAGTGCAGGGCCCGCAAATACCCGATCTGTTTGCCAATACAAACAGTACAGGCGACTGGTATTTCAACAACAACTCTTTAAAATCGAATGGATACAATGAATTCAGGGCCCGCTGGGGAGAAAGACCCAATGTAGACAACTGGGATAGGAAAGCAGCCATTGATCAGCTGGCCAAAGACAAGGTAAAAGAGATTGAAGCAGCTGCAGGTGTTAAAAAAGATACAGCATCTGCCGCAACAGGAGTATCGATGGAGGCATTAAGCGCCAATATCCCGCTGACACCGGAAAAAATGGAGGCCTCCAACAGTAAAATAGTGCAGGCTTTATTCAGCAACGGGCAAACCTTCCAGGAACAACTGCAGGATTATCCGTCAGCCATTGAAGCTTATCTCGAATTATTACGCCGCTTTCCGCAGTCCTCCCTTCGTGAAGAAGCTTTGTTCAACCTGTACTACTGCTACCGGCGGAATAACCAGGTACCACAGGCCGACAGTGCAATTACTGCTTTAAAAACCCAAAACCCCGACAGTAAATGGCTGCATATGCTGAACAGGGAAAATATTGCGGAAAACAGTGAAAAAAATCCCGCTACCCGGCTGTATGAGCAGATCTATGATACCTTCCTGGAAGGGCAGTTTGAAACAGCCAAACAGGAAAAGAAAGCTGCCGACAGTATTTATGGCAAACATTACTGGTCACCACAGTTACTGTATATCGAATCAGTTTATTATATCAAGCAGCGGGATGATTCTACTGCCATATCCAGGCTCACCGACCTGAAGCAAATGTATGCCAGCTCACCGCTTGCTGAGAAAGCAGCCATTATGATCGATGTACTGAAAAGAAGAAAAGAAATTGAATCTTACCTCACCAACCTGAACATCACCCGTAATGAAGATGATATGAGCCACCCCATCCTGGCCGATTCATCGGAGCTGTCTACCCTTGCTCGGGCACGCGCCGGTATGCGTGCCGATTCATTGTTCTCTAAGGGAGTGCAAGCCAATTCAAAAGGGTTGGGGATAGATAATTTTGCACCACATGCCATCCTCTCCGATTCTTCGGCGATCAACACTTACAACAAAACAAGGCAGAGCATGCGTACAGACAGCCTTTCTGCAGGGCGTATCACCACCGGTGGACTGACAGTCAACATTAAAAAAGATACTGCTGCACTGGTTAAAATCAACCAGTTCAGTTATAACCCGGATGATCCGCAATACACAGCCCTGATACTTGATAAAGTAGATCCTGTTTATCAAACTGAAGCCCGTAATGCCTTCAACCGTTTTAACAGGGACCGTTTTTATGGCGAGAAAATAGATGTAAGCCTGCTGAAGCTGGATGACCGTTATAGCCTGCTGCTGATCGGTCCTTTTGTGAAAGCCTATTTTGCACTGGATTATCTTGATAAAACCAAGCCTTATACCCAAAACAGGATCATCCCCTGGCTCAGGGGCAACAGGTATAATTATGCCATCATCAGCCAGGCCAACCTCGACCTGCTAAAACAAAACAAAGACGTAGATACCTATCGCCAGGTACTGCATCAGGCTTTGCCTGATAAGTTTTAGTTGATTGGTTGAGTAGTTGAGTGGTTGAATGGTTGATTGGTTGAATGGTTGATTGGTTGATTGGAATTGGGAATTAGTAATTGGGTAATGGACGTTAAATTTCACGAATGATGATTCAGGGTAGGGTTGGATTGGCTTGTTGAATGATTGAATGGTTACGCAGGTATGTATTAAAAAACTCGCGATTCACCACTTGCCATTAGCGGCCACAGCTGATTGGTGGATGGTTGAGTGGTTGATTTGTTGATTTGTTGAATGGTTACGCAGGTATGTATTAAAAAAACGCCGACTGCCGACCGCATACTGTGGACTGCAGACTGCATACTGTGGACTGCCGACACCGGCTGCAGACTGCCAACTAATTTTCCCCTCCTCTCCCTAATTAACAGAAAAAATGCATCTGAAAAGCTAAATTCGTGCGTTGATTGTTGTAAAACCACAACGGGGCACATGCCTTTGAAAACATACGTATGAAGAAATCCGTTAAAATATTGTGGCGTGTTTTTTTTGCCGGTGTCATTCTTGTCATACTGATTTTTTTACTGGCCGATTGGGGTGCGCTGGGCAAAATGCCGTCTATCGCCGACATTGAAAACCCTACAGCTTCACTGGCCAGCCAGGTATATGCCGAAGATGGCACGCTGATGGGCAAGTATTACCTGGAAGACCGGGTGAATGTAGAATACAAAAACATCAGCAAACATGTGATCAATGCACTGGTGGCAACAGAAGATGAACGCTTTTATGATCATAGCGGTATTGACACACGCCGCCTGCTTTCAGCCATCCTCACACTGGGCAGCCGTGGCGGGGCCAGCACCATCACCATGCAAACAGCCAAAAACCTGTTTACACAAAACTGGAGCACCAAAAGCTTTTTACTCAGAAGCATACAAAAAATAAAAGAAAGCATTATTGCCGTAAAGCTTGAACGCAATTTTACCAAAGAAGAAATCATCACACTTTACCTGAACACCGTAGAGTTCGGTGATAATGTCTACGGTATCCGGAATGCATCCAAAACCTTTTTCCAGAAAGAGCCCGACAGGCTCAATGTAGAAGAAGCTGCAGTATTGGTAGGCATGCTGAAAGCTTCCAATACTTACAATCCCCGCATCAATCCATCAAAAGCACTTAACCGGCGCAATACCGTGATCAACCAGATGGTGCGCAACAATTATCTCTCTGCGGGAGAAGCAGAAGTGATCAAGAAAAAACCTATCGTACTCGATTACCGTAAGCTCGATGAAACAGCAGGTTATGCTCCTTATTTCAGGATGGTGCTGGGAGAAGAAATGAAGAAATGGTGTAAAGAACATAAAAAATCCAACGGCGAAAATTATGACCTGTACAGGGACGGACTAAAAATATACACTACCATCAACCCACGTATGCAACAGTATGCAGAAGAGGCTGTGGCCAAGCATTTCAGCTATATGCAGAAAATACTGAATGCACAGAGCAATATCAAGAACGGCTCTGTATGGAAGGGCCATGAGAATATACTGGAAGCTGCCATGAAGCAGTCTGAACGCTGGAAGAATGGCCGGAAAGATGGTATGGATGACGCCAGCATCCGCAAAAGTTTTTTTGTAAAAACACCTATGAAGGTTTTTGCATGGAACAATAACCGCTCTATCGACACCGTGATGACACCTTATGATTCCATCAAATACCACCGCCAGATGTTGCAGGCCGGCTTTATGGCAATGGACCCGCTGAGCGGTGAGGTGAAAGCATGGGTAGGCGGCATTGATTTTAAAACATTCAAATACGACCATGTAAACCTCAATACAAAACGCCAGGTAGGTTCTACCATTAAACCCCTGTTGTATAGCCTGGCTATTGAAGACAATGGTTTTACCCCCAATACAATGGTGGTGGATGAACAACAGAATTTTGGTACTTACGGACTGGTACCCGCCACTACCACCACCTGTTCCGGCGAAACCATGCCGATGGCCAAAGCGCTGGCTTTATCCCGCAACTGCGCTACCGCTTATATTATGAAGCAACTGGGGCCACAGGGCAATGAGGGCGCCAAACGCTTTGTCAACTTTCTTAAAGAATGCAGTATTCAAACCAATATTGAACCCTACCCGTCTATCGCACTGGGCAGTGCAGAAATTTCGCTGATGGAAATGATGCAGGCCTACAGTATGTTCCCGGGCCGCGGCTTCAATGTTAAACCGATGTATATCACCCGTATTGAAGATAAAAACGGGAATGTATTGCAAACCAATATCCCGCAGCGCAAAGAGGTGATCAGTGATGTAACCGCCTATTCAGTGATCAGTATGATGCAGGGCGTAATGAAATTCGGTACCGGCCGCAGAATATGGAGCTATGATGTTAATGGCGAGATAGCCGGTAAAACAGGTACCACCAACGATAACAGCGATGCCTGGTTTATGGGTTATACCCCCCAGCTGATTGCCGGTGTATGGACAGGTTGTGATGACCGTTTTGTACGTTTTAACAGCACCAGTATTGGTCAGGGCTCGTCTGTAGCGCTTCCGGTATGGGGTTATTTTTATGATAAAGCCAGCAACGATAAATCACTCGCGCTCGATACGAAATCCGCTTTCGTTAAACCGGATGTGATGACCAACGATATCATCTACGACTGGATCAACAGCGTTCCTACTGAACTGGGTGCCGAAGGCCAGGATGTGGGCAATGGCTCATCCGCTGACTATGGAGAACTTATTCCGCCGAATGCCAAACCACAGGATCTTGCCCCCGAAAGCCAGCAACCTGTTAACCCCGGCGACAATAATAGTCCTTTACCAACCAACAAACCAGCGAACAACAACAATAAAGTTCCTCCCACACAGCATCCGCAGGAGAACAAACCACCCACCCAGCAGCAGCCTAAGGCAGTGATGCCGAAGAAGCAGCTTTAGTTTTCAGTCGGCAGTCTTCGGTAGGCAGTAGGCAGTCTTTGAAGGAGATTGGATCATTCTGTTGATTGCAGACCGGACTGCAAACTGCAGACCAGCGACTGCCGGCTGCAGACTGAGAACTGCAGACTGAAAAAGCCCGGTGATACACCAGGCTTCCGTTCATTTCAATATTTTATACCCGTTATTCCTCCGTTCCCTTGGGCACTTCTTCCACTTTTACCCGGGTAAGGCCACTGCTTACAAAACTCAATTCTTTAGCGGCTGTACGGCTAAGGTCAATGACCCGCCCTCTCCTGGACATTTTTTTGTGCATATGGTCATTAATACGCACAATTATCGATCGCCCGTTACGCAGGTTGGTTACACGTACCCAGGTATTCAGCTTAAAATGATTACTGGCTGCGGTCATCTTGCCATGACGGTATATTTCACCCGTGGAGGTACGTGTACCATCCAGGCTTTTGCTGTAAAAGCTGGCAATACCACGAACTGTTTTTACCGAATCTTTGTGAATATTTCCTGTAGTTACCGCCGTGCTGTCTGTCGTTTTTACAACCGGTATGTTCGTGCTATCAGCCCTCGCTGTATCTGCTTTGGCAATAGCAGCCTGTGCAAAGCTACTGGTGCAGAAAAGCAGGCATATGATCAGGTTGATAAAAGCTCCCATATCAATGTTATTCGTAATTTAAAACCGTTACAACCGGTGTCACAATATGAAAAATAGTCATTTCAAATGGATAGTGCTAGGCTGTTCGGCTGTTATTTTTTTGCAATGCAGGGCCCAACGCCCAAATCCTATGCCAGGAAAGCCGGCCGTACTTAACATAATTAACAATTTTGCCGAATATGAGACTGCGGTGACCAAAGACAGTCTTCAAGCGATGGTCAACCTTCAAAACTGGCTTTCACCCATGATAACTGATTGGAAATATGCCAGTACTGACAATTTTACCCATACCATCCTTTACCATCAGCCTAAAGCATTGGTACGGTTGCCTGTAGCCAGGGCCCTGCAGCGGGTTCAGCAGGAATTAACAAAACAGGGGCTTTCGCTTAAATTCTACGATGCTTATCGTCCCTATTCCATTACCAAAAAAATGTGGCAGCTTGTACCGGATGAACGTTATGCTGCCAATCCGGCCAGGGGAAGCGCCCATAACAAGGGTGCCGCCGTAGATGTTTCACTGGTTAACCTGCAAACAGGCCAGGAGCTGTCCATGCCCACTTCTTTTGACAATTTTACAGAAAAAGCCCACCAGGGCTACCAGCAACTACCGCCAGTAGTAATACAAAACCGCGATAAACTAAAGAAAATAATGGAAAAATATGGCTTTACAGCCCTGTCAACTGAATGGTGGCATTATACCTGGTCTGTCGCTACCGGGCAGTTCCCTGTGCTGGATCTCGATTTTGCCTTGTTCAAATAAACAGGAAGCAACCAATCCAATGCGGGTTAATCAGTAATATATAGCCGCAAGCCATGAGCTTCCAGCTATGAGATAGGAATAGAGCATTCCCCAGGAATGAAAAAAGCCTTGTTCTCTACGCTTTTATGTATTCTGTGAGATGTATTCCTTGTAGTTCAGCGCTATCAGCTTGCCAATTTTACCTTGTCATAACTAGCCACCTGAGCTTTTTGTAGCCAACGGCTTGCAGCGCATAGCTGCTTTTATCCGTGTATCAACCGGCAGTTGTGGTTACCACCCTTTTTACCCGTTGCTCCAGCATTAGCAGGTCTGCCAGTACCACTGCCGTCACAGCTTCCAGCACTACCGGAACACGAAGGGCAATACAGAGGTCATGCCTGCCTTTTACAGAAAAGCTTTCTATTTCATTGGTCTCCCAGTTCCAGGTTTGCTGTTCTTTGGGTGTAGAGGAAGTAGGCTTGATCGCAATACGGAATACCAGCTCATTGCCATTGGTGATACCGCCCACGATGCCCCCCGCATGATTGGTGCGGGTTTTACCTGCTGCATCCACAATGGCATCATTGTGTTCAGCGCCAAACATCCTGGCAGCAGCAAAACCGGTTCCAAACTCCACACCCCGTACTGCAGGTATTGCAAACACCGCATGTGCCAGCAACGATTCAGCACTGTCAAAAAAAGGTTCACCCAAACCAACCGGCAAATCATTGACCCTGCACTCTACGATACCACCGATAGAATCTTTGGCATCAATAGCACGTTGCAGACCTTTGTCGAGGTCTTTTTCCCCTCCTATTTCCAGTATGCTGGCTTTTACTTCCGGTGTTGCTTGTCCTTCAGCCGCCAGCCGGATTATTTTTTTGGCAATCACCCCTGCCGCCACCAGGCAAACAGTTAGCCTGCCGCTGAAATGTCCGCCGCCACGGTAATCTTCATAACCACCAAATTTTTTGCTTGCCACAAAATCGGCATGGCCGGGCCTGGGTACTGCACGCTGCTTCTGATAATCGCCCGAACGGGTATTGTTGTTTTCAAACAGGATGGTGAGTGGAGCACCCGTGGTTTTGTTATCGAACACACCACTTTTAAAAATGGGCAGGTCCGATTCCTGCCTCGGCGTAGTACCTTTTTGTGTACCCCCTTTTCTTCTTTCTATATCTTCCAGGAAATCTTCTACTTTCAATGGCAGACCTGCGGGAACACCGTCGATATTGATACCAACCGATTCTCCATGCGATTCGCCGAATATGGTAACCCTGAATAAACGTCCGAAACTATTCATGAACAGCTGCTTTATGTTGTAAAGATACAGTGGCACCCAGCTTTTGCAGGTGCATATAAAAATCAGGATAAGATTTGTTCACGGCCTGCGCTTCTTCAATCACAACATCCCCCTTTGCACGCAGGCCGGCTACCGCACAGGCCATGGCAATACGATGATCATGCCGTGAATGCACTGTCACAGCTTTTAGTCCGCCGCCGCCTTTCACCAGCATCAGGTTATCCTGCAGCTCGATAGTGATGCCCAGTTTGGCAAATTCCTCCTGCAGGGTGAGTGCCCTGTTGCTTTCTTTATGCGTAAGCCGCTCCACGCCTTCTATCACGGTAGTACCATGGCAGTAAGCTGCCAGTGCTACCAGCGGTGGAAACAGATCGGGGCAGTCATTGGCATTAAACTGGAATGCTTTCAATACGCCCGACTGGCTGGCTGGTCCTATTTCAATCTTATCAGCCTGTACCGATATATCACAACCACAATCCATCAATGCCTGTAATACGGCTTTATCGGCCTGGGTGGAAAATACATCAAGGCCTTTCACCGTAATTTTTCCGGCTACAGCGCCTGCCACGAGTAAGAAGGCTCCGCCACTCCAGTCACCTTCCACGGTGTATTGCAGTGGTTGGAGGGGATGGGAGGTGCTGAGCGCAGTCGAAGCACCGGGGGCTGCAGACTGAGCGGCGTCGAAGGCTGCAGGTTCATTACCGAAATAGAAAGCTTCATACGCCCTGTTCTCCGGTACTTTTAACCCGAAATCTTTCATCACTTTTAATGTAAGGTCTACATAGGGCTTGCTTTTCAGGTTATTTACTTTTATTGTTACATCACTCGCACCGGCTGCCGCATAGGCCATCAGCAAGCCCGTTAAAAACTGCGAGCTAAGCGATCCGTCTATTTCAATATCCGCAGGCTGCAAAGGCCCCTGGATATGCAAGGGCAGTTTGCCATTGTTCGAGCGGATGTTTACACCAAGCCTGGGTAAAATAGTATCAAAAAAATCCATGGGCCTGGTTACCAGGCTGCCTTCTCCATTAATGGTAATGGTAGTGCTGTTCAATGCAATTAAAGGTGCAAACATGCGAATACCCAATCCGCTTTCACCACAATTCACTTCTTCTGTAACGGCATGTATGCCCTTGCTGTCAATGGCCAGCAGTTCTTCCTGTTGCAGTACCTCCGCACCCATGGCCTGTATCACACGAAGTGCAGCCTGGTCATCATTGGAATGGCCCGGGTTATGAATAATGCTTTTACCCTTGCGCACCAGCGCAGCCGCACAGGCCCTTTGCATGGAACTTTTGGAAGCGGGTGCATAAATATCGCCGGTTACCGGCGAAGGTGATATGATTGCCTGCATAATGATTACTTGGATAGATGTTGTACAATGGGTTTAATTTGCTGCGCTGTCAAAGGCTGTATAACACCCTTGCCTATTTTATCCAGCAGCACATACTGAAATATGTCTTTCACCCTTTTTTTGTCTGCCTGCATAATGTCAATGGCCTTATCTGCATCAAACACGGCAAATGCGGGAAGCCCATATTGCTTAATTACTGCAACAATCCGGTCCATGTCTTTGAAGCCCCTGAACTCTGCAGATATTGCAGCAGCGATCACCATACCCAGCGCCACCGCCTGCCCATGGGAAAGATCATAACTGTTTTCAATGGCATGGCCCAGTGTATGACCAAAATTCAGCAGCTTGCGGTCTCCCTGCTCAAATTCATCCTGCTGCACAACTTTGGATTTCAGCAATGCATTCCGCCTGATCAGTTCATCCAGCAGCTGGCTGTTTTTTTGAAAAACCGCCAGCTTGTTTTTTTCCAGCAGGGAAAACATGGGCGCATCTTTGATACAGGCATGTTTAATGATCTCGGCAAAACCGTTTATCCATTCTTCTTTAGGTAATGTTTTAAGCAGGCTGTAATCATACAGTAAAAATGATGGCTGCCGGATAAGCCCCACCATGTTTTTATAAATACCTACATCAATACCGTTTTTACCCCCGATAGCCGCGTCTACCATTGCAAGTATGGTGGTTGGTACAAAGCCAAAGGAAATACCCCGCATATATATGCCCGCAACATAGCCCGTAATATCTGTTACTACGCCGCCACCAATGCCTACCAGGAAGGTTTTCCTGTCGGCACCCAGGCTGATCAGTTGCTCAATAATTGAATCCACCGTAGCCTGTACTTTAAACTCCTCACCAGCTTTAATCACGATGGTGCGCCATTGCTTCAGCTTTTTAGCATGTTTGCCATATACGTGCTCATCTGTAATAAGAATGGTATTTTCTTCCGGTGTCAGTTTGCGCAAATGCTCAATAGAAGCATCAAAATAATAGGTAACTGTTTGAGCAGAGAAAGAGATCTTTTTTGTTGTCATAAACCAGAGGTTAAAGGCGAGGATAAAGGCAGAGGCCAGCGGTACAGGGCAGCAACAGCATATTCCCGTTTTTGTCCTGCACCCGGCTTGATCACCTTATCTCTTTTTCCTTTTCATTTATTTCGCACCTTCGTTCATTTTATCGAAAGCTTCCAGTTCCTGGGTCAGTGTTTTACTGGTATGGTACTGCTCCTGCCGGCTAATATAGTCTGCTGCTTTATCAATGGCATTGGGACTAACCGAATAAACTGCATATCCCTCTTCCCATTCCAGCGCATCTTTCAGCAGCTTATTTTCATTCAGCCAGAATGCAGCCATATCTTTCAGCTGTTTTACCGTAGCAGCTACCTGCTGTACAGGCATCAGTTTGAAAAGACAATGTATATGGTCTTCCACTCCATTAATACTGATCAGCTGAATACCTTTGGCAGCAGTTTCTTTCAGCAGGTGTGCAAACAATACTTTTCGTATGGTTGCAGGCAATAAAGGCCGTTCGTCTTTCACCGCCCATATGGCGTGCATGTATATGTAGCTTTTGCTGCCATCCATACTATTCTATTCCTTTTGCCTTGCTGTTTTTACCTGCCGGTTTGCGGATCAGGCATTCATAATTTTATTCTGATGATTGATACTTTCCATGTGTACCGCATCAAAATATTTGGTTACAAACTCCCTGCTCAGTCCCAGTTTATCGCCTTGTGCAAAAGCTCTTTCCAGGATGGCATTCCAGCGGTTGGTTTGCAGGATGGTGATATTGTTCTCTTTTTTGTACTGGCCAATTTTTTCAGCCACTTTCATACGCTGGCCAAGGATCTGCATCAGCTCATCATCAAGATGGTTGATCTGCTGGCGCAGTTTTTCCAGTGCAGCATGAAATTCTTCTGAGCCGCTGTCTTCTTTTCTCCATACAATGCTGTTCAGCATTTCAGCCAGCTTTTCGGGTGTGATCTGCTGTTTGGCATCGCTCCATGCATTATCAGGATCAATATGGCTTTCAATGATCAGCCCGTCGAAATCAAGGTCGATGGCTTTCTGTGCAACATCCAACAAAATATCGCGGCGGCCGCAGATATGTGAAGGATCGTTGATCATCATCAGTCCGGGATTGCGGCGCTTCATTTCAATTGCCAGGTGCCACATCGGGGCATTGCGGTATTCAGTATTGCCATAAGAGCTGAAACCACGATGAATAAGACCTATTTGTTTAATACCGGCTTTGGCAACACGCTCAACAGCACCGGTCCACAGTTCAAGATCAGGATTGATAGGGTTTTTGATCAGTACAGGAACATCAACACCGCGCAGTGCATCTGCCACTTCCTGTACACTGAACGGGTTCACGGTAGTACGTGCACCGATCCATAATATATCCACATCAAAATGCAAAGCATCTTCTACCTGTTTGGCAGTTGCCACTTCCACAGCTACTGGAATACCTGTAACTTTTTTAGCCTGTTGCAGCCAGGGCAGGCCTTTTGTTCCGATACCCTCAAAACTGCCCGGGCGGGTACGGGGCTTCCATATACCGGCGCGCATCACATCCACCTTACCGGTTTTGTGTAAGCGTACTGCTGTTTCCAGTACCTGCTCTTCTGTTTCGGCACTGCAGGGCCCGGAAATAATCAACGGGCGCTTGTTCCATTTTTCCTGTACCAATTCCTTCATGGTAGTTGTATTTGTTGCTTGCATATCAATTTGAAAATTTGAAGATGTATTAATTTGAAAATGGTTGTTTATGTTCAGCAATGATTATCGTGTTCTCCGGGCAGGCCATTTTCAAACTTTCAAACGATTACATTCTCCAATTTGAATCAACGGCTGTTTGCCTCGTTCATCCTGATCCTTCTGCCTTTGAAATTTTTACCGTCTATCGATCTCACCATCTGGTTGGCAGCTTTTTTATCTACCTCAATCCAGCTGTTCATTTCTTTCATATCTATCCGCCCCAGCACATCTTTCCGCAGGTCACTCATATCCAGTATAAACTGCAGGAAGCTGGCTTTGTAAAAACCATCTTTGGTGCCCAGGTTTACAAACAGGCGAACATAATCGCCACTTCCGCTATAGTCACGTTTGCCCCCCCTGTCATCACGCCGCCTGCTCTGATCGCCGCGGGCTGCCTGGTCTCTCCTGTCGCGTCTTTCTTCACGCACATTCAGGTCGCCGGCGTTTTCATAGTATTTCAAAAAGCGGTCAAATTCCATCGCTGCCACCCTTTTCAGCACTTCTTCTTTGCTGATATCGGCAAAACGTTCTTCCAGCATGGGAACATAGGTTTCGTAATCACCATGGCTGATATCGGTTTGCAGCAGCTTATCCATAAAGAAAAAGAACTGTTTCCTGCACACATCCTTACCACTCGGGATCTCCACTTTATGGAAAGGCGACTGTACTATTTTTTCAATCTGACGCAGTTTGTACAACTCACGTGAGTGTACAATACTCAGGCATATCCCCGTGTTGCCAGCCCTGCCGGTACGGCCGCTTCTGTGGGTGTATACTTCTACATCATCGGGCAATTCGTAGTTGATCACATGTGTGATCTCTTTTACATCAATACCCCTGGCCGCCACATCGGTGGCAATCAGCAACTGCAGGCTTTTATCCCTGAACTGCCCCATCACTTTATCACGCTGCACCTGGGTAAGATCGCCGTGCAATGCATCAATATCATAACCTTCGCGGGTCAGCTTTTCAGCTATTTCCTGTGCATCTGCTTTGGTACGTGTAAAAATGATACCATAGATGCCAGGGTTAAAATCGATCAGTCTTTTTAATGTTTCATACCGGTGATGAGCCGATGTAACATAATACTGGTGATCGATGTTCTTGTTAGCGGTATTTACCTTGCCTACTGTAAGCTCTACCGGTTCTTTCATGTAGCGTTTGCTCACCTTACGTATTTCGGGTGGCATCGTTGCACTGAACAGCCAGGTACTTTCTCTTTTGGGCGTGTTCTGCAGGATGAATTCAATATCATCCTGAAAGCCCATGTTCAGCATTTCATCTGCCTCATCCAGTACCACGTATTCAATCTGGTCAAGATTGATCGCTTTTCTTTCGATCAGGTCAATCAACCGGCCCGGTGTGGCCACTACGATCTGGATGCCTCTTTTCAGTTCGCGTATCTGCGTACCAATAGACGCGCCTCCATATACAGCTGCGACATACACCCCGCGTATATGTTTTTTAAAGAGCTCTATTTCATTGACAATCTGTAAACACAATTCCCGTGTTGGACAAACCACCAATGCCTGCGGATGCCTGGCTTCAGCATTGATCAGTTGCAACAACGGCAGGCCGAATGCTGCTGTTTTACCTGTTCCTGTCTGAGCCAGCCCTATTAAATCCTTCGTTCCACTCAGTAAAACCGGTATCGCTTTTTCCTGGATGGCCGTAGGATTCACAAATCCCAGTTCGCTGGTAGCCTGTACCAATCTCGCCTCCAATCCCAGTTCTTCAAATGTTGTCATGTATCTCAAATTTGCCGCAAAGGTAACCATGATTTACAGGATTTAGCGTATTATCCTGAATTATCCGCCCCTCCGGCGCATTATTTTTCCTCTATCCCCTGTTTCACCGTTGCCGGAAGGCCATTATTGCCATGATGTAAAAGATCTCCCTTTATACCCCCCTTCTATTCACCTGCCACCAGGCCGTTTCAGCCCCATTATCGCTTCTTATCCAGTACTTTCCTTATTTTATTCGCTTCTTCGATCAGTTCCTGCAAATAGGCATAATTCTCCTTTTCCAGGCAGGCCTTGAATTTCCGCAGCTGGCTGATATGCTCATTCAGCACATCCAGTACATTATCCCTGTTCTGCATAAAGATCGGCACCCACATCGCAGGATTACTTTTGGCCAGCCGGACAGTGCTTTCAAAACCGGCACTGGCCAGCTCGAAAATGGCATCTTCTTCTTTTTCTTTCTGTAACACGGTATTGGCCAATGCAAAGGAAGTGATATGTGAAATATGGCTTACATAGGCCACATGTACATCATGGTCGGCAGCATTCATGTACACCAGGTGCATACCCAGTGCATGGTATAACTGCTCTGCTTTTTCCACTGCGTCGGCATCGCTGCCTTCTTTATTGCAGATCACCGTGGCCTTGTTCACAAAAGCGCCTTTTACGGCAGCTTCAGGACCGCTGAATTCTGTACCCCACATAGGATGGGTGGCTACATATCTTTTTCTTTTCGGATGATCGGCTACCGCCTCTATCAGGCTTTGTTTGGTAGAACCGGCGTCCAGCACCACCTGCCGGTCTGTTATCATATCCATTATCGTTGGCAATAACTGCACACAGGCGCTCACCGGGATAGCCAGCATAATGATATCAGCCTGCCGCACTGCATCTTCCAGGGGCAGCATGGCATCTACCAGCCCCAGTTCGCGTGCTTTTTGCTCATGTGCCTTATTGTTGTCTACGCCCAGCACCCTATTTGCAAACCCTTTTTCCTTTAGTGATAAGGCCATGGATCCGCCTATTAAACCGATGCCTATTATTGTAACCGTCATTTTTTTAAGGGTAAGTTTTTTATTCTTGTTATCGCATCGTCAAACCGTTCTATCGAGCCGCAAAGGCTGATACGGATATACGGTTCGCCTGCACTGCCGAATATACCGCCGGGTGTAATAAATACACTTGCACCATACAATACTTCATCACTCAGTTGGTATCCGCTGGTATACTGCCCGGGTATGCGCGCCCATACAAACAACCCCACCTGCTCACGGGAATAACTGCATTGCAGCAGGTCGAGCAGCATAAATACTTTTTCCCTGCGTTCACGGTAAATATCATTCACACTGTCGTACCAGTCTTTAGGCAAAGACAGCGCTTTGGCTGCCGCCAGTTGTATAGGCAGGAACATACCGCTATCCATATTGCTTTTGAAACGCAGCACTTCATCAATACGCTCTTTGGCAGCGCAGAGTGCGCCAATGCGCCAGCCCGCCATATTGTGCGATTTGCTCAGGGAGTTCAGTTCTATCACCACCTCTTTTGCGCCCGCTGTATGCAATAAGCTCTGCGGCTGGTCGTTCAGGATAAAACTATAGGGGTTATCATGGCATATCAGCAGGTTGTGCTTTTTGGCAAAAGCGATCAGCTGTGTAAACAATGATGCGGATGCCTGCTGCCCCGTAGGCATCTGTGGGTAGTTTACCCACATCAGCTTTACTTTGGCATCGCCCTGGCTGTTAAAAGCCTGCACCTGGCTTTCGAGCTGTGCAAAATCGGGAAAATAGCTATTCGCTTCTTCCAGTACATAATCCAGGCAAACACCACCTGCCAGTTTAACCGCACTGCGATAGGTTGGATAACCGGGATTGGGCACCAGCGCTGCATCTCCTTCGTTTAGATAGGTCATGCAAATATGCATGATGCCTTCTTTGGAGCCTATCAGTGGTAGTATTTCTGTATCAGGATCAAGTGTTACCTGGTACCAGGTGCTGTACCAGTCTGCTATCGCTTTCCGCAATGCAGGTGCCCCCTTGTAGCTCTGGTAACCATGCACATTGTTTTTTACCGCTTCATCCTGTAAAATGCGGATCACTTCAGGATGCGGCGGCAGGTCAGGACTGCCGATACCCAGGTTAATCACATTTTTGCCCTGTTTGTTCAGTTCATCAATTTCCCTCAGCTTGGTAGAGAAATAATATTCCCCGATCCCGTCCAGTCTTTTTGCTGTTGCAATCATATCGCGTGGTTAAATATTCCGGTTGTCAAATAATAATGTTACAGGTGTTGCTGTTCGCATTTATGTTATATCGTAGCGCCTTTTTTATACACACCGTACACTTTCACTTCTTCTGTAAGTGGCTTTATTTCTTCAATCACATCATTGAACTGATCAATTGAATCGAATTCCATATCGGCATGAAAACTGTATTTCCAGTCGCTGCCGGGAATGGGAAAGCTCTGCAGTTTGCTCAGGTTGATGCCTGCATCGGCAATCCGTGTAAGCACCCTGGCCAGGCTGCCCCTGGAGTGGTCAGTGGCAAAATTTACGGAAGCCTTATTGGCATCTTCCACCGGCAATACATCTTCAACCCTGTTTAAAGCAAGAAAACGGGTATAATTGTTCTTCATGGTATGGATGTTTGGTGCGATGATCTCCATATCGAACAATTCGGCCGCCAGTTTGCTGGCAATGGCAGCAGCATATTTGTTTTTATGCTGATGAATATGCTTTGCACTTAATGCGGTATCTTCTGTTTCGATCAGTTTCCAGTTGTATTTTTCCAGGAAGTCCAGGCACTGCAGAATAGCCATTGGGTGTGAATGCACTTCCTTAATGTCTTCAAGGGTAACGCCGGGATTGACCATCAGGTTTTGTCTTATCTGCAGGTACACTTCCCCTACCACCCGCAGGTTGCTTTTCTGCAACAGGTTGTAGTTGGGCAAAATACTGCCGGCGATAGAGTTTTCGATGGCCATAATACCACCTTCACTTTCTTTTTTACTGGCTGCAATTTTCACTACTTCCCTGAAAGTGGCGCAGGGGATCACTTCTACCTGTTTACCGAAAAATTGTTGTGCAGCTACCTGGTGAAAGCTGCCTTCATAGCCTTGTATGGATATTCTTGGTGCCATAAACAAAAAATCCCGGTCTTTTTTTAGACCGGGACTGTATGCTGATTGTTTTACTTACTACGCTTTAGCCAATACAACCCGGTCTACTCCTCCAAAGAAGTAGTAAAAGAAAAAGTAAAAAAAGTTGTACAGGCTGTTTGTTTTCATGATGCACCAAAAGTAAACATAAACTGATCTGAAACAAATTTTTTTTCTGGTTAATAAACGAACGGTTGTTTATGGCTCGATTGCTGGATGGCTCGATTGCTGGATGGCTCGATTGCTGGATGGTTTGATGGTTGGATGGCTCGATGGTTGGATGGCTCGATGGCTATTGAGTAAAGAGGCACTGTTAGATAAATACTAAGCTAATAAAGGGACCCCGTCAACAATTCAAACCATTGAACCATCCAACAATTCAAACCATTGAACCATCCAACAATCCAACCATGGAACCATAGAACAATTGAACCATTAACAAGAAAACCATCCCCAGGAATGAGGATGGTCTCTAACGATTGCTTGCCATATGAAATAGTTCAGGCTGTAATACCTGCAAGCCGGTAATACAACAGGGAATTATTTTTTATGGGTTGTGTCTTTTTTGGTTGTGTCGATCCCGTCGGGTGATAAAACGGTAGCTGAATCTTTGTGGGCGGTATCTGCTTTGGCAGCATCTACACTGGCAGCAGAATCTGTTTTTCCTTCTTTGTTTTCACCGGAACCGCAGGCAGCGAATGCACCCAGGGCCAGAATAAAGATTAGTTTTTTCATAGTTCTTTATTTAAGTGTACAATAAAAAACATGCCTCTTTTAAGTTTATACCCTTTTCAAACAAAAGGTAACCCTGGTATGGCATTTTTTTTAAATATTACCGGCTTATGCCTGTATAAAAAAAAGAAAGCCCTCCTTAGGAATAAGGACGGCCTCTAACGATTGCTTGCCATATGAAAAAAAGTTCTATAACTACTTCCTGCCGGCAAGCCTTGGCACTCAATATCTTACTACACAAGTAGTTTTACTGATCAATTACTTTTTCAGAGAATCTTTAACAGCTTTAGCAGTAGAATCGATCGTTTTTACTGTGCTGTCTACTGTAGATTTCAGAGAATCTTTAGCAGCGTGAGCAGCAGAATCTACTGCAGTAGCGGCAGAATCAGTTTTTGCTTCTTTGTTTTCACCGGAACCGCAGGCTGCGAATGCGCCCAGAGCTAAAACGAATAACAGCTTTTTCATTGTTGTCTGTGTTTTTGTGTGAGTGAATTTACCTGTATATACCAGAAATTGAAAAAGGTAACCCGGTAACCCCGGGAATTTTTTAAAAAATTTTTTTGGCGCTATTTTGGGTTACTTTTACCCCCCTACCGGTATTAAAATTAGAACTGTGAAATTCGAAGGCAACGAACAACTTTTACTAAAAGGACTGGCCAATAACGACGCGAAAGTCATCGACACCCTGTATAAAGACAATTTCGGTATGGTGCAGGCTTTCATTCTCAATAACAATGGTACTTATGATGATGCCAGAGATATTTTCCAGGAAGCGGTGATCGCACTCTATGAAAAAGCCAAAAACGAATCCTTCGTTTTAACCTGCCAGGTGAAAACCTACCTCTATTCAATATGCAGGCGCCTCTGGCTCAAACGGTTACAACAAATGGGGCGTTATGGCGTACAGGTAGAAAGCCTGGAAGAAACCGTACCTGTGGAAGAAGACCTGGAAATACACGAACAGAGAAATGCGGAGTTTGCTATCATGGACAGGGCCCTGAAAAGTTTGGGCGAACCTTGTAAAAGTTTACTGGAAGCCTATTATCTGCAAAAAAAAGACATGCACGAGATCGCTGCCGATTTTGGCTATACCAACGCAGATAACGCCAAAAACCAGAAATACAAGTGCCTGATGCGGTTAAAAAAATTGTTTTTCGCGCAATACAATATCGGAGAGTAATGGAAGACATTCAGTTATTAGAAGCAATAGAACGATATCTCAGCGGTACCATGCCGCCCGAAGAGAAAGCTTATTTCGAGCAGCTTCGGAAAAATACACCTGAAATAGACCAGATGGTGGTAGAACACAAGCTGTTTTTACACCAGATGGATGATTATGCCAGCCGTCAAGCCCTGAAACATACCCTGCACGAAACCCATAACCGCCTGGTAACCAATGGTGAGATCGGGAATGAGGAAACAGCTGCCGGTAGTGGCAAAATAGTGCAGCTCTGGAGGCGGTACAAACGTATCACCGGCATCGCTGCTTCTATAGCCGGTGTAACGGCCCTGGTGATCAGTTGCCTGGTAGTGTATTTATCTCCCAATAACAATTCCCGGGTACAGCAACTGAGTGTGGATATTGAACGCATTAAACAAAACCAGCTATACCAGGGCAATAAATTGTCTGAAGTAGAATCTAAAATACCCAAGGACGCTGTACTGAAAGGCGGTGGTACCGCTTTTTTGATCGATCCCAAGGGGTTCCTGGTAACCAATGCCCATGTGCTGAAAGGCTCTAAAACAGTAGTGATCAACAATAACGGGCAGGAATTCAATGCCAGAATAGCCCTGGTGGATGCAGTAAAAGACCTGGCTATTCTGAAAATAGAAGATAAAGACTTTAAACCCTATGCCGCCCTGCCCTATAGCGTGAAAAAAGCCAATGCCGACCTGGGCGAGGAAATCTTTACCCTGGGTTACCCAAGAAACGAGATCGTGTACAATATGGGCTATTTAAGCGCCCGCAGCGGTTTTGAAGGTGATACTACCAGCTACCAGGTTTCCCTTTCTGCCAATCCTGGTAATTCCGGCGGACCGGTTTTCAATAAAAACGGGGAGATCATTGGTGTGGTAAGCACCCGTGAAACGAAAGCAGAAGGCGTGGTATTTGCCATTAAATCGAAAAGTATTTACCGGATGGTGGATGATCTGAAAAAAGCAGACAGCACTGTACCCAAAATCAGGATCCCTTTAACCAGCACGCTGAGAGGCAAGGAAAGAAAACAACAGATTGCACAACTGGAAAATTGTGTGTTCCTGGTGAATGCTTATAATTAAGTTATACGGTCAACGATCCATACAACCACGATAAAAAAATAAATCCTGCAGCCGCAGGATTTATTTTTTTATAAGCATATAAAAAGTGTCCTTTTCCGGAATACTTTATTTCACTTTTATTTCCATAATGAAGCGGGGTAGGTTCCTGCATTAACCAGTGCATCGATGCTCGCTTTTACAGTGGGCGCATCTTCTTTATATGTTACACCAAACCATTTGGCCCCTGTAGTGATCACATCAATAGCGCCTTTACCGCTCTTGATAAATGCATCTGTCATAGTGGGCATCAGGAACTCGGCTTTGGGTTTGTCGAGATTGGCGTCGAGGAATTCATCGAATTTGCTGCCACAGAAATCGATGAAATTAGGTGCGAAGCAGAAAAAGTTCATACTTACACGGGTATCTTCGGGAAGTGCTTCTTTTTCTTTAGTGCTTTCTTCCTCAAATACGATCTCACCATTTTCACGGTAAATTTTAGTGCGTTCAGTTACGCCCTTCATTTCATTTTTATCATTCACATTCAGCACACCGCGGCTCACACTTCCGTTCTCGCTCAGTGTATTGGCCAGCTGGTAAGCGATCACTGCATAACGTTCGTCATTGCATTTATTCACCAGGAAATCGTAGGCTTTTACAAATGCATCAGCACCATAAAAATCATCGGCATTGATCACTGCAAAAGGTTCATTAACCTGGCCCTTGCAGCACAAAATAGCATGGGCTGTACCCCAGGGTTTCACCCTTTCTGCCGGAACTTTCCTGTTGCCGATATAAGAATCCATCTGCTGGTAAACATAATCGGTGGCAATTTTGCCCTGCAGCTTGGGTTCTATCAGCGCTTTGAAATTATCGGCAAAATCTTTACGGATGATGAAAACCACCTTTTTAAATCCGGCACGGATGGCATCGTAAATGGAATACTCCATGATGGTTTCACCACCCGGACCAAATGATTCTGTTTGTTTCATGCTTCCATATCGGCTGGCCATTCCCGCTGCTAAGATGACAAGTGTCGGTTGTTGCATAGTTTATTTTTTTGATCTTTGCGAAACTAAATGAATCGGGTTAAGGAACAAATATTAATTTTTCGTCATCACCTATGACTATTCAGGATTGCTTACAATTTGGTAATATTATTGTTCAAACCATAGAGGCTGACTGGCTGGATAACAGGGGCGTTCGCCTTGATGTACTGCGTTCAGACCTGGTGCATCCCGTTATCAGCGGCAATAAATGGTTCAAGTTGCAATATTTTGTCGCAGAAGCAATCCAATATAATGCCAGAAGCATTGCCAGCTTTGGTGGCGCGTATTCCAATCATATTGTAGCCACAGCTTATGCTTGTTTCATCAGCGGGATACCGGCTGTTGGTTTTATCAGGGGCGAGAAGCCAGCAAAGCTGTCGCATACACTGCAGCAGGCAGCCGATTATGGTATGCACCTGCATTTCATCAGCAGGGAGCAGTACCGTGAAAAAGAATTGTTACAACAACAATACCCACAGCATTACTGGATTCCAGAAGGCGGCTATGGCGAAAAAGGTGCCAGGGGTGCAGCCGGCCTGTTGCAGTTTGTACCGGAAGCTGCAATATACACGCATATTGTTGCCGCCGCAGGTACAGGTACCATGCTTGCCGGGCTGATCAGGGCCAGTGATCCCGCACAACAGGTCATTGGTATCAGTGTGCTGAAAAACCATACAGGTCTTGAAAACGATATACGCCTGTTGCTTCCGCCCGGTGCCAACCTGCATTTCAGGCTGTACCATGAATACCATTTTGGCGGTTATGCCAAACATCCTGCCCTGTTGACCGGTTATATAACTGAATGCTGGAATAATTACCGGCTGCCACTGGATATGGTGTATACTGCCAAAGCATTTTTTGCAACAGAGCAACTCATCCGCAGGCAGGAGATCGCAAATGGCAGCAGGGTATTATTTGTGCACAGTGGTGGATTACAGGGTAATTTATCTCTCCCGGCTGGTTTGTTACCATTTTGATAACAGCGCCGGGCCTATCTTTGTCTGCAAAATTTTTGAGCGGATGTTCAGATGGATTCTTACATTGATCGGAGGCATCGTATTGTCAATTCAGCTACAGGCACAGGATACCTTACCTAATTTCAGCATTGCAGATCTTGGACAGAACAGGGTACGCATCAGCTGGGTTAACCCGTATGAGAACTGTATACAGCTGAATATCCAGCGTTCGTTTGACAGCGCCAGGAATTTCAGAACGATCTTTTCGGCACAATCGCCGCAACTGCCGCAAAATGGTTATATCGACAATAAAATAGGTGGCAACAATATGTACTACCGTATATTTTATGTGCTGCAGGGCGGCGGCTATTTCTTCAGTAAATCGATGCGGATAGGCCAGGGTTTTGAAAGCAATCCCATTGCCCCATCGGGAAATGGAGAACAACTGATCAAAATACGGGTAGCCGACAGCGTGATCGCCACCATTCCATATGCACAGTACCGCCGCTTCAGGGATTCTATTATTTACCAGACCAAAGACAGCCTGTTCACTGTGAATGACCAGGAAGTGGTTTTAAAACGGTATAACCCGCAAACTTCACTTATTACCACCTGGCAGCCCTCCGGCTATATTTTCACCAACCGCGAAGGATATGTTATCATGCGCCTGCCCGATGTAAAAAACAAAAACTACAAGCTCACCATTTACGATAGCGACGGGAAAGTATTGTTTAAGATCAACCATGTAAAAGAGCCGGAACTGGTACTGGATAAATCAGATTTCATGCATTCGGGCTGGTTCAGTTTTGACCTTCACGATAATGAGCACCTTGTGGAACACAACAAATTTTATATCCCGAAAGAGTTTTAAGTAAGAGGGATCTTAATGGGAAGCGTGTGGGTACTATTCAATTTTATTACACCTTCAGTATTTAGGCAGGAATGTATTTCAATGTGTCAGACACTTCTGCGGGTGCACAGACACATTGAAATACATTTTCAAAATTGCGCAGCAATTGCTGTTTCACCTCATCCAGCGCAACCATTTGCCCCAGTTCTTTCTGCAGGGAAGTAACTTGTTTATTCTCTATACCACAGGGAATGATATGATCAAAATAAGAAAGATCAGTATTGACATTCAGTGCAAAACCATGCATGGTGATCCAGCGGCTGCAGCGGATACCCATGGCGCATATTTTCCGTTCTTTTCCTTTTACTGATGCATCCAGCCATACACCTGTTTCACCTGCACTGCGTTCGCCCTGCAATCCATAAGCTGCCAGTGTAAGAATGATCACTTCCTCCAGGCTGCGCAAGTACCATCCCAGATCGGTTTTAAACCGCTCCAGGTCGAGCATAGGATAGCCTACCAGTTGCTGTGGACCATGAAATGTGATATCGCCGCCGCGGTTGCTATGGTAATAGTCTATCCCCTTACGTATCCTGTCTTCTTCCGCTATCAGCACATGCTCCTGTTTACCATTCCGGCCAAGCGTGTATACCGGCGGATGCTCTACAAACAACAGGTGGTGAATAGTGGGTATTGACTGGGGCGTACTATTCGCCTCCTGTAAGCGGCTGGCTGTTTTCAGCGCCACATTCTTCTGCAGCAGGGCTTCCTGGTAATCCCATGTTTCCTTGTATGCCTGCCTGCCCAGATCCTGGAAATAAACCGTTTCTTTCATCTGTTCTCCTTATTTGCTGAACAGGGACTACTATAAGGCCTGTTCAGTTTCACTTTGCAAAGGTAGCAAGCCCTGTTCAAACAGCCGAACCGCGTGGAATATTCACGCTTTACCCGCCAGCCGGCAGTGCCGCATCGCGACTTACCCTTATTTTTGCAGAATATGGCAGAAGAAACGGACATACTGCAGGAAGAGCATTCGGAAGAGCTATACGAGCGAAAAGCCTATCATGTTGACAAGGGCCAGGAACCCATGCGCATTGATAAATGGATACACCTGCGCCTGGAAGGTGCCAGCCGTAATAAAATACAGCAGGCCATAGAAGCCGGCTTTTTAACCGTTAACGGGAAAAAAGAAAAGAACAATTACAAGGTAAAGCCAGGTGATGAAATTGTGCTGATGAGCCTGGTAAACCCCGATCACACCGAGATAAAACCGGAACCGATACCCCTGAATATTGTATTTGAAGATGATTCGCTGCTTGTACTGAATAAAACCGCCAATATGGTGGTACACCCGGGTGTAGGCAATTATTCGGGTACACTGCTTAATGGTGTGGCCTATCACCTGCTGCAGCAAAACCCTTCTCTTTCTGAAGAAGACCTGCCAAGGTATGGACTGGTTCACCGGATCGATAAAAATACCACCGGGCTGCTGGTACTTGCCAAAACACCCGGCGCTGCTGCCCACCTGGCCAAACAGTTTTTCAATCATACGGTATCACGCAGGTATGTGGCACTGGTATGGGGCGATGTGGAGCAGGATGAAGGCACCATTGTGGCACATATTGCGCGCCACCAGCGCTTCCGTAAGATGTTCGATGCCTATCCTGACGGCGATCATGGCAAACATGCCATCACCCATTACCGGGTGCTGGAACGCTTCAATTATGTAACGCTTGTGGAATGTGTGCTGGAAACAGGCCGCACCCACCAGATCAGGGTACATATGAAACATATTGGCCATACCCTGTTCAACGACTGGGAATATGGCGGCGACCGTATTTTAAAGGGCACTATTTATACCAAATACAAACAGTTTGTAGACAACTGTTTTGCTATTTGTCCGCGCTGCGCATTGCATGCCAGAACACTGGGATTTGTACATCCTGTTACCAAAGAGCAGATGAATTTTGAATCTCCGTTGCCTGATGATATGACGCAGGTTATTGAAAAATGGCGCACTTATTCAAAAGCCAGGGCATTGGGAGCGGAATAGAAGTGGCAGTAGACAGCCGGCAGTTGTCAGTAGGCAGTTCTCAGCAGACAGTAGGCGGGTTTTAGTGGGTAGTGGCCATATATTGACGGGTTTTGTTGTTTGGAGCGTATAAGATGGATACAGGCAGGCATATCTTCCTCTTGCTGACAGGTGAGGTACAAGTTTTTGAGCGTGCAGCCGTTGGAAGATCTGTATTTTATCAGGGTTTGAAATCGAATAAAGTAGCGGTGAACTCGGCCCGTTCCCGTTTCTTGAACAATACACTCCAGTTGCCCCTGTAACGCAGTACACCGGGCACCAGCAGGTTACCGGCTTTTGTCATCTGCACTTCCATGCTCACATTGAAATCGTATACACCAGCCTTATAACTGAGGGAGTAATTGCGGGCCAGTACTTCCATCGTTTTTGCATCGAACCAGGTTTTCATTTCATCCACTACAATATCATCTTTCTTAAACATCCCCAGATCATCTTTGGGTTTGATGGAAAAGATATAAGCGAACTGCCCGTTGTATTCCGCATAATCGAGGCGGTAGTCGTACAGTTTGTGTGCATGATCGTCGTAGAGATCCAGTTTATTGCCGATAAAAGGAATGCCCGGTATTTTTTTGCCGGGATTGAAAAACAACATTTTCAGCTGCTCTTTATGCTTATCGATGCCGCTTTTGCCCTCGGTACTTATTTCGTGCCCTTTTACCACATTGTCTTCGCCGCATACTTTCCCTTTGGCAAAAAACAGGCTGGCATACAGCTCGCCGGTGGTATAATTGTAGCCGCCTTTGCTATCGAAAAAATCGCCTGTTGATTTTTGTTCCAGGAACTCGGTGGTACGGCAGCCGTTTTCGCGGTGCTGACGGGTTTTACTGTAATAGGTCGCTTTGTTTTCGCCATGTTTATCCAGGATGGCAATATTGTTATAAGCCGAAAACTCTATCACACGCAGGTTACGGAAAGCCTTGTAGAAGGTGGTGTCGTTCTTGATGCGTTCGAGCAGGCTTTTATAATCCATATTGTTGCGAACGATCACTTCGGGCAGGGTGAATTTTTTATTATCCACCACTACGGTAGTGTCCTGTGCAAAGGAATGATATCCACAGATCAGCAAAAAAAAGAGGAGAAAGCGGTTCATAGTTGTTTTTAATGGCCAGATGTAACCTCACCCGGAGCCGCTTTTAGATGAAGAAAAATTATCATGCTCGGTTTTATTTAGGGAACGACATTTTATAGTCCACTTTGATCTTTCCTTTACTAATATCGGAAAGTTTTCCCTGCAACATTTTCTTTTTTAGTGGTTTCAGGTAATCGATGAATAATTTCCCTTCGATATGATCGTATTCGTGCTGGATGATGCGGGCTGTGATACCATTGAAGGTATCGGTATGTTCATTAAACTGTTCGTCTACATAAGTAAGGGTCACTGTTTCAGGACGCATAATATCTTCCCTTATTTTGGGAATGCTTAAACAGCCCTCATTATAACTCCACTCCTCCCCATCCAGTTGCTGGATATGGGCATTGATAAAAACCTTTTTTACACCCGGCGCATCGGGGTATTCGCCTTTTTCATCTTCTTCCAGGTTGGCAAAAATCTGGGCGCTGTCAATCACAAAAATGCGGATATCCTTGTTTACCTGTGGGGCTGCAAGTCCTACCCCATTACTGGCATACATGGTTTCCCACATATCTGCCACCAGTTTTTCCAGGTCGGGATAACCAGGCTCGATATCTTTTGCCACTTTTCTTAAAACAGCTGCACCATAAGCGACGATAGGAAGAATCATGAATCAATGAAATTTATTAAAAATGCAAATTTACCGGAAAGCAATGAAAAAGCGGCATTCCGAAGCGGACTAAAACTGCTTTTGCAGGTATTCCTGCAGCATGATGGTGGCGGCGATCTGGTCAATATTGCCTTTCTGCTGCCTGTTTTTCTTCTTCATTCCCATTTCCACCATAGCACGGGAGGCCATTTTGGAGGTATAGCGTTCGTCTACTTTTTCGATGGGTATTTGTGGAAATTCTTTCTGCAGCCGGCGGATGGCCTGTTGTACCAGCGGTGTGGCATGCGTGTCTGAATCGTCCCAGTTCTTGGGTTCACCTATTAAAATCAGTTCTACGGCTTCCTGGCTGAAATATTTTTTCAGAAAAGGGATCAATTCCTTTGTTTCTACGGTGGTCAGGGCTGTTGCTATAATTTTTAACGGATCGGTAACAGCCAGCCCTGTTCTTTTCCCGCCATAATCGATACAAAGTATTCTTGCCACTTTTTCTTATTAAAAAATAAACAGATCTGCAATGACCAATACGCCGAATACCACGCTGGCAATACCATTGGCCGTCATAAACGCGATATTCACCTTGCTCAGGTCATTGGGTTTTACAATAGAATGCTGGTAAATAAGCATTCCTATAAATACGGTGATGCCTACCCAATAAACAAAATGAAAATGACCGTAAATGCCCGCTGCAACTACACAGGCTGTACTCAATACATGCAATAGTTCTGAAGCACGCAATGCATTGCGCCGGCCCAGCGCTGCAGGAATGGAATAGAGATGCTGAGACTGGTCGAACTCAATGTCCTGCATTGCATAAATCACATCAAAGCCGCTTACCCAGAATATAACAGCGAACGAAAACAACAGCGGCAACAGGTCGAAACGGCCTGTTACAGCCAGGTATGCCCCAATGGGTGCCAGTGAAAGCCCCAGCCCCAGCACAAGATGACACAGTGGTGTAAACCGTTTGGTATAGCTGTAAAACAACACTACGAACAAGGCTACAGGCGACAGGTAAAAACAAATACGGTTGATAAACCAGGTGGCAGCAATAAAAATGATACAGTTGAGTATAACAAAACGCAGGGCACTGCTGGCAGAAATAATGCCCCTGGGAATTTCACGGATCGCCGTACGTGGATTGCGTGCATCAAATTCCCTGTCGAGATAACGGTTGAAAGCCATGGCAGCACTTCTTGCAGAGACCATGCATACCAGCACCAGCAGGAATTTTTTCAGGATGCTGCCCCAATTCAGCGAATCGCCCCATGCCATTCCGATTGTTTTATCCAGCGCAAAAAGATCGGGTCTTTTTACTGCAATAAAAAAACCGATCATCGCAAAGGGCAGCGCAAAAACAGTGTGCGCAAATTTTACCAGACTTAAATATTGTTTTACTGTAGACATATCATTTTTTTAAAAATATCAGCCAGCCGGAACACTGCAAGATAATACCATTGTCATACTCCTGGTATCAGCTGGCCGCGGGTAACTGTTGGCCTGCCCTGTTCAGTTCAAATAATTTCCATAGCACAATACCGGCGGCTACTGAAATGTTCAGCGAATGTTTCATGCCGGCCTGAGGTATCTCTATACAGCCATCGCATAAAGCCAGTACATCCTGGCTTACCCCTTCCACTTCATTTCCGAACACCACCGCTATTTTCTCTGAAGCGGGATAACTGAACTGTTCCAGAGAAATACTGCCGGAGGTTTGTTCTATGCCGTATATCTTGTATCCGTTCTGTTTCAGTTGCAGAACGGCTTCTGTAGTGGTGGTGGTATAAAACCAGTCTACTGTTTCTGTGGCGCCTAGCGCAGTTTTATGAATATCCCTGTGGGGAGGCTGGGGAGTGTAGCCGCATAAACAGATCGCTTCCAGTAAAAAAGCATCTGCCGTTCTAAAAACGCTGCCTACATTGTGCATACTGCGGATATTGTCCAGCACCGCAATAACCGGTTTTTTGGAGGCCTGCTTAAATTCATCTACCGTTTTACGCCCCAGCTCATCCATGCTCAGTTTTCGCATACTGCAAAAATAGCGTATAGCGGCAATAAATGCCCGGGTGGTGAAGGCTTTGTGAAAGAAGCGGTATGCGGCGTTGCTTGTGGGTGTTTTTATATGCTGCGGGGCAGCTGGAAGCTGCATGGACAAGGTCACCCGCAGAACGCGGGCAACTATAACCCGCCATCCCTGTATACCAGCGCCATACGCAGGCGGTACCCGGTAAAACCTGATCGCTTCCCTGTAGCTGTACAGCGCGGTGCAGTTCGCGGGCCCGCCATTCCTGTACAGCCATTTCATTTTCCCAGAAAGATAATGACACAAATTTTTCCGGACAGGCCAGGCTTTGAAAACGCTCCACCGATATAAAGCCGGCAACACCTTGCAGTTCCAGCTGCAGGCCTGCAGCCATATCAAAATAGGTTTGCACTTGTGCACCGGCAAGTGTTGCTTCAAAAATAACAGCGACCATATTGTGTTTTTTGCATCACAAAGATTGATTAGTTTTAACATAAACACTTAAACACATATTTAACTATGGATGCAGAAGAACAATTAAGCCGCCTCGCCTCCCTGATCGGCGAACCGGCACGCGCAAAAATGTTGTGGATGATGCTCGATGGCAGGGCATTTACCGCAACAGAACTGGCATTGAACACAGCCACTTCCCTGCCCAATGCCACCATCCACCTGGCTAAACTAACAGATGCCGGTTTGCTTACAGGTGAAAAACAGGGAAGACACCGTTATTACCGTTTTGCCAGGCCTGAAGTGGCCTATGCCATAGAAGCACTGGCCAATCTTGTGCCAGCAGCCTCCCTGGTACCGCCTTTGCCCTCCGGCATCAAATACTGCCGCAGCTGTTACGATCACCTGGCCGGTTATGTAGGCGTCGCTTTTACCGATCGCCTGCTCGCAGAAAAAATACTCCGGCAGGAAGATGATCATTATGCTGTAACAACAAAAGGTAACAAATGGCTGGCTGCACTGGACATTGATACCAGCGCCCTGCAACAGCAGCGGAGGGCCTTTGCCCGCCCCTGTCTTGACTGGAGCGAGCGGCGTCATCACCTGGCCGGTTCACTGGGGGCGGCATTGCTCACCACCATGCTGCACCAGGATTGGATGCGCCGCGAAAAAAACAGCCGTATGCTGCTGGTTACCGCCAAAGGCAGAAAATGCCTGCAGGACCAGCTGGGGCTCAACATACAATAATGCTGCAACCGTATAAACACCGGTGCCATTACCCATGCGCATTTCCCCCACTCATCCATCAATCACTCAACCATTCAACCATTCAACCTCTCAACCAATCAACCAATCAACCAACCACTTCCATGAAGCATGAACACACCATAAATAACCACTGTACCATTACTAATTCCCCATCCCTTCCAACCAATCAACCATTCAACTAATCAACTATATTTGCCCCCTATGGCAAAAGCAGCATCAGATACACCATTAATGCAGCAGCACCGGGCTATCAAACAAAAATATCCCGATGCTATCCTGCTGTTTCGTGTAGGTGATTTTTATGAAACCTTTGGAGAAGATGCCATTGTTGCGTCACAGGTTCTGGGCATAACGCTGACCAAAAGAAACAACGGCGCTGCATCCTCCTCTGAACTTGCGGGCTTTCCGCATCACGCACTGGATACCTACCTGCATAAACTGGTAAAAGCCGGTTACCGGGTAGCTATCTGCGATCAGCTGGAAGATCCCAAACAGGTGAAGGGTATTGTGAAACGTGGTGTAACAGAAATGGTTACCCCCGGTGTAGCGTTGAACGATAAATTACTGGAGCACAACAGCAATAATTTTCTTGCTGGTGTTCATATACAAGATGAGCGCCTGGGCGTGGCATTCCTGGATATATCCACCGGTGAATTTTTTGTGGCCGAAGGCAACCAGGATTATGTAGACCGCCTGCTGCAAAGTTTGAAACCCGCTGAAATTGTGTTCCAGCGCAGCTTTCAGAAGCATTTCAAAGAAGTGTTCGGCAATAAATTCTGTACCTACACCCTTGAAAGCTGGATTTTTGATGAGGCCTTTGCCACCGAAAGCCTGCTGAAACATTTTCAAACCCATTCACTCAAAGGGTTTGGTATTGAACAGATGCACGATGGTATAGTGGCTGCCGGTGCAGTACTGCATTACCTGAAAGAAACCGAGCATCCTAACCTGCAGCATATCACAGCAGTACAGCGGCTGGTAAAGGATGATTATATGTGGATGGACCGGTTCACCATCCGCAACCTGGAACTGCTGGGCAATGGTGAACACAATGATGGGTTATTGAAAGTACTGGACAATACAGTGAGCCCCATGGGCGCCCGCCTGCTGAAACGCTGGGTATTGCTGCCTTTATGCGACCGGCAGAAGATACAGGAACGGCTAGACCTGGTGGAATTCCTGATAAAAGAGACAGACCTGCGCAAGCAATTGCAGCACCTCATAAAACAATGTGGTGATGTGGAAAGACTGGTAAGCAAGATCCCCATGAAAAAAATCAATCCCAGGGAAATTGCGCAGCTGGCCAAAGCACTTTACCAGATAAAAACAATAAGGCAGAGCGGGGAAGCGGCAGCCAGTGATTACCTGAAAAGACTGGCCGATGCATTAAACCCCTGCGATTATATTGCTGAAAAAATAACCAGGGAGATCGTTGAAAACCCGCCTGTAGCCATTAACAAAGGCAGTGTGATACAGGAAGGCATTCATGCAGAACTGGACGACCTGCGGAAAATTGCTTCGGGCGGCAAAGAATACCTGGTAAATATACAGCAGCGCGAAGCCGAAAAAACAGGTATCAGCTCACTGAAAATAAGTTTCAACAATGTATTCGGTTATTACCTGGAAGTAACCAATTCGCACAAAAACAAAGTGCCTGCGGACTGGATACGTAAACAAACACTGGCCAATGCTGAACGTTATATTACGCCGGAGCTAAAAGAATACGAAGAAAAGATCACGGGGGCCGAAGAAAAAATACTGGCCATTGAAACGGAGATATACGATAAACTGCTGCTTGAACTGCAGGATTATATTGCCCCTATCCAGGTGAATGGCAATATACTGGCCATACTCGACTGCCTTATTTGTTTTGCAGAGAATGCCCTGCATTTCAATTATAAAAAACCTGAGCTGCACGAAGGCCTGGAGCTGGAGCTGAAAGAAAGCCGACATCCTGTTATCGAGCGCAAATTACCGGCAGGTGAAGCGTATATCGCCAATGATATTTACCTCGATCCGGCTGCCCAGCAGGTGATCATATTAACAGGGCCCAACATGAGCGGTAAAAGCGCCCTGCTGCGTCAAACCGCACTGATCACGCTGATGGCGCATATGGGTAGTTTTGTGCCTGCATCACATGCCCGCGTTCCACTTACAGATAAAATATTTACCCGTGTAGGTGCCAGCGATAATCTGAGCGGCGGTGAAAGTACATTTATGGTGGAGATGAATGAAACCGCCAGCATCATCAACAATATATCGCAACGCAGTTTGATCTTACTGGATGAAATAGGCCGTGGCACATCCACCTATGATGGTATCTCCATCGCCTGGAGTATCGTGGAATACCTGCATCATTCTGCCGCTGCGCCCAAAACATTGTTTGCAACACATTACCATGAACTCAACGAGCTGGAAACAAAACTGGAGCGCATTAAAAATTATCATGTCACTAATAAAGAAGTAGGCAATAAAATCATCTTCCTCCGTAAGCTGGCGCCCGGTGGCAGCACACATAGTTTTGGTATTCATGTGGCGCGTATGGCAGGCATGCCACCTTCATTGATTGAACGGGCCAATGAAATTCTTCACCAGCTGGAAGAAAAACATGTAGATGATGATGGTACAGCCGTTGCTGTTGACCTGGGCACGCAGGTAAAAAAACTCGGTGCCCCCAAAATGCAGCTCTCTATATTTGATGCCCACAGTGAAACATTTGAACAGATCAGGAAAATGCTGGACCAGATGGATATCAACCGGCTCACGCCTGTTGAAGCACTGATGAAGCTAAATGAAATAAAAGGTCTGCTCAAATAAAAATAGGGGGGCGGTTTTTATAACCGCCCCCCTATTTTTAATACGTGTATATCACATAGCCCCAGGGCTCAATGCTCCAGGGGGTTTCTTTCAGTGGTTCTTTGGTTCCCATAAACACATTATAGGGTTCTCCATGTAAATCCACATCTTTCACGGTGATCGTTTGCGGTTTTGCAGAAAGGTTGACAATGACAAATACTTTTTTGCCGTTCTTCTCTCTTTCAAAAGCATACAACGCGGTGCTGTCCCCTACCAGTACCTTACGCATAGACGCATCTGCAGATAAGGCCGCATTGTTTTTACGAAGCTCCAGCAGTTTGTAGTAAAAAGGAGCCCTTGCATACTTGCCAAACCTGATCGTGTCTTTATAAAAAAAGCTGATGCTGTCGAGAAAAGGTTCTTCCTGCCCGCTGTAGATCAGCGGTACCCCATTGGGCAGCGTTTGTGTGAGTATGGCAAAAGGTGCATGGCTGGCACCGGGCATGGTGCCATAGTCGGCTTTGTTCCAGCTGTTCTCATCATGATTGCTGGTAAAATATAGTTTCAGGTAACCGGGCGGATAAGTGCTGTCCATTTTATTGCGTACACTATCCAATGCAAAAGCAGGGCGTTGTCCTTTAGCGATCAGCTTACTCATATTAAACCAGTCCCAGGGATAACTTGCATCAAAACCTGCCTTGTGCAGCCAGGGCATATCTGCTTCTGCAAGCATAAAAATCTCTTTGTGCTTTCTCAAGTTTGTAATACATTTAGTCCAGAATGCCTGAGGCACTTCACCGGCCACATCGCAGCGGAAACCGTCGATATCAGTTTCTTTCAGCCAGTACTGCATGCATTGGATCATGCTGTCGGCCAAAGCAGGGTTGCGGTAATCCAGTTTGCGCGTATCGGTCCAGTCAAAAGGCGATAAAGGCTTACCCGTAACGCTATCGCGCACATAAAAATCCGGGTGTTTTTCAAGCCAGTAATGATCCGCACCTGTATGATTGGCAACCCAATCCATAATTACTTTAAACCCCATTTTATGACATTGCTGCACAAGGGTCTTCCAGTCGTCGAGTGTTCCAAACTCAGGGTTAACAGCTGTGTAATCAGCTACTGCGTAATAGCTGCCCAGTACACCTTTCCTGTCTTTTTTACTGATCGGCTGAATGGGCATGAACCATAAAGTTTGCACACCCATTTCCCTGAGGCGCTTTAATTGCCCGGCAAAGGCTTTGAATGTTCCCTCAGGTGTGTACTGCCTTATGTTCACTTCATACACATTACCTTGCATGATCCATGCAGGCGGATGATGGGCAATAACCGAATCTTTTTCTTCAGTCGCTGTATGTACGCTGTTCGTATTACAGGATTGCAATACACAACCAACTGTAACAATCAGCCAGCAATATCGGAGCAAGGTCATAGGCTTTGTTTTGGTACCAAAATTACCTGAAACAATTATGTACAACGGTTACAGCATTAAATTCTTTTAAAGTGGAACCCGGTTCTGCTCTTTCAAGTATTTTGCTGCACCATTTGAAAACACTAGAGCCCTGAATACATGAAAGCAGTTATTATTGGTGGCGGCATTGCAGGTTTGGCAGCTGCTATCAGCCTGAGAAAAGCAGGTATGGAGGTGGTGGTAAAAGAGAAAGCGCCCGCATTCAGGGAGGTGGGGCTAGGCTTTATTGTTCTACCCAACGGTTTAAAAGCACTCGACCAGCTGGATGCAGGCGGTTATGTACGCAGCCATGGCCGTATGATGCACCGGGCCATTATACGTACACCGGAAGGCATGATCGAAAAACAGGAAGACCTGGGCGAATGCCTCGCCATTAAACGATCGGCCTGTATTGATGCGCTGCATATGCATGTACCGGATAACCAGCTGCAAACCGGTTTCGAGTTTTCTCATTTCCTGTTCAATAACGATGGGCAGGCAACCGCCATCGTATCTACCCGCGGTGAGGTGGAATATGGTGATGTTTTTTTTGCGGCAGATGGCGCCCATTCACTTATACGCAAAAAATTGTTCCCGCTGCATCCCCTGAGGCAATCCCCTATCCAGGAACTGGTGGGCATTATGGATATGCCACAGCTGGCCAGGCAACTGGGTAATACACTTGTAAAAACCCAGTGCAGGCAACAGCCTTTATCACTGGGATTGCTGGCCTGCAATGACAGGCAGATCATCTGGTACATGCAGTTTGACAGTACCATGTTTCACCTGGAAGATATATCGCCCGAAGGCAAAAAAAAATTCACCACCACCACCCTGCATCACTGGCCCGATCCTATTCAGCAGGTATTGCAGGAAACAGATTATACAAAAGCATTTCTCTGGCTAACCAAAGACATGGAGCTGATGCCGGCTTTCCATCACCGCAATGTGGTATTGCTGGGTGATGCAGCACATCTCACTTTGCCTTTTACCAGCCAGGGCACCAACAGTGCACTTGCAGATGCACTTTTGCTGGGACAACTGATGAACGCCTGCAGTAACACCGACGAACTGGGCGAACTGTTCCGCAGCTACCACAAAAAAAGGGCTCCTGATCTAAAAGAATACCTTCATTTCGGGCGAAGGCTCGAAAACAGGTTCCTTCATCCCGAACTTTTCCTGGATGAAGAAGCGTTGATACCATTGGCGAAATGAGCTCATGTACGATGTGGGACGGGGCATGTACGATGTACGGTGTGGGATGTACGATGTAAGTGCGTAGTGTAAATGGGTAGGATTCGTACTTATTACTTCGTAGTTCACACTTTGCTATGTACGATGTGGTAGATGTGTGATGCGGAGAGGAAATAATATTCAAAACAGTATTTTTTGAAGGTATAATAAAGAACTTTACATGCCTGTAAACAGTTCCCTTTACCTGCCCCATAGTACAGAACAATTGAACTATGGAACACTGGAACATTGGAACAATGAAACATTGGAACAATCAAGCACTGGAACAATCAAACAATCGAACAATGCATCCATTAACCCATACAACACAATTTACCGATAGCGATGTAAATATGAAAGCGCTTCGCTCGAGGGCATATAACCTACGCTGGGCAACGCTTCCCGAAGATGTGATACCGCTTACTGCCGCTGACCCTGATTTTCCCTGTGCACCCGAGATTGCCGAAGCCATCAGTACTTATGCGGCTGAACGGGTATTTTCCTATGGCCCTCCGCAGGGACTACCTGCCTTCAGGGAAGCCATTGCACAAACCATGCAAACAAAAAGGAATATTGCCGTAACGGCAGAAAAAGTACTGCCTGTTGACAGTGCTGCCCAGGGCCTGTTCATTGTTGCCCGCTATTGTTTGCAGCCCGGTGATGAGGCGATTATTTTTGACCCGGTTGATTTTTTATTCAAACGCTCAATAGAAGCAGCAGGGGGAACACCGGTGTATTTCCCCATTGATGTAGCCACCGGTACTTTTAGCCTGGAATTACTGCGCAGCCTTATCACGCCCAAAACCAGGCTGCTCTGCCTCTGCAATCCGCATAACCCTTCAGGCAAAGTATTTACTCACGAAGAGCTGGCAGCATTGGGGCAAATAGCGATTGAGCACGATCTCTGGATTATGAATGATGAAATATGGAGCGATATCGTTTTTGCGCCGCATACTTATACCAGCATGGCTGCTGTCAGTGAAGAAATTGCAGCCCGTACAATCACTGTTCATGGATTCAGTAAATCATTCGGTCTTGCGGGTTTGCGTATCGGCTTTATTATTTCCCCTTCCGCCTGGATACATGAAGGTATTGTTGATACCTCGCTGGTAGCTACCACGGCTTATGGTGTATCTACTGTTTCGCAGGTGGCTGGTCAGGCTGCATTGGAAAAAGCCTGGTATTGGGTGGAAAATTTTTTACAACACCTCACTGCAATGCGTAATTATACAGTGGAACGGCTGAACAGCTTCAATGGTGTTCGCTGCCACCAGCCGGAAGGCTGTTACCTGGCTTTCCCTGATATACAGGAAACAGGTATGACCAGTGTACAATTAAGTGATTACCTGCTGCAGCAGGCAAAAGTAGCCGTGGTGCCGGGGGCAGAAAAATGGTTTGGCCCCGGTGCAGAAGGACATATCCGGCTTTGCTTTTCCACCTCAGCAGGTATTCTCAGGGAAGCGCTGGACAGGATTGAACATGCCTTGCAAAAAATATAAACAGCCAGTTCTTATTTATACCGGTATTATTTTACCGCTGTATATAAAAAAGTAAAGCGTTTCCAACCCCCAATGGAAACGCTTAATTGAAGCAAGAAGGCTACATACAAACGTATCACCTTATTGTTGCTATTAGCCATATGGATGACTAACAAATTATGGTTACAATAGACGGGGGATGCCTGATGAGGTTTAATTCACCCCAAAAAAAATTTCATTCACCGAAAAAACAGTCCTGCCATTTGGAGGTTCCACAGCAAAATACACGCCTGGCATGTGTTTCAGGCCAGGCTTTATTTATAAATGGCTACTTCGAACTGGCCGGTACTGCTTTTGGCAGCACGGTACATCCCGGCGCTGTTAAATACCATACCCATTGAGCCCTGGTTATCTACGCCGATCATGCCGCCTTCACCGCCAATAGCCACCAGTTTTTCGTGCACTACCTTGTTCATGGCTTCCTGCAGGCTGAGGCCCTGGTATTCCATCAGGCAGCTTACATCATAGGCTGCTACTGAGCGGATAAACATTTCACCATGCCCTGTACAGCTGATACCGCAGGTTTTATTATTGGCATAAGTGCCAGCGCCGATAACCGGGCTGTCGCCTATCCTGCCATATTTCTTGTTGGTCATACCACCTGTAGAGGTTGCTGCGGCAATATTTCCCTGCTGATCGCAGGCCACACCACCAACAGTGCCAAATTTTTTATCCTTCATCAGCTCTTCCAAACGTTGGTGTGTATGGTCAAGTGAATAATTATCCGAATCGCGGATGGCTTTCCACTGGTCGTACCGGAATTGGGAAAAAAAATAATCATCAGGTTCCAGCTGGATGCCCTGTTTAATGGCGAAATCATTGGCGCCTTTACCACTCAGAAAAACATGGTTGCTATTGCGCATCACTTCGGTGGCCAGTTCAATCGGGTTGCGTACATTTCTTACCCCTGTAACCGCACCGGCGGCAAGGGTGCTGCCATCCATAATGGCGGCGTCCATTTCCTGTACTCCTTTTTTGGTAAATACTGAACCCCTGCCGGCATTGAACAGCACATTGTCTTCCAGTATCACAATAGCCGCTTTTACCGCATTTACAGCCGAACCACCCTGTTCCAGTACGCCATACCCGGCATTCAATGCTCTTTCAAGGCCTTCCTGGTAAGCTTCTTCCAGTTCGGGGGTCATATCTTCTTTGAGAATGGTGCCTGCGCCACCATGAATTACAATGGTAAAATTGCCCATATTGATTGCCTGCTTCTTTTATCTAAGCGAGCCGAAAATAAATATTTTACCAACGCAGAGATTTGAATATTCAACCGCAACATTTAAACATTCATCAATAAAAAATCAATTTCATTAAAAAACATCAATTATACACTTCTAAAATGAGCGAACAAATAGATATTTTCTAACAAACAGGTTCCGGAAGCAACCTGTTGCAATGGCCTGTATGCAGTATTTATAGATCAGGTGGTGGATTATTTTACCAACAGCTGGCATTCGTCCAGCAGTTTGTTTTTGGTGATGGCAGCTGTACCCACTTCTTCACAAACCAGTCCGCCGGCAATATTGGCCATTTCCGCCGCCAGCCTGATATCCCTGGTAGCAGCGTACACCAGTGAGGCAACGGCAATAACCGTATCACCTGCACCGCTTACATCGGCGATATTACGGAGATGCGAAGGCACAATTTTAGAATGACTGCCTTTTTGAAAGAAAACACCTTTTTCAGACAGGGTGATCAGGGATATTTTGTGCTCCAGCAACTGGTGCAGTTCGCTGTGTATATTGCGCAGCGAGGTTTCATTCACTTCTTCCAGTAACACATTTAAACCGTCTTTTACCTCTTTCAGGTTTGGCTTAAAAATATCTACCTGTTTATAAGCAAAGAAATTTTTGCGTTTGGGATCGACGGTGGTTACAACACCATGTTCTTTGCAAATGGCGATCACCGCCTCTATCAATGAAGCGGTGAGGATGCCTTTATTATAGTCTTCAAATATCACTACCGAAGGCTGGTATCTTTTTACAAAAGACTGGAAGCTGCTGATAAGCGCCGCTTCATCTTCCGCGGGTATATCCCCGGTCACCTCTGCATCCAGCCGCATCATCTGCTGGCTCCTGCTCACAATACGGATCTTATTCGTGGTAATGCGGTCACGGCTTTTGATGATGTATTTGGTGTCGATATGCTGCTGCTGTAATAAGCCCAGTAGCAGGTCGGCATCATCATCATCGCCTACTACTGAAAACAGGGTTGTTTCGCAGCCCAGTGCAGCCGTATTCAGGGCCACATTGCCTGCACCACCAATGCGGTATTCTTTTTTATTCAGCGCCACTACGGGCACAGGTGCTTCAGGTGAAATGCGGTCTACTTTTCCCCACCAGTAGGTATCGAGCATCACATCGCCGATCACCACTACTTTCATTTTACCAAATTGTGCGAACAACTCATCAAAATTCATGCGGTTCCTTTTCTTTTGTTTGCGACTGCAATGTAGTAAATAGGTATACCCAAAAGAACAATAATCAGACCAGGCCAGGTAAAATTAGGTTTGTATATGATCAGCAATCCGCAGAAGGTAAGGCCCATCAGCACATAAATAAAAGGCAGTACGGGATAGCCGAATGCTTTATACGGGCGCTCTGCATGCGGCATTTTTTTCCTGAGGATAAAAATACCAATAATGGTTAGCACATAAAACAGTACCACCACAAACGAAACCATATCGAGCAGGTCGCCATATTTGCCGCTTAGGCAAAGCAGTGATGCCACCACACATTGTATCCATAACCCGAATTCGGGTACGGCATTTTTATTCAGCTCACCGGTTTTCTTAAAGAACAGGCCGTCTTTGGCCATGGTATAATACACCCTGGCACCAGACAGGATGAGACCGTTGTTACAGCCAAATGTAGAAATCATGATCATTACAGCGATCACGATAGTACCGGTGTTGCCGAATATAGCATGAGAAGCCGCAACGGCCACACGGTCTTTTTCAGCAGAAGCAATATCCTGCAATGGCAAAACTGCGGTATACATCACATTGGCCGCTACATACACAATGGTTACAATAAATGTTCCCAGGAAAAGACTGAGCCCCACATTGCGCTGTGGCTTTTTTATTTCGCCGGCGATAAATGTTACATTTTCCCAGGCCACACTACTGAAAATAGATCCCACCATAGAAGCTGCGATGGCCCCAAAAGCAGCTGCAGTAAGGTATTCAGCCGTAGAACCATCCACATTCAGGTGATGGATATGCCAAGCCTGGCTCCAGTTGGCATTCCATACAGCACCTTTGGCAGCAAACAATCCGCAAACGATCAGTCCGAACAAACTCAGCAGCTTGGTAATAGTGAAAGTGGTTTGAATGATCTTCCCGTTCTTCACTCCCCTGGTATTAATATAGGTGAGCAATACAATGGTAACGATAGACAACAGCTGTGCCGGCGAAATTTTTAGACTGCCGATGGAAAACAGTACAATATCTTCACTCACCTGGGGTACCAGGTAAGCAGTGAACTTGGAAAAAGCCACCCCTACGGCAGCAATGGTGCCGGTTTGGATAACAGCAAAAAAACTCCAGCCATATAAAAAACCCACCAGCGGGTTATAAGATTCTTTCAGGTATACATACTGGCCACCTGCCCTGGGAAACATCGCACTAAGCTCTCCATAACTTACAGCAGCAGCAATGGTCATGAAACCGGTGATCAGCCAAACAACAATCAGCCAGCCACCGGAGCCCACATTGCGGGTAATATCGGCGCTGACAATAAAAATACCGGAACCGATCATGCTGCCTGCTACAACCATGGTAGCATCGAGCAGGCCAAGGGTAGGCTTAAATCCTGGGGTAGTACTCATATGAAAAAGCCCGTTGTTTGCACGGGATTTGAAGATAATAAATTCCCCGAGTTTGTATTCAATTTTAATCTGTTATACCGGCATGGTGTGTAATGTACACGTTACTTATAAAAAGAGCAGCTGTCCACTGGAGAACAGCTGCTCTTTTTATTTGGATAACCGGCGGGTAGAGGGCCGGTTATATAAGTAGTTATGGCGTGCTTATTTGCTTTTCTTTTCTGCCCTGTATTGCTCATTGAGTATACGGGCAATTTCGGAAGTGATATTCCTTGATGTGTCTTTATAGTACAGGTTATCATTATCGGCAGAAGCATACACGAAGATATAGCCATGCGATTTGCTGTAATCTTTCAGGAAATTCTGGATCTTAACCTTTACCTCCTGCAGCCTGCGCATTGATTCGCCCTGGAGCTCTTCATGTTTACGCTGGTCGGCATCGCGAAACTCGTTCTGCATCCTTGCCAGGTCCTGCTGTGCAGCTGTTTGCTCTGTCTGCGACATAGAAGCACCTTTCTGCTGGTATTCCTTCAGCTTATTATTGAAATTATCACGCATCACATTCAGCTGCCCTGTGATCTGGTTTTCTTTATTACGGATGTATTCAAGCGACTGCTTATAATATTCGTACTGGGTTTCCAGCGAATCGATATCGAAGTAAACAATTTTAAAGCTGGCCGGTGTAGCAGTATCGGGCACAGCAGGAGCATATGCCACCGGTTTACGTCCAGCAAAATGAAGATAAAACAATACACCCACCGCAATCACCAACACAACATTAAGTACAATTAAAAAATTCTTCATGCCTGCATTTTTGGGGGTATGAAGGTAATGGTTATCAGGAAAAGAAAACCCTTAACTGGGTTGATTAAGACTGATTTAACACTTATTAAAGCCATCTGCTGTGGCCTGCAGGCCGCTACCCTGCCGGATTTCAGCGGGTTCTGGTGATTTTTAAAAAAGTTGAAGCGATACCCGGTAAGTTACCCACATTTTTTATACGGGTTAAAACAAAACAAGGAAGCCTGCGGGCTTCCTTGTTTATTATTTTTTACGGATGATCATCCGTTCACCACTATTCTTCATCATCGAAGTTCATGGCTTCGCGGGTAGTTGACAGCAGTTCATATTCTTCCTTGCTGCCCACGATCATGTTTTCAAACTCTTTCTGTCCGGTACCGGCAGGGATCAGGTGACCGGTGATCACGTTCTCTTTCAAACCGATCATGTCATCTGTTTTACCCTGGATGGCTGCAGAGCTCAGTACCTTGGTTGTTTCCTGGAATGAGGCGGCTGAAATCCAGCTTTGTACACCCAGCGAAGCCTTGGTAATACCCAGCAGTACCGGTGTGGCGGTAGCAGGCTGTGCATCGCGCACTTCCACCAGTTTTTTATCGTTACGGCGCAGTACAGAGTTTTCTTCGCGCAGTTCACGCAGTGTGATGATCTGGCCGGCTTTCAGCTTGCTGCTTTCACCCGGTTCGGTAACCACTTTCTTATCGAAGATGCGGTCGTTCTCTTCATTGAACTCGAAGCGGTCTTCCAGGTCTTCTTCCAGGAAGCGGGTATCACCGGCATCCACGATCTCCACTTTCTTCATCATCTGGCGAACGATCACTTCAATATGCTTGTCGTTGATCTTTACACCCTGTAAGCGGTATACTTCCTGGATCTCGTTCACCACGTATTCCTGAACAGCGAAAGGACCTTTAATAGACAGGATGTCTGCAGGTGCCACCTGTCCGTCAGACAGTGGTGTACCGGCTTTCACAAAGTCACCATCCTGTACCAGGATCTGGCGTGTAAGCGGAACCAGGTATTTTTTAACGATACCATCCCTTGCTTCCACGATGATTTCCCTGTTACCACGTTTTACATTACCGAAGGCTACCACACCATCAATTTCACAAACAACGGCGGGGTTACCCGGGTTCCTGGCTTCGAACAGCTCGGTTACGCGTGGCAGACCACCCGTGATATCACCTGATTTACGCAGGGTTCTGGGTATCTTCACGATCACCTGGCCGGCTTTCACCTTCTCTCCTTCTTCTGTTACCAAACGGCTACCTACCGGCAGGTTGTAGTTTTTCACATCCTTGCCTTCGATAGTGATACCGGGGATCTTGGTTTTATCTTTTGTTTCGATCACTACTTTATCGCGGTGGCCGGTTTGTTCATCGGCTTCTTCACGGTAAGTAACACCTTCAATTACGTTTTCAAATTTCACTTCACCGGCGATCTCTGCCACGATCACGTTGTTGAACGGATCCCATGTACAGATCACATCACCTTTCTTCACCTGCTGGCCATCTTTTACAGACAGTACCGCACCATAAGGAACGTTGCTGGTGATAAGCAGGCGGTCGTTCTTCACATCCATGATACGCACCTCACCGGTACGGCCGATAACCACCTGTACTTTTTCGCCCTCATTGTTTTCGGTTGTTACTGTACGCAGGCCATCGAACTGGATGGTGCCATCGAATTTAGCGTTCAGTGAAGATTCGATTGAAGAAGAACCGGCGATACCACCCACGTGGAAGGTACGCAGTGTAAGCTGTGTACCCGGCTCACCGATACTTTGTGCAGCAATGATACCTACGGCATCACCACGCTGTGCCATATAACCTGTTGCCAGGTTTTTACCATAACATTTCACACACACACCACGTTTGCTTTCGCAGGTGAGTACAGAGCGGATCTCCACTGTTTCGATGCCTGCGTCTTCAATAGCATGTGCGATATCTGTGGTGATTTCTTCACCGGCTTTGGCGATCAGTTCATCTGTCTGCGGATGGAATACATCGTGCAGTGATGTTCTGCCCAGGATACGGTCGTACAGCGGTTCTACCACATCTTCATTGTCTTTCAGTGCTGAAGTGGCGATACCTCTCAGTGTGCCACAGTCCTCTTCTGTGATCACCACATCCTGTGCCACGTCTACCAGACGGCGGGTGAGGTAACCGGCATCGGCTGTTTTAAGGGCCGTATCCGCCAAACCTTTACGCGCACCGTGTGTGGAGATGAAGTAATCCAATACGTTCAATCCACCTTTAAAGTTAGACAGGATGGGGTTTTCGATGATCTCAGAACCGGTAGAGCCTGATTTTCTCGGCTTCGCCATCAGTCCCCTGATACCAGCCAGCTGTTTTACCTGCTGCTTACTACCACGGGCACCTGAATCGAGCATCATGTATACAGAGTTGAAGCCCTGTTTATCATTCTGCATTTCACGGATCAGCGTTTCTGTGATACGTGTATCCACACGGCTCCAGATATCGATCACCTGATTATAACGTTCGTTATTGGTGATCAGACCCATATTGTAGTTTTCCCAAACTTCCTCAACTTCGGCTTTGGCCTGTTCGAGCAGTTCGTTACGCATATCGGGGATGATCAGGTCGTTCACGTTGAATGACAAACCACCACGGAAGGCCATACGGAAACCAAGGGTTTTGATATCATCCAGGAATTTCGCTGTTTTAGGTACATTGGTGATCTTGATGATATCACCAATGATTTCGCGCAATGACTTTTTAGTGGCCAGTGCATTGATATAACCTACTTCAACCGGTACAAACTGGTTGAACAGTACACGACCTACAGTGGTCTCGATCAGTTTATTTACCAGTTTACCACCCTCACGCACATTGGTTTTTACCTTGATATGGGCGTGCAGGTCAACACGGTTTTCATTGTACGCGATCAGCACTTCTTCCTGGCTGTAGAAAGCCATTCCTTCGCCGCGTACTTTTTCCGTATCAGTAGATTTTTTACCTTTTGTAATATAGTACAGGCCCAGTACCATGTCCTGTGAAGGCAGGGTGATAGGTGTACCGTTCTGCGGGTTCAGGATGTTGTGTGAAGACAACATCAGCAACTGGGCTTCCAGTATTGCGGCATTGCTCAAAGGCACGTGAACCGCCATCTGGTCACCATCGAAGTCGGCGTTGAACGCAGAGGTTACCAGCGGGTGCAGCTGGATGGCCTTACCTTCTACCAGCCTGGGCTGGAAGGCCTGGATAGACAAACGGTGCAGTGTAGGGGCACGGTTCAGCAATACAGGATGGCCTTTCAGGATATTTTCAAGGATATCCCAGATCACCGCTTCCTTACGGTCTACCAGTTTCTTGGCAGATTTCACGGTTTTTACGATACCCCTTTCGATCAGTTTACGGATGATGAATGGTTTGAACAGCTCGGCAGCCATATCTTTCGGCAGGCCGCATTCGTGCATTTTCAGTTCAGGACCTACCACGATCACAGAACGGCCGGAGTAGTCAACACGTTTACCCAGCAGGTTCTGGCGGAAACGGCCCTGTTTACCTTTCAGTACATCGCTCAGTGATTTCAGTGCACGGCCGCCTTCGGCTTTTACGGCATTGGATTTACGGCTGTTGTCGAACAGTGAATCCACAGCTTCCTGCAGCATACGTTTTTCGTTACGCAGGATCACTTCAGGCGCTTTGATCTCGAGCAAACGTTTCAAACGGTTGTTGCGGATGATCACGCGGCGGTACAGGTCGTTCAGGTCGGAAGACGCAAAACGGCCGCCATCCAGCGGAACCAGCGGACGCAGTTCGGGCGGGATAACGGGGATATATTGCATTACCATCCACTCGGGGCGGTTGGTGATACGGGTAGAAGCATCGCGGAAAGATTCCACTACGCTCAAACGTTTCAAAGCATCTGCTTTACGCTGCTGTGAGGTTTCAGTGGCAGCAGCATTACGCAGGGTAAAGCTCAGGCTGTCCAGGTCGATGCGTGCCAGCAGGTCATGTACTGCTTCGGCACCCATTTTAGCAATGAATTTCTGCGGGTCTTCATCAGGCAGGTACTGGTTATCTTTAGGAAGATTGTCCATGATTTCCAGGTATTCCTCTTCTGTAAGCAGATCGCCGGCCTGCAGGCCTTTGTCTTCACGGATACCCGGCTGTATCACCGCATATCTTTCATAGTAAACAATCGTCTCCAGCTTCTTCGAGCTCATCCCCAGCAGGTAACCGATCTTATTGGGCAGGCTTTTAAAATACCAGATATGCACGACAGGCACAACCAGTTTAATATGCCCCATGCGTTCGCGGCGTACTTTTTTCTCTGTTACTTCCACACCGCAGCGATCGCATACGATGCCTTTGTAACGGATACGTTTGTATTTACCGCAGGCGCATTCATAATCTTTTACCGGACCGAAAATTCTTTCGCAGAACAGACCATCACGCTCCGGTTTGTAAGTACGGTAGTTGATGGTTTCAGGCTTCAACACTTCACCAAAGCTGCGTTCTAAAATACTGTCCGGTGAGGCCAGACCAATGGTTATTTTAGAAAAGGTGGCTTTGGGGCGATTGTCTTTTTTAATGGCCATATGTAAAAATTGCAATTTTGAGTGGTGAATATTGGCCTCCTGTATACAATGGATCCTGTATTACCCGGTAGAAACGTGCTAACACAACTTTACCCTAACTCCCTGAAGAACAGATTGTTAAGGCAGATTTACCTCTGTAGGTGATTAGCGACAATAATTCCAGGCGATTGGACCAGATACAAAATTCCAAAATCCATAAGGCGGCAAAGGTAAGGATTTAATATAAAAACAAAATCAGAAAGTTTACCTGGCGACCGGGATTTTTTTTGAAAAATTTTCCCGGCCGGCTGCCACGGCTGCCCTGTTTGGCAGGCGGTGATCATTGCTGCAGTAGCCGGTAGTGCCTCATGCAATTATTCCTCGCCTTTTATCCTGTGTATCATTGAATTGATCACTTCCCTGTTCCAGCCGGCAAAGCGCCCGCGTTGCATTACTAAGGTATTGCCGGTCGGCTGCTGTAGAAAATAATGGAAAGAAAAAACGGCTTCCGGATCGTGCCAGCCGGCAATCTGCCCAAAACGCAGATCATTGAATACCAGTGCGCTGTCAATTTTTTCCAGTGTATAATAGCCCCTTGCAAAACGAACCAGGTGCTGCAGTTCGGGGCCTGCGGCCTGCCCGCTGAGCAACCCGCTGTTCTGCCTGAAAAAACGGAAATGCATGGGCCGCTTATCAAATACAGAACGGTAGCCTATATAATACCCGCTGTCTGCCGCGGCCACCACATACCATAGCCAGCAGTTAAAAGGTGTGGGTGTGCTGAAATAATTCCGGGGAGCAATATGTGCCGCTGCCAGGGCCTGCTCCGCCTGTTCATTTACCTGCTTTTTATTGTACAGGCTGTACAACAGGTACAGGAAACTTATACCCAGCGCCAGCCCCGCATACCGGATACGCTTGCGGTGGCCCTGGTGAAGGGCGATCAGCGATATGGCCGCTACCACCAGTATAATAGAAAAGAAAGGATCGATCACGAACAGTGCATTGAACGATACCCGGTAGCCGGAAAAAGGCTCCAGCCAGCCTGTACCGTATGCATTAAATGCATCCAGCAAAATATGGATGAGCAGTTCGATACCCCAAAAAAGCGTCCACTGTTTTTGTGACAGCGCCACATGCCGGTAATATTTACGGGCAGCCAGTGCCAGCAGGGGCACCACCAGCACCACAAAAAAGAAAGAGTGGGTAATACCGCGATGCACCAGCAGGTTGCGGTCGGGCGAAAGCCATAGTGCGGCCATAGCATCAATATCGGGCAGGCTATTGGCAACAGCGCCGAGCAGCAGGGATTTCTTTCCCAGCTTTCTGCCTGTCATCACCTCTCCTATACAGGCCCCCAATGCCAGATGTGTAACTGAATCCATGGATCAATACGGTGTAGCAGGCCAGCCCGGCTTCCTCCTGTTCGTCACCTGGGGATGGCCTTTGTTTGAAAGTACAAAAATAGCCCTTCCCGAATGAGCAATGCGTTCCTTCAACACAATCACTTGCTGCCGGCTGTTTTCAGCATGGTATTCTGTTACATTCAATCCGGATATAATGCGTTAACAGGAAAAATTTCTACGTTCACGGGAATGGACTTTTATCGTTTCTATCACTACGTAATTTACACTTGAATTTTAAAGGATAAAGGATTCTCTCAACCCTGTTATTCCTAACGGGGTTTCTTTTTTTTCAGTACCGCAGCATCCGCTGCAGTTATGCATCAGGCTGTCTCATCTTCCTTTACTGTTTGTTTATTTCATATAGAAAAGCCTTCTATACTATTCACTTCCGATCCGCTCATTTTGTTATTTTGCTTTTACTATTCCTATCCAGGCATGCATACATTTACAGAACAGGTAAGCATTAACCAGCTGCCTGCCACAGAAGAAGCGCCTTATGACCTGCTGCTGACTGCCGACCCTTCGAGGGAGCAGATAGCCGGTTATATTACTGATGCAGCGGTGTTTACTGCATCGCTGAACGGTGTGGTCATCGGCGTGTATGTACTTGTACCGGTGGCCGCAGGCTGTATGGAAATAAAAAATATTGCAGTGGCTGCCGCCTACCAGGGTAAAGGCCTGGGTAAACTGTTGCTGCGCCATGCCTGTGCGGTAGCTGCCGAAGAACATGCAACCAGCATCCGTATTGCTACCGGTAATTCAAGCATCGGGCAACTGTACCTGTACCAGAAAGAAGGTTTTGAAATAATTACAGTGGTTAAACATTTTTTTACAACGCATTATCCCGGGCCGATCATTGAAAACGGTATCCCCTGCAAACACCTGCTGGTGCTGGAGAAAAAATTATAGCCTCATCCAGAACGATACATTCATTGTTTTGGCAGATCATTATCTTAAAATATTTTAATCCCTTATTCTGAAGCATTTAGCAGAACTTTGTGCTATTAAGCACTGGCATTTTCCCTATAACCTTTAACCGGTGGCAGAAAATGGCATAGTTTTCGAAAGTGCATGTTCACCAACCTTTAAAATTGAATAAGATGAAACGAATTCCTGCTGCTTTTGCAACTGCACTGGTGATGTTGTTCGCGGCCTGCGGAGGCAAAAGCAATAACGCACAGCAATCATTGGGTACAGCCAATTCCACCGCCCCTGCCTCGGCAGCGGCCGATTCAATGAACACAGTAAATGCGGTGAAGAAACAAGTGATCGATTCCATTAATACCATTAACACGGTTAAACAGCATGTGATTGATTCCATGAACGGAAGAAGAACAGCTGCTGCGCCTGGTGCAGCCGGCGCCCCTGCCCCTACTGCCACCACACAACCTGCAGCCAATAATGCAGCGCCTGCCGCTTCAGAGGCCCCGGCCCCTGCCAGCACTGTGAAAAAGAAAAAAGGCTGGAGCAATACAGCCAAAGGTGCGGTGATCGGCGCAGGTGCAGGTGCTTTAACCGGCGCCCTTGTGTCGAAGAAAAAAGGTAAAGGTGCGATCATCGGCGGATTGATCGGCGCAGGTGCCGGTGCCGGAACAGGTGCGATCATCGATCACAAAAAGAAACAGAACAGCGGTCAGTAATGCATCCTGTTTTCAACTCAACAAATGTTTTAACAATACAAACAGCCACCTGAACGGGTGGCTGTTTGTATTTTATCTTACTCATTTTATCGTTGTGGTGGTGTATTGCCCAGTACAATTTCCAGCCGGCCTCCGTTCATGATATCCGCATAGCGGATCGTGTTCACAACATGTGGTTTGCCATTGAGACGAATGGATTGAATATAGCTGTCTTCGCTGTTTTTTTTGTGTGTGATTATCTCAAATATTTTTCCATTGGCTAAACGGATGGTCGCATCGCTGAACAAAGGTGCGCAGAGCTGGTATTCATCTGAAGCGGGGTTTACCGGGTAAAAGCCCATTGCAGCAAATACATACCAGGCAGATATTTGTCCTGCATCATCATTACCGCTTAAACCACCGGGACCATCTGTATATTCCTCTGCCAGTATCTTCCGTACGGCGCGCTGGGTTTTCCAGGGTGCGTTTGTAAAATTGTAGAGAAAAGGTGTTTGATGCCCCGGCTCATTGCCATGCCAGTATTCGCCCCTGCTGAACAAAGTGTCCAGTGAAGCTTCCAGTTTGTTTTTGCCACCCATTAAACCTGCCAGTCCGGGAATATCCTGCGGAACATAAAAGGTGTATTGCCTGGCAGTGCCTTCGGTGATATAGGAGGTGCGCTGATCGGGATAGAAAGGCGTTATCCAGCTGCCATCGGCATGCCTTGCACGCATCAGCCCTGCAGATGTATCAAACACATTGCGGTAATTACCGGCGCGTTTGGCCAGCAGCGTAGCATCTTCCTGTTTGCCCATGTCACGCGCCACCAGCGATAAAGCATAATCATCGTACGCATATTCGAGTGTGCGTGAAACCTGTTCATTGCGGTGAAAGGCATCGTATACCCGGTCTTCCAGCGGTACATAACCGTATTGCAGGTAGCTTTTCAACGCCCTCCGGCCTTTGCCGTCTTTGTATCCCTCCTCGGGTGCTGTATCAAATGCGTTCTGCCGCATCAGCCGCCAGGCTTCATCAACATCATAGTTCCTGATGCCTTTCAGGTAGGCAGAGGCCAGGAAGGCAATAGCATGATCGCCCACCATCGCGTTGGTATAACTGTTCCAGCAGGGAAAAACCGGCAGCCAGCCGCCCTGCTTTCCTTTGAGAACGATGGAATGTGCCAGGTTGCTGACCAGCTGCGGGCGCAGTATTTCCAGCAAGGGCAGTTCGGCACGGTAAACATCCCACATAGAAAAATCGTCATAATAATTTTTGCCGGCTTCCAGTGTGTCGTGCTCGTATTGCCGGGAAAAAACAGGATAGCTACCGTCTACATCATTGAACAGCCGGGGCGCCTGCATGGTATGGAAAAGCGCTGTATAGAAAATATTTTTGTTCTTCCTATCGCCGTCCTGCACTTCCACGCTTTGCAGGGCATGCGTCCATTTTTGTTCAGCCTGCTGCCTTACCTGGCTGAAGCTCCAGCCGGGAATTTCAGCGCGCAGGTTTTTGCGTGCGCCTTCTATACTGCTAAATGAAGTGCCGATACGCAGCACCAGCGTTTCTCCTTTCTTTAATTTGAAACCCAGGTAAGCACCGATATCGCTTTGCTCCCTGATACTGTCTGCAGCATAGATAGTGCTCCCGCTGAAAGTGCCGGCAGTAACAAAACCTTTTTGTACTTCCGCTACAAAATACCCGCTGAAACCAGCGGGCTTACCAGCCCCTGCGTAAATACGGTATGCGGGATTATACCCTGTAACGGTATGTGCTGCCCGGTCAATTTTTACAAGACCACGGCTTCTGTCGCTGTTGGGGGTTATCAGTAAATAAAGACTATCATCCTGGCTAAGCGTGAACTGCATAATACCGCAACGTTCTGTTGCGGTGATCTCTGTGGTAAGATGGTGCTGTGGAAAACGGACAGCATAATAATCTGGCCGGGTTATTTCATCTGCATGAGAAAAAGGCATTGCCGCAGCTGCCGGTTTTGTTTTTAATGAGCCGGTTACAGGTATGATGGTCACACTGCCATAATCGGGCACGCAGGAGCCGCTGAGCCAGTGAGTACCGCGGAATCCGTTGATCAGTGTATCGCGGTACAGGTAGGGTGGCAAACATTTTTCTTCCGTAGTACGTGTTTGTGGTGTCCATTGCGTCATGCCGAAAGGGAGGCCTATAGCAGGAATGGTATTGGCCCGCTGTTCACCGCCTTCGCCATGTTTGAGGGCAGATGCAGTAGTGCTGGCCGCTGTGCCTACCAGCGGATCAACATAATCCAGTATTTTTTTTGATTGTGCCTGCAGTGCAGCGATATTGAGGCAGGCAATCAGCCATAGCAGGTGTCTGGTGCGGTACATCTAAAAAATTTACAGCTTGATCAGAATAAATTAACCCGGCAACGGCCGGAACGGCAAGTAATATTGCTTATTACAAATTGTAAGTGCGTGGATGTATTGCTTACCCGTATCACCTTGCATTGTGCAATACTTTTTTGATAGACCTGGCCCAGTACTCACCCAGCACAGCAGCGCCTTTTCCATTGGGATGCAGGTAAAATATTCCCTGCCTGCCTTTTTCGGACTGATACAGACCGGGGTGTTTTTTGAAATAATCAAAGGCATCCCTGCTACCGGCAAATACATGTCCCGGTTTTGCGGCGGCATAATATTTCACCAATGCCTGGATATGCGGAAAATAATCCTGCAGCCGCTGCAATCCCCCGGCAAGATAACGTGCACCATTATAAGTATTCGTGCTGTACCAGATGGGGTATTGCAGAACGATCCTGCTTTCGGGGAACAGCGCCAGCAGGCTGTCGGTGATGACCTGCAGGTTGGCCTGGTATTGCTCAGGTGATACAGGCGACCCGTTGGGGCCTTCTTCAGCGCTGTCGTTGGTGCCCAGCATAATGGAAAAAAGCAACGCATGATCCTGCTCTTTGTGCAGCGCCCTTGTAGCATCCACCACCTGGCTGAATGTTTTTTTAGTAGCCGGCAGGTAGTCTACTGTTGTGAACCCGCTTCTGCCCTGGTTGGAAAAAGCGATCTCAGCAGGCAATGTTTTTTGAAGGTACCGGCTGGCCACTGCCGGAGGGGCGCTGTCTTCCCTGCTGCTAACACCGGCGCCATAGGTTATGCTGTCGCCGATGAAAACGATATCCAGTTTTTTGTTCTCTTTTTTTATGAAAGCGAAAGAAGCAATAGCCAGCAATAAAGCGGCGATGATGGATTTCTTGTTCATATTATGCGTTATTCCGGTTGCCTTTGCTTTACCGCAGGCGGTAGCAAAATGTTCAGACTAAGATAAGTTAACTGCCAGAAGCAACAATGCGGTTTTCTATTCATCTTTCAGTGCAGCGGCCAGCACCGGTGCAATGATCCGGTAGCCGGTAGCATTGGGATGCAGGCCATCGCCAAAATAAGTTTCTTCAATTTTTCCCTGGCTGTTCAGTAATAATTTGCCTGCATTGATATAGCCTGCGCCAACTGAGCCGGCCAGTGCAGCAATACGATTGTTGAGCTGTACTATCCTTTGCTCTAAATTGCGCCTGGGCAGCAGCCCCGACAACAACAGTCTGGCTTCCGGCTGGCGCAGGTGGATGGCTTTTACCAGCATGCGAAGCCCTTCGATTATTTCGTTATCATTGTCGGTGCCGGCAGATAAATTATTGGTACCGATCATCACCAGTATGTGTTTTGCTTTGAAGCCATCGAGTTCATCATGGTAAACCCGCCATAACACATTCTCTATCCTGTCCCACCCGAACCCCTGGTTTCTTACATCCAGCGGAGCGAGATAAGTGTTCCATGAATCGTCACCGCGGCTGAAAGGACCTTTGGGCAAACCACTCCAGTAATGAATAATAGAATTGGCCAGGATGATATTGGCAGGTGGCTGTTTTTTATTTATCTCCAGTACCGCTGCATGCCTGCTGCGCCAGTTGTATAAGCCATCACGGCTTTGTACAACCGGAATGGTGGTGCTGATAGAGCCTACCGGCTCTTTCAATGCTGAACGGATCGCCTGTTCAAAAGCGGCAGCATATTGTGCCATACCTGTTTCAGAGAATTTATTTCCATCCACTGTTGCATCATTGGCCAGGCCTGCTTCACGCGCTGTTAGCATGTACAATTCCTTAATCCCTTTTTCCATTAATCCTGCGTATGCTTTCTGCAGGGCGGCATTCTGCTGCGCGATTATTTTGCTGTCAACAGTATCTATTGTTGTTACAGCTTTTTCAACCAGCAGTACAGGTACCGCAGGATGATGCGCACGTATGGCCTCAACAGCCTGCACTATATCGGTTTCCACAGATGTTTCGCCAATTGTTTCACCGGTACCGGGCAGGCAATCCAGTACAAATAATTTAGCATCCGTACCAGCCCATTTATCTGTTGCAGTTTGTTTGTCTGTAAAAATAAAAGGCCTGTCCAGTTTCCGTTCCAGTACCGGTAAACAGGCGAGGCCGGGCCTTGATACCACTGCATTACTGGTATTACAGCCACCATACACCAGCACTGGTTTTTCCGGTTGCAACGGCAATGGGGTGAAGCTATTGGCTGCGGGTACCCCTACCTGCATCCAGTGTATTTTAGCGGCCAGGGGGAAAAACAGCCTGCATTCCACATCCCTGCCCTTATAGGCCGGGTCGATGGCCAGGTTTGCATAACGGAAAACGACGGTATCGCCCCAGCTGCTTTTAGCAGGCAGCCATATCCAGTTGCCGTTGTGGTCTATTGCATACAGATCTATCCCGGCAGCGGCTGTCAGCGGTAATCCCGCAGCATTGCCTGTTTTGTGCTGCAATACATAGCGCACTACCAATTCTGTAGCATCCGAGTTGAATTTGAGGTAAAGGCCTTCATGTATTTCTTCAGCCATCCTGTTGCCCGCTATTTTTGCAGGCCGCTTATTATTTGTAGCAGCAGTAAAATATGGTGCTGTGCTACTGAGCCCTTCCACAACAGGAAAACTGTTTTGCTGAGGATCCCACCATTTGTATGCTGTTTGCGCCGATACCTGGCATGCGGCGGACAGGAGCAGCGCCAGGGCTGCCAGGCAATAATTTCTACCGTGATGTTTTATATACAAAATGTATTGGTTGATCAATAATCCCCGTTGTTTCATTTACTGTTATTTTCTGTGAGCACTGCATCTTTGTTTACATCCGGTGTTTTTTCCAACACTTGTTCTGCCAGGTGAAGATTATTACCCAGCAAACTGATATTGCCCGACCTGTTGCCTGCTACCTCTATAAAGCGTTTCACTTTATCTGACAGGTTACATCCCGTAATAAGGACATCGCGGCTCTGCAGCAGTTGTACCAGCGGTTGCTCATATGCTGCATGACGAACCTGTATGCCTTTTAGCTCAGCGCCATTTATATCATCTCCTACAAAAACCGGCCGGAGATCTGGCGACTGCATTACCAGCCGCATATTGTGCACGGTGATATTTTTAACGTGCCTGGCATAAATACCAGCAGCGGGCAATACATTGCCGAACATCCTGTTTTCCGGGTAAGCTTTTTCCTGCTCCGGTACCTGCTCACCGGTATGGGTGCCGGTACTGCCGCCAGGACAGGTTACCTGGATATTTTCCAGTAAAATATTTTCCACATAATGCCCCGGGATACCGGTTACAGAAGAACTGATAAAACTGGCGGCCTCAGCAGTGATATTGCTGATCTGTACATTGCGCAAACTGCTTACAGCAGCGGTACCGGGTGCACCGGTATTCCTTGCACGGTCGCCCAGCCTGATGAACACCGGTGTTTGTACAGCTGTCATGGCAATATTGGAAATGGAGATCCCATCCGTTTGTCCGCCATCTACTGTTTCAATAGCGATACCTGCTAAAACAGATCTGGGTGCTGATATATGCTGCAGCGATGTTTGCCAGTGGCGGATATTGTCTTCAGAAGCGATTTTAACCACACAATTGGAGATACTGATGTTTTTAAAACCCACGCGCGAAGCAGTACCCATTTTAATTGCATTGCAATTACTGGCCAGTACACAATTGTTCACCGTAATATGTTCACAGGCTGTATGGCTTTCACTTTTGAAGCACAAAGCGTCATCGTCTGAATCAATGATACAATCGGATATGGTGGCGTTCCTGCTGTCTATATCCAGCCCGTCATTGTTCCAGTTGCTATGGCTGTACACTTTGATACCGCGGATCATCACCCCATCGCAGCCACTATAATACTGAACCCAGAAAGCTGCATTCTTCAAAGTGATATCCTGTACCTGAACATCGGTACAATCTATAAAATGAATGATGCGGGGCCGGCCGGCAGCATTATCGCCTTTATAAAAAGTGGGGCTATGCCCCTGCCCGTCTATGCATCCTTTACCTGAAACCGCAATATGGCTTGCATTTTCAGCAAACAGCAGGCTGCGCCGTTCAGCAGAAGATCCGGCGGGTGCATTTTGCGGGTAATCTGATGCGGTGGTGCTGCCCAGTAAAACAGCGCCTGTTTCCAGGTGCAGGTTCACATTGCTTTTGAGGTACAGGGTACCAGTTAAAAAACGGCCTGCGGGTATGTACACCATTCCACCACCGCCCTGTGAGCAGCGGTCTATCAACTGTTGTATAATAACTGTATTGTTTGTCTGTCCGTCGCCGCGTGCGCCGGCCTCTTCAATATTGAACACATGTGTACCGGCGGCCGTATGTGGTTGCTGTGCGTGTAGTATTTGCGGTACATACAGCAGTAAGCACGTTATTAACCATCCATTTATTCTTCTCAGCATAAACATAACCTGTTCAGGTTTACCATACCGGCTTAGCCGGTAGCGGCAATCATTGTTATTTTGTTTCAAAAGCAAATTCCAGTTCATTAGCCCAGTGTGTTTTCCAGTCGGGATGAAAAGCCCTCGCATTCAGTTTAGACACACTGCGGTCTTTGGCCAGCTCCATACAACTGCCGGGTGCACCATTGTCGTTCACCCTGAAAGAAAGTTTGATGGTTTTGCCCGCGTCGAGTGCTTTTTTCACGTCGGGCAGCTCTGACCAGGATATGGCGCATTCAGTGATCAGCGTATTGCCATCTCGCCGTATCACCAATTTACCGTTTTTCACTGGTCCTTCGTTAACCGATCTCGGCTGGCGGGGAAAAAAATGTTTCCGGTTCATACCTGGTACCAGCAGGCGCCATATTTCTGTTCCGCCGCCATATTCCGGTGCTACCTGGTTCATGGCATATTCATAGTCGGTACATTTATAACCGGTATAGCGGGGCATGGTGCCTGGTGGGTTGGCCATCATTCCATCCTGCCCTGCGGGCAGCACATTAAATGCCAGCAACACATTATCGTACGAATAACCCAAACCGGAATTATCCGGTGTAACAGGGCTTTTGCGATAGGTAAAATGCCTTACACCGGCCGGCCATACCAGTGGTATCTTTACCTCTTTATGTGCAGCCTGTACAGCAACCTGTCCGGGCAAATGCGGTGGCAGCCCGATGATATAATAACCGGCATTGCCGTATTTGTTTTTCCAGTTACCCCTGGTATCCAGGTCTTCTTCAACAAATGCGGCCGTATTGCCTGCAGCCGTTTTACCGGTAGCATCAAAGAACATCGCTGCCAGCTTGGGTGTGTACCACCAGCCAAAGCTGTGCAGTGCCACCCGTATATTGCCCGAGAGAAGAAACACTTCATAAGCGCCATTCCACAGGTTGCTGACGCTGCGCTGCTGCAGCAGTTTACCCGTATTGGCATCGAATACTTCCATGAGTAATCCTGATACTTTTATAGCGGGCAGGTAAAATGCAACGCGGGTAAGTTGTTTTTCCGGCAGCTGCAGATCTGCACCGAAAGAACTGGTATTGTCGCCACTTTCCCAATAGTGCATGATGCGCCCCGGGCCACCGGGTAATTCAAGTGCTGCTGTATCGCTAGCCGTTACAGGCATTACACTTTCTTTGGCAATAAGGGTTTTATTCATATCCATTTTATAGGCCGTGTCCGGGTAATAGAATTCATCATCTGCACGGTTTTCAAAACGGTAAGTACCGGGGTGTGGTGTGTTGTCGGCCACTTTTGCGGCGAAATAAAAATACTGTTCATCATAAGCCAGGAAGCCATTGGCATAGCCATCTGCACGGGTATCAAAATTTTTGAAGGGGTACCAGGCAGCTTCCGTAAGGTTTACACTGCCGGTTCCTTTGCTGCTGACCGTTTGGGGGATGGCCTGCTGCCAGTCGTCGAGGCGGCCGTCTACCTGTATGTGCAAACGTGAAACAAGGTTTACATGCATGTCTTCTGCATGTTCAGCAATGCCGTTTGCGCCTGCATCGAACCGCACAGTTAAAGGATAAGCATTGTTGAGTGCGGCTTTACCACCATTGATCTTTACAGGCACGATCCGTGATTCATGCGGGGCCAGCTGTACAACAGCCGGTGCATCAGTGTTCAACCCCTGCAGTTGTACCTGCAACCTGCCTTCTACCGGCCTGTTGAGCACATTGGTTAACTGCAGCTGCAAAACAGGATGCTGTTCAATACGGGCTGTCATGTCTTTTGCAATGATCTCTACCGGTTCGTAACCTTCTATGCGCGCGGTTCGAAGCGCAGCCAGCAACCGGGCAAAAGAACCTTTAGCGCCATCGGTGCGCAGGTAATACCCCTGGGCATTCAATGGAATCACCAGGCTGTCTGCGCCTGGTGGTATTTTATTTCCATAAAAATCGAACAGCTGAAAACGTTTATCTGCAGGTAATACCATTCTTCCGCCTGTGAGCGGATGATAGGTGTTCAGTTCTTTCTCCAGGCTGTCGCGCAATGCTGCAGACAAGCCGGATTGCGCCAGCAATTGTTTTATTTTTTCTTTGTCTGCCATTTCTTTCAGCCCGCGCACACCGCGGAACAGCACATGCTCGGCGCCGAATGCTTCCCCTATATCACCACATACAACGGCAGTTCCATCATCGGCATTGTTATCATTTCCATTAAAGATCATGATCCAGGGCAGCCCGTTGGTGAACAGCAATTGTTTAAAATCCCTTTCGCCTATCAGGTGTTGTACGGCAGCTACGGCTACAGAAGGCGACCATGCATCGGGTATACGGTCTATTTCTTTTTTTCCTGTTGCTGTCCAAACAGTTTGTTTGTAATGTTCAGCACCTCTTCCACCGGTGTACATATAACCTGCATAAATGCCCATAGACCGGTCGTAGCCGGTAGAACGGTTGGTGGCTACGGTTAATCCCAGCCGGTCATCGGTATTGCCCACCCAGCTTTCGGTATCCCATATCTTCACCCTTCCGTATGGCGATTTACGGTTCACCCATTCGGGATAAATGCTGGGAGATTCGATGCCCTGGTAATGAATAGAGCAAAAATCGAACACGGGCAGATAAGTCATTTTTCCATCGGCAAATAATTTATCCCATGCATTGGAATTTGAATCGCCACCACCCACCAGCACCTCTGCACCGGTTTTCCTGGCATCCAGTACAGCATCGGCCATCACGGAATAAATTTCACGGTAACGTGGTATATCAGACTGCCAGCCGGCTATTGAAAGCCCTTCCCAAGGCTCATTCCATAAAGACACGGCTGTTACCGGCCCCTTGGGCCATCCGTATTGCACACAAAGCCTGTTGACGAATTTTTTAAAATCATTATCGGCTGAAGGCAGCCATACATAGTCCTGTTTGGTTTTGCGCATGACAGCGGCTGAATCGAGAAAAGAACGCGGCATTCCCAGCGGCATTTCTGCTGTTCCTGCACCGAACATTAGCAGTACGGTGATATTTTTTTCTTTGTACAGCTTCAGCTTGCTGTCGAGCTCTTTCATTTTTTCTTCAAAATCCGCTGCGGTGGTAGGCGTATAATCCACCCCCATACGGATGGCCTGCACACCTACACGCTGCAGGAAATCGGCACCCATATCATCCAGTGACTGTTTGGGAAACTGCAAACGTTTAGGATTAGCAGCATAAGTGCGTACCACGCTGCAAATAAGGCGGCGGCCATATTTGCCCAGGTCGAGCACCAGTGCATACCCACCGAACAGATCGGGAATAAGGGGATGAATATCCAGGTTGAAAAATCCACCGGCGCTGATATTCACTTTTACCGGGACCGATGATATATCTGCCAGTTTCACCATCTCGGGTAACCATATATCGTTGGGCCGCCCCCTGGTTCCATAGCGGATCATATCTATCCTTCCTGCTGTTTCAATAGCTGTATTCAGCCGGTTCACCACCTGTATGGTATAAGCCGGCTGCTCGCCCGGCCATAATACATTGGTAGTGGTGGATGCATGAATGATGGCTACATCATAATCGTATTGCCGCAGGTTGCTTTTAACACCCAGCACCTGATCGTAATCCACCCATTCATGAGGCGCTTTCATTTGTGCCCTAACGGCAGGCTGCGACAGGCATAAACCTGCCGCAGCCATGTACAGCCATTTGTATATTTTTTTCCGATATGATTGGTTTGATGTTGACTGATATGACCGATCCTTCATTTTTTATTCTTTTATCAATTTTGTCTGGCCGATTAATTTATTGCTTGCAGCATCAGCCACCATCAGTATATAGCTGCCACGCTGTAAACCGGCGAGGTTGATGCGGGGCTGTTCTGTTTTACCGATGCGGGATACTTTTACGATCCTGCCTGAAAAATCCAGTACGCTGATGCTGAGATCGTGCAGTGCTTTGGTATTGCTGAATTCAATATTCAGCATATCTTTTACAGGATTGGGGTAGGCGAATAATTTTACCGCTGTGTTTTGCCCGCTCACCGCTTTACTGGCTGCTGCCGCAGGAGAAGCGGGTGTCCACCGGTGAATAACGATCTTAGAGCCGTTGTAATCATCTTTGGTAACCAGGTATTCGCCATTTGATTTTCTGAATGCTTTGATACCGTATTGCGAATCCACATCATTTCCCACATAAACATTGCTGTTGCTGCTGGTCATAGTGAGCACGAGCGCACCGGTGGACAGGTCGAACACATCGATATTGGGTATGGCGTAATAGCCCACAAATACATAATCACCTGCTGCTGCCATCGATTTGGCCCTTGCCCTTGTGATCGTGATGGTAACATTGGGTGTTCTGTTGCCTGCATTCCAGCCATTGTACACCTGTATGGTATCGCCTATCAAAGTCCAGTCCACAGAGCCGCCTGCAAGGATCATCCTGTCTGATGAAGGCAGGTAGACCAGGCGGTTCAGCGGCCTGATGGAAGCAGGCACAGGTGTAGATACCACAGGCCCCCAGATGGGTTTGCCACTGGCGGCAAAACCAGTTAACGGATAATGCTGGATAGCGAGTGTTTTATCCTGCGAGATCCATAGATCACCAAGGGAATCTATATCAAAACCATTTCTCACTTTTGAAATAGTATCACCGGGAATGGCGATATAACCATCGGTGGAAGGGTTGAAATAATAAGTGTAGAATATATCAGCATTCTGGTTATTGGCTACCAGTATACGATGCCCATTTACATAAGACAGGTGACCAAAATGTTCGCCCCTGCTATGATCGCTCATCTGGATACGGGCATCCCAGGGATAGCGGTAGGGATCTACGGTGTTGGCTTTGTATACACCACCATCGGTTCCATTGTAGGAATAAATATTGTTGCCACTGTAAAAATCCACTGCATCCGTTCCCGGATCTGCGGCAGCATTGCCTTCAAAGTTCAGCGCCTGCAGTGTCCACAAAAGCGTACCGGTGTTGCTGTAGCAATGAATATCGGTGGCACCATTCCTTCCCAGGTCCCAGGTGCCACCCCAGGGATTATTGAGCACGTATAATTTGCCCGATGCATCTTTGCCGATACCCACTACGCGTGTAAAGCGTTTATCGCCTGTTTGCCCGCGGATGCCACTGGTGGTATTAAGGTAACCACCCAGTACACCGAATGTACCAGCCAGTGAAGCTGTGCCGGTGAGATTGCCATATATTTTGATGTTCATATCGGGCCCCTGGTCACCAACCATCAGTTGTGCAGCAGCATTGTCGTAAAACAATGCAGACGGACGGGAACTGGGATCCATCTGTATTACCGTGCTGGCAGTACCCAGGGTATCAAAGCGGCGCAGTGTAGCCGCACCCATTTGTGCCACCCATAAAAAACCTGTGCTGTCCAGGGCAAGTGCGCCCGGTGCTGTAACGGCCCATTGACGCAGTAATGTTCCACCGGAAGTAAACACAGCGATCCTGCCGCCGGCAGAATCACTTACATACAGTTCGTTATTAAATACCACGATGCCTTTGATGAGATCACCGGCAACAGTACTGGTACTGGCCTGGAAAAGCAGGTCACGTACCCTGGTAGCCCTTTTGTAGCGGCCGATCTTGCCCGAGTTCGGTGTTTCCTGTGCAGTATACACATAATTTGAATCGCCGCCGATGGCACTGCCCTGTGAATCTTTTGTTCCACCCATAGAACCCAGCGTAATACCATTCTGGTAAATACCGATGTTACGGCCGTTTTCATCCCAGCCTGATGCGGTATATACAATGCCGCCCGGTGATACCCACATACTGCGGGCGCAGTTGCCCACATGACTGGGATTGTCACCGAAGGTGTTGGCTATCCAGGTGGTGGTGTATTGCGCCCGGCCTATTGTATGCAACAGTATTGCAAATACCAGTTGAAGGATATACTTTTTCATTTTTGCATGTATTTAAAAATTGACAATAAGGCAAGCCCTACAGCATACCAAATGCACAATCCGTGTTACACATTCCCGTTTACCCATCTGGCAGCAGGTTTGTTTCATCGGGTACATACAATTTGTTTTTATAGTTTCACCAGTTTACGCCGCACTCATCGCTCATCGTTATCTGCTAATAACCCAAGTTGCCAGTTATAGCAGCAACCTAATAGCGCTGGGCTACAAAGGATCCATCTCCCGGATATGCAAAAAATGCAGAAAGGAAGATATTTTTCAGGATGGCCCGGCAAAACAATTCATTCTATTTAGCAGGCCATCCCCACCTCGTAGCTGGCAGCCTATGGCTTGCAGCTTTAAAAACTACTGACTACCCGCAGCTTCGGATCATAGCTATAAACCATGGGCTGCGGGCTAATAGCCATCATTCTGCACCAGGCGCGGGTTACGGCCTATTTCACGTAATGGTATAGGCCAAAGGGTTTTATCAGCAGTGATACCCAGTACATCCTTTGCCCTGCCTGTTCTGGCAAGATCATAAAAACGCTGTCCTTCAAAAGCCAGTTCTTTAAACCGCTCGTTTTCGATGGCCAGGGTGAGGTTGTAGCCATTGGCTATATCGTTCGCACTGGGGAAATCACGTACAGAAGCTGCTGTAAGCGGCAGGCCAAATGCCCTGCGGCGTATGATGTTGAGCGCCGCTGCAGCATCAGTGGTTTGTTCCAGGTTGTTCAAAGCCTCAGCTCTTACCAGGTAGATATCAGCCAGGCGTGTCACGAATATATTGGGCTCTGTACCATTCGTAAGCCGTGCGTACTTATTTACGTACGGTATGTTGTTACTGGTAAGCCCCAATGCTGCGGCCTTGCGGATATCACCGGCTTCATATGCATTGATGATCTTGGTAGTAGGTGCTATCTGGTAACTGCCGGGTTGTATACCGGCCGGTGTACCGGTAGGCATGTAAAAACTAAATAACCCGTTGCCCTGCGAAGAAGAGCTCACATATTGTATTTCAAAAATAGATTCTGTACTGTTTTTGCCATTGGCAGAAAAAATACTGCTGTAAGCAGCGCTTCCCGAAGCCAGTGTGTAGGTGCTATTGTTGATCACTTCCAGCGCTTTGGCTGCAGCATTCGTATAATCTTTTGTGCTCAGGTACACTTTTGCCAACAGGGCCTGGGCACCGCCTTTGGTACCACGCCCCCTGGTGTCTATATTAGAAGGATAAGATACCGGCAAACTGGCTTCTGCCTGTTTCAGATCGGCAATGATCTGTTTGTATATATCATCCACACTGGAGCGGGCAATGGTAAAATCGGCATTGAACGATTCATAGGGAACTGTTACCAGCGGCACACCTCCATAAGCTTTTACCAGGTTATAATAAAAATAAGCGCGCATAAAATACGCTTCACCCATTATCCTGGCTTTCTGCCCTTGTGCAAACATTCCATCGCTGATATTGGGCACATTCTTCAACAGATCGTTACAACGGCCGATGCCGGTATAATTGTTCTGCCAGTAAGTGGCAACAATGAGATTGTCTACCGGGATGCCGTGCTGGCTGAAAGGACTGTAATTGATCAGCAAGCCGGTGGTTGCATCTGAGCCGGCATCAAAAGCAAGGGGGTATTGCTGTGCCAGCAGCTGCGCTGTTGCATAAATGCCGGTAGCAGCGGATTCGGCATCATTGGGTGTTTTCCAGAAATTTTCTTCTGTGATCTTGTCTTCCGGTGTTTGATCAAGCACTTTGGAACAGGCTGTAAAAAACAGGAACACCAGGTATATGGTCAGGTAGGATAATCTTTTCATGGTTCTCATTTTTAAAAATTAACATTGATACCGGCCATCAGCGTACGTGGCTGCGGCTGTGTGGCATAATCAATACCCAGCTGGGAATTTTTCACCGACTGGTTCTGCGATTCAGGATCGTAACCGGAATAGCTGGTGATCAGCGCGAGGTTTTGTCCGCTGATATATACTCTTGCACTGCCAATACCAACATGCTTCAGCCAGCAGGCCGGCAGGTTATAACCCAGTGTTATGTTTTTAAGACGAATGAAAGAACCATCTTCCACCCAGCGCTGCGACATTTCACCATTGGTTAAACTGCCAGGCACTACCGGGTCGTTGAACATTGCTTTAGGCACATCGGTGCTGGTGTTGGATGAAGTCCACCGTTTTAAAGTATTGGTATTACCGTTATTGTAAGTGCTCATCCGTTCAAGAATAGCGCGGGTTTGGTTATACACCTGGTTGCCGTATGACCAGTATACAAAAATGCTCAGGTCAAATCCTTTATAGTTGAATGTATTGGTAAGGCCGCCGGTAAACTTGGGTAAAGCATTGCCGATGATCACGCGGTCGGCAGCGGTAATTTTACCGTCTTTGTTTACATCATCATAAGTGAAATTACCGGTGGCGGGGTCAATACCTTTGTTACGGTAACCAAAGAAAGAGCCTACGGGCGCGCCTACACGGTAAATGCTGGTTGGCATACTGGTACCATAATAGCCGGGCAAACTTTCTGTAAAGTCTGAGCTGCTGGGGTCACCGACAACCAGTTCAGGCAGGCTGGTGATCTTATTCCTGTTGAACGACATATTGTAGTTCGCATTCCAGTTGAATGCACCCCGTATCAGGTCCATATTCAGGTTCAGGTCGAGCCCTTTGTTCACCAGTTGCCCGATATTGGCACCATTGGTGCGGCTGAACCCGGAGGTATAAGGCAGGTCGAGTTTAAAGATAAGCCTGTTGGTCACCTTGCGGTAAGCATCTACTGTAATGGTAAAACGGTTGTCCCAGAAAGAAAGATCAAGCCCTAAATTGGTTTGTGTGGTAGCTTCCCAGCTGAGGTCTTTGTTAGACAAAGTAGATGCGGCAATACCAGGCTCTGCACCATAATTAACACCGGTGGCATAAGTGGCCAGAGAAGGAAAATCATTGCCCAATCCTTCCTGGCTGCCTGAAACACCTATACTGGCGCGCAGTTTAAGATCGTTGATAAAATGCTGCCGCTGCATAAATGCTTCACTGCTGATACGCCATGCACCGGATACTGTTGGAAAGAAGCCATATTTTTTGTTGGTACCAAAACGGGAAGAGCCATCTGCCCTTGCCGCCAGCTGCAGCAGGTAGCGGTCACCATAGTTGTAGTTGGCCCTGCCGAAATAAGAAACCAGGCCCGATTGCGAACGGTAATCACTTGCTTCGGTACGGTTGGTAAAACCAGTGATGGCTTCTATCAGATCGGTGGCATTGGTATTGCCCGCAGCACCGATGCGGCGGATCGTGGTGATCTGCGCACTCTGGCCCACCACCGCAGTAAGCCGGTGTTTTCCTTTCAGTGTGGGTGAATAGCTCAGCGTGTTTTCATTCAGCCACAACAGCTGTGTGAAAAAATCAGCTGCACCGGAAGCCGGCGTGTTACCATTCAAAATCACTGACTGGTACCGGTCGTCCTGTATGCTCTGGTTATCCATACCAAAGCTAGTTTTAAATTTCAGTCCTTTGGTAATAGCATATTCACCATAGATATTGCCTACATAACGGTCTACAATCGATTTAAAGCGGAGTGTATTGGCGATCATCACGGGGTTAACAGCCCTGCGGTTGGGATCGAAATAATAAGTACCATCTTTATTATAAATAGGATTGTTCGGATTCTCGATCAATGCATTGGCCAGTACCGAAGCACCGGAAAAATTATTGTCCATCCGGTTATTGATAGAGTGCGTACCATTCACATTAACGCCGATGCGCAGCCGGTCGGTAGCCATATAATCAAGATTGATCCTTCCATTGAAGCGGTTAAAATGCTGCAGCCCCACAATTGTACCGGCCTGGTCGAGATAACCGAAAGAGATATAATGTGTCACCTTATTGGCACCGCCCGAAACGGAAAGATTGTATTCTGATATGGGCGCTTTTCTGAAAACCGCGTCCTGCCAGTTGGTGTTATTGCCTGTATACACAATCGTTGTATCTGGCGCCAGTCCTGCATTGGTACGAGATTCCTGTATCAGGTCAACATATTGTTTGCTATTCAGTAAAGGCAGGCGTTTGGTTATTTCCGATACACCGGTATAGCCGCTTGCATTGAACTTCGATTTACCGGCCGATCCTTTCTTAGTGGTGATCAGTATTACCCCATTGGCGGCTCTTGAACCATAAATAGCGGTAGCGGCAGCATCTTTCAATACTTCGATCGATTGTACATCGTTCGGGTTAATATCATTGGTAGCTGTGATCCTTTGCCCGTCGCCATTCAGTGGTGAAGCACCTGCAGGGATATTGTTCATGGGTACTCCATCAATCACGTACAATGGCCGGTTCTCTCCAAACAAAGATCCATTGCCCCTGATACGGATATAGGTTTCATCACCCGGTGCGCCGGAGTTCTGCACCACCTGTACGCCCGACACTTTTCCCTGTATGGCTGCGTCCAGGTTGGTAACAGGTACATTTGCGATATCGGCCCCTTTAATAGAACCGATAGAAGAGCTGAGGTCGCCGCGGCGTGCATTGCCATAGCCCACCACGATCACATCATTCATCTGGTTAGCCTCCTCTGTTAACTCTACCTGCAAACTGGTTTGTTCGCCGGGGGCCAGTTCTTTTGTACGGTAGCCAATGTATTTAAATAGCAGCACATTTTCGCCCCGGGCAGGAAGCGTAATACTGAATTTGCCGTCAGCACCTGTGATAGCCCCGTGCTGGTGGCCTTTTACCGTAACGCTCACGCCCTGCAATGGCTGTCCCTTGCCGGTTACGGTACCTGTAATTTTTTTTCCTGCCACATCCTGTGCATGGCCTTTGTAAAATATGCCGGCCAGCAAAAGCACCCATAATACACGATTAAATGCAAGTGCAGTAAAAGCACGCCAGTAGTCATTCGCAGTTAATGTAGTTTTCATATTTTTTCTTTTAGTAAAAGGGCAATCAACGCAGTTTTGCTTTTGTTCTGGTTCATGTTTGGTATATCCGGTAATGGGTAAAGATTACTGTCAACAGTGCTTTCTTCATCGTATAGCTATGTATGCAATTGCCGGACGGGCAGACAGAATATGGTATCATGATTTTTTACGCATAGCAATCGTTTACATAAGCAGGTGTAAAATTGTTAACCGGCAGCAACCTCTTTTACTGATGCTGCTGCGGAAGAGAACAGGTTTAATACAAATGAATCTGGCGCAGTAAAGATAAAATCTTTTTCAACTTGTATATACAAGTTGAAAAAGATTTTTTTACAAATTTTTCCGTTGCTATTTATTCAGCTCTCCTGCAGGCAGGTTAACGGATGCTGACCAGCCCGGCCGGCGGCACATCCAGCTTCAGCAGCCCTTTGGCCAGTTGCCTGCTGCGGGAAGAAATAAGTTTGCCGGTACAATCATACACCTGCACCGGTCTTGTGCCGGCATCGCCCAGCCATTCCACAACAATGGCATCAGCTGCAGAAGCATTAACCAGGTCGATGGCCGTGGCAGCTGTATGCTGCAGTGTAACTATGCTGCCGGGTTCGTATATGGCAGTGATTTGTTTGTCGCTGCCAAGGGCTGTGATCTGCGGGTAATTCAGTATTGGATCAGCTGGCTTGAATTGGCCGTCGAGCAATACCGCCCGGTTCTCCCGCCAGTACTGCAGCCAGAAGCCCAGCATTTTCTGCTGTTCAGCCGGTATTTCATCCAGCTTCACGGATATCTGTGGTACGCTGAAAAGCACATTGAGCAGCTGCAGGGCAGCCAGTGGTGTTTGTTCATGGCTGTTCCACATCAGCATATCAGCATGCGCAGCAGTTTCACCGCAAAGCAAACGGATATCTGTTGTGCTTACCCTGTTGGTAAGTGCATCATTGGGCGTATCGCCTGCACGGAACATATTGCCGTATTTGCGCATCAGCGGGCCGGTATAGCTTTGCCTGAATTCGATCATCACATCAGGCTTCAGTGATTTCAGTTCAGTGATCACATCGGTGAGCAAGCGGTCTACCGCTTCATTGATGGATGCATAATCACGTCCATCGGTGTTTGTTTGTACGGCATTTTCATCCGGCACAAACTGGTCTACAAAATCCAGTTTAAAACCATCCAGGTCCCAGTTCTGCAATGCATCCCTGTATTTACCGATGAGATAAGCCCTTACTTCGGGAAAACGGGGATCCAGCGCATATGCTTTCCATCGTTTCCGGTAGTACAGGTATTTGCCTGTAAAGCGGGCATTTGCTTTGGCGTTCTCCCCTACAAAAGGTACCGAATACCAGAGCATGCATTTCATGCCCAGCGCATGTATCTTCCGGGTCATTTCTTTCATCTGCGGAATCTTCACCGGCTCCCAGTCGCCGGTATACGCATAGCCTGGTTGATTGTTCTGCATTTGCCAGCCATCATCCACGATCACGGTTTCGCAGCCCAATGCCCTGGCCAGGCGGCATTGCTTTTCTATCCCGGTCAGATCCAGCTGCTGGTGAAAACTATACCAGGTAGAGTACATCGGCCAGCGGGCCTTGTCTGGAACAGCGGCAGGTTTATACTGTGGCATCGCTGCCCACCAGGCAGACACCTCTTTCAATGCCTGCCAGTAAGGGATGGTACGGGTATCCAGCCGTATAGTAAGTTCATAATGATCGATAGCGGGCTGTGGTTCTGTGAAAAGCTGTATTTCACAATCGGCCATAGCAGTGCTTTCATTGACACGGGAAGAAAGATTGAGCGAATTAAGTGCATCGGAACAGGCAAAGCTGATGCGGTTGGTATTATCATAACCCAACAGCACGGTTACCGGTGCATTGGTGGTGGCCCTGGATTTCAGCAATGCCGTGCCTCCGCCGGCGTTGATATTTTTATTCAGGCTTCTGCCGGGTGTCCATACACCTGCTACATTCACCATCGGGTAGCTCCACCGGATATTCAGCGGCGCAGGCTGTATCTTTTTCTCTGCCTGGAGGGTGAGCGTGACATACGCGATCCCCTCCTGTTCCTTGTGCGAGGAAAAACCGGCATTAAACCCTTTCAGATCGCCTGTCAGCTGAAAAGTATAACCAGACATCTGAAAATTAACTGTCTCCGCCGACTGGCTTTTTGCCTGGATATGCAGCAATAGTAAAATAATCAGCAGCCCGCCGGCAGTCAGTTGTTTCATGTTAGCCTTTTGTCTTCTTTCCAAAGAGGGAAAACAAAGATAGGAGAAATGCCTTCATCTTGTATATACAAGTTTATTTTATTTTTAAAAGTCCTGTACAGGCAAACAGGAAGGTTTCCTGTTACTTGCTCGCAGCCATAAAAAAGCTTCAAGCGAATAGCGCTGAGCTACAAGGAATTCATCTCGCGGAATACGCGGAAAACGCAGAAAGGAATATTTTCCAGGTTGTATGCTGTTCAACGACCTGTGGACTGCCGACTGGACAAGACATTCATAGCTGGAAGCGCATAGCTGGCAGCCATAAAAAGCTTCAAGCGAATAGCTCTGAGCTACGAGAAATGTATCTCGCGGAATACGCGGAAAACGCAGAAAGGAATATTTTCCGGGTTGTATGCTGTTCAACGACCTGTGGACTGTGGACTGCCGACTGCCGACTGGACAAGACACTCATAGCTGGAAGCTCATCGCTCGCAGCTATAAAAGGCTTCACGTGGCTCAGGGCTGTAGCTCATTACGGAAGCCATAGGTGCGGGATAATTCCAGGCAGGCATTCACAGGCAGGATGCCATCGGAAGAAGTCGCTTCAAATAAACAGGAAGCAGCTGCGCATACGCCCAGGGTTAGGCATTCTTTCATCGTCCATTGTTCATGCACACCCAACAGTACACCGGCGGCAAAAGCATCTCCCACTCCCAGTGCGCCCACTATTTTCTGCGGTGGCAGCTGGATGCCGGGCTGAAACAACTTGCCGCCATTTTTGCCCAATGCAACTGCCCCTTCAGGAAAATGCAGCACCACCCATTGCTGTACACCCATTTCCAGTATTGTTGCAGCAGCTTCATAACAGGCGGCTACAGATACCGCTCCACCGGCTGTTGTTGCGATGCCTGTGAGCATCTGTGCCTCAAATTCGTTCACGAACAAATAATCCACAAAAGGCAGGGAAGGCGGTACGATATCCCTGAAGCGGGCAGCATTTTCACTAACCAGGTCGGCAGAGGTGATGAGCCCCTGCATTTTTGCATGTTGCAAAACATGCGCAGCACCCGTTAAACCGTTGGCGTTTTTCTTGTCCAGCTGGTCGAGTAATAAAAGATAGCCCAGGTGAAAGATCCTTGCGGCAGAAGAGGCAAAATCAAAATCTTCGCCAGAGAGTGCTGCATTGGCGCCGCGCTGATGAAAGAATGTGCGTTTGCCGGTAGATTTCACCAGCATCACATCTGTATAGGCCGTATGTACACCTGCAGTTGTTCTGATCTGCCTGGTATCAATACCCAGGCTGGTGCACTCTTCAATGATCGCATGCCCGCTTGCATCATCTCCTACTCTCCCGATACCTTCCAGCGGGAAAGGTACGCCCAGTTTATACAATGCTTTGGTGATATTATAAGCAGACCCGCCGTTGCAGCTGTATTCGGCCAGAATGTTCACCAGTTTTTCTTCTGCCGGGTATGTATCTATTATTTTAACGAAATCAATGATCCAGTTCCCTCCCACCAAAAAGCCATTGCGCATAATCCCAAAATTTTTCTATAAACAGGGTGAATAAATAACCGTTTTCTGCCAACGGATTCATCCCCCTAAAGTTATCAAAGTTTTTACATCTTCCGGGGGGATTCAAACAGAGTTTTCTGCCTGGTTTCCAGCGTGCAACGCATCAAAAAAAGCTGGCCGACATTTGTCGTTTTTCATGTCAGCGGCCTGCTATCTCCCGGCGCTACCACCGGCCTGGCATTGCCTGGTATTTTTGAAACAGGCTGAGGCTCAGTTTATCAGGAAAGCAGAAATGAAACTTGTAAATACAACTTAATTTCAAATAATTTTTACATTTGTCGATATTACAAGTACAATGCGTTCAAAAGCTGCTCTTCCTATCTATAAACAGATGATCAATGACCTGCGGAAATTAATTGATGAAGGCAAATACCAAAACGGCGACCTGCTGCCTTCAGAAAATGATCTCTGCCGGTCGTACAATACCACCCGCCCAACAGTAAGACAGGCACTGGCGGAGCTGAAACGGCTGGGTTATATCCATATTCACCATGGCAAAGGCAGTGTAGTACTGGAGCCTAAAAAAGGACTGGGCATTTTGTCGATCATCGGGGTAACCACCGGTGTGGGTAACAAAAATTTAAAAACAGAACTGCTGCAGGAGCCTGTTAAAACCACCTGGCCATCACCTTTTTTTTACACACTCGGTAATGCAGAGCTGGAAGCCGGCTGCATTTTCTTTACCCGTTTGCGCTATATCAATGATGTGCCTGTTTTGTTTGAAGAAACTTTTATCACCGATATACATCTACCCAGGTTCACCACCAGGAACCTGGCCAACCGATCTTTATTCAAACTGCTGAACGAGCATTATGAAGTGGAAGTAAAAGGCGGCGAACAAAATATATGGGCCATTGCCGCTGATAAAAACATGGGCAAAATACTAAAAGTGGGCAGTGGCAGTCCCGTGTTGCACATGAAAAGAAAACTGCAAACCAATATCAAAGACCTGCATATTTACTCCTGGCTGTATTGCAACACAGATGAATATTACCTGCAGGATTATTTCTGATATTATTCCACATCGCTTAACAGGCGCACCACCGGTGGCTCATCCTCTTCTATACTGGAGAAGCGGCCGATGGCCTTATCGGAAAAAAAATTATCGTTCAGGTCGTCATTGGCGGTGGATACTTCTCCAATTATGCATTCGTCAGATGCAGGATAAAACGCATGCCATAAACCAGGTGTAATGGTAACCCTTTCGCCTGACCGCAGCTGCAGCGGCGCACCCGCATCAATGGTTGTATGTTTCCCGTTTACACGCACATGCACCTGCCCGGGATCCTTTACGCATGCAGGATCCTGGTTCCAGAGAATGATAACAAGCGTACCGGTGCGGCAGATAATATCTTCTTTTTTCTTTTGATGACAATGCGCAGGCGTTAGCTGGTTGCGCAGTGCATACATCAGTTTTTCGCAATATTCCGGTTCTTCCGCAAGGTTCACCAGCAACAGTCCTGTACGCCCAAAATCACCCAGGCCGAAATCAGTTACATCCCATCTTGGTTTGGGGGGAAGCGCCCATCCATTTTGTTCAAAAAAATTTTTTGCCTGGTTTATCACCTGGTTTATTTCAGATCGTTTCATACTGCTGTTTTATTTTATACCTGCAGGCAATATACATGATGGAAACAAAATATTCTTATCAATTGCCCAGCTGCAGCTGCTCTATAGGTACCATATATTTTCCGGTGCCAGTGATACATACAGTTCATCGCCCCTGGCCCATTCACCATTACTGGTTTTAGCGGTAATGCTACCGGAAGCAAGCTGAATATCCAGCTCGTAAAAGCTACCGCCATAGCCCAGCCGTTTCACAGTTCCCTTTGTTTGCGGGGTACCCTTGTGCGAGAGTTGAAAAAGTTCTGGGCGCACAAATATATTCTTCCCCCCGGCAGCTTCAGCAGGCAGGCTAAAAGCCCGGGCCTGTGCATCATTCAGTATAGTATACCCACCAAACAACCCGGCTACATATTCATTAACCGGTTGCCGGTATATCTGCCATGGTGTTCCCTGCTGCTGCACCTGGCCATCTTTCAGCACCATAAGTTCATCAGCCCAGGAAAGCGCATCCAGCGGGTCATGTGAAACAAGGATACAGGTGATCTTCAGTTTCTCGCCTATATCATGGATCACTTCTTTCAAAATACGTTTGTGGATCATGTCGAGATTAGAATAAGGCTCATCCAGCAGCAGCAGCCTGGGACTGCCCAGCAATTCCCTGGCCATGGCAATGCGTTGTTTTTCGCCGCCAGACAGCTGGTCGGTACGCCGTTGCAGTAAATGACTGATCCTGCATACGCCGTACAATGCGGTTGTTTCTTCATCTGTCAGCCTGCTGGCATAAGACAATACCTCTTCTACCTGCAAAAAATTAGGCAGTTCAAAATATTGCGACAGGTAGGCGATGCCTGGATGACCGGGGATCAGCTTGTCTGCCGGGCCAATAATTTTTTTTCCCTCAAATAAAACCTCGCCGCCATCCGATTCTATTAAACCGGCTATCAGCCGCAGCAAACTGCTTTTTCCTGATCCTGTTTCACCGGCAATTGCCAGTTGCCTGAACTGCTGCTGTGTAAAACTGATATTTTTCACTACTGCCCTGCCTCTTTCCAGTCTGGTGATACCCGATACCTGTAAAAAACTCATACGATCGTTACTACATTTTAATGTTGCAATACTGCAGGCGTATAACCACGCGTGGTAAAGCTATAAAAAAACAGCTTGCCGCAGTGATCCTTCCCTGGATTGCCATAGCGGGTAATCAGCTGGCCCGCTGCAATTTTATCATTAGCGGATAAATGGTACAGTTTTATACCTGTCTGTGCGAATACTGCCGGTTCTGCTTATTTTTACCCAGAACCGGTACGTATGGAAAATATAGGACTGATTATACTCTTGCTATTTGGTGTTACCTTTCTGGCGGTGCTCAGTAATAAGTACCGCTTCCCGTTTCCCATTATACTGGTTTTATGCGGGGTGGTGATCAGTTTGATACCCGATTTGCCTGTGATCAGTTTACAGCCGGATATTGTTTTTCTCATTTTTCTTCCACCCCTGTTGTATGGCGCTGCCTGGAAAACCAGCTGGCACGAATTCAAAGCCAATAAACGACCTATTATGCTGGCCGCATTCGGACTGGTTTTGTTTACAACAGGGTTGGTGGCTGTAGCGGCTTATTACCTGATACCGGGCATGAGCTGGCCCCTTGCTTTTTTACTCGGCGCCATTGTTTCGCCGCCCGATGCAGTAGCAGCCACTTCTATCACTAAGGGTTTGGGACTACACCCGCGCATGATCGCCATACTGGAAGGAGAAAGCCTTGTGAATGATGCCAGCGGTCTTATTGCTTATAAATATGCACTTGCAGCGGTCATGGCGGGCAATTTTGTTTTCTGGGAAGCAGGCTTAAATTTCCTGGTAGTGGTGATTGCAGGTGTGGCTATCGGGCTGGCCATTGCCTGGTGTATGCGGCTGATACATAAAAAATTCATCTGCGACCCGGTGATCGAAGTTACCCTCACCTTTCTTACTCCTTTTGCAGCCTATCTGCTGTCTGAGCATTTTCATGTTTCCGGAGTACTGGCGGTGGTCAGCTGTGGGCTCTATCTCTCCTTTTATTCAGGTGAAATATTAACACACCAGAGCCGTATTATGGCTTATGCAGTATGGGATGTAGTGGTGTTTATCTTAAACGGCCTCATCTTTATCCTGATCGGTTTACAGCTGCGCAGTGTGCTGGGTGGCATTCATGACTATTCTACTTCCGAACTGTTGTTATATGGCATCACCATCAGCCTGGTGGTGATCGTGGTACGGTTTATATGGGCACTGCCATCCCTGATGCTGCCACGGTTGCTGACGGGCAGAAAATCAGAAACCATTGCCACTGATCCACGCAATATTGTGCTGTTCGGCTGGGCGGGTATGCGGGGCGTTGTTTCCATGGCGGCTGTTTTATCGCTGCCCCTGCTGCTGGGTAACGGGCAAAACTTTCCGCACCGCAACCTGCTGATCTATCTTACCTTCTGTGTCATTGTATCTACATTGGTGTTACTGGGTTTTACACTGCCCTGGGTGATCAGGAAGATGAAAATACAACCACATTTTATGGTAGCAGAAGAATACGATATCCGTACAAAAGTGGTGAGCAATACCATCGCTTATATAGAAGAAAACCTCTCACAGCTCAATGATGAACTGCTGAACAACCTGAAAAGCAAATACGAGATAAAATACAACCGGCTGCAGAAAACCGATTTACCTCCGGGGTATTTTGGCAATGAAGCGCAGCCTGATACCAATGTATTTAACCAGTTTTCGCAGTTGCAGATAGACCTGATCGCGGTGGAAAGAAAAGAATTGCTGCAGCTGCATAAGACCGGTGGGGTAAGCGAAGAGGTGCTGCGCAAAATAGAAAGAGAGCTTGACCTGGAAGAAAGCCGTTTGCAGATGGAAATGTATATGGGCTAAACCGCTGGCTTATCAGAATTCGAGAGGCAGCTCCATTTTTTTCACCAGGCCATCCAGGTTTTCGAGTGATTGCCGCAGTTCCCGCTCTTTCTCTGCTTTTTTTGTGAGCCGGTACACCGCCAGCCTGGCGGTATTCCGCTGCAGGTAGATATCAATAGTAAGCCGGCTGGTGTTATCATTTATTTTTTCGATGGTGAAGCAGGTTGCCGTTTTCTTTTTTTCATCTGTTTCACTGAACACAACAGCCGCTTCGGGATTATAGGCAAAACTGCTGATGTGCACCATTTCTACCTGGCCGTTTTTCAGCACCAGCCGGTGACGGCTGCCAACGCCTGGTAAAAAATGCTCTACTTCATCTATTGCTTCAATGCCCTCCTGCCAGAGATGACGGTATTCAAAATGCACTACAGTAAAGCACAGGGTTTTGATATCTACAGCATACACCCTCGACACTGTAATTATTTTCACCTTATCTGCCGGTTCCAGTTGCTGCAGGTGGTGGGATGGCAACTGGTTTTTCAGATGCCCCAGCTGCGCATAATGAAAATTTATATCACCGGCTTCGGTTTGCTTTATGCTGTTTTCCCAGCGCATCCACTGTGGTGTACCTTCGGGTTGTTTATCAGCCAGCAGGTTTTGTGTTACCAACCAGTATTCATGTTGCTCAATATCATTTTTCAGCAGCTGGTGCGCCACGATCACATCTTTCCCGATCAGTTTTTTGAATTGTTTGATATTATACGTGGCAAATTCGCCGTAGTGGCTGATCACTTTCAGTGTAAGGCTGGCAGCAGATACACAGGCTTTGCACTGGCATATTTTGCGGTGATCATAAGCCGCCAGGTATTGATGAAAAGCACAGAACATTTTTTCAACCTGGCTGTACAATACCCCCAGGTTCACCGGTTCGCCGAACTTGTAAAACAAGATGGCATCCCCTTCTATCTCAGCAATTTCCAGTCCTGTTTGGTTGGCATTAATCAGCACTTCCAGCAGTTGCTGGATAATATAACGGCTGTGCGCCAATTCGATCTCGTTCACAAACCTGGTAAAGCCGCTTATATCCGGAATAAAAAGCAGGCCTTTGTGCTCCATTTTTTCTTTTAAAGTTACTGGTTTTTCAGCGTTCCGGTATGTGGGGCCTGCTACGCTTGCCGTGCAACCTGTTCACCCAGCAGCAGGCGGCGGTTACCTGGATCATTCTTTTGCTAAACATGTACCCTAGCTGTTTCTTATTTATACCGGAGCAAACAGCATTGTTAAATAATTAATTTATCATTAAAACCCGGCCGATCCCTTCTTGCCGTACACCTTCTTATTTCTTCCTTTTTTTCACTGCAGCAAAAATATCCATGCGGCAATGAACCAGTCATCTTCTGTAGCCCTTTACCCATCTGTATTACAAGGGATCAATGCCACCTCGAACAGTGCAATGCAGTACCGCCGCTGAAAATATTTTTCTTCCGGGCGCCGGCACATGGTTATTTTATGTACTATGTTTTTTCAGCTTTTCTTAATCGTATAAAAGGCATACAAAAAATAACTTTATACCGTCTGTTACAGCCAGCGCTGCAACCTTGATACGCAGAAGATGAGCTGTACACCCTATGACCGGCTTGCGCAAAACACCGGCCCAATCCATAACCAATGAAAATAAAATAACCGGATCCGTCTTATCCAAGTCTCTGAACACCGGCAATTGTTGCCGAACCCCACATGCTCCCCCCTTCATCGATTATACCCAGGTGGTACATCCATTTCCCGATGTACACCGGGATGAAGTATTGTCCCAATAAACAAGATAAATGATGCATGCCCGGTGCAGACCCTGGGCTTAGCCGGGCTATGCATCCATATTATTGATTGTAAGCATTCCTGCAGGAGGTATTGCCATGCCTGCTGAGTTATTGTTGCTATAAACTGAATTATGAAAAAAACTTATCTCATCATTGACGACAAAAGCGAAGAAGTAAAGCAACTGGCCGCTTTGCTGCAAACATTACCCGGAACAAACCATGTAGAGCTGGTAACAGATCTTCCCCGGCCAGACAATATCCCTGAACAACCCGGGCACCAGATGGTGTTTGCTTTTCTTCCGGCATGGAGCCGGCAAACCAGGTCTGTTAAATCTATGATCGCATCGCGGATGCCTGTAGTGCTGCTGGTAAAAGAGTATGAAAAATTTTACAACCCTGACGATTTTGACAGCAGTGTTTTTTTACAGGCACCTTTTAAACAGGAGGCATTGTTGCAGCTGATAGATCAGCACAACAGGCCAGGAACATCCGGGCACCCTGGTAACGACACTGTATTAAATGCCTTTTATATAAAATACAACCGCTGCCTGAAACGTATTTTTTTTAGAGATCTCCAGTACGTGGAAGCCTGGGGTAACTATATCCGCATTTACACACCTGCGCGAAAATTCGTGATCGCCTATTCTCTAAACAAACTGTACCAGCAGTTACCCAAAGAGCAGTTCATTCGGGTACACAGATCGTATATTGTTCCGCAGGCCAGTATCCATACTTTAAAACGTAACCAGATATGGCTGGGAGAACAATCTATCCCGGTTAGCAAAAAAGGCATGAAGCTGATAAAACAAGTAATACAGAAAGCTGCGCATAAAGAAGTACAGGTATAAATTGCTGTACACATAAGGCGGCAGGTAGTTAGCGGGGAAGTGCAGTTATCAGCCGGGGAATATCTTCCGGGTTGGCCACTATATCTGGTGTAAGCATATTTCCTGCAGCTTTACCTGCAGGCCTTATCCATTCCTTTACACCGAAACGAACACCCAGCCGGGTATGCGGCAATTGTGCAAAAAACATTTCACCAAAATGTGAAGGATGACCGTTCCCGGGTGTTTGACCCACCAGGGGGGCAATGGCATTGTCTTTTATAATAGTGGCAAACATGATGGCGCTTGAAAAAGTAGCATTGCCTATCAGTACGAACACCTTGCCCTTGAACCTGTTTATACTGCCTGAAGGCCAGGTGGTATCGGCATTGCCATGCAGCACTGTTCCGGGTTCCAGTTGTTCATAATTTTTATCTTCAAAACCCCAGGATTTTATCAGGCGCAGGTATTCATCACTTCTTTTCCAGTTGACTGAATAGCTTCTGTACGGCCTGGCATAGAATTTATCGATGAGAAGACTGCCCACAGCCGAATTGCCGCCGCTGTTTTGGCTCACATCAATCAGCAACCTTTTCACTTCATCGCGCTGCACCAAGCTAAATATGCTGTCAATCGCTTTTGCATACAACTGGAAATCACTGTCGCTCCTGGTATCGAATGAACAGGTATTGACATACCCGGTTTCCCCGAATTTTGTGTAACTGATCTTATTGGCGCATGGGCCGGGCTTGCCATTGGTAATGTCCAGGTATTGTTGCCAGGTGCTGATCGCCACGCCCTGTACCGTTAGCACACGGTTATCTTGCAGGGTAACAGCGAATGTATGGGCAAGAGGTGTAGCCAGTGCATACAAATAACCAAACTGCAGTAATGCTTTTTGTTTTCTTCGTTCAGGCGGCCCTGGCACATAGGTGGCGCAGCTGCTGAGCAATTGTTCCACCGGGATATTGTTCACCGCTTTAACCGCCATTCCTTTTGTAACAGATACAGGCCCCGATAAAACAGTATCGATCAAATACCGCTGTTTTTCCCGGCGAAGATTGAACGGCAGGAATACCGAAGCCTGCTGGAAACCGGTTAATGCTTTGGGTAAAAATATTTCTGCATGCTCATCTGCCAGATAAGAAACAACCGGTTTAACCAGTTTGAAAAAATCAGTGATGGTAAGCGAATCGGTCAGCCTGCTTTCGAGCGAATGGAAAAGCTGTATATATTTTTCTTTGGAAAGCTCTGTAAACGGGTTGGCATGCGCATTAAAGATCTGCGTCTTCAAAAATACCAGGTCTTCCCTGAGCGAATCAGGTGCAAACTTTCGATCCGCAGAAATTGATTGTGCAGGACAGGTATAAAAAGCAAAGAAAGCCACGCTCAGCAGGGCAGTTCTTTTTATCAGGGTGTTTAGCTGGCAGTGCAACAGTAGTTTGGTTATCATACCAGCTTTAAACGTACCGGCGGGTGATTTGTTACAAATAGCCTTAATTTTTTACCGGGCAGAAAAAATGGCCGGACCAGTAATACTACTGTCTGCCCGGCCATTTTACCTGCGGGTTATATGATCATTCCAGCACTTTCACTTCCGTTCTGCGGTTAGCCTGGTGTTCCGCTTCTGTACATTCCACGCCATCCACACAACCGTTAACAGGCTGGCTTTCGCCATACCATCTCGCTACCAGGCGACCAGGTGCAATACCCTGCTTAACCAGGTAAGCCACCGCTGACTTCGCTCTTTTTTCGGACAGCTGCATGTTGTAAGCCTTGCTCGCACGTGAATCGGTGTGGGCAGACAATGCGATCCTGATATTGGGATGCTTTTTCAGCACCTCTGCCAAACTATCCAGCACCTGCGCAGCATCGGGACGGATATTCCATTTATCCAGGTCGTAGAACAGGTTTTCCAGTACAAAAGAATCGCCGGGCTTCAGCTGCAGATGATCGAGATAAATGGTAGTACGCACGGTATCTGGCAGATCAGCCTGCTTGGTATCCAGGTTTTTGCCCGATGTATCAAACCCGTTTTTACCTGCCAGTAGCGCATAGCTTGCGCCGGGTTCTATTACATTGTACACCTTGCCTGTAGCCGGTGTAAGTTGCCGCCAGCGGGCATTGCGTTCTGTATTGGTCAGCTGTATCCAGGCACCGGTAACAGGCTGATCGGTTTGCTTATCCAGCACAGTGGTTTCCAATATAATCACCTTATGCGCAGGCGGCTGATAAGGCACTGCCGGTTTATCCAGTACAAAACGGTAAATATCATCACTACCAATACCGCCAGGCCTGTTGGAAGACAAAAAGCCGGTGTACTGGTCTTTTGTTTCATAATAAAAATCATCCCCGGGCGAGTTCAGCGGGTATTGCAGGTTAACAGGTGAATTCCACTGAGCAGCGCTACCTTCTGCCTTGAATAAATCCAGGCCGCCCATACCTGCATGTCCATCGCTGGAAAAATACAAAGCATTACCATCGGCAACAATAGTGGGGAACTCCTCTGCACCTGCAGTATTGATCACCGGGCCGCAGTTTTTAGGTGTATCCCAGGTGCTATCGTTCAACTTCTCGCAATACCAGATATCGGTTGCACCATAGCCGCCTTTTTTATCGCTGGTAAAATAAAGTATACGTCCATCCCTGCTCAATGCAGCATGGCCGATGGAATATTCATCGGGTTTATTGTATACAAAAGGCTGCGGCTGCCGCCATTGCCCGTTCTTTTTTACAGATACATATAATTCCAGCCGGCGGGTACCATACACTTCTGATGGTTTCTCTCTTTTATAAGGTATGCGGCCGGGATTGGTATAAGTAATATAAGCGGTGTCGCCATTCTTTGAAAACACTACCGGCCCTACGTGGAACAAGGAGCGGTTGATAACAGCAGAAAGATCGCTGATGAACCCGAAGCCATTTCTTGCCGTGCTGTCTACAATATACAGTTTCTGGTAAGGCTGATCAGTCCAGCCAAAATCTTTTTTATTGATCCTGGTTTTACTATCCAGTGCATACGGGTGCATATAATCGGAAGTAAATACAATGCTGTCGTTGCCATACCATACAGCGCCCCAGTCGGCACTGGCTGTATTGATGGTATGCAGGTTATCTATACGGTATTGTGTAGGATTACGCATCCACAGGATAGCAGAATCGCAACCAGCCAGCCGTGCTGTGGCGAGGGTACTGTTCCCTGTTTTTTGAATATAGAGATGATACGCATCTCTTGCATCAGAATACCTGCCAGCGCTTTTCAGCATATCGGCATAATACAGCAGGTTGATGGTATCTGTGCCGGGGTATTGTGTGAGACGTGCATACCATTTAGCTGCATTGACATAGTCATTGGTTTTCCGGTAACAAGTAGCCAGTTTCTCCAGCAAGGCAGCTTTGGGATTTTTCCTGTCGGCCAGTTTTTCATAAAGCCTTGCAGCCAGTGCGTATTCATAACGGCTAAAATATTCATCCGCCCGGTCAATTGTTTGCTTTTGTTCCTGCGCCTCCACAACACCAATTCCGAATACCACAAGCAGGATGTATATCATTATCTTCTTCATACCATTTTGGCTAAGGGTGAAAAATCAGTTAGGCATTTAACAATGTTGGATTGATCTTAAAAATACCTCGGACCGATGACCCGTTCTTTGCTGCGCCTGTCAGGCAATACCAGGCCGATGGATATCTCATGTGTTCCGCTTTGCTGCCCTGCCAGTCCGCTGGTAGTGAAATCGTATGAATAACCTGCGCGCAGCCTGTCGGTTATATAAAATTCAACGATAGCGCTTGCTGCATCGGTTTGCTGCAGGTCGGGCTGCAGATTGTTTTTGTTCCACAATTTAACGGCAGTGCGGTAAGAGCCGCCTATCCAAAGGCGTTCTCCCAGCAGCATGAACAGGTTAAAATCGAAATTGGTGGGGCCTTTAAAATCTTCCTTCATCATAAAAGAAGGTTTCAGTTTCACATTGTCAGACAAGTTTACCAGGAACCCTGAAGTAAGATAAAAATGCCTTGTTTTACGGATGGTGAGATATTTTGTATTGCTGGCAGATACAGCAACATTATTGAACAGGTTATTAGAAAACAGGTCGAGCGCTGAAGCACCGAGATAAAATTTCGGTGAGAAATAATAAATGCCGAAACGTGCGTCGGGTTTGTAATTACTCACCTTGCCCGTAGGGATAGAAAGATCGTTATTATCTGTGGGCACCAGCATGCCGCCGTCAATAGAATATTGTGTAACACCAAAACCAATACCCAGGCACAGGCGACGTTCACCATCTTCATCAAGCGGTATGCGATAAGAATAAGAGCCGAACAGGGAAAGGGATTGTTGCGGACCGAGCTTATCCCACAAGATTTGTCCGCCCAGGCCCACACTCCCGTTTTTACCCCAACCTGGCAGGCCATCGAGCGATACCCCACCTGTTTGCGGGGCACCGGGAAAGCCGGTCCATTGGTTACGGTATATAGCACTGAGGTAAGTATCTTCCTTATAACCTGCATATGCCGGGTTCACCGTTAACCCGTTGAACACATACTGGCTGAACTGCACATCCTGCTGTGCATAGCTGAGCAAGCTTGCACAGATCCCGGCAATAAAGCATATTATTTTTAGTCGCATATTTTTTACTTTGTTATTATTGAACAATATATCAGGGTTACTTCAACACCTCGATCCAACCCTTATACAACTGCATACCATTTTGCATTTTCACCCTAAGTATATAATAGTAAGTACCACCACTTAAACCGTTTGCATCCCAGTTATTTTCGTAATTCTCTGAATGGAACACCTGGTTACCCCAGCGGTTATAAATAACCAGTGAAGAACCGGGATATCGAACCAGGCCGGGTATCACGAACTTATCGTTCTTACCATCACCGTTGGGTGTGATCACATTGGGGATGAACAGATCACCCTGTACCGGCACCGCATTGGTGGATGCCCTGTTATTTGACAGGTCGGGATCTTTAACATCACCAGATACTGTTGCGGTATTCATTACCACACCACCGCTATTGATGCGTGCATTGAAGCTGAGTGTAGCGGTAGCCTGGGCATCCATATTGCCTATTGTCCATAAAAGTATCCCTGATGCAGCATCGTAAGATGTAGTGCCGGCAGATACCACAATATCAACAGGAGCGCCAAGATTTACCATCAGCGTATCTGTAACCTGTACCCCTGTTGAGCCGTCGGGGCCGTTATTGGTCACCGTTATCCTGAAAGCTGCATCTTTACCAACCACCAGGGCGCCGGAATTGGTTACCTGTTTGGTGATGGCCAGATCAGCTTGTTTAGCTGGCGGTGTTACACCTCTATCATTCATCTCTGTTCTACTGCAGGCAAGCTGGGTAACAGGGTCTGTTACAGTGATCACTACAGGTCCTGCAGGTTGCGGAACAGCGGAGATCACCTCGAATAATCCCTGGTTATCGGCTACTGTTGAAGCCGAACTATTATCAGGGAATACCACTCTTACCAAGCCATTAACAATGGTAGCACCGCTTACTACCAGGTTCCGGTTTTCATTATTCACCACCAGTTTATTCAGCGAGAACAGGTTGATCACCTCGCCTATCGTAACATTGGTAGAAGCTATATTACCTGCGGCATCTGTAACAGTTACTGTGTAATTTCCTGCTGCCAGATTGCTGGCGGTAGCAGTGGTTTGAACCGGTTGTGTATCCCAGTGATATGCATAAGGCGGTACACCACCTGCAGCAAGGGCTGTAGCACTTCCGGTATTGCTACCATGACAACTGGCTCCGATCTTACTATCAATACTTACAGTAAGAGAAGTAGATAACACCACCGTATCTCTAGGACTATTGGGATCATTGGGATCTCCAGCCACAACGATATTCCGGTAAGGCCCTTCTGTACCGGCCTTCATGACCAGGGTGAGTGTGGCTGTTTTACCTGCTATTGCGTTGACCGTCCATACAGCGTTTGCATTATTATACGATCCGCTGCTGGTATTGCTGCTCATATAAGTAAAGCCGGTTGGCCATTCGTGCACCTGGATACCAGCACTATCTTTATTACCGTAATTACTCAATGCTACAATAAAAGTTACCTGGTCACCAGGTTTTACATTGCTCTTGTCAGCGGTTTTCTTAATGCCTAAGCTTACCAGTTTAGCGGTATCGCTTGGGTTGTTCGGATTGGTTGGATCACCTACTACTGCCACGTTGCTGTAGGGGCCGGTGGCATTGGCTTTCATTATCAAACTCAGCGTTGCTGTTTGACCAGCTTTGGCATCTACTGTCCACAGGCCATTGTTATAGGTACCGCTGCTGGTATTGCTGCTCACATAAGTAAAGCCAGTAGGCACATCATTTA
>CBJLMB010000005.1:0-230943 GCA_966424055.1 uncultured Deminuibacter sp. | reverse complement strand
GGGGTTGGGGTCTCGATTCTCGTTTCTCGTTTCTCGATCCTCTCACGATTGACGATTGACGATTCACGATTGACGAAGTTGATTGGTTGATGAGTTGAGTGGTTGATTGGTAGGGAGATGGAATGGGTAGTTGGGGATTAGGGATTGGGATGGGGTCTCGATTCTCGTCTCTCGATCCTCTCACGACTGACGATTGACGATTGACGAAGTTGATTGGTTGATTGTTTTTTGATTGTTGATTTAGGGAAGGGGTAGAAATGTATTTGTTGTATTTGCTGCTGATGGCGGTGGGTTAATTCTTTTTTTAAACAACAGGGCGTAGAGTTTGAAAAGATCATTTCATTTAATGGGACAAGCATACTGATTAATAAAGGCATTTAAAAAATTAGTACAATTGTACAAATTTAGTACATTTGTACTAAAATAAAAAGCATGAAAGTGATCATCATAGGTGCGGGTATCGGCGGACTAACAGCTGCTATTGCCTTACAGCAGCGGGGTATCTCTTTTGAATTATATGAAGCAGCACCTGAACTGAAAGCTGTTGGCGCAGGTATATGGCTTGGCGGCAACGCAATGAATGTATATGAAAGGCTGGAACTGGCCGCAGAGATTAAAGCCCATTCTGTTTTTCTCGAATCGGTGTATATCAAAGATATCAATGGCCGGTTGCTGCAGCATGTTGACAACCTGGCTATACAACGGCTTTATGGCAATGGCACACAGGCTATATACCGCGGTAAACTGCAGCAGATACTGGTACATGCATTGCATCAACCGGTTCAACTCAATAAACGGTGTACACAAATAAACGGCAATATGGTGCTCTTTGAAGATGGCAGCACTGCCACCGGCGATGTGATCATTGGCGCTGATGGCATCCGCTCGGTAGTAAGAGAACAATGTATTACACATGCCCGTTACCGCTATTCAGGCCAAACCTGCTGGAGAGCCATGGTGAACATGACACTTCCACAGGAAGAACAGGTGAACAGCGGCGAAATATGGGGCAATTCAGGCGGGGTACGTGCTTCTTATTCGCAGGTGGGGCCCGGCCAGGTTTATTTCTGGATCACCAAAGCAATGCCTGCCGGCAGCAGGCTGGGTAATGAAGAAGCTTATACATTCATCAAAGAACAGCTGACCGGTTTTAACCCGCTGATGCAAACGGTAGTAAACCATATACAACCGGAACAGCTGATCCATGGTGATCTATTCGATATAAAACCTATTGCCAGCTGGTATAAGCACAATGTGGTACTGCTGGGTGATGCAGCCCATGCCAGTACACCCAACCTGGGGCAAGGCGCCAGCCAGGCTATTGAAGATGCTTATATACTGGCGGCCTGCCTTAGCACAGCTACTTCACCGGAAAGCGCTTTCAAAAAATACCAGCACAAGCGCATGCCACGGGCTAAAAGAGTGGTGAACATGTCATGGATACTCGGCCGCCTCACTGCACTGAAAGGCCGCAGAAGCATCCGGCTGCGCAACTGGTTCATCAGGCATACACCGCATCGCATTGCACGCAGCCAGTTTCATTTTTTATACGGTGTAAACCTTAATGTGGACCAATGATCTGCGGGATACTTCATTGTTTTAATCGTTTGCATTTTGTATAACACCTGCTTTTCCAACAGTTCAGGCATTCCACGATTGTAGCCAATAACGCCAGTCCAGTCATTTTTATTATTGCAACAGTGTTGCAATAATAAAAATAAGTGTACCTTTGCCATCAAGCCATTTACTGTATTGCCAACACAGCAATGCTATACAGGATTGAATATACCTGGAACGATAATTATTCAGCTATGACAGACAAAACAAACTTTGAGGTGATCATCGTAGGAGGCAGCTATGCAGGGCTTTCCAGTGCAATGGCATTGGGCAGATCTTTAAGAAACACACTGGTCATCGACAGCGGTAAACCCTGTAATGCCACAACGCCGCATTCGCATAATTTTATCACCCGGGATGGCAGTACACCAGCTGAAATAGCTGCTATTGCCAGGCAACAGGTAGCGCAATACCCTGCCATACAATTTTACAATGGTGTTGCTGTAAAAGGTGAAAAAACAAATACAGGCTTTACTATAAGCACAGCGGCCGGCGATGTTTTCAGCAGCAGGAAACTGGTTTTTGCCACAGGCATCAAAGATGAACTGCCCAACATAAAAGGGCTGGCTGCATGCTGGGGCATCTCTGCTATCCATTGCCCCTATTGTCATGGGTATGAATTCAGACAGCGGAGAACAGCCATTTTAGCCAATGGAGATATCGCAATGCATTTGGCACCATTGGTCAGCAACCTGACAAACAATTTAACATTACTCACCAATGGCCAGGTACAGTGTACAGATGAGCAGTTGCAAAAGCTGCAAAAAAACAATATTGCTGTTATTGAAACGGAGCTGGCAGAACTGGTGCATGAAAACGGGCACCTGCAGCACCTTTTGTTTAAAGACGGCACTGTTATGCCTATGGATGCCCTCTATGTTAAAGCCTCTTTTTCACAGCATTCAGCCATTCCTTTATCGCTGGGTTGTGAGCTGACAGAACAGGGACATATTAAAACAGATGGCTTCCAGAAAACAACCATTCCCGGTGTATTTGCCTGTGGCGACAATAGCAGTATGATGCGCTCTGTTGCCAGCGCTGTGGCCTGCGGAAATATTGCCGGAGCCATGGTCAACAAAGAACTTGTAGACGAGCAGTTTTAATCATCGCTTCCTTATCAATAACAGAACCTTTAATAAAAATAAGAGGGAGGTCCCCCTTTTGGCCTCCCCCTTCTAGGTACAAATTCACCCACACTGTGGAAACAGCAGGTGATAGCCTGTTTATCCGTTACCGGAAATATTTTCGATATATGCCGGTGAGGAAAGAAGAGTAGCAGGAATGCTACTCACTCTGCGTTACTTTCCTCACTTTACCATCCCCTGTAGAAACAGGCGAGGTTACTTTTGTGTGTACTAAAAACCACTGCGACATATAGAGACAACAACCTTTTCTTATTGCATACTGTTACATTCAACCTGTTTGTTTTACATTCAGCCGGTGCGGTTGTATCTGCATCACCTGCAGGCACCGCACCGAGCGGAAAGCTTAAAAAGAGAGTGGAGCACTCCCCGAGGAGTGCCCACTCATTATCCCCCTTCCAACGCTATTATTATTGCATACAGCCGGCAAAACCGTTGCTGCCATGCAACACAGTTCTTTTTTACAAAAGTTTGAGTAAGGCACTCCGGAGAGTGCCTTCTCTTAAACATACCCCCCAGTGCCAATTCCACTGTAGACACAGAGAATTGCCTGTAAACAAGAGAACAAACTTTATGATCTTTTATACAGCAGCTCAAGCGGTATTCCCGCAATCCCTGCATCTATATCATTTTATCCTGCCATACCTGCTTTGCAGTTTTTTTTTGAAAGAAAGAGAAGGAGGGCTTGTCCACCTCCCCCTCTTCTTTTTCCCTAAATCAACCATACTGTAGAAACAGACAGCTGTTCTTTATAGCAACAGGCCCGACAAACCCCTTTGCGAACCTGAATACTTTGTGTTCAGTGCTGCCGCCCACCTACCGTTTCAGCCCATCTTCCTACCCAACCAGGCTGCATACCATTGTTGAAAGAGAGAGAGAGGCGCTTGTCAGATAGTCCCCTCTCTTCTTTTTCCCTAACTCAGCTGCACTGTAGAAACAGGTAGCTGGTTGCTATAGCAGACAGGTTCGTCAAACCCCTTTGCGAAACCTGCAAGCTTACCATTCAGGGTACAGCAAACGGACCTTCTTTTATCCGCTCCAAACATGCCGCACCGGCAGCGGAAAGGTGCATCTGCCCTCCGGCCCGTGCCGTTACATTACTGCTGCTTTACAATCAGCGTTTGGGCGGGGCATTCATCATTTTTTACCAATCATCCTTCCTTCCACACAAGTATGATTTAGCAGTTTGCACCGGTGTTTTTCATAGTAACTGCTGCATTCAATGCTATCAACCAGGGTACGGGATTACCTGCACTGTTTTTATGATCCGTTCATTCTTTCATTCTTCACGATCGTTTTTTTAATGTATCAGTAAAATCCATCCTTTATACAGTTTACTGCCACCCTGTGGCAACCGCAGTGAAAGGATATAGTAATAAGTACCTTCACTGAGGCCGCGCCCATCCCAGTCATTCTGGTAATTGTTGGAATGGTATACCTCGTTACCCCACCTGTTGTAAATGGCCAATGGACTGCCGGGATAACGATCTAAGCCCAGTATCCTGAACACATCATTCTTACCATCGCCATTGGCTGTAACAGTATTGGGTATAAACAGATCGTCATTTACCACAATTGTACCGGTGGCAGTATCAGAGGTCTTATCAGGATCGGGTTCATTGGCAGTTGCGGTGACTTTGTTCACCAATGTACCACTGCCGGTGATCTGGTTACTGTACCGGAGTATCATTGTTTCACCCCTGCCAAGCTGGTCTGTCCGCCAGGTAATGACCCTGCTTGCGGGGTCGAAAGTTGCCATACCCCTGTCTGTAATCATTTCCTCAGGTGCGGCCAATCCTTTCGGCAGGCTATCGGTAACTACTATGCCGGTTGCAGTATCAGGCCCTTTGTTGGTAACAACGATCTCATAACCGGTATGCCCTGCCAGTTTATGCGGGCCAGCTTTAGTCACTTTTTTAGTCACCACAAGATCAGCGCCCGATACCATGTTCACACCTGTTACAACAGCAGTAGTATCGTTATGGGTGTTATTACCTGTAATGCCTGGTGGCACTTGGAGATAGGCTTTATTGATCAGAGGCCCAGGCCCATCTGCATTACCGGTGATCTCGATATTGACCAGTGCTCCTGACGGCAGCAGGTTAATTGTTCCTGTTACCTGCCGGCCATTCACCTGAACAGTGGCACCGGCTGCACCTCCATCCTGGCTGATGATATGTGCACTTATATTGCTGATGCCCGCAGGCATCAGATCGGTAAAGCCTGTACCGGATACGGCAGAGGGGCCATTGTTGCCAACCTGTATCCTGTAAGTAACTAGCGCTCCCCTGTGTATATTCTGTGCTCCTTGTTTTACAATAAACAGGTCTGCATCATTGCGGAGGTTCGTTGTTACCGTGCTGGATGTATCCGGCGTGGGATCTGTGACACCGGGCGGCAATGTCAGTGTCGCAGTATTACTTAATGAAGTGGCAGCCACCTGGTTAACAATACCGGCAATGTTGATGCGCACATAGCTATTGGCTGGCATATCTGCTTTAACAGCTATCGTGTTGCCGCTTCCGCCTGAAGGACCGGTGATCACTGCATCTCCTGCTACCACTACTGCCTGCCAGCTGGTAACATTGATCTGTGCAGGCACCTGGTCATGAATAATAATGCCATTGGCTGCAGCAGGACCATGATTGGCCACATCGATCGTGTAGTAGATCTGTCCGCCTGCGCTTATATCCGGTGGTCCTTGTTTTTTTACAGAGATGTCCGCGATGCGTTGTACCTGTGTAGGCACAGAATCAGTGCTTACTATTGGTTGTGCAGGATCAGGGAATATTATTTTCGCCAGATTCTTCAGCAGTCCGCCATAGCCGGGATCGATGGTTCCTTTCACGGTGATGATCACTTTATTCCCGGAGCCTGCCGCTATATCTGCACGAACAGCCATGGCCGTACCAGTACCTGCTGCACCCGTTGTGATCACTGCATCACCCTGGGGTATGGCAGTCCATTGTACATCGTGGATGGCTGCGGGCACACTGTCGGTGATCATCACACCTTTGGCCATACTGGGGCCATTGTTCCCGGCCTCTATCACATAAGTTATTTCCTGCCCTGCTCCCGCTGTTGATGGCCCTGATTTGTGAATGTACAGGGCAGCCTTATGGTCCACCCTGGTAATGATGGGTGCGCTGTTAACCGGCTCGCCACCGGGCGGTGTAGCGGAGGCAGTATTGCTGAAAGTTCCTGTATAGTCTGCAGGCACTATACCGGTGATGGTAACATCGATCCTGCTGCCTGGTGCGGCCGGTATGCCCACGTTCATCAGCAGGTTATTGCCTGTACCAGTGCTGCCACTATTGATCACTGCACCTGTACCGGTAGTGGTGGCAGTCCATTGTACCTGCTGTATCTCACCAGGTACATCATCACGTACTATTATGTTGGCGGCATTGGATGGCCCCTGGTTGGTAAGCTGCAGCGTGTACACGATCTGCTGCCCCGCATTGATGGCAGTTGGCCCGCTCTTTACAATACGGATATCTGCCTGGTTGCTGATAAGCGTGTTCACCTGGCGGCTCACAGGTTTGGCACCTGGAGCAGTGGCAGATGCGGTATTGGCGACCGGCCCGCTAAAGGCGGGATCAGCTAATCCATTCACCGTGATCAGGATATTATTGCCATTGCCTGCTGCGATATTACCAGTAAGGCTGATGGCATTGCCATTGCCACCGGCAGTACTTACACTGGTCCCGGTTCCCGATGCGGTGACAGTCCAGGATACATTTTTTATCTGCGGCGGAATCATATCGGTGATCTGTACACCGCTTGCATTAGATGGCCCGTTATTGGCAACCCGGATGGTATACACAACGGGTGCGCCGGCAGCTACTTCAGCGGGCCCGCTCTTGACAATAGTAAGATCAGGTTTATTCACTACACCTGTATTTACAGGGGCGCTGGTTACAGGTGGGCCGTCTTTGGTTGTGGCAGAAGCTGTGTTAGAGATCGTTCCCGCAAAACTGGAATCAACAACACCTGTAATGGTCACGAAAATATGGCAATCTGTGACTGCAGGCAGGTTGCCGGTTACACTGATGGCATTACCGTTTCCACTGGCACCTGTCAATACAGCAGCACCTGTTCCGGTAGCGATGGCAGTCCAATGGGTTTGCTTAAGCTCGCCGGGCACCTGGTCGCTGATCGTGATACCATTTGCATCTGAAGGACCATTGTTGCTGATGAGGATGGTATAGGTAACCGGGTTACCTGCGATCACTGTATCAGGGCCTGATTTTGTTATCAGCAGGTTGGCAGTATTGTTCACCTGAGTTTCTACAGCTGACCGGGCCGGTGTAGGATCTGTTACGCCTCGTGGTGGAGTGGCCTGTGCTGTATTGGTGATCTTCCCGGTAAATGCCGGGTTGATGGTTCCGGTAATATCGATACTTACAGATCCGGTAGCAGCAGGAATATCCGCATTGATATTGATCTGGTTGCCGGAGCCTTCGCCCTGCCCTACCACAGCGCCGCCACTGGCTGTGGCAGTCCAGCTGATGGCTGTTAACTGTTCAGGTAGCTGGTCGGTGATAGTAGCGCCTCTTACATCAGCAGGCCCTGCATTGGTTACCGTGATATTGTAGGCTACCTGCTCACCGGCCGATGCCACTGCGGGCCCGGATTTTATTATACGCAGGTCTGCAGTATTGTTCACTGCAGTGGTGAACGAGCTGGAGCGGGTTCCCTCAAACTCTGCAATAGCCGTATTGGTGATAGATGTTCCTGCATCATGCGAAACCGTACCATGAATGGTCAGCAGCACTGTTCCGGGCCCGTTGACCACTCCTTCTATATCTGCCTGGAAATTGATATAATTACCTGAACCACTGTCTTGGTACACCCTGGTACCGCCATTGCCACTTGCAACAGCCGTCCAGGTAACACCGGTAACACCTGATGGCACATGATCGGTAATATCTACAGCGCCGGCATCAGAAGCTCCTGTATTGCTGATCGCTACTGTATAACTGATCGGGTCACCGATATTGGCACTGGCCGGACCGCTTTTGCTGATCGACACACCTACATCCTTACTGATCTTCGTGGTAACACTGCTGCTATTGGAAGAAGGATCTGTTTCCCTGATGCCATCAGGCATGGCAACCGTGGCCCTGTTGGTGATTTCACCTGCCGGTGCGGCAGGATCAACAATGCCCTTGATATCTACGATAATAAGATTTCCTTTTCCAGCAGCTATATCCCCGTTTACCGTAAGTGTATTACCCGATAAACCGGTAACACCTATAGAAGCTGTACCATTTACCGATGTTGAATAGCTGATATTTTGTATAGCACCGGGTATCACATCTTTAATCGTTAACCCGTTTACATCAGAGGGTCCATTGTTGGAAACAACCAGCCGGTAACTGATGCTTTGTCCTGCAGCAAGATCAGCAGGACCTATTTTCACAATAACCAGATCTGCCTCGCGACGTACAGCGGTATTCACTGTGCTGATCGCCGGTGAAGGATCATCCACACCAGGTGGCGGGCTGGCTGTTGCCGTATTGGTAATAGAACCTGCTGCAGTACCGGGTTTGAGCCTGGCCCGTACTTCTATTGCAACAGTATGGTCGCCACCTGCAGGAATGGCTGCAGTAATATCTATTGAACCCGTACCCGAAGTAGTGTTCACTGCAGTGCCCTCTCCATTGGGTACGGCTGTCCAGCTGATATTATCCAGCCCGGCAGGCAGGTCGTCTTTGATAACAGCGCCTGCAACATCACTGGGGCCTGCATTGGAAACCAGTATGCGGTAAACCACCTGCTCTCCTGCCGCAATTGTTTGCGGGCCGCTCTTGACTATCCGGAGATCAGCACTGTGTTTTACCGGTGTGGTTACACTACTGCTATCAGCCGGCTGCCCCGGCACTGCGGCAGTCGCGGTATTTTGAAGGGAAGTACCGGTATAGTCTGCAGGCAGATCTGCCGAAATGGTCACCGTTATTGTATTACCGGCACCGGCGGGCAGGTTACCTGTTAAGTTAACCGCATCCTTACCAGACGTAGTGCTTACACTGGTTCCGTTGCCGTTAGCAGAAGCCACCCAGGTAATATTCTTCAGTTCGCGTGCCGGTTTATCGGTGATCAACACATTTCTTGCATCAGAAGGCCCCGCATTGGTTACCACCAGTGTATAGGTTACCGGCTGGCCTGCAATGGCTGCAGAAGGCCCGCTTTTGGTGATATGTACATTTGCCTGGTTGTTAACAGTAGTGACATGCGAATCGGAGGACACCGGTTTGCCGGGTACACCTGCTGTTGCAATATTTTTCAGCCTGCCACCTGAAGAAGAGCTGATTGTTCCTGTAATACTGATCAACACCTGGTGGCCGGGGCCTGTTGGTATATCAGCTGTAATATTCAGCACCGGGCCGGCACCACTGGCTGCGCTTACGGTTGTACCATCACCGCTGGCAGTAGCTGTCCAGCTAATATTGGTAAACCCTGCAGGCAGGCTGTCCAGGATACGCGCACCTGTTGCATTGGAAGGACCCGTATTGGTGACCAGCAATTGATACGTAATGCTTTCGCCTGCATTGGCCTGGTCGGGCCCGCTTTTAACGATATGCAGTTCAGGATCGCTGCTCACGGTTGTTTGCACCGGGTTGCTGGGCACCGTTGATTTACTGCCGGGTGTGGCAGAAGCCGTGTTTTGTATCGGCTTACCAGTATACGAGGGATCAACAACACCATTGATATCGATCGTGATATAGTGATCAGCGCCCGGCGGCAGCGTGCTGTTGAGCAACACATTGCCTGTGCCGGAACCAGCACTTATAACGGTGCCTGTTCCTGTTGCAGCGGCAGTCCAGCTAACATTGGTAATACCTGCGGGGATGCTGTCTGCAATAACCATATCCATTGCAGTGGATTTACCGGTGTTCGTTACCAGCAACGTATACTGAATGGCCTGTCCCGCACTCACAGCTGAAGGGCCTGATTTTACCACCTGCACAACAGGGTTATTGGTCACCTTTGTATTCACCTGTGCCGCTACCGGCGCTTTACCTGAAACAGCAGCTGTTGCTGTATTGGTGATCTTTCCGGAGAATGCAGGATCTATTCTGCCCTTTATCCTGATCACAACAGCAGCGCCTTTGCTGGCAGGTATATCGGCGGTGAGATGTACATTACCTGTTCCCTCCGTATTGCTGACCACAATACTATCCCCTTCGATCTCTACAGTCCATACAGGATTCAGTATACCGGCAGGAATACTATCATCTATTACAATACCCTTTGCATTGGATGGACCATTGTTGGCTACGGTAATCGTATAAGCAATATCATCACCGCCACTAAGATCAGATGGTCCTGATTTGACAATAGTGATATTGGCATCATTTTTTACATTTGTTTCAAGCGTGTTTGATTGCGTTGATGGTTTGCCTGGGGGCTTGGCTGTTGCCGAATTAGACAGCTTACCGGAATAATCAGGATTTACCCAGCCACTTACCTGGAAGCTCACGCTATTGCCGGGGCCACCTCCCACATACACCATTGCGGCGAGTGTATCACGGCCTCCGCCGGAAACAATACCCGCATTCAGTATACCTGCATGCCCGGATGTACGCTGATCAGTAATAGCAGGATACAGCACTTCTGCAGGCAGCAGGTCTGTTACCCTTACATTATTGGCATTGCTGGTACCTGTATTGGTTAATACCAGTGTGTAGGTGATAATAGAACCGGCACTGATCGTGTCCGGGCCTGTTTTAGAGAACACCAGTGTTGCATTATTATCTACTGTTGTTTCAACAGTATTAGATGGCTGATCCGGATGACCGGGGATAGATACAACAGCAGTATTGTCAATTTTCCCTTCTGCTGTGGGGTCAACAGTGCCATTGATGGTCACCGTTATCTTATGCCCTTCACCGGCCGGGATATCTGCTTTTACCTCTACCATATTCCCGGTGCCTGTTGCACCGCTGCGGATGGTAGCGCCCTTTGCAACAGCCTGCCACCCTGTTACATGAACACCAGCATTTATTTCATCGCTGATCGTTGCATTGAGCGCGTCGGAAGGTCCGTTATTGGTAACTTCCAGTGTATACATAACCGGCTCACCTGCTGCAACTGATGCAGGCCCACTCTTTACAATAACGATCGAAGGCATATTGTACACATCAACCGTCACATCACTGCTTACAGGTGATCCGTTGGAAGGGGTGGCTGTTGCAGTATTGGTGATGCTGCCATCCGGTGTGGATGGAGGTACGGTTGCCGTAACATCTATATTGAACTCATTACCCGAACCTGCAGGAACACTGCCGGTGAAACGGATATTGCCCGTTCCGCTCAGCGGGCTGCCGCCATTGATCGCAGCACCGCCTGAAGCCACTGCTTTCCAGCTTACATTGGTGAGCACCGAAGGCATACTGTCGGTAACAAGCAGCTGTTTTTCATCACTGGGGCCAAGATTGGTTACTTTGATATGGTACCTGATGGTATTGCCGGCAAGTACAGTATCACCATCAGGACCAGTTTTAACGATATTGATACCTGCATTCCGGGTAACGGTGGTAGAAGTGGTGTTGGATGGAACAGTCGTATCTCCATCCGGGGTTACCGTTGCCGTATTGCGCATGGTTCCGGATGCGGAAGGATCAACAGTGCCATTGATGGTAACCGTAATACTGTTGCCGGAACCGGCAGCAATACTTCCTGTGAAGCGAACCGCATTACCGGTTCCGCTGGTCACAGATGAGCTGGCATTGCCAGCCGTAGCTACTGTCCAGTTATTTACCTTCACTGCCTGCGGCACATTATCGGCAAAACTGGCTTTCTGGAGATCAGAGGGGCCATTGTTTGTATAGCTGACCGTGTAGCTGATATTATCGCCTGCCACAACATCTCCCGATGCAGGCCCTTTCTTCACTGCCACCAGGTTATACTGCGGGTGGCTGGTATCGGTATCAGAAGCTTCATTGTTACTTTTATCAGGCTCGGTATAATCCGGTGGCGCTGTCACTGATGCACGGTTCACCAGGTTGCCTGTGAAAGAAGATGGTATGTTCAGTTTAAATATATAAGTGATCTTTCCATTCTTCGGGATATCCACCACCTGGTTAATAGCGCCGGTGCCGCTGGTGGCCGGTACAACCGCACCGCCAGCTGCCGTACAGCTCCAGCTGGCATCTGTAATACCTGCCGGTAATGGATCGGCCACTACAGCACCCTGTACATCCGAAGGCCCTGCATTGGTGGCTACAACTGTATAAGTAGTTGTTTTTCCCGGTGTATAGGCTGTTTTACCATCGGTTTTGGTGATAGCGAGATCTGCAATTTTTTGTATGGGTGTGGTGTCTGCTGCATCATTATTAGAAAAAACAGAATCGGCAACCCCTGCGGGCGGGTATACTGTTACTTTATTCACCAGGTTATTACCGCTTGCAGCTGCGCTCACCCTGCCGTTAATGGTTAGCGTAGCCGATTCACCCGAAGCAAGGGAAAGCCCTTTCCATTCACCGTTATTGTTATTGAAATTACCTGAGCTGGTTATAAATGCTGTACCCCTGTATGCATCAGGCAGCTTATCACTTACATATACCACATCAGCAGGCACCAGCGATGCGGGGCCATTGTTGATGAGCCGGATGGTATAAGTAAGCGTATCACCTGCAATGGCTGGTTTGGGCGAACCTGTTTTAGTGACCGCCAGATCGGCCCTGCGTACTACTTTGGTTGTATCACCTGCTGATACCGGCGGTGAACCGGAAGTACCTGCAGGTGGTGAAGCCGTTACCGTGTTCTCCAGGGTCCCTCCTGTATAATCCGGTTTTACAGTACCTGCAATAACCAGGGTGATGCTGTTGCCCGGTGCCAGCGCAAAACCTGTCCAGGCGCCTGTTGCATTATTGTACGAGCCGGTTTCAGGTGTATAGCCTGTTGCAGTAAAACCATCAGGCAGCTGATCTTTTACTGTTGTTGTATCATTAGTCCCGATACCGGAAGGACCATTATTGGTGAGTTTAATCGTATACCTGAGCGGTTGACCGGCAGAAGCAGGTTTGGGATCTGCTTTTTTTTCCAGCTGCAATGCCATTTGCCTGTTAACAGCAGTTGTATCTGAAGCGGAAGCCGGTGTATCACTATCTGTTCCCTGTGGTGGTACAACCGCAACCGTGTTCACTAGCGAACCATCTTTATAGGCAGGATCGATCTTTCCTTTTATTGTTAAGGTTGCAGATTGACCTTTTGCCAGCAAAAGACCGGTCCATTGGCCGCCTGTACTGTTGAAGGAGCCGGCACTGGCTGTATAGCTGTCAGCCGTAAAACCTTGTGGCAGCGTATCCTGTAAAACCACGGTATCCCCTGCGATCATTGAAGCGGGTCCGTTATTGATAAGTCTTATGGTATAAGTAAAAGATTCTCCTGCAGTGGCAGGCTTGGGTGAACCCAGTTTGGTGATACCATAGTTCAGTTTGCGTTGAACAGGTATGGTCACACTTGCCGTATCATTAGTACTATTGGTGTCTTTTATATCGCCGGGCAGTTTAACGGATACTTTGTTGGTAAGGCTACCCGATGCATCAGGATTTACGACACCTGCAATTTTCAATGTGGCGCTCTGCCCCTCAGCCAGCTGAAGACCGCTCCATTCACCTTTTTTATTATTGTAGGTCCCTGAAGAAGAAGTATAACCGGAAGGCGTAAAACCGGCGGGCAATCCTTCTGTGATCGCAAGCACATCGGCAGGTACAATACTGCTGGGGCCATTATTGCTTAAGGTAATGGTGTAAGTGAGCGAATCGCCTGCTGAAGCTTTATCGGGTGAAGCGGTCTTGGCCAGTCCCACATCAGCCAACCGCTGAACTGCGGTACTGTCTGTGGCTTTTTTCCCGGCACTGTCAACAGTTCCAGCCGGCGGTGTGAGTGTGACGGTATTGACAATTGAATCACTGGTATAAGCAGGATCAATATTGCCCTGAATGGTGAGCCTGGCCGATTCTCCCTTAGCCAGCAACAGCCCGCTCCATTTTCCATTGCTGCTGTCGAAACTGCCGGCATCCGGTTGATAGCCTGTTACAGTAAAACCGTTTGGCAGGGATTCAGTCAATGTTATGATATCACCGGCCATCATGGTACTGGGACCGTTATTGGTAACAGTGATCGTATAAGTGAACGGAGCACCTGCAGTTGCCGGTTTCGGACTACCGGTTTTGGTTATTCCGTAATCGAGGCGGCGTGTTAAGGTGGTAGTATCTGAAACCGTATTATTATCATTACCCGGGTCTGTCACATTAGGTGGTGTACTTACCGAAGCGCTATTGATGAGCTGGCCGGAGGCATTGTCAGACACTGTTCCCTTGATGACAAGCGTAGCCCGCTGGCCCGAATCAAGAGAAAGCCCTGTCCAGGTTTGGTCACTGCTATTGTAAGTGCCCGCAGAAGGTGTATATGTTTGCGCAGTGAACCCATCAGGGAGATTTTCATTAACTGTTAATACATCGGAAGTAAGTACAGGTGAAGGCCCTCCGTTGGTTAGCGTGATGGTATAAGTGAGCGGCTGCCCAACGACAACCGGGTTGGGGGAACTTGTTTTCTTCAGCGAAAGATCGCATACTCTTCGTATGGTGATGGGATAATCTTCTGTTTCACCTCCTGTAGCGGTGCCGGTACTTCTTTCATCGATATCCTGTGTGGAAGGATCATCCACCAGGTTTATATGTGTGATCCTCACCCTTACATAAGACAATCCATCCTGTACATCTGTAGCCTTGAAACTCCAGGTTAAAGGAATGGTTACAGTGGTATTGTTGTCTGTTAGAGTGGCGGTCACTGCTTCATTGGCGCTGAACACACCATCCCTGTTTAAATCGATCCAGGCATAAATATTGGCCGGGATAGTTGCGGGGGTGGTGTTTTTAAAAGCAGTGGCCTGCAGGGTATAATTCCCGGCATCGGCCAGCAGTGTGGGGATACTGCTGATCCCGTCTTCATCATCAATATTGTTTTTATCATCTGCATCAGCATTGGTGCCCAGCGTAAAATTACCGGGATCATCATCTGCGGCATTAGGCCCCAGCCTGGGTGTTACGGGATTGGTTTTAACACCTGCATTGATCTGCGTACCCCCTGCCGGTGGATTGAGCAGGTAAACCGTGCTGCTTGTACCCGGTGTGGGATCGTTGCCACCGGAAATAACAGGTGAAATCACACTGGCTCCCTTGCCATATGAAGCCGGTGCATCACCAATATCAGTATAGGCGATCACACCCATGGCAATAGCTGTTTTTCCACCTGAAACAAACTGGGCATTTATCTGCAGTGGATTGCTCTGACCGGTAAGTATTTTATATGTATACAGCAATCCCACATTACCATCGCACTGAAGCCTGGCTGTTTTGTCTGCATTACTGAAAGTGATGCTCCTGTTCCCGTTTGGCGTAAAAGCACCTTTTTCCAGCAGCTGCCAATTGGTACCATTGGTGGTGCCCTGTGTATATTCATTGTTGGCATCAGATTCTGCATTGGCAAACACCAACCCTATATCTGCCGGCTGTCCGCTTATGGTGGCATATGCCCTTACGCGGTAATTAGCCTGCAGGCCCACCCCCTGCCGCCCGTTCACATTGGTGGCAAGGCCGATCTGCATCGTATTACTGTTAGGGTCGCTGGCATTGGGAATACGGTATAAATAATTCAGTCGGTCACCTACCCATGTGCCGGAAATATAAGATACCAACCGAACATCGTTCAGTGTGCCGGAAAGCGGTGCACCTGAAAAAGTCAGGTTATCGATCACTACAGTAACATCAATACCATTGATCTTAAAATTACGTGTCAGCGTTTGGCCTGCTGCCATGCTCACCCCGTTGAAATTAAGCCAGTAAATATTGTTACGGTATACACCAGATCCCGCCGTAGCCTGGATTTGGGCTGAGGTACCTGCCGGCAACGTAAACACCATTACCATCACCAGCAACAGATACAGTAAAATCTGTTTATGCATACGATGTAATTAAATAGTGATACCATAGGGTAGGTGTCTGAGTAAGGATTGCCGGGCAAATCAATGCCCGGTCAATCCTTTTCGATCACTCTTCGTGTTGCTATTGTTCCAGTACAGTTACTTCTGTTCTCCTGTTTTTCTGGTGTTCTGCTTCTGAGCATTTCACACCATCCACACAACCATTAACCGGCCTGCTTTCACCATACCAGCGTGCTTCCAGCCTGCCGGGTGCAATACCCTGCTTAATTAGGTAAGCAATGGCCGATTTTACCCTTCGTTCTGAAAGGTTCATATTGTAAGCCTTGCTCGCACGTGAATCGGTATGTGCGGATAAAGCGATCTTCACATCCGGGTTACGTTTCAGTATAAGGGCCAGGCTATCCAGCACAAGTGCGGCATCGGGACGTATATTCGATTTATCGAGATCGTAATACAGATTTTCCAGCACAAAAGAATCACCCGGTTTTAATTTCCGGTCGAGGTATAGCACTGTACGTACCGTATCGGGCAGATCGGGCGTTTGGGTATTGAAGGTTTTTGAATCAGTATTGTATCCTGTTTTACCGGCTTCTACAGTATAAGCCATATTGGCTTCAATCACATTATACACTTTTCCTTTAGCGGGTGTTGTCTGCCGCCAGCTGGCATCGCGGCTGGTATTGGTGAGCACTACCCAGGCGCTGTCAACCGGTTCGTTTGTTTGTTTATCCAGCACAGTTGTTTCAAGTATGATCACGCGCAGCGGTGGCGCTACATAAGGATTGTTCAATATAAATTTGTACACATCATCACTTCCCTTTCCTCCCGGCCGGTTGGAAGAGAAAAACCCGGAATGCAGGTCTCTTGTTTCATAATAAAAATCATCACCCGGCGAATTCAGCGGGTATTGCAGGTTGGTGGGGGCTGTCCACCGCGCGGCACTTCCCTTGCTCCTGAACATATCAAAGCCCCCCATACCCGGATGACCATCGCTGGCAAAATACAGTTCACCACCATCCGCTACTACGGTGGGGAATTCCTCTGCACCTGCAGTATTGACAACCGGGCCGCAGTTTTTGGGTTCACCCCAGGTGCTGTCATTCAATTTTTCACAATACCAGATATCTGTCTGGCCATAACCACCTGGTTTATCACTGGCAAAATAAAGTATATGTCCATCCTTGCTCAGTGCTGCATGCCCCAGGGAATATTCGTTTGGTTTATTGTATACAAAAGGTTGTGGTTTCTGCCACCTGCCTTCTTTTTTCACAGACACATACAGTTCCAGTCGCCTGGTGCCGTATACTTCCAGCGGCTTCTCTCTTTTATAGGGAATGCGCCGGGGGTTGGTATAGGTGATATATGCTGTATCACGGTTGGAAGAAAATACAACTGGCCCTACATGAAAAAGCGAACTGTTGATGGCAGAAGACAGATCCCTGATAAACCCCAACCCATTTGAGGAAGTTGTATCTATAATATATATTTTCTGAAAAGGCTCTCCTGTCCAGCCAAAATCTCGGTTGCTTAGTTTTGTTTTGCTGTCCAGTGCATAAGGATGTATATAATCGGAAGTATATACAAGGCTATCCTTACCATACCAAACAGCGCCCCAGTCTGCACTGGCTGTATTGATCACACGCATATTTTCTATGCGGTGCGAAGTGGGATGCAGCATCCACTGCTTTGCCAGATCGCAACCGGCCAAACGTGCCGATACCAGCATACTGGCACCGGCTTTTTGAATGTATTGCCGGTATGCATCTTTCGCTTCATCATAACGGCCGGTGCTTTTCAGCATATCGGCATAATACAGCAGGCTGGTGGTATCCGCAGGCGATTGCTGTACAATACGGCCATACCATTTAACAGCATTATCATAGTCGTTGGTTTTCCGGTAACAGGTAGCGAGCTTTTCCAGTACACCGGGTTTCACCTTCTTTTTAGCCGCCATTTTTTCATACAACCTTGCGGCCAATGTGTATTCGTACCGGCTGAAATATTCATCCGCGCGTACAGCTGTTTGCTTTTGCTCCTGCGCTTTAGCCGTATAACCGGATAAGACGACCAATAGTATGTAAAAATTTTTTTTCATCGAACCATATTTTGATTAGGTTGAAAAATCGGTTGGGTATTAACAGAAAATGCGGACTATTTTTAGAAATACCTCGGCCCGATTATCCGTTCTCTGTTCCGCTTGCCCGGGAACACTACCCCGATGGATATTTCATGTGAACCGCTCTGCGCGCCGGACAAACCGCTGGTGGTAAAATCGTAGGAATATCCTATACGCAGGTAATTATTGAAATAGTATTCTACTATCGCACTGGCGGCATCTGTTTGCTCAAGATCTGGCTGCAGGTGTGTTTTACGCCACAGCTTTACCGCTGTACGGTAAGAGCCGCCTATCCATAAGCGGTTAGCCAGCAGCATAAACAGGTTAAAATCAAAATTAGAAGGCCCTTTAAAATCTTCTTTCCACATAACAGAAGGCCGCAACTTTACATTGTCTGAAAGATTTAACAGGAAACCTGATGTGAGGTACATATGCCGGGTTTTGCGGATAGACAAGTACTTGGTATTGCTGGGCGATGTGGTGATATTGTTGTACAGCGTATTGGCAAACAGGTCCATCGCCGAAGCACCTATATAAAATTTCGGTGTATAGTAGTACACGCCAAAGCGCGCATCTGGTTTATAATTGCTCACTTTACCGGTAGGCAAAGCATAATCATTGTTATCAGTGGCTATCAGCATACGGCCATCGATGGAATACTGTGTAACAGAAAAGCCGATGCCCAGGCATAACCGCCGTTCACCATCTTCATCCAGTGGTATGCGGTAAGCATAAGATCCGGACAGGGAAACAGCTTCCTGCGGACCGAGCTTGTCCCACAATATCTGGCCGCCCAATCCCACAGTACCATTATTTCCCCAGCCAGGCACACCATCGAGCGATACGGCACCGGTTTGTGGTGCACCGGGAAAACCCGTCCACTGGTTGCGGCACACGGCGCTCAGGTAAGTATCCTCTTTATAACCAGCATAGGCCGGGTTCACCGCCAACCCATTGAACACATATTGGCTGAACTGCACATCCTGCTGCGCGTAACTGCGCAGTACTGCACTCAACCCGATAATAAAGCATACTAATTTTAACCGCATATCATTAAGCTGTTATAATGAAATAATAAATAGCATTCATGTTATTTGAACAGTTCTATCCAGCCTTTGTACAGCCTTATACCATTCTGTGTTTTTAGTTTGAATATGTAGTAGTATGTACCGCCGCTCAGGCCATTGCCATCCCAGTTGTTCTGGTAGTTTTCAGCATGATACACCTGGTTACCCCAACGATTATAAATAGCCAGTGATGAACCCGGGTAATGATTGAGGCCAACAATCACCAGCCTGTCATTCTTACCATCACCATTGGGGGTGATCACGTTCGGTATGAAAATATCATCGCCGGTAACAGGTTTTTCCGGTGTTACAGCCATATTGTTATCCATACTGGGATCTGGTGTTGCTGAAGTAACTGCCGCAGCATTCACCACCACACCGGTACCAGTGATACGCGTGGTATAACCCAGTGTAACCGTTTGGGAAAGCAACAGGCTGTCGATGTTCCAGGTAAGTATCCTGGTTGCGGGATCGTAATGTACCCTACCTGTGCTGTAACTGAAATCCCCTTCTGGTTCCAGGTTGCCACGGAGTGTATCCCTTACTACCACTGCTTTGGCCACTGAAGGACCATTGTTTTTCACAGCAATGCTGAAGTCCACCTTACCACCCACTGTAAAGGATGTACTGCGTACCAGCTGCTTGCTGATTTCCAGATCAGCAGCTTCAATGATCGTTGTTATATCTGCCGATGTGTTATTGCCTGTATCCGGGTCTTCCACCCCTGCCGGTGGCGCAATCACGGCTGTATTGTGCAGGGTTTCTATACTGCTTACTGTGCCGCTGATGATGATGCGCACCGTTGCTCCTGCAGGTAGCCTGCGCGCGGTGATCCTTGCTTCATTGCCACTGATATCCACTCTTGCCACTGCACCGTTGGTTACACCGGCAATACTGCCATTGATGTTATGAAGAGAAGCAGGCAATATATCTGTTATCAATGCGCCGTCTGCAGCGGAGGGGCCGTTATTCTGCGCAACGATCAGGTAACTGATCCTGTCGCCATAAGCCGCGCCTGCGGGACCGGATTTTGTTACTGACAGGTCTGCCTTTGGCCTATTGCCTGCGGTGACCGTTGTTTGAACTGTATTGGATGCGATATGGTCTTTCCCTTTGACAACACCGGCTGTGTTGGAAAGCGTACCGGTGAATCCTGCAGCGATCCGTCCATTGATCCCGACAACAATGGTATTTGCTTTTCCTGCCGGGATATCTGCCTGCAGTACCAGGTTATTACCTGTTCCGGTTGCATTCGATATTACCTGTGCAGCGCCTGTTGCAGTAGCTGTCCAGCTTACACCGGTGATGGCATCCGGCAGCTGATCACTGATGGTGATACCGGTGGCATTGGAGGGGCCCGCATTGGTTACTGTGACCAGGTAATGTATACTATCGCCAGCATGCGCTGTGGCAGGCCCCTCTTTCACCACACTGATCTTTGCTTTGCGCTGGATCAATGTTTGCACCGGTGCCGAACTGGTGGTGTCGCCAGCTGCATCTTTTACCACCGCCAAGTTGGTAATGCTGGCAGCGGTTGTATTGGATGGTATGGTTCCGGTAATGATCAGTTGTATGCTATTGTTGTTTCCTCCCGCTATATTACCTGTCAGCATCACGGCATTGCCTGTTCCGGTTGACGCGCCGGTAATAGACGCTTTGCCTTTGGCAACAGCCTGCCATTTTACATTGGAGATAACAGCAGGCACTCCATCTGTGATCGTAACACCATTCGCATTCGATGGCCCTGAATTGCTAACAGTTACCAGGTAGCTGATGCTTTCACCGGCATTTACAGCAGCCGGACCAGATTTGACAACTGAAAGCGGTGCTTCCCTGTCTACAGCAGTGGTTACACTGCCTGTATATGATTGGCCATTCTGATCTGTTGCAATAGCCGTATTGGTGATGGTACCGGCAGAATCAGGATGGGTAGTACCCGTAACGATGATATGAATACTGTTGTTATCACCCACTGGTATATTACCATGGAAAGACACCAGGTTACCAGTTCCATTTGACGGTGTGCCTGCGGCCAGAGAGGCATTGCCCTGCGTGCTGATGCTCCAGCTAACGCCCCCGATCATGGCGGGCACTGCATCTTTGATAAGCGCATTGCTCAGATCGGAAGGACCAGCATTTGTGATGTCGATGCTGTAGGTAATAACATCACCTGCTGCTACCCTTCTCGGGCCTGATTTGTTCACAAGCAGCCCCGGGTGACTGGTCACCTTTGTTTTAACAGAATCACGCGATACTTCTTTATTGTCATTGGCCAGTGATGCGGCATTTACGATAGTACCGGAAGCGCCGGCAGCAATTGTACCTGTAATATTTACCAGGATACTGCCGCCCACCTGTATACTGCCTGTTACTGAAATCGCATTCCCTGTTCCATTGCTTCCACTGTTGATGGTTGCACCGGAAGCGCTGGCAGTCCACTGCACATTGGATACAGCTGATGGTACCAGGTCTGTAAGACTGATATTGCCTGCATCGGAAGGGCCATTGTTTGTTGCCAGTAATGTATAGGTAATCGCATTACCTGCGGTTACCTGTTCTGGTCCCGATTTCACCACTACCAGGCCCGGCTCGCTGTTTACCTGTGTGCTCACCGTCGCTGTTGCCGGCACAGGATTGGTGACGCCTGCGGGTGGTGTGGCAGTAGCCGTATTCACCAGCGTACCTTTAAAGTCGCTCGCTACTACCCCTCTCACCACCACGGTGATCGTATCGGTATTGGCATGAAGGTCTGCAAGCAGACTGATATTGCCGCCCGTACCTTCTGCTGGAGATACAGATGCACCGTTGCTCGCGATGGCTTTCCAGCTGATATTGTTAATGCCTGCCGGTACTGCATCAGTGATCGTGGCGCCTGTTACATCTGCCGGACCAGCATTGTTCACTTTCACAACATAAGTAATAGCCTGTCCTGCAGCCATTGCAGCAGGCCCAGCTTTGCTGATACGCAGGTTGGCTGATTTATTTACTGATGTTACTACCTGGCTTATTTTATTGCCATCGTGTTCAGCAGTGGCTGTGTTCACGATGGTATTGGCTGCATTGGCGCTAACCAGGCCTTTAATGGCTATTAAAATTTCTCCTGAAGAGCTGGCACCGAGATCTCCTATCAGGGAAATATGGTTACCTGAACCTGAACTGGCTGAAACATCAGCCCTACCTATAGCTGCGGCAGTCCAGGTAACACCGGTTATATCAGCAGGTACTGCATCAGTGATCAACACATTATTGGCATCAGACACACCATTATTGGATATGGAAATGTTATAGGTGATCGAATCGCCCACATTCACTGTTGCCGGACCTGATTTGGATAACTGAATGCCTACATCGGTTGCAATACCGGTGTTGATGGTGCTGGTATTATTAGCCGTGTTAGGATCGGTTGTTCCTGCAGGCGCTTCAATAGTAGCTGTATTGGCCATTGTGCCGGTTGCACTGCTGTTGATATGCCCGCTAATGGTAACGATAACGGCATTGCCGGTACCGGCAGCAATATCTGCAGTCAATTGGAGGTTATTGCCTGCGGTGATGGGTGCATATGCTTTTGCATTGCCCCGGGTGCTGGTGATAATGCTGCTGATGCTTACAAAACCAGGTATAGCATCTTTGATCACCGCACCATTTGCATCAGAAACACCCCTGTTGGTCACTGTCAGTGTCCAGGTGATATCCTGCCCGGCAGCCCTGTTGGCAGGCCCGCTCTTCACGATCGCGAGATCGGCAGACCGGGTGATATGGGTGTTTACAGAAGATGCAGCAGGTGAATTATCTGTATCACCCGGTGCAGGTGTTGCAGTAGCTGTGTTCACGACAGCACTTTCCTGTGTACCGGGTTTGATCCTGCCATTGATAACAATCTCTATGGATGCTGTGCCTGCCGGTATATCGGCAGTGATAGCAATATTACCTGTTCCGGAAGAGGTGGATACACTGGCCCCCGTGCCGTTAGCGGTAGCAGACCAGCTGGCATCACTGATAGCTGCTGGCAGTTCATCATTGATCGCAACAGTTCTGGCATCACTGGGGCCATTGTTGGTTACGGTGATGGTATAGGTGACCGCATCACCTGCCACAGCATTTGCAGGCCCGCTTTTCACGATCTGCAGATCGGTTTTGTGTTTCACTTCTGATGTAACAGCAGAAGATACAGCAGGAGATCCCGGAGCTGTAGCCGTGGCTGTATTAACCAGTGAGCTGCCGCTATAATCCGGGCGCAGCCTGCCTTTTATGGTTAACTGAACCTGGTTGCCATCTCCCGCAGGAATATTACCCGTTAAGTTGATGATATTACCTGTTCCTTGTGTTGTATTGACTGAAGTGCCTTTGCCTGAAGCCGCCGCTGTCCAGCTTATATTTTGCAGGGCAGCATCCAGGGTATCGCTGATGGTAGCGTTCACTGCATCAGAGGGGCCACTGTTGGTCACTGTTATGGTATAAACAATTTCTTCACCCGCAGCAACCTGCTCAGGGCCGGTTTTACTGATCTGCAGCCCGGGCTTATTTTGAATAACAGTGGAAACAGTATCTGAACTTACCCGTGGTGTGCCTGGCGCCTGTGCAGTAGCAACATTGGTGATGGTGCCACTGGCCGATGGCTGCAGGGTACCCGTAATAGTAATGCGGATCACATTATCAGCTCCTGTTGGCACATTGGCACCCACAGTAAGCTGGTTGCCACTGCCGGTAGCCCCACTGGTAACAGCGGCCCGTCCTGCAGCGGTGGCCGTCCAGCTCACATTTGTGAGCTGGTTACTGATCTGGTCATTGACAGATACATTGGTGGCATCAGATAAACCTGTATTGGTCAACTGCAGCACATAAGATATCCTGCTGCCGGCAGCAGCAGTATCTGGTGCGCTTTTGGTGAGTGTGAGGCTGGGTTTGCTTGTAACATTTGTATGTACCTGTTCAGAAGACACAGGTGTTGCTCCATCTGCTGTAACAACAGCCTGGTTATATATGGTGCCTGTAAATGCAGGATCAATGGTACCACTGAGGAGTATCACCGCATGATTACTGTCTCCTGCCGGGAAATTCCCTGTTACATGCAATACCCCATTGGTGATAGAAGCCGATGCGATCGTTACTTTTCCATAAGCCTGTACTTTCACTGCTGAATCATGCAGCATCGCAGGTACGGTATCGGTTACCACCACATTGAATGCATCTGAAGGGCCATTATTGCCTACATTGATCTCGTAGGTGATCTGCTCACCTGCGGCTGCGTTGGCCGGGCCTGATTTATTAATAAAAAGGCCGGGGTTATTGTTAACGGTTGTATTAACAGTATCCGATGTAACCGGTGATCCATTGTCTGTATGCACATTTGCAGCATTGGAAATTGTACCGGAAGCATCCGGCGCCAGTATGCCTTTTGCCTGCACCACAATACTGTTATTGGCACCTGCGGGTATATTGCCGGTGAGCTGCACATTGTTACCTGTACCGCTGGCACCCGAAACAATAGCAGCCTTTCCGGCGGCAGTCGCAGTCCATGTGGTACCGGTGATCTGGCCGGGAACAGCATCTGTAATAGTGGCGTTCACTGCATCAGAAGGACCATTGTTGGTGATAGTGATGGTATAGCTCAGTTCTGTGCCGGCATCTGCTTTGGACGGACCGGTTTTTACGATCTGCAGTCCCGGCTTATTCTCCACAGTTGTTTCATTTGTACCTGAAACCGGGCTTCCACCTGCAGGCGTGGCAGTTGCAGTATTCACCACAGCATCAGTGGCGGCAGGGTCTACCGTACCATCTACTGTGATAACAATTTCATTTCCCTGCCCGGCAGGAATATCGGCTGTTGTACTGATATTATTGCCCGAACCGGATGCAGTACCTGTAATATGCGCATCGCCCGAAGCGCTGGCCGACCAGGCTGTCTGCAGTATCGCAGCGGGTACCACATCTTTAATACTTACACCTGTGGCATTGGATGGGCCTGCATTGGTTACATGTATCTTGTATTGTATCGGTTCACCTGCATTTACCTTACCGGCAGGTGTGCTTTCTTTTACAACAGTGATACCGGTTTTATTCTGAATGGTGGTATTCACTTTATTGGATGCTACAGGCGCTTCACCCGGGGGAGTGATATTGGCAACATTACTGAAACTGCCGGTAGCAGCTTTATCAACTATACCTTTGATGGTTACGGTAAGGTTGTTGCCTGTTCCCGCAGGGAGGCTGGCAGTAAAGTTCACATCACCGTTGCCGTTGGTAACCGAAGGCTGTGCAGTACCCGCTGCAGTCACCGTCCAAACAGGTTGTAATACACCTGCTGGCAGCTGATCATGTATCGTTGCGTCTTTCAGGTCGGAAGGGCCTTCATTGGAGATCAGCAGATGATACGTGATGGAATCACCTGCCACTGCACTGGCCGGGCCATCTTTGGTAATATTTATTTTGTATTTGCGCTGTTCCTTATCAGTATCGGTCGCTGTATTCGCAGCAGGGTTTATATTGGTATATCCCTGCGGAACTGTAGCAGTAGCGGTGTTTTTCAGTGTACCGGAATAGTCAGACGGTACATCCATCGTTAACATGTACGATACCTTTGCACCTGCAGGCAAATGAATTGTTGTATCAATTGCCCCTGTTCCTGAACCGGACCCCTGGGCCCCGTCAGAAAAATTGTATGTCCACGATGCCTGGGTGATACCGGCAGGCAATGTATCTGTAACCCGCAGCCCTGCTACATCAGAAGGCCCTTTATTGGTATAGGTGAGGGTATAAGTTACCGGAGCGCCTGGTGTATACACATCACTGTTGTCTGTTTTAGCCACAACAATTTCCACTGCACGGGTCACTGGTGTTTCAACAGTGCTGGTAGCAGGTGTGGGATCTGTAACTCCTGGAGGTGGTGCCACATTCACAGTATTGGTAAGCTGGTCGCCTGTATAATCCGGTGCAACATGTCCCTTAATAACCAGGTTCACCTGCTGCCCCAGCGCCAGCTTTACTCCTGTCCAGTTACCGGAACCAGGAGTAAAGCTTCCTGCAGAAGGTGTATAGGTATCTGCAACAAAACCCTGCGGCAGCTGGTCGGTTACCGTAAATGTTTCTGAAGCATGAATGGTAGACGGGCCGTTATTGGTTACCTTGATGGTATAGCTGAGCGCATTACCGGCTATAGCACTGGCCGGGTCAGCAGTTTTATTCACTGCGAGATCAACCTCGGCTGGTTGTACATCGATTGTTGCCGTAGCTTGTGAGCAAGCGCCTTCACTGTCGCATACCTGGTATACAAAACTGTCAGTGCCTGTAAAGCCCGGTTCGGGTGTGTAAGTAAAACTGCCATCAGCGTTCAGCGTTAACTTACCATGCGCCGGTGCGGTTACAGGATTGGTATTTACTTTCAGCGGCTGGTTTTCAGGATCGCTGTCGTTATCCAGCACATTGCCACTTACCGGCACATCTCTTTTAGTAGTGTACTGATCGTCTACCGCTACAGGCGGGTTATTGGGCACTGTACCGGTTACAGTAGAACTGTTGTTGGAATTATCAGGATCAGTAATATCTGCCGGTGGTGTTATTTTAGCCTGGTTCTGTATAACCGTTCCTCCTTTTGCCGCATCAGCAACTTTGCCTGTAACAGTAAGCACAATTTTATTGCCGGATGCAAACGGAATAGTTGCTTTGGCATCAATTGTTTTTCCGCTTCCTGAAGCAGGGTCTAGTATTACACCTGCACCGGTTACACTGGATGTCCAGCTGGCGTTTTCCATTGCATCGGGCAGTGCATCCTGGATAGATGCACCGGCAACATCTGCCGGGCCAAGGTTTTCAATGGTGATGGTATAACTAAGGTCACTACCTGTTTTATACGAATTACCTGCACCTGATTTAGTTATTTTCAGATCTGCCTTACGGCTATAGGTTAAAACAACGGTGTCTGAAGAAGCAGGGCAATTGCCATTCGAGATGGTCCATGTTAAAGTTGCACTGGTATTGGGTTGCAGGGTAACAACAGTATTGGGATCAGCGGCATTCTGCACACTGGCATTTCCATCCATAACCGTCCATTTACCGGTGCCGTTCTCAGGATTGTTGCCTTTCATGGTAAAATCACCGCTGTTGTATTGGGTCTGGTCCGGGCCTGCATCTGCTTTTGTGGGCGATGCGTGGATGGTTACCTGCACGGTATCTGTAGAAGCCGGGCAGTTACCGCTGGTGATCGTCCAGGTAAACTGGTATACACCGGCCTGCAGCCCGGTTACCTGTGTTTTAGCATCGGCAGCATTGGCGAAAACAGCGCCCGCAGGGCCTGTTACTTCTTTCCATTCACCGGTACCGGCAGAGGGGGCATTCGCATCCATTTTAGTACTGCTGGCATTACACAGTTCCTGGTCGGCACCAGCATTGGCTGTTGTTGGTAAAGGTGATACCACCACTTTCACTGTATCTGTAGATACAGGGCAAACGCCATTACTGATGGCCCACACAAATGTGTAAGTACCCGGTACCATGCCAGATACATCAGTAGCCGGGTTCGTTGAATCTGCTATTACCGGTGTATTGGGGCCTGAACTAACATGCCATGTCCCCTTGCCGCTGGAAGGCGTATTGCCATTCAGTGTAGTAGCGGTTACATTGCACAATTGCTGGTCCTCCCCTGCATTGGAAACAGTGGGTGCAGTATCAATCTGTACCTTAATGGTATCGCTCACCGCATCAGAACACCCGGAGCCTGCACTGCTTACAATACGGCGGTAATAAGTTGTTTGCGAAACAGCCGGTGCATCGTAGGTAGCAGAAGTAGCATCAGCAATATTGGTAAAGGAGATATTGTCTGTTGAAGATTGCCAGTGATAGGTATAAGAACCGGAGCCGCCGCTGGCTGGCTTTTTCTCCTTAAATGCAGCGGGGTCGCCACTGGTACAAAACGCCTGATCATCCCCAACAATGCCTGGTTGCAGCACCGGGTTCACTTTGATCAATACCGTTTTGCTGGTATCTGTACAGGCGCCGGAATTAACCACCCTGCGGTACCAGGTGCTGGTATCCGGTGCTGATGGCAAAATATAATCCTTAGCATTATTGGTGCCCGCAGCTGCACTGAAGCCGGCGCTGTTACTGGTTGTACTGAACTGCCATAAATAGGTAACAGCACTGCCTGCATCATCACCCGTAAGCGGGCTTGCATTTGCGCCACGGCAAATACTTTGATCGGCCTGTATCTGGTTAGTGCTTACAGGCGCTGATACAGTTGTGCTGCTTGTTTTAATATTGTTACAACCCTGGCCGGAAGGTGCCGCATTACATTCCACATCCGGGTCGGTGGGCGGACTGGTAGAAGCGCCATTGGTTGCATCAGGGTCAGTAACATCGGCCGGGCGAAGCACTGCGGAGCGCACGTTGAGCGTTCCGCCGGCGGGTACTGTGTTGACGTCTCCAACAAAAGTGAATCTGATTTCACCGCCGTTTTTGAGATTTACTTTAGCAGTTAACTGACCATTGCTCAGGTTTTCAGAAACAACAGAAGAACCAGCAGTGGTTACATAGGAGTACTTCACATTGGTTAATTCTGCAGGCCAGTTGAAATAATAAGTGGCGCCGTCAGCATCATCAGGGCCGTTGTTACGCACGGTGGTGCTGTATGTTACACTGCTGCCGGGGCATATGGCAGCGGGGCCGTCCAGCGACGGTACTGCAAGGTCGGCCTGGCGTTGGGTAACGGTAAGGTTCAGTTCAATAGGGTCGCTGAATATATAAGTCCAGGTATCAATAAACTGAACATCGCCGTAGTCGTTCGTAAATTTATGTCCATTGGTAAGACTATTTATCCCCGGGCTAGCAGTATTAGTGATCGGGGTGGGGCCGCCGGAGTGGCTTGACAGCCTTTTATCATCCCAATAAACATTTGAGCTGGGGCTGGCAGTGCCGTTTGTTCTGGTAACATTTATTCCGTTCAGGTTATTCTCCACATCGAGATAGGGAAAGTGCACTTCACCTGAATATAGAATGACGGACAGTTTGATCTTGGAATTATTGGCTACATCGTTGCCATTACCATCCTTGCCATCCCATGACACCGCGTTCTGGCCAATAACGGCATTAGTATTTATTATTCTGTCTACCGGATCATTGAACGATCCGTTGTTATTTACATCAATAGATATTTTCGCGATACCGCTCTGGTTTGCAGTAAAACGCAAAGTTCCTCCATTGAGCGGAGGTGCACCGGAACTGTTGGGCGTTCCTTCCCTACCATTAAAAGTTACATTCGTGACCTGGGGATTCTGCGGCTGAGAGAATAACCAGGTGGATGCGGTTACACCGTTTTGATAGATAGGGGCATTTGCGGGCATCCTGGTATCTATCGGATTGAAGTACATTTTATGCGTAAAATCCGTTGCGCCGTCTGGCTTTGTTGGATCATGGAAAGTATAAGTACCATTTGTGGAAACCGCTTCATTATTGGTAATACTTTCATAGGCAGGCAGATCTGTGCTCCTGATCTTGGTTCCTTTATTGTTTACAAAAAAAGTAAAGAACCAGGGTTGGATCCCATTGGCGCCAACATCATACTGGAAGCCATCTTTCGTCAGTACTTTAAATTTAGACCTGAATGATGCGCTCGCGTTGCCTACTGAACCGGTAAAGACATTCATGTAGGCGCGTCCCGGCACTGCTGATCCGGCACTGGCTACCGTCACATCCCAAGCCAGGATGTACTGATAGTTGGCCAGGAACCCAGACTGCTGACTGGATGTCCAGTTTTCATTCGCATCGAATGGACTAAAGCCTGTACCCGAACCCTGTGGATCATCTGGTGTAGCAGATATAAAATCTATTGTCCACACTCCTTCTTCCCCACTGCCTACTGTCCTGATAAAAGGCGTATAGCCGCCCACTGCAAGCGGAGCAGGTCCCGCAAGTTCCTGTGATCTGCTATCAATACGCCCGATGGTGGTACTGGCTCCGGAACTGTATGGTGTACCATTGGGAGCAACCAGGCGTATATTGCCGTTTTTCATACCCTGTACACTGGAGCCTGCATAAATAACTTCTCCCACTTTCGCATATACGAACATGCGGCCGGGGTTATAAATGTTCCCGATATTGATATTGGTGCGGGTAGCAGAACTGAACATCAAAGCCCTGTTGCCCGTAGCACCGGCGGGAAACATATCCTTACTTCCCTCTGCCAAAGCAGCTGCGGCAAAAAACAAACAAAACAGTAAATAAATGCCCTGTAGTAAAAGTCTTTTCATATGTACTTTATACTTTTCGATCCGTTATATTTAGCTAAAACAAATAGCCCATTTCATCAATCGTGTTACTATGCCAGCACAGGTACCTCCACCCCTGCCAATACCTTTATACAAGGCCAGACAAGGCGGCGTTGTGCAGCGACTTTCCTGCAACAGCAGGATTTCAGCATTGGTACGGATAAATGGTTAGAGAAGCAGTGTCTGTATCAGCATGTAGTATGTAGCATACAGGCAAAGGATTCCCGTATGCAGATAAAGCTTTTTTTACCTGCATATTTTTTTAAAACCCAGCAACAGTTAAGCTGATTTTTACATGATCGTCTGTTGTTTTGGTATCGGTACCCGGTTTTTCATCAAAAACGGTTGATATATTGTTAGCAGTTCATTTTTTCAATAACCCGGATTCTGTTTTACCACACCCCCGGTTTCTGTAATAACCTTTCGCGGCAGCGGGTACAAGGTATCATTCAGTGTGGCTGCAGAAGCGCCCCTGCGTATACCATCTTTGATAAATGTACCCCAGCGGATCATGTCTTCCCTCCGCTGACCTTCACACCACAGTTCAAACAGCCGCTCATCCATGATACGCTCTTTAAAATCGCTATAGCGCAGGCTTCCATAAGCATATGTTTTTACACCTGCTCTCTGCCTCACATCATTGATCAGATTGTATGCTTCTGTAACCGGGAACCCATTTATTTCATTCAATGCTTCTGCCAATAATAATTCCACATCGGCGTAACGCCATACTACAATATCGGTTCCCATTACATTGGTAGTAGAAGTCGGGTCTATTCCGTATTTTTTGGGTATGGCACCAATGGATGGCGGGTAATATTCTCCATTCACCACACCGCCTGTTCTTGCATCAAACAAGGTTCCTTTTGCATCTACAGGGTAACGCCGGAGCAGTACCTGCAGGCGCCTGTCTGTTGAATCAAATTTGTCATAGGTACTCCAGGGCATTTTATAGCCACCCCATCGCTGCAGGGGCATTCCCGACGGATCTACATATGCAGGATCTGTTGGCAATACATTAGCCAGCCAGTTATTGTAGTTGCTGGGAGAATTGGCATTGCAGGGTATGGCCAGTATTATTTCAGCATTCCCCCCTTTGTTATCATAACTGAAATTAGCCGTATAGTCGGGTACCAGGTGAAGGCCCCTTGCCCTGATCTGTTCGCCCATCGCTATTGCATCCTGCCATCTTCTTTGTTTCATATACAGTTTCATCAATCCCATCAGACAGGCAGTACCGGAGAACCGGCCATAATCACTACCCGAAAACATAGCAGGCAATACCGCTTCCGCTTCTTTATAATCTCTTTCGATATAATATACCATTGAATCCTGTGAAGGCCGGGGCATCGGCGCACTGCGCGGGTCTGCGGCTGCCGCCGGATCCAGTCTTACCGGCACAGGCCCATACAGGTTATACAGTATCTGCGAATAATGTGCACGCAAAGCTTTCAGTTCAGCGATATACCTTGCCTTCAGCTTACTATCCATATTAACCACCTTGCCCACTTTATTTATATTGATGGTGATCTGTGTTATCAATGGCATCATGGCTGTATAAATGCCAACGATCACGCCATCATCTATCGAGAATATCAACTGGTTCATTCTTTTCCAGCCGGCCCAGCCCCAGGAACAGATGGTTTCATCCGTTTCCATACTGGATTGAATTTTCCATCCGTAGTTGGAACCTCCCCATCCGCCTTCGAATAAACCGGCGCCGGTCATACCTGCATACATGGCAGTAACCGCTGCACCGGCTTCACCGGCCGATTGAAAAAATGCTGTATCAGGAGATTTCGCGTACATATCTGGTTCCAAATGTTTTTCACAGGAAGAAAACAGCCATAATCCCAGCGTTATAACTATTCTTATTTTGTCAATCGGCACTATGCTATACCTGTTCTTCCCTTTCATCTTTAGTGTACAATGTTTGCCGTTTTCATGATTCAACCCTACTACCCGGCTTTATTGTCTCGATATTTTTTATTACTACCATTTTTTACTGGTTAAAAAGAAGTATTCAGGCTTATGATAACCGACCTCGCCATCGGGTAAGCCAAAAAACTCTGCAATTCAGGATCCAACCCGGTATAACCGGTGATCACAAACGGATTTTGCACCCCTACTGAAAGCCGTATACTATTCAATGTATTTTGTTTTTTTATCCAGTCCTGGGGAAATGCATAACCAAGTGTGATATCGCGGCAGCGGATAAAACCGGCTTTCTGGTACCAGAAATCAGAATTCACTGTATAATTTTCATACCCGGTTCTCAATCCACTTTCCCACCTGGAACCGGTGTTATCATAGCTCCACCTGTTCTTTGCAAAGGCCAGCGTGTTCCACCCATACTGGGCCATATTTGTTTCCATCCATGTTGAAAAAGCATCGTCTGTAAGGGATTTGACGGCACCCGATGTCCCATAGAAATAGACAGAAAGATCGAAACCTGCATAACTGAAGGTGTTGTTGAATCCAAAACTGTATTTGGGAACACGGCTCCCGATATAACGCTGATCGGCAGATGACAGCTGCCCGTCTGGTTTACCGGTCAGGTTGCCATTGGCATCAAAACCATCAAGATCCCGCAGCATAATACCACCTGGTATCAACCCGGGCATGGCCGCCGGTGGCTTACCTTTTCCCTTGAACAGTCCTTCGCTGATATAACCATATACGGCTTCATCATCAAACTGCCCCCTGGGGTCTACAAACTTGGCCAGGTTTTTCAGCGAGGCTTCGGGTCTTTGTTTCCAGAAGCTGTAAAAATGGGAAAGCATCAGATCGGTATTCCACCTGAATCCCAGCTTGCGGCAGGAAAGTATATTCTGCGAATGCAGGCTGATCTCCCATCCATGCGTGCCCGTTCTTCCGGCGTTTCCGGCCACAGCGGCCACCGCATAATCTGTAGGGAGTGGAATGAATGTAAGCAGCTGGCTGATCGTTTTATGGTAATAATCCACGGTACCCGATAACCGGCTTTTCAATAATTCAAAGTCAATACCAGCATTCAGCTCCCGTACGGTTTCCCAGGTGAGGTTGGGATTACTGATCTGGCTGAGTGTGATACCCGTAGCAGGTATATTACCAAATACATACCCGAATGCTGGTGTTGTTGCATAGTAGGCAAAAGCATTGCTGCCGATATTGCTGTTCCCTGTAAACCCATAGCTTGCGCGTAGCCGCATATTATTGACCAGTGGGCGTAGCCTTGTAAAAAAAGGTTCTTCAGACAATTGCCAACCCGCCGATACGGATGGGAAATAGGCATATTTTTTATTCTCCGCAAAATTGGAAGCACCATCCCGCCTGACCGAGGCTGTCAGGGTATACCTGTTGCTCAAAGTATAAATCACCCTTGCAAAATAAGAAGCCCAGGTCTGCCTGTTTTTAAACGATCCTACAACAGGGCGGGTACCGGTTCCCGAGCCAATATTGTTGTACAGGTAATCATCACTGATAAAACCATTGCTCTGGGCATTCATGCCCTCACCATTGTTCACCTGGTACGAGTAGCCCGCCAATGCATTGATACGGTGCCGGTTGCCCAATCCCTTTGTGTAACAAAGCGTATAATCGATCAATTGGGTGCTGCTGTTGGTTTCCCCGATCGAAGCCATGCCATCTGACCGCATTCCAAACAAAAAACTTTTGGGCATGTATACTGAACGTTTTTCCCTTGACTGGTCATAGCTGAAATCGGCCTGTGCTTTTAAGCCGGGAATAATTTCCCATGTTGCATACCCATTGGTGAGCAATCTCTGAAGCTGTGACTGGTCGGTCACCTGCAGGTACGACAGCGGGTTCGGGATATTCGGATAGTCTGCCGATAATGGATAACTGCCATCGGCATTTCTTAATGGCTGGTTGGCCGGGTATGCCCAGGCAGCCATCATGATGCCACCATCTTCATACCGCCCGGTTTGTATGGCCGGGTTATTGGCTTTTGAATTGGAGGACACAATATTCGCGCCCACTTTCAGCCTGCGGTTGATAAACTGCTCCATATTTACCCGGCCATTGTACCGGGTATAATCACTGCCCTTCAGCAATCCTGTCTGGTTAAAATAATTGCCGGAAATATAATAGCGGCCCCTGTCATTTCCGCCGGTCAGCGATAAATTATGTTGCTGTACCATACCTCCGCGTGAGATGGCTTTCATCGCGCTGGGCTGCACTGGTGTGCTGTCAATTTGCGCCTGGGTATATTTGGGTACAAACGGCGGAACAGACGCGGATGAGGGTGTTGCATCGCCATAGGGGACAATATCGTTATCCCGCAACCACATTTCGTACTGTATTTTATTGCGCTGTTCCATATATTCCTTTGTTCCAAGCAGCGCATAAAATTTGCCCTGGCGCTGAAATGCATGGCTGAATGCGTACTCCAGCCTGGGCTTGCCGGCTTTACCTTTTTTTGTGGTGATCAATACCACACCTGCACCAGCCTGTGCGCCGTAGATAGCTGCAGCGCTGGCATCTTTAAGCACTTCAATGGATTCTATATCGTAGGGATTGATAAAATTCAGCGGTGAGCGGTCTATGCCACCGGAGCCGTATTCAGGATTATTGGCAGGATCCGTTGCGGCATTGTTGATAGGCACGCCATCCAGTACATACAATACACCCGCAGAGGCAAAAGAGGGATTGTCCCTGATCTGTATATCCACTGCAGCACCTGGCTGCCCGGTTGTTTGTGTTGCCAGCAGGCCCGGTGCCCTGCCTGCCAGGGCCTGCGTAAAATTGGCATTGGCGCTGATATTGATATCCGCCATATTTAACCGCGATACCGCATTGGTAATATCTTTCCGTTTAATGGCACCATAACCTATCACCACCACTTCTTCCATATCCTGCGCTACCGGTTGCAGGGATACTTTCAGGTTTCCGGTGCTACTGATGTTTAACTGTGTTTGAATATATCCCACAAAAGAAAACTGAAGCAGGCCGCCCAACCTCGCGTTGATGGCAAATCGTCCGTCTTTATCTGTGATAACACCCCTGCCCGATTTTCTTTCACTCACAGCAACACCGGCCATGGGTGCACCTGCATTGTCAAATACCTGGCCTTTTACCAGTACAATCTTCCCGTCCTGCCTGTTGTTACTGTTATTTGCGGTCGTTGTATTTTTCGTGTCAGCAGCGGTTATCACACCAATGGTGATCAGGCTGTCGTTCACCTGTTTGTAGCTTAGTCCCAGTGCGGGCAATACCCGCTGTAAAAGATCGAGCAAAGGTTCATTATTGGCCTGCACGCTGATTGTTGATGTGAGGGGTACGCGGTCAATGCTGTAAAAGAAACGGTACTTGGTCAGTTTTTCCAATTGCCGGAAAAACTGGTCAAGCCGCATACGGTTATCGCGAAGCGTAACTTTTACCTCCTGAGACATCCCTTTTGTAGCAACATGTAGCCCTCCACTTAACAATAAAGCAATCGCAGTCATTTTCATAATCTCAGCACATTTTTCGTTTACACAAGGCAGTACTTATCCCCTGCGCAAACAAGTTGTTGTTTACACGTCATAAATAGTTTTAGTTATAGTTGAAGCAGTCTGGTTCGTTGAATTGGGTAGTGGACGCTCTTTTTGAAAAACGTCTGCTTCATTTTGGGTTTAACGTATCAAAAAAGACTATGCTTTGATCACTTTAGAGCAGTTTCATACAGTACCAGCATTTTATTACTATCGCTCAGCCGATAGCCTACTGCCGGATTGGAATAGTGTACCACATCCATTATCTGCCGCAGGCTTTCTTTATAAAAGCTCCCCGAGAACCTGAGCGATTTAAGAGATGCAGATTCAAAAATCACCCGCACATTAAACCATTTTTCCAGTCTGAAAGCTATATCACTCAATTCCTGTTCATGAAATACCAAACGATCTTCTGTCCAGGCTATCTCGGGCAAATCATTTCCCTCTGTTGTTCCCATCAGGCTATCCATAAATATTCCAAGCACTTCAGCAGGTTTCGACATGGATACCCTGGGATCCCGTACTACAGTAATTTTCTGCTGTGGTGCCAGTACCACAGAGCGGGTTTCTTTATTGGGCAGTTTTATATCCAGCGCTATTTTTCCGTTCACCAGCAATACAATATCTTTTTTCTCTCCTGTATAGGCCCGCACATTGAATGTGGTGGAAATATCCTTGATATCCATGGTGGCCGTATGTATAATAAAGGCATGCTTCAGGCCTTTTGCTATATCAAAAAAAGCCTCACCATCCAATTGCACCCGCCGGTTATCGCTGCCAAAATTTTTCGCCAGTACCAGCCGGCTGCCGCCATTCAGCATCACGCGGGAGCCGTCTTCCAGTACAAATGTTTTGCGTTCGCCATTATTGGTGGTTAACACCATACCAGGATTGAATGCTTCATTACCCATAGGATGATTGTTATTAAAAATCCACCAGGTCAACAGAATGATCAAAAAAAAAGAGGCGGCATAGCTGATATGCCAAACCATTCTCCGGCGATGCTTTAAAAACCAGCCTTTAAAAATAATTTCATCATTCCCTTCTCCGGTATCTCCTATTTTCTGCAAAAGCTTTTTCCAGCCGGCGTCCAGGTCAATGCTATCCATCTTCTCCAGGAAAGCCTGCATTGTATCAGGATTATCCAATGAAGCCAGTAACGATCTATGTGCTTCGGATTCATTTAGCCAGTTATTTAATGCAGTGGTTTCTCCAGGTGATAGCTCATCCCGCAAATATTTTACAATCAGCCTGGAAATATCATTTGATATATTCATGATTTAATAAGAGCCTCTACATATATAACGTGAGGTAAGCGCATTCATCCAAAAGATTTACATTTTTTTGTTAAAAAAAATAACAGCATGCTGGTAACCGCTCTTCTTTATCCAACACTTATCATAGAATAACTAACAACATTTTCTTCTTCCCTGTCTCGACTGGCATACATCTATCCTGTTATCGCATTTTTCAACTGTATGCTTATACCAGTGATATATCAATCATCAAAAAAAAAAGGGATCAGCAACAGCAGGGGTATGATTTTTCCGCCGAATATTTCAGCCCGTATCAGCTGAAGACCTCTTGCTTTCTGTGTTCGAACTGTTTGCGGACTAATATCCAGCTGGTCTGCAATAGCCTTGGTGGAATGACCTTTTAAAAAAAGTTTCAATACGGCTCTACACCTGTCGGGCAGATCATCAATCCTGTTATAGATCTCCTGCACCACTTCCCAGCGCATCATTTCCAGCTGCAGCATTTCGCCTGATTCATCAGGCAATGTATCAGAAATATCGGGCGATATGGGGTGATACTGCTTAAGACTTCTCAAATAAGAGATAGCACCATTTCTGGTGGCAACAATAGCAAATGCTTTTAAATTATCAAGACTGGGAAAATCAGTGCGCCTGTTGAATATTTTTACAAACACTTCCAGAACAATGTCTTCAGACTGCGGCAGATCCTTTGTTATCTTTTCCGCAGAAAGACACAATGGTTTAAAAAATTTCCTGAATACAAACTCATCCGCCAGTTTATCTCCCCTGTGAAAGGCTTCCATCAGAAAGGAATCGGTATTAAAATTGTGCACACTCAAAAGAAAACTCAATTTTCATTCGGCGATAAAATTATAAAAAAAAAGCAAGAGAAAAATAAAATACGCAATCGATGTATTCTTTCACAAAATTTATCACTTTAAGCAAAATACCTATATATGACAAGCATTACCATATGATAAGATTTTATAAAATACCGCCTGTTATCTTCTGGGATTGTCCATGGTAGTTATAAAAATTACAAATTGCAAAAAACATAAATATTATCGCATGATAAACGAAACCGCTCTTCCTGCAGTCCATTATATCATAGCAACGTCGCAGCAGAACACCTGCCGGCATCTACAACTGTAGCTAAGGTTATTACCAGATGACAAGCTATCTACAAAATGAATCCGGGTTTTTCTTTGGATGAAATGTTTTTTTTGCGTTCTATGTATGCATATATTTTTCATTTCCCGGATATATGCAACACAATAATACTTCACCTTACATACCGTATACTATGAACAAGCAGCAATAAAACCGCAGTACCTGCAACGGCCTGCCGTTGATGTACCCCAGAGAAAACCATTTCCATTAAAATCACCGACACAATATTAGAGACCAATGACAAAACACTTATCGGAAGAATCCTCTATTGCATCCCCTACCCTGGATATTCCCGTTTCCAAGAACAGTTTGCAGGCTGATCAGAAAAAGGAAAAAAAAGAGCAGCAAGCCGCTGATCCTGACAATACAGGCTCATTTAAAAACAAGCTGGTTTCTGTTATCGCGCACGATCTTAAAAACCCGCTGGGTGGTCTTATCTCTGCTATCCAGCTGGTAGAAGATGAAGCCATGCCTGTAGCCGAACTAAGAAACCTTATTCCCGGCATCAAGGCCAATGCTGCGCAAGTGCTTTTCTTCCTGGAAAGCATATTAAAATGGTCGTACCTTGAAGTGGGATACCAGTTCAGGCCTGAAACCATACATGTAAAATCTTTTTTACAAAAACATATTGACCTGTATAAATTGCTCACCACCAGGAAAAGAATTGAAACCAGTGTAGAATGCGATGAACAGCTGCTGCTTCATGCAGATAAAAACGCTTTATCACTGATCATGCGCAACCTGCTTGACAATGCCACCAAATTCACACCATTCAACGGGAAAATTAAGATCGGTGTGAAGGAAAGCCCCGGCAGCTGCACCTTGTTTGTATCCAATTCTGGCAATGGCATCAGGAAAGAGATCATCGACCAGATACTCTCCTCCCAGTATAAGAGCCCAACCTTCGATACAGACAATAACAGGTCTTCGGGCATCGGCCTGCTGCTTTGTAAAGATTTTATTGAGCACATGAACAGCTCACTCAAAATTGAAAGCAGGGAAAACGGCATCACCACTTTTTCGTTTGGCCTTCCCTGCTAATTCAATTATTTGCCATTGTGTTTTGCCGCAGCCGGGCAGTATTAACCAGCTGTAAATAAGAAGAAGCAACTGCCCGGGCGGTATTACCTGGAAACAGGCAGCCCCCCCGGGCAATAACCTCCTTATTGTTGTTGCGCCTGTTTTTTTCTTGACAATTCTTTTTTTACCCTGCTCAGGCTTTCAGGTGTGATGCCCAGGTAAGAAGCGATCATTGTTTGCGAAATCCTCGACGAGATATCCGGATACAGATCCATAAAGCTCAGGTACCTTTCCTCGGCACTATAGCTCAGTAACTGATTCACCCTGCTGTGCAGGTGACTGATATGATCGTGTAGCAACAGGTTATTCAGCCCTGTAAAATCAGGATAGTATTTGAAAAGGGCAACCACAAAGGATTCATCCAGTAATACCACGGTACTGTCTTCCAGCGCCTGTACAAAAAACTGTGCCGGCTTCCCGGAAAATATACTTTCCCGGTCGCCCACAAACCAGTTTTGCGGGGTAAACTGCACTATATGTTCTTTTCCTTTTGAATCAGTAAAATAATAGCGCAGCAAGCCCTGTTCAACAAAATAAAAGTTGGGGGCAATATCCCCTTTTTTCAACAGCAGTTCGCCCCTGGGGATGGATAAAACTTTCTGATCGGCAACAAGCTGGTTCGCGAGATCAATGTTCATGCCTGTTTGCTCTGCCAGGTACGGTGCAAGTCTTGTTATTTTCATAGCGTTAATATTTCCGGTAAGCTGTTAATTGCCAAAACAATCCCTGCAATGCAGCATTCCTTCTCACAAAGGCACAGGGATATGTTTATAAAGACTGTTCTTTATATTTTAGTGATCGGTTATTATAGATTTTCAGGAAACAGGTACAATGGCCACAGGACATAGCAGCCGGCAGTTAAGCAGGATAAGCGACCTGCTTTGCCAGTTTGCCTGAGTTGTATTTTTAAATACCCGGCAGTTAAATGCAGGCTGTTCATCGCTATTGGGTACCGCTCTTTCTTTCGTATGCACAGCCCGCTGTCAGCTGGCCGCTGCTGCCTGGCAACACCAACAATACTGTTAATGCACTATCCAGGTTTCTCCACAGAGCAATAATGATTCCATTTGTTCCCCATTGTGCATATGCATCAAACATATTTCCTCTCTCACTATATCCATAGCGCATGGGGCTCAGTATTGTTTAAAACAGGGTAACAGCAATCGTTCTGTACAGGCCATGTTATATTGGAGCAGCCAACATATATCAAAACATGCTTTCATTAAGTAGACGAAAAAAAGCTGATTTCATCCCAAAATTTTTCTACTTTTTTTCATTGCTCCAAACCAGTGATCAGGGCTATACTCATCATCAGCTATTTTTCCGGTGGACATGTTATAAGCGGTTACTTTAAGTATTACCATACATCAAACATGCATAACCCGTGCGGCATCACACCTGTGTTACCACAGAACCGGTGTATTGGGTCCGTTAATTTATTCTCGCGGAACACGCAAAAAACGCAGAAAGGAAGATCGTTTTCAGGATGGTTTGGCAAAATAATTTATTCTATTTAACCGGCCATTTCCACCTCATTTAGGAAGAAGCGGTAGTTCATTGGCAGAGGGTGTGAATGTAAACCTGCCGGCAGTAGCACTTGGTATTAAACCCGCGGCGAAGTTAACCAGGCCGCGGTGGAGGACAATAGCATAACCCTTGGCAACAAGCTGATCAGTCAGGAAGTGAATACAGAAGGTTCACGATATACAAGTGGGTGGCAAGCCCATTGCTTACAGGAAAATGCAATACCCGTATTACTTGAAAACGGCGGCCAGCCGCGGTGGATCATTTACAAGCAGCGCCACAGTGAACACCGGCATACCTTATAGCGCGCTTATTTTTTCAGCGTGATATTATCCAGTATAACCGCTTCCTGGCCTTGGTTTACAAAAGACAGGCGCACTGTTTTCTTATTATGGCCATATTCACGGCCTGTTGTAAAACCCAGGCGTTTTTTTGAAAAATGCCTGCGTCCATCATAAGCAAATTCTCTGATCTTATCCAACACTCCCGTTACCTGTGTTACATTTTCGATGATCGCTTTTACGGTCCCTTTTCCTTTTACATAAAAGTTCAGGTGATAAGGGGCATCATTATCCAGGTAAACATATTGTTCCAGCACGCCGCCGGGCTTCAGTTGCAGGCCCCGGCTTTGTTGTACGCCGGCACCTGCCAGCAGTATACCATTCCCTTCCCAGGGGCCCAGGCTGTCGCTGTTTTCAAAGCCGGGATCAGGTAGTTCATTTCCATTTTCCAGCGGCCATTGATAAGCCCTTATATAATCCACTTCCATAGTTACATTCCCGCCGCTGCCATAGCTGCCCAGGAATAGGTTCATAAAATGATTGGGAGAAAAAATATGGTATTTATCCGTATAGGCGCCGATCAGTTGGCCATTGATATAATGTTTGATACTTGTTGGCGTCCATAATACACCATGTGTTACCCAGTTATCAGCATGCTGATAGCCATTGGCGATATGTGTGGCCAGGTTGTGTATGAATTTACCATTCTTATCTACTTGCCCGTGCAGTACAAACTGCGCATTCAGGTATTCAAAAACATCTATCTCGAAAAGCTGGCCCGCAGGTCTGATGCCTTCCACTCCATCCACAGTGCTGCCTTGCTCCAGGTAATAACGCAGGTCTGGACCAGGAGAATCGAACCAGAAAGTAGTATTGAGCCCGCGGGGGTTTCCCTTACTGCTTCTTTTCACTTTTACTTCAAAATAACCACCACGGCTATTGTCCAGCAGGTTTTCATTTGTACGCCAGTCATATGTTTGGATAGAAGAGATCTTCTGGTTACCATTTTTATTATACAATCGCAGGGGCAGCGAATCATTCACAAAAAGATCGATGGTTTTTCCATTGAGCCTGTATGCCGGCTGCGGCAGGCTGCCGGCGAGCATTTCTTTTTTTGCCTCTGCACTGAAATTATTGAGCGATGAATAATAATTGGTTGACCATTTATTCCGGTTGAGCAATGTATCATTGAATTCATCCTGCCAGAAAAGCTGCATTCCCTGTGGTACTGCGGTGGAACTGGGATTCGTTCTTAATTCTTCCAGTTCAGAAGCTTCCAGCTTCCATTGCTTTGAAGTTAGCGCATGCCCTTCTATCAGGTTGCTTCCTGCAGCTGAGCCCGCAGCTTCTACCCATACATGGTATTCCGTTTCAGGAAGCAGGTCCTGGATATAATACTGCGTTTGATCTTCCTTTAAAACAATATTGGGTTGTGCCGGTCTTTTATTTGTTGACGACCAGTAAACGCGGTAGCCTTTATTACCGCCGGGCACCGGTTTCCAGTTCAGCCTGATCCAGCTGCGTGTGCCCAGCAATTGCAGTCCGGCTGATGACGAAGCATGTTGTGCATAGCCTCCTGCAGATAAGGCCAAGAGTGCCATCAATATTCCTTTTTTCACTTTACCTGTGCACGGTTTTATTCAACAAAATGATCCCGTTGCAATGTTACCGGCGATATTAAACAGAAATGTTCAATAAAAATACCACATCGTTCGTGCAAACGATTGTTCAAAAATTATTGTTCGTTTTTGTATTGCAGTGCCTGTAAACGATCACCGAAACACATTAACAGGTTGTATTGTGGAAGAAGTTTATTCCGGTCCATTGCTAAATACCGGCATCCCGCAGCCTGTTGGGATAATCTGTAATAATGCCATCCACAGCCATCGATTTAACCAGTTTCATATCTGCTATTTCATTGATCGTCCAGGGAACGATCTTAATATTCTTTTCATGGCATTTATTGACCAGTGCGGGTGTAACCAGCTTCCAGTAAGGATTATAAAAATAAGGCGTGAAGCCCAGCTGGGTAAGGTGTTCTTCAAAACCGGCTTTTTTATCCTCCGTAAGAAAACCCAGTTTTATCTGCGGGTACCTGCGATGCAGCACCTGTAACGGGCGCATATCGAACGATTGTATCAGCAGCCGGTTGCCCAACGGCTCCAGTTGTTTCAGGGCCATCAGTTTATCGATAAATACTTCCGGAACAGGTTGTTCTTTCCCATCTGTTTTTTCTGATGACTTAATCTCCAGCAGGTAGTATGGCGGCGGCAGGTGATGCGCTTTTGTATACGCTTCAACCGAATCGATCATCTCAGACAACAAGGGTGCATACGAGCGCATGCGCTGCTGTTCAGGATAGGCCTGGTAAAATTTTTCACCGATGATAAACTGCCTGACATCGGCATAGTTCATGGAATAAAAAGTGTAAGCCGAACGTTTATCCGCAGGTATATCACTTCCATCGGGCATGGTGGTATAAGATGGTGTAAAAGAAGCATCATGATATACCAGCACCTGGCCATCTTTGGTAATGTGCACATCAAATTCGATGGTATTGGCACTCTCCTGCAAGCCGCGGATCATTGCGGGTATGGTATTCTCCGGCATCAATCCCCTGGTACCCCTGTGCCCTACCTTGTAGAAAGCCGGCATGGTATCATGATCAGTACGGTTCTTTTTTGAGGCACTGCAGGAAGATAAAAAGCAGCCTGCGGCAACCGCAGCACAGCCCAATAAACTGGTGTAGGTTTTATTCTTCATTGTATAGATCGGTTTCTGGCAAAAAAATCGTTTATATACTGACGGGCCAGCACTGCTTTATACAAGCATGCGTATACCAGCTAACAGCCCGGTTCCATCCTGATTAACAGGCTTTAAATATACCGCATTGTAAGTAAATAGCTATAACCGGAACATGCTGCTATATGCAGGCCTATGATTAATCAATTGCTGAAGAGCTCAGGCAACTGAAACACCTGAAGCAATTTATGTTTGATAACCTGCATCGCATACAATACAGGATACCGGATGCCTGCAAAGAGAAATTCAAATACGGGTCACCTGTATGCCACTATTGTTTTTCATAGAAGCGGAAAGGGCATTGCATTTAAACCAAAAGCATTCCTATCTTTATACTGCGTCAACAATAATAACCATGAAGAAAAAAAATGTTCTTGCTGTATTGCTTCTTACTGCCGCATTTTACCTGGCTCAGTCTGTATATGCACAAACACCTGCAAGCGGCAACAATGCCCAGCAACGGGATGCGCTGATCGGCCGCTGGGATATCACCATGAATGAAAACAATACGGAACGCCCTTCCTGGCTGGAAGTGGAATTATCCGGCTTTAGAACACTGGTGGGCCGCTTTGTAGGCACCGGTGGCAGCGCAAGACCCATTTCTAAAATAACCTTAAACGATCATCATTTCAGTTTCGCCATACCGCCCCAGTGGGAAAATGAAGACCGTGACCTGGTACTGGAAGGCGATGTTACGGCAACAGGTATCAGCGGCACGATTCAAACAAGCAGCGGGCATACTTATACTTTTAAAGGTGTAAGGGCACCCGACCTGGCAAGACCAGCTGCACCTGTATGGGGACAGACCATCCAGCTGTTCAACGGAAAAGACCTGACCGGATGGAAAGCGCTGGGCAAAAACCAATGGGTGGTGAAAGACGGTATCCTCAGCAGTCCGCATTCCGGCGCCAACCTGATCACTGAACAGAAATTCACCGATTTTAAACTGCATGTAGAGTTCAGGTACCAGGCAGGCAGCAACAGCGGTGTTTATCTCAGAGGCCGGTATGAAACACAAATAGTGGATAACCCAAAAACGGCTCATCCCAGCAGCCATCTTTTTGGCGGCATCTATGGCTTTTTGGTGCCCAGTGAAATGGCCATTCTTGATCCCGGCACCTGGCAAACCTACGATATCACATTGGTTGGCCGTATGGTGACCGTTGTGGCCAATGGTAAAACCATTATCTGTAACCAGGAGATCCCTGGTATTACCGGCGGAGCGCTCGATGCAAATGAAGCAGAACCGGGACCTATCTATTTCCAGGGCGATCATGGCCCTATTGAATTCAGGAATGTGACCATTACCCCGGCACAGTAAGGGGCCGGTAAATGATTGCAGCGCCCTTCTCTACACCCATCTCCTGCCCCTGGTATAACAAAACAAAACGGCACACCGCAAGCAGTGCATGCGGAATAATAGTATCTTTCTGTTAAACAAACTGCATATGGAAGGTACAACCGGGCTTATTGCAAAGATCATTATTGCTCTTGTGGCCATTGAACACCTGTATATTCTCTGGATAGAAATGTTTGCCTGGGAAACTGCCGGCAAAAAAACATTCCGCAGCTTTCCGGCGCATCTTTTTCAGCCCACTAAACAGCTCGCCGCCAACCAGGGGCTTTACAATGGATTCCTGGCCGCAGGGCTGGGTTGGTCGCTCCTGATCCATACTGCTGAATGGCAAAAGAACATAGCTCTGTTCTTCCTGGGCTGCGTGGTGATCGCTGGTTTGTATGGCGCTTTAACTGTATCGAAAAGCATATTTATCAAACAGGGATTACCAGCGTTGACCGGCCTTATTTTCGTGCTGCTTTAAAAGTGACAAACTGAGAGCAGCAAAACAGACTGCCGATTGGGTCTCTCGCGGAATACGCAGAAAACGCGGAAATGAAAATATGCTCCTCATGCTGGAAGCTCGTGGCTTGTAGCTAAACCAAGTGGGAAGCGGCAAGCTGATAGCTGTGAGCTACGAGACTGCAGACTGTAGACTGCCGGCTGCAGACTGCCAACTGGTCTCTTGCGGAATACGCAGAAAACGCGGAAATGAAAATATTGCTCCTTGTAGGAGCTGGCCACGGCAAAACCATATTTATCATTTCTTTTAGACATCCGCCTGCTGTTTTAACAAACCCTCTTCAATAATCTATGCAATTCAAGCCTACCTTACACCACATACCATCTTACTGAAAAATGCCGCCTGCAAACAGTTTACCCGGCAGAAGGAACAAGCTGATCGCTATCGTATGTAGCAGCTTTGTGTTACTGGCCATTTCCTCCTGCGAAAACCCTTCTTCAGAATTGAAAAAACTGGCAGTAGTTCCGGCAAAGCCACCTGAAGCCATTATCAAAGGCGAGATTTACTATTATACAGCCGGCCAGTTAAATTCGAGTGTATCCGGTGATACCATCCTCCGCATGGCAGACGGGGATAAACATGTTTTTACAGCGGGTATATTATGGGAATCTTACGATAGTTCGATGGCAAAGAAAAGCCGGCTGACCGCAGACAGTGCTATCTGCTACCTGAAAGAAAAAGAAGCTTATTTTTTCAACCATGTGCTGATCATCGATCTAACCAAACATGATAGTATCTGGTGTGAGGACCTGACGATGAAACTTCCTGTTGATTCTGTATTTACCTGGAAGCTGTGCATATTAAAACACCCACGCAGAACATTTTTGGCAGCGGACTTATATCCGATACCCATCTTACCAGCATCACGATTCTGAAAGCCAGCGGCACTATCAGCACGGCCAACAAGCCCTGATACAAACAGCCTTATAACAGCTATTGCTTCAAAGTTTGGTATACCAAAACCAGCCCCTTCATTGGCGCCACCGGCAAATTTGCCTGCTGAAACAGGCATTTTTCAGTATAAGCTTTTTCACACCCCAATTATCCACCCCGCTATTTTGGATGATACCCGGACGGCAGTAAAAAAATAGGTAACTTTGCGCCCTTAACACTAATCTATGAAAAAGACAAAGCTTTTGTCCTGCCGTTGCCTGCATTATATTCAACCGGTAAACTGCCTTCCCGGTAGTGTTTTACCCCTCATAGCCAAACATCCTGATCCTGTATGCGACTAGCATAAAAACAGGTTTAGCTTAACCGTATGTTTTATATTGTTGCATACAAGGCAATTGTTTTGAACTGATATTTTTACCAATAAGAATGCGTGACCGATATGAGCAAGAATTCTGAATATGAAAAAATGCCCAAAAACCTGAAAGGACTTAACCTATCTGAAAAGGAACAGCATGATCTGAATAAATTAAAATGGGTGGTGACCGAGAAAGTGCATGGTGCCAATTTCAGCTTTGTATACGAGCACCACAGGCTGCTGTTTGCCAAACGGAAAGACTACCTTAAATGGGGCGATGATTTTTTTGGGTTCCAGGCAGTGGCTGCTGAAATGGAAGACAGGGTGACCGGCCTGTTTGAACAACTGGAGCGGGATATCCCTGCGAACAGGTACATTATTTACGGGGAGCTTTTTGGCGGCAAATATCCCCACCCCGATGTGGCACCCGACCCGCATGTTCAGGCCATTCAAACAGGGGTTTATTATTCACCTTCGGTGCGGTTCTGCGCCTTTGATATTGCAATAGAAACAGCGGATGATGTCAAAACCTATCTTGACTATGATGTGTCCATGGATTATTTTGAAAGGTTCGGCATTTTTTATGCCAAAGCATTGTTCTCCGGCAAATGGAATGAAGCGCTGAATTTTAATACCCGGATCGATTCCCGTATTCCTGCGCAGCTGAACCTGCCTGAGCTTACACCTAACCTTATCGAAGGCGTTGTGATCAAACCATTGAGCCATTCCGCCATCATTGAGCATGGTATGCGCCCCATCATCAAGCTCAAGAACCCGGAATTCGATGAAGAAAAAAAGTTTCATGAGGCCGAAAAATGGTCATTTGTTCCCAATGTCAGCTCACGGTCTGAAGAGCTGTCTTTCCTGGTAGAGGAAATGGCCAACTATATCACAGAAAACAGGCTGAACAGCGTGCTGTCGAAAACCGGGCGGCTGGATACTGCCAATGAAAAAAGATTAAGCGAGATCAGGAAAGAATTCCTGGAAGATGTGTTCGTCGATTTTAATGAGGACAATGGCCATATACTGACCGACCTGGATACTGCTAAAATGCAATGGCTTCGCGACCGGGTAGCTGCACGCATCGCCGAATTCATTGCGGGTATTGCCTGATGCGCTAAGAACGCAGGTTGCCGGTTATAGCGGCGAGCTGATAGCGATGAGTGCGAGGAAATTCTCTCGCGGAACACGCGGAAAACGCAGAAAGGATGATCGTTTTCAGGGTGGCCTGGCAAAACAGTTTATTCTATTTAGCTGCTCATAGCTGGAAGCTCATGGCTTGCAGCTCGCTGGCAACGGCTTTGTATCAGGATTTTTCCATCAAAACTTTGTATTCTTTCGGTGTAAGCCCTGTTTTCGTTTTAAAGAAATAGCCAAAATAGGTTTGGTTCCGGAAACCCAGATCGAAGGCTATTTCTTTTATAGACCTGTCTGAACTGTGCAGTAAACGTTTGGCCTCCAGCAGAACACGCTCCTGGATCAATTCCAGTGCCGACATACCATATTGCTTTCTGCAGATCACGCCCAGGTAATTGGGCGTTATGCACAGGTGCTTGGCATAGAACGCAACAGATTTCTGTGTTTTAAAATGTTTTTCCACCAGTGCATGAAACCTGTACGATAAAGACCCCGCCTGGCTGGGTAGCTTGTCACTGAACTTGTGCTCCATCCAAAGATTGATCATTAAAGCGATCAGCCGGCACCTCGCATTCACCAGCTCCATGAAGATGGTAGCGGTTGACAGTTCTTTTTTTATGGCAGAGAATTCTGCCCTTATTTTCTGACAGCTCAAATTATCCAGGTCCAGTACAGGATGCTGGTTACGGTCTGAGAACGGGAACTGCAGCGAGGAAGAGAAGGTTTCGATCAATGCTCTTTTTATTACTAAGCGCTGGGCTTTTATTTCCGGCTGCAATTTCCATTTATCCCGCTGCCCTGGGTTGGTTATATGTATTTGCCGGGGTTTTACCTGGTAGTCCTTGGCATTAATGGTGTGTACCCCGTTTCCCTTTTCAACTAAAACCAATGTAAACAGGTTGTCGGCAACCGGCGTCAGGTCTTTCCGGTTTTTGATCTCCAGGTAACTGACATAGTTTTTTTTCTCCAGCTTGTTTGGGTCGCCGGTAATTGAAGTGTAGCCTTTTATTTTTCCGCTCATATACAATCTGTCATATTAGCTCTTTGTAAGCGGGCCTGCATCAGAAGCTGCCAAATGCAGCCGGTGCGGGTCCCTGCTCCAATTCATTCCGCAATCTTTTAATTTCCTGCTGAAGCGCCTGCACCCGGTTCAGCAAGTGCTGAATGGTTTCCAGGCCTTTCCAGTTAATATCCATATCATAATGCAAGCGCTTGTATTTTTCCAGGTAAGGCAATTGTTCATACGCGATAAAAACTTCTTTTCCATAGTGGATAAGTTCTATCAAACCGTGCTCATCCAGTTGCTGTATAAAAGCTGTTTCCACCTCGTAATACATACAGCATTCCTCAACAGGTATTTTTGTACGTTTTTCCATCATTGTTTTGGTTTTTACCGCTCCCGGGCCAGTTGTTCAAACAGTTCTTTTTCCTTTTCGGTGAGCCCGGTGGGTATTTGTATCTGGTAAGTAACATACAGGTCGCCGAATTCACCGTCTTTTTTATATACCGGGAATCCTTTGCCTTTTAAACGGATCTTTGTACCGTTCTGCGTTTCGGGCGCCAGTTTCATTTTCACCTTCCCGTTAAAGGTGTTCACGGTTTCTTCTCCGCCCAGCACTGCTTTATAAAGGTTCAGCGGCACCGTGGTATATAAATCATTGCCTTTGCGGGTAAAGGGAGTGTTGTTTTTTATATCAAATGTAATGTACAGGTCGCCGTTCGGCCCACCGTTCACACCAGGGCCACCATAGCCGGCTATTTTTATTTCCTGGCCGTTTTCTATACCGGCGGGTATGGTTATGCGGATGCTTTTTCCATTCACTGTAAAGGTCTGCTGATGGGTTGCATACGCATCTGTAAGATTTACCTGTACAGATGTGCGGTAATCAGATCCCCTGAAACGGGCCTGCTTTCCACCATTGCCGCGGTTGCCAAACATAGAGCTGAAGAAATCAGAAAAACCGCCTTCTTCATCGCCGTAGGAGTAATATTCCCCGCCACTATGGAAAGCACTGCCACTACCGCCAAACGGGTTGCCGCCGCTATAGCCCGATGCCTCCTGTTGCCTGCGGGCTTCTTCAAACTGTTCAGCATGTTTCCAGTCTTTCCCGTACTGGTCATACTTTTTTCTTTTCTCCGGATCACTTAATACTTCATTGGCTTCATTGATCTGCTGAAACAATTTACCGGCTTCCGGGTTACCTGGGTTCAGATCGGGATGATGCTGACGGGCCAGTTTACGGTAAGCTTTTTTTATTTCATCCGTTGTCGCTTCTTTGTTAACACCCAGGATTTTATAATAGTCAATATAGTCCATCGTTAAAAAAATAAATTAAGGCCGTGTTCCTTTTTACCGGTTGTCTGAATACTGAAATGATCTCCCCGCCTGTAAGTAGTGCATTAGGAAGCCTGGCCGGCAGAATATTGTTGCAACATATTTATCGTGGGAACAAAAAACAGTGTACCGGTTTGTGCCGTACTAAAATCCAGTATACGGTCATAATTACCTGCCGGCACCCCGATGAACATACGCTCCAGCATGGTTCGGGTAGTACTGAAGGTATTGGCATAAGCAATAAAATAAGTACCTATCTCGCCTTTAGAAGGATGACCGAAAGGCATGTTATCCCTTACTATTTTCAGGTCATTGCCATTGGCATCTTCAAGGCTTGCCAGGGCGCTGTGCGAATTGGAAGGTTTTACATCATCGGTCATTTCAATATCGCTCATCTTATACCTGCCGATCACTTTTTCCTGTTCCGCTGTGGTCAGGTGTTCCCAGTTTTTCATATCGTGGATGTATTTCTGCACAAAAAGATAACTGCCGCCTTTATAAGCAGGGTCTTCATCACCTACCACGGCGAACATTTCCCTGTCTTTCCCTACCGGGTTTTCTGTGCCATCAACAAAACCGAGAATAGAGCGCCCGTCCCAATACCTGAAACCATGCACTTCTTCCAGGCATTCAGCCACAGGGCTTATAACTGCTGCAATGGCAGTAGCCATATCGAAACAAATAGCGGCATTGATCGCCCTTAAATGAAAATGCAGGTCACCGGGTGTGGATACTGCTGTATGTTTGACGCCTGTAATGGGTTCAAAATTCTTCAGCTCTTTGGGAAGCGGTGAAGGTAATCCCAGCCTTATCCATGCATCATGCCCCACTCCCATTACACAGCTGGTTCTGCCGGTGACCACCCGTATATTAAGCGAATTATTCAGGTTTTCCATCAATGCGCAAAGCCTTTCAAAAACAGGCCCTACAGCCATCCCGTCTTTAAATTTCCATACTGAGAATATCGTGTTGTTATTAGGGTAATCCGTAACATTCTGTGATTCGTATTCCATCGTTTTCTGCATTTGCTTTATATATTTTTTTTGAATAATAGGCTTCTATTGCCTGCGCCTGTTTTCCAGCTGGCAACAGGCCTGGTCAAGGTAGAAATTTTTACGGGTTATTCTATGGCATGCGCAAAAAATGGCGCATTTATATTTTTTTATACCTGGTTCTATTACTTGCAGATTCAAAAAAAATATTACCCTTCAAATGTAAGTGTTGTTGAAAGCAGAACCAGTCACCTTCTGTTATAAGAAACAATATTCGTCATCCTTTTCACCATTTTAGACATTCTTACAACCCGGGTGTCAGGTGAATATTATTTTATTTTGTAACAGGCTTTGATACAGCTTCACACACCTTAAACGGTTCATGAAAAACAACAGGACCGGATCTTCAGAAACTATTTTTTGTCTGTAAAAAATCATTATTCTATGGGAAAAATAATTGGTATTGACCTGGGTACTACCAACAGCTGCGTTGCAATAATGGAAGGTAATGAACCTGTAGTAGTTGCCAATGATGAAGGGCGGCGCACAACACCTTCTGTTGTGGCTTTTTTAAAGAATGGAGAACGCAAAGTGGGCGATCCTGCAAAAAGACAGGCCATCACTAACCCGCAAAACACCATCATGTCAGTGAAACGCTTTATGGGGCGCAAGTACGATGAAGTGCAGAACGAGCTTTCTCATATAAGCTATAAAGTGGTACGTGGCGATAATGATACTATCCGCATTGATATAGACGGTCGTTTATATACACCACAGGAGATCTCCGCGATCATCCTGCAGAAAATGAAAAAAATTGCAGAAGACTACCTGGGCCAGGAAGTAAATGAAGCGGTTATTACGGTACCCGCCTATTTCAACGATGCGCAACGACAGGCCACCAAAGAGGCAGGTGAAATTGCCGGTTTAAAAGTACGGCGCATAGTCAACGAACCAACAGCTGCGGCTTTGGCCTATGGACTGGAAAAAGGTGACAGAAGCCATAAAATAGCCGTATTCGATCTTGGCGGCGGCACTTTTGATATTTCCATACTTGAGCTGGGTGATGGTGTATTTGAAGTGAAATCCACCAATGGGGATACACATTTGGGTGGTGATGATTTTGATAAGATTATTGTAGACTGGCTGGCAGATGAGTTTAAAAAAGACGATGCCATCGATCTCCGTAAAGACCCTATGGCCTTGCAGCGGCTGAAAGAAGCTGCAGAGAAAGCAAAAATAGAACTGTCCTCTGCCACCGAAACAGAGATCAACCTGCCTTATATCACCGCGGTAGATGGTGTGCCCAAACACCTGGTAAAAAAATTAAGCCGTTCAAAATTCGAGCAACTGGCAGATGCCTTGTTTGAACGCTGCCTGAAACCCTGTGAAGCCGCATTAAAAGATGCAGGGCTTACAGCAAAAGAAATAGACGAAGTGATACTGGTAGGCGGAAGCACCCGTATTCCCAAAGTGCAGGAGATCGTTGAAAAATTCTTTGGCCGGAAACCCAATAAAGGGGTAAACCCCGATGAGGTGGTAGCCATTGGCGCGGCCATACAGGGTGCAGTGCTCACCGGTGAGGTAAAAGATGTGGTACTGCTGGATGTAACCCCGCTTTCGCTGGGCATTGAAACAATGGGCGGTGTAATGACCACCCTTATCCCAGCAAATACCACCATACCTGCTAAAAAATCAGAGGTTTTCTCCACTGCCAGCGATAACCAGCCCGGTGTACAGGTGCATGTATTGCAAGGCGACCGCTCTATGGCCAAAGACAATAAAAGCCTGGGTATTTTTAACCTGGATGGCATTCCACCGGCGCCACGGGGCATTCCGCAGATCGAAGTTGCTTTTGATATTGATGCCAATGGTATTTTAAGTGTCAGCGCAAAAGACAAGGGTACCGGTAAAGAGCAAACCATACGCATAGAAGCCGGTAGCGGGCTAAGCAAAGAAGAAGTGGAAAAAATGAGGGCCGATGCAAAAGCCAATGAAGCCGCAGACAGGGCCGCCAGGGAAAAAGCAGATAAATTAAACCAGGCAGACAGCCTGTTATTCCAAACCGAAAAACAACTGAAAGAATACGGGGATAAAATACCCGCCGATAAAAAAGCGCTCATTGATGCAGCCGTATCTGCATTAAAATATGCACATGACCAGCAGGATATCCCTGGTATTGACAAATCAATGAAAGACCTGAACACTGCATGGACAGCCGCCAGCGAAGATCTATATAAATCAGCCCAGCAAAGCACTGCGGGCAATGCTTCAGCCAACCATGAACCATCCGGCGGCAGCCAGCAGAACAGCGGTGCAGAAGATGTAACCGATGTTCCTTTTGAAGAAGTAAAATAAATAACTGTCACTATCTGAGACTGCGGTATTAGCAACAGGAATGCCGCAGTCTCCATCATATGGCCTGTTGTTATACACAGCAGGTCACTATTGCCCCGAAATAAAAAGCCTTGCTCTATTATGCTTGTTGATGCCCATGTTCAGTTCTGGAAATACGAAAAAGAAAGATATCCCTGGATCACCAGCGGAAGGAAGCTGCTTCAGCAGGATTACCTTCCACAATACTTTTCACTAACCGCTAAAAGAAATGATATAGACGGTGTGGTAGCCGTTCAGGCAGCACAGCTGGAAGAAGAAACCCGTTTCCTGGTTGAGCTGTCTCAAACACAGCCGGTGATCAAAGGAATAGTTGCCTGGGCAGATATGCAGGATGCTGCCATAGAAAAAAAACTGGCTTATTTTTCACAGTACCCGGTTATAAAAGGCTGGCTCTGCAATGCGCAGCATGCCCCTGCTGATCACCTGTTGCAGGAAGCTGTTCAGCGCAGCATAGCCTTGCTGCAGCCATTCGGCTATACCTGCGACCTGCTTATTCAGCATCACCAGTTGCCTGCCGCCACACAATTGGTTGCAGCCTTCCCTGAACAAAAATTTGTGCTGGATCATTGCGCCAAACCTGTTATCGGTGCTGATGGCCCGGGCGAATGGGCAATGCAGATCAAAGCGATAGCTCAATACCCGAATGTATACTGCAAAATTTCAGGGTTACTCACCGAAACCGGCAGCAAACAATGGAGCCCCGGCGATTTTTACCCTTACCTGGATATTGCTTTCAACACATTTGGCACCGCCCGTTTATTATATGCCAGCGACTGGCCGGTGATGCTGCTATCGGGCATGTATGTGCAATGGAAAAGTTTATTGCAGAAATATATGGAAGCTTTCAGTGAAGAAGAAAAACGGCAGGTATTTGGTTTAAATGCGGCCCGCTTTTACAATTTGTAAACCTACATGGGTTGCCGGCCAGCATCCTTTTTATAAGAAAACAAAAAACATGCAAAGGAACATTACAAAAAATATCGGTTACTGTTGGCTTTTTCTATTAACCGGTCTTGTGCTGGTGGGTGCAGGTATATGGATATTCACATCACCTGCAGAAGCTTATGTTTCGCTGAGCATTTTATTTGCAGCCAGCATGTTCATCATTGGTACACTGGAAGCCATCTTTGCACTTACAGCCAGGAAATCGATCGATGGCTGGGGCTGGACGCTGGCTGGTGGTTTACTGGACATTGTGATAGGCGGCTACCTGCTCGCCTATCCATTGGTTACACTGGAAATACTGCCGCTGATACTCGGTTTCTGGCTGCTGTTCAGGGGTGTTTCTGCTGTTGGCTTCGCATTCGACATGAAATCGTATCATGCAGGTAACTGGGGCTGGCTCCTGGTATTGGGCATCGTCACTGCCATTTTAGGTGGCCTGGTATTGGCCGTCCCTGCTTTCGGCATTTTAAATATCATTGTATGGACAGCCCTTTCTTTTGTTGCAGCAGGCCTTTTCAGGATCATACTAGCTTTCAGGCTGCGAAAACTCAGGCCTGCAGCGGCATGAACAGGGAGGATCATTCAAGCAGTATTCCGGTATTCTTAATTTTTAAACCAGCTTTAACCATGCTCACCAATCAGCAACTATTGCAGGCACTTGAGCAAACACTGCTGCAGGTGCACCCATCGCTGCTTCAACGGCTCGATAGCGGGCTCAGCACCGGTGAAATAGACCGTATCGCGGCATCGGTCCAGCTTAATTTCACAGACGATGTGTATGATCTTTTTTCCTGGAAGAACGGCCTTCGCCAGGAAGCGGCAGGCCCGGCAGCGCAGTTCCAGCTTTTTTTTAATGGGATGCCGTATACACTGTCTGAAGCAGCCGGCGAGTACCACTTATTATCACTGACCAAACATTTTTTTGAGCCCAATTATTTCCCGCTTTTTTCCGGTGGCAATGACGATATTTTATTGATCGACCTGGACAATGACAGCGAAACCTATGCAATGATCAGCCTGTATGCGCCTGCATTGTTGGGTAATAACAATCCGGTGACGATATACGATTCTTTTGCACAGATGATCCAGACAGCGCTTGCCTGCTACCAGCAAAATGCCTACCGGGTAATACAGGGCAGCCTGGATATAGACAGCGATGCACAATACAATATCGCCAGCGCACTCAATCCCAACAGCGGCTACTGGCAGTTTATGTAACTGTAAAACGTAGTATTGGTACCATTTGAACAATGCAGGAGATTTGCCGGCCTCAGGACTAATACCTAAATTGGCCGCCGGATAATCTGTAAGAACATGATAGTACCAACCCCGATATACAGAACAACACAGCTACAGGGATCAACCATCCCGGTGATCATTGCCAACAGGATATCTGCAACAGCTTATTCACCCCATTCAGCCACCCTGGAAGAATTGAATGTATTTGAAAACGGGGCGGTGCAATATGGTAACGAGGACTTTGAGGATTTTGCGCATTTCAAGCAACATGTTTATAACGGCAAATATGCGACAAGCATTCCCGGAGAAGCAGAGATCATGATTCCCGGTATAGGGCATTTCACTGTTGCGGAAGGCGCCTGGTTGTATACGCCCGCTACGTTTATAGAATATGTTACCTCACTGGTAAAAAAATTCAACCCGGCCATGAACAATCTCCATCTTTACCCGGGCAGTTATACCGGTAAACGAACGATTTATAAAGAAGCAGGAAACGGTTCACCGCACCAGGTCGATGAACTAGCATCCCGGAATATATTTTACCAGGAAAACGGGGAATATTATTTAACCAGGGCGGTATTTTTCCGTGACCACACTGTTCATTTCGACAGGCTGAACCAACCCCTGCAAATTTCGCAGGAAGAATATGATTCACTTACAAAGCAGGGCATCATAACAACCACCATTCCTGTACGCGACACGGTGCGGAGAATGCCTGTATACGGCCGGATAACGATAACCGGTGTAGGCAGCTTCACCGTTAAAAGGGTCAACTATTTCGCCAATGCCTGATAAGTGCCTGCGGCAGCCCTAAAATATTCAGGCATCAACCGGCCAGGGAATTACCACCTGCACGGTTTGCATGCCCATACGTTCTTTATAACGGAGCCATTTTTCAATGGCGCCATAGCCATAAATAATTATTTCAGCAATATAGTTCCTGGTGTATTTGTCTGCGAGGTAAAACCTGAAATATTCGGGTACACTTTCGTATGCTTCTTTTAATGCCTGCCTGTTGGCTAGGGTTGGATGCTGCATATACCTGTCATAAGCCGCCTGGCAACGCCACAGCGAACCCGGGTAATCAGTTAATCCTGTGAAAATATCGCCGATCGTTTTTTGCTTGTCTTCAATGAGGACAAACCAGTTGACCTGCTGCACAGTAAAACTGCCCATCCCATTTATCTGCACATGTGCGTGAACCGGAACCTGGCTCACCAGTTCTCCCTGCTCAATAAGTACATCCAGTTCAGCCAGCGAAATTTTTACAGGTGTTTCCAGCCTGTTGAGATGAACCATACGATCGGGGAACAGCACTACTTTAACCAGGTGGTATACACCATCGACCAGGTAAAACATATTCAGGCTCTCCCCTTTCATATCTGTATGGTCTACATATTCGTCTTCAAACCCGTTGATATCCTCTTTGTAAATGGAACCCTGCACCTGCTCATGAAGCGCCTGATCGCTATAAGTATACAATCCCTTCATTTCAGGATTGAGGGTGTTTACCAGTGAAGTAATGTATGCTGTGAATGTTGCCGGGGTAAACTGCCAGGCGGCACCAGTGATCGTAAAGCTGCCTGTATCCGGAATGATGATCACGCCATTTTCAGGAATGCCCACAGCGATCTGCCCGTCCTGTACACGTTCACTAAAATGTGCCAGGTCTGTCAGCCCCCCGCAATCCACACGGCCATCTTCATATACCTGCAAATCACTGAATTGAAAAACGCCGGGAGAACCGTTCATGGGAATTATTACCGGAACAGTAAAACCCTGTATGCTCCATTCCATATACATCCGCGTATCTGCCATCATTGTATTGTATAGGTTATAACCAATTGATTCAATTTATTAAAGGAATGGCAGCTACTCCGTCTCATCCCATGCTATAGTATCATGCCCGATCGCCGTTATCGCTGTTACCAGTTCATTATTAGCATAAAAATGATAGCGGGCAAAGCTGCATTCCTTCAGGTTATATACGGCATCATCATCAACCCTGATAACATCTTCCTGTATTTCTGCCAGCTTCACCTGCATAAGACGGCTGCTTTTAATAACCTGTTCGCGCCAGCCTTCACGGTCTCCCGAATAAGAAAAGCAGTAGAACCTTCTTCCATCCGGCAGCAGGATGATAAAATGCTCGGGTTCCAGTTTACCCGACTGAGGGATCAGCGGCTGATGCAAAAGGCAAAGCCTGTCCAATAGCCCGTCTTTCCCCTCAAATGCATCATGATCACTTACCGCCACATACCGGTATTCAGGGCGATAAGTATATTGCCTGCGGCCGGGTATTTCAATCAATTGGCTCATAGTCTACATCAATTTTGAACCGTATTAGGCCTGTGCATGATCATAACAACACTAAGCTGTTCTTTACTCTTCTTTTTTATAATCGAATACGATCAGTCCTGCATCGGGGGCTATTTTAGGGCCAACCCATTTTTTAAATGCATCATGCTTATGATCGTAAAACTGGGGGTTGGTGATATACGGTGTACCGATATAATAGTTCCTGTCACCTTCCGAATCAAAACTGAGCAGAAAAGCGATCTCCATACCATGATCTGCCCCTTCTTTACTGTTCGGAAACCCGTATTCAATATCTTTAATATAAGTTTTACCCTCCCTCTTACAGCTATCTTTCAGCGCAATAAACGCTGTAATCACGGCTTTCTTTTCCTCTTCTGTAACCCCGGCTTTGTATTTGAACAGCACAATATGGCGGATAGTTCCCGGGTGATAACCGCTTGCAGTGAGCGCTTCCTCATCATGAGCTGCTGACTGGGCATTTGTAAAATTGACCGACATAAAAATTAGTATGATTAAAGTTATTATGCTACGCATGATCTTCATTTTTCATTCTGGTTTTGATCGTAAATGTAGTGAATTGTGCCTTTGCCTATCAGCTTTTAACCAGGGCACAATCAAGCAATGGCGATCAAAAGCTTTTTTTCAAAGGCCTGGAAGCATTTTATTCTTTCCTGCTTTTAATATGCATCAGGCTTTCATTATACAGGGTAAGCGCCGCATTATCCAGCACTATTTCCTTTGTCAGCCAAACCCGGTGCGAATCTGTATTTCCGAACAGGTGCTCTGCAGCCGAGATACGCCAGCCGTGTAATAGCAGCCATTGAAGACTGGCATTTTCATTACGCGGCCCAAATTGCGCCTCTGCATTGATCATGGTGCCGGGTTTCAGGCTATCGGGTAAGGTTTTATCTAAAAATCCAAAATCAACCGGATTACGGTCTGCGGTAACCTTGCAAAAAATGGTCACTTTATTGTCATTGTTTTGTGCTTTTGCCCGCAGTGTTATCGCTGAGGATAAAAACAAGAAGATCAAAAGAGGTATGGGTTTCATTTGACAGGTTTTTTAAGTGTAATAACCAGATTGCAGGGTAATCAGAAACTTTTAATAGCTGCAAGCCGTGAGCTTCCAGCTATGAGGCAGAACAGGGTATTAATGGAATAGCAGCTTGCCGACCGGCTTCCTTCAGTAAAAGTAATCCTAAATATCTTCTTTCCCGCATTTTCCGCGCATTCAGCGAAAGAGCCAGTCATTCACTGCTTAAGTTCCTTACCGGGCTGGCAATAGCCGCCCTCCCCTGCTACCCTATATAACCCTGACCGAAGCCCGGTAAAACACTGAGCGAATGCAGAACGAACCTGGCCCGAACCCAACCCCTTTTTTCAGCCTTCAAAATCAAACCCCAATCTTCCTCCTTCAACCATTCGACCAATCAACCTCTCAACCATTCAACCATCCAACCAATCACCACAACATCACCTTAACCATCCCTCCAACGGGTGGCAGCGTGGTGAACTCATTTGGATTAGGCACCGCCTGGATAGGCTTACTTTCCTGCAATGGCGTACCAGCTAAATTGGCCTGTGTAAAACCCGCGCCGGGATATTGATTCACTGCTGTACCATCATCAAACAAACCGATCATCGCCGAAACATCTCCTTTTTGGGTGCCATCTATATCATTCCCGGTGCTGGCGAAAAACCAGTCATTGGAAAAACCATACATCGTGGCTACGGCGATCTTATCTCCCTGCAGTAATGACAATTGCTGCGATACCTTACCGCCTGCTGCACCATTGATCCTGGGAAGCAGCACAGTATTTACCGGGTCTTTCAATACGTACACAGCTTTCACACCTGCTTTGCCCTTCAATGAGGCAGCCAGTATATCTGCATTCCCTTTCTGGGCCAGATCTTTCAGTCCTTCACCGCGGTCGTTCTCCCCTGTTTTATAAAAAGGGTTCGCCATGCCATTATATACAACTACCAATACAGGAGACAATGGGGTAAAGATGCCGGTGTTCTGGGTAAGATAAGAACTGAGCATAGTGATATCGCCCATCTCTGCAATATTGGTAAGCCCATTGGCAGTAGGCTTCCCGGCTGAATAGATGGGTTCAGGTAACAGCAGGTTATTGCCGGCTATATATGAAACAGCCCATACACCCGGACTGAAGGGTGTTTCATTAGCTGTGCCGCCTGAAGTATTTTTTATAGTGAGGGTAAATTGGGAATTCCCGGTATAGGCCAGGGATACCGCCATCAGTTTGGACGCCGGCAGGTAGGCATTGCCATAATCATCCATACCATTCACTTCTTTAATATTTTTCGGTGTGGCCTCTGCGGTTCCGGGATGCATCACATTTGCGCCGGGCGCCTGGTTAACCCTGGTACCATTGTCCCATAACTTCATTTGTGCAGATATATCACCTGTAACCGGGCTTCCATCATCGTTGTACAATGGGATACCCGGATTGGCCGGTGCAAAGAACAGATCGTTGCTCCAGCCATACATGGTCGCAAAACTGAGCCGCTGGTTTTTAGCAGCGTAAAATGAAAAAGAGACGGATTGGCCCGGCAGTATTACAGGAGGTGTTCCGGTACCCTTAAATGTTCCGGATTCAACCAATGGTTTACTGTCAAGTACATTTTCAATTGTAATTGTATTCGATTGCGTCTGTGGCATATCATTGTTCTTTTTACTGCAGGATGCCAGGAGGGCAACAAGGCTTAACACCGGTACTGACTTCAGAATGGTCTTTTTCATGACTGCTTTTTTAGGCTACAAAAAAACACAGTCACTATCCCAAAGGCGTAACAGAGTTATAACAAAAGTATCACAGCGCTTTTTTGCATTATTTTTTGCTGAAATTTGTTCTATCCAGCTATTTAACAACATGCAAAAAGTACTTATTGTAGAAGACGACCGGGATATTATTGAGCTATTGGAGATCCACCTGAAAGATCTCGGCTGCGAAGTACATGCTGTTGACAACGGGCAGCAAGGTTTGTTTACCGCGAAAAGCCATGCTTTTGACCTCATCATTCTCGATCTTATGCTGCCAGGCCTTAACGGGATGGAAGTATGCAGGAAAATAAGGCAAACCGACCGCCATACGCCCATCCTGATGCTGACTGCCTTGTCTGAAGAAATCGACAAAGTAATGGGATTGGAAACCGGCGCTGATGACTACCTCACCAAACCCTTCAGCGTAAGAGAATTTATAGCCCGTGTAAAAGTGATTTTCAGGAGAAACGAGGACAAAGCTTCCCCCGATCTATCCAGGAATAGCCAGCCGCTTATCCATTATGATGGACTGGAGATTGACCTGGATAAACGCAAGGTTACCTTAAACGAGCTTCGTGTTGATCTTTCACCTAAAGAATTTGAGTTGCTCGTTTTATTAGCCTCTAATCCCGGCAAAAGTTATAGCCGCAAGCGATTGCTAAACCTGGTATGGGGCTACGATTTTGAAGGCTATGAACATACTGTGAACAGCCATATCAATCGCTTAAGGGGAAAAATAGAAGCCGATGTTTCAGCACCAAAATATATTTTAACTACCTGGGGTATAGGTTACAGGTTTAATGAGGAGCTATAATGGAAAAACGTACCACTTTAAAAGGCAACCTGCTGTTCTGGAGAATTGCGGTTGTATTCACCACCGTATTGGTTGTGCTTGGATCAATATTTGTTTTAATTGCCTCAAAGTTCTCCAGGAACTATTACACAGCTGTTCATCAACAATTGTATGGTGATATCGCACAACACCTGGCCTACTTTACACAACCCATCAAAAACGGCCAACCTGATACCGCTGTAACACATGACATCATTCACTCCACTATGGTAGCCAATCCCAGTGTAGAGGTTTACCTGCTCGACACTGCAGGAAATATAATAGATTATGTAGTGCCCGATACTACGGTGCAAATACATCGGGTGAATATTGCCCTTGTAAAACAATGGCTAGCTGCAAAAGAAAGTGAACGCCCGATGGGTGACAATCCTAAACTACCAAATGAACCAGCCATCTTCTCAACTGCACCGGTATACGAAAACAAGCGGTTATCAGGCTATGTATATGCCGTATTGGCCAGTGAAAAGCAGCGCGCCGTTTTACGTGCATTAAGCGGGCATCTATATACCCGGCTGAGCATTGCCATTTTTTTCCTGGCACTACTGCTCGCCTTTATTGTTGGAATGGTTACTTTCTTTCTGATAACAGATAGCATAAGAAAAATTGCCGATGTGGTAAAGCGTTTTAAAGAAGGCGATTATTCAGCCCGTATCAGTGGAAACATCAAAGGCGACCTGGGAATGCTCACCTCAACATTTAATGAAATGGCCGATGTGATTGTAAGCAATATTGACAAAATAACCGCTACGGATAAATTCAGGCAAGAGCTTATTGCCAATGTATCACATGACCTTCGCACCCCACTTTCGATCATGCAGGGATATATTGAAACATTAATGATCAAAAAAGAGAAGCTTACTGAAACAGAAAAAGAAAAATACCTCTCTATTGTTCATGACAGTGCCCAAAGGCTATCCGGACTGGTAGAACAACTTTTTCAATATGCCAAGCTGGAAGCCAACCTGGTAACCCCGCAAAAAGAACCGTTCTTTATTAATGAGCTTGCATCAGATATTTTACTATCGTACCAGTTAAAAGCATCCGGGCGCATGATCAGGCTTGAAATAGATGCTGCAGACAATCTTCCAAGAGTATTTGCTGATATCGCACTTACAGAAAGTGTATTTCAAAACCTGCTGGATAATGCGTTCAAGTTTACACCAAACGGTGGCCGTATCAAGATCATCCTTTCCCATGCAACCAATGGCATACGGGTTCAGGTAGCAGACACCGGATCAGGCATTGCCCCCGAAGACCAAAAATATGTTTTCGAACGCTACAAACAGGTGGGCAAAGACATCTCCGCCAAAAAAGGAATGGGCATAGGCCTTGCCATTGTTAAAAAAATACTGGAATTGCACCATACAACCATTGATATGATCAGTGAGCCAGGTAAAGGAACAACCTTCAGGTTTGTGTTGCCGGTGTAGATGGGTTATACCTGCAGCCTCCGGAGCAATCAATAGCATGATGCTCCTGTGTAATGATCATATAAATCATTGTTTTGTTACCGTCAATTCCCGGTTGCCTGCTGTTAACTCAATACTGGCTTTACTTCCATCCCCACCATGCCGGATGTGGTATTCAGACCTTTGGGTATAATCAGGTACTACAAAGGAACTATCTGACAGGAAATGAACTTTATATTTTGCAGGTGAAGTATTGTCTGGCTGCAAATACAGGTGGCGATCATCAAACAGCAGCCGCATGGTGGATTGACCACCGGAATATACCCCTACCAGGGATTCCAGCATTTCCTTTGCCGGCATTATTGTCTTAATGATCGCGGGTACATAAAAACGATCCCAGTTATAAACCCTGGCGACACTGTTACAAACTTCCAGCATCAGCTGGCTGTTGTTGCTGTTGGTCATAACAACTATGCCATAGCCGTCTTTAAGACTACCGTATGAAGCGCAGGTAAATCCCTCATTTCCGCCGTTATGATTAAAATAAAAAGCCCCGTTTTTATACCGGAGAAATACACCGAGCGCAACCTTGCTTTCATTGTACATGACCACTGGTTTAAAACGCTCCTGCATCAACGATGGAGACAATACCTTTCCGGGTTTTCCTTCCAGTGTCAGCTGGCAGTCGATCATATACTTTGCAAGATCAGAAGGGGTAGTCCAAAGCCCTGCTGCCGCATACTCAGGGTAAATATGGTACTTACCTTTTACTGCTTTACCATCACTATAATAACCGGAGGCAATATTAGCGGTATCCTTATTCAACACATACCGGCTATCGGTCATTTGCAAAGGCCGGAATACTTCCCTGGACATAAAGCTATCATATCTTTCTCCCGTGACATCCGTTAATAGTAATTGCGCAATCGTTGTACCACCTCCGGAATATTCAAACCTGCTACCCGGTTTTGCGATGAACCTGACTGCCGCCGAGTTTGCGGGAGGGATGCCATCCAGGATCTGATCAATGCGGGGTACACTTGTACCACGTTCATAGCCCGAAAATCCTGATACGCCCATACCTGCAGAATGGCTCAGCAGGCTTCTCAAAGTAACCACTGTACCAGCACTTATACTGTCGTATCCCAGTTTCCAGGTTTTAAGATAACGGTTCACATCAGTGTCCAGGCCAACCATTCCCATCTGAACTAATTTAAGCAGGCCCAAACTGTTGATGGTTTTGCTGATAGAAGCTGCCTGAAAAAGCGTATGCACATCGGCTTGCCGGTGCTCCGCCTCATCAGCCCATCCATAAGCCTTTGCCCATTCAATTGTATAATTATTGATAACCGCAATACTAATGCCCTTTACATTCAATTCCTTCATTCTTTCGACAATGTTAACAGCCGGAACCAGGCTATCCTGGCTGTATACGATAGCAGCCGCCAGGGAGTTTTCTGCCCGGGCAATTTTATCTTTAAGAACTGCATCAGCTTGCTGTGCAACTACAGGGAGTGTAAAAACATTGAGTAATAACCCTGCGAATAATAGGTGGGTTTTCCGGGTGATCATGATCATGGTTAGTATGGCTTGAAGCCAAATATACGCCACACTTGTTACCCTGCGGATTAATCTTCGTTCACCGCCGGATCCTGTATCATGTTCAAGGGCCATTACCTTTATCGACCCTTGTAATTAATGCCATTGTATAAACTCCCTAATATCACCGATCGCTTCAATTGATGGTTTACTATGTATATCTGAGAATAGCCAAACATGTTTCTGTCCTTCAAACTCCTTCAACTGCGCAGCGGGCTGAACCGGTTTGATATAAGCATAAAAGTTTTTAGCATCATCATTCAATATTTCATCTGTACCTACCAGTAAAAGTACCGGTGGAAATGCTTTAAACCTTATTTCGCTTGGATCTGCCTCTTTCCTATGGGTTCCTGCATAGTAGCCTGCATGTTCATAGAGAAATGCTTTGTTCAATACAGGGTCTAAAGCCTGCTTTGTTTCGTATGATTTGTTTTTGCCCTTCAAATCTATCCAGGGCGAAATTAAGGCTATCGAGGCGGGCGTTGGAAGATTTGCCTTTTGAGCATCCCGTACCAGTGATAATGCCAGGCCCCCACCTGCACTGTCGCCGATAATGGCAACTTTATACCCAGGATATTTTTGCTGAATTGCCTGATACACTTTTAATATTTCATTGTTCGCCACAGGAAAGGGATGCTCGGGAGACAATGAATACTCTATATACAAGACCGGGGCATTGAATGACCTGGCCAAATGGCTCAGCATAGCGCGGTATGCCTTAATGCTCCCATAGGCATACACCCCACCATGCAGGTAAATAATAAGGTGTTTTTGATTGATCAAACTTTGATTGAACCAATAGCTCTTTACACCTGCGATTTCTGTTTCAGCAACATTAATGGTACTATCGGCAGGGTATGCATTACCCAATGTTTCATAAAATGCCCTAAAACCATTGATCTTTTGCATTGTACTATCTGGTATACTTTGTGCGTAAGCACCTGTAAGGCCCAGGAGAAATGCACTTAACAGGAAGTGCAACTTTAATAAGTTTTTCATGTTATCCTGTTTTTCTCTAAATGAATTGTATTGATGCAGTTATTACATTTAACTTATTTATCTAAATGACCAGGAGGATCAACTTCCTGGCCATATTTCTTTGCAATAGCCATAAGCTTTTTAATGGTATTTTCGCCCGGTGAAGCGGAAAAGAAACTTGTGCAATTCACTATCTTCCAGCCGGGAACATTCTAACACTTTTGCTTACTGCGATGCGTTTGCATCGTTGGGCCTGTTTACTGCTTATTGTAAATGGGCAAGTAAACTTCCTTTACAAATTTTTCTGCAGTTGTAGGCGTAGTGGTTGATGCATCTCTTTTTTGGTAGTTCATTAAGCCGGTTTTGATGGCCATGCCCATTTCAATCAAATTGCCGACAAAATCTTCAGAAAATCCATTACTTAAAAACGCCTGTCTTGCCTGGTCTGCAGGCAGCTGTACATAAGCCAGGTCAGGCTTATCAATTGCCTTACCAATTATGCCGGTTACCTCTCTCATTGTATAATCCCTGGGGCCCATTACAGCATGAACGGTTTTGCCCTGAAAATCAAGACCGGCAAGATGCCCTGCGGCAATTTTGGCCACATCTTTTGTTGCTACCATCGGTATTGGCTGGTCACCATCTGCCGTGGTGCCGTTGACACTCATCTTTTTCACTACGCTTATTGTTCTTAAAAAATTCTCCATAAAATAGGCAGACCTGATATGCAATACGTTAACACCAGCCAACTGGTTCAGCCTTACTTCCTGCTCACCTGTACCACCCATTATGCCATTGCCTTCGTGCATGTGAGAGCCAACACTACTCATATTGACAACATACTTAATTCCCGATCTCTCAATGGCCTTGATGAAGCTGCTGGTTACCTGCCGCTGATATGCCCTGGTATTTTCAGCCTTTACATTATCTGGCAGAATAAGAAATACGCTGTCGGCGTCCCTGAAAGCATTCGTAAGTGTTTCAGTATCCAGGACATCGCCGGCAATGATCTGTGCATTGCCGCCGCGAAACCTTTCCAGGTTCTCTGTATGCCTGGCAACCAGTATCACATGATGCGCTTCGTTCAGAAGCATTTCTGCGATCTTACTGCCCACTGTTCCAGTAGCTCCCAGGATAACTATTTTCTTTTTCATTTTATTGTTTTTTATTGTTTGCCTTATTGTTTGCCTTATTGTTATGTAAAGGTCTTTTAGCGTGCGCGGTAAAACTTGTATCAAATCACTGTTTTGGCAGAAGTTGTTCTTATTGTAGAAATGGCATTGGAAATAAGTTCTCTCCGCTGCAGGCTGGCAGTAAAAAGCACCAGGAGCTTGTTATTTGGAGAACTGGAGGAAAGCAGTTTCCCTAAGACAGGCGGTGCCAGCGTTTGTGCAGACAACTCCAGGTTCTTACTACGGGGAATATAATCTATAGTGATCTTACTTTAAAAGCAGCTGTATGCGATCTGCTCTTATTCATCTACATGCAGGGCATTGAATGCTGATAGTTCTTTTCCAGGAACAGCTAAAAAAGATCAATAAACCTGTATCAAATCACTGTTGTATTTTAGTGCCTTGGGTGGCATACCAAACATCTCATACATGTACCTGTTTAGTTGAGGCAGGTCATAGAATCCTGTCTCATAGGCAATATCAGTCAGGCTTCTGTCTTTATCAGAAAGGGCAAGATAAATAACCTGGCGCATTCTTGTCCAAAGTAAGTATTTTGACAAGCTGCTTCCCGTTTGTTCTTTAAACAGCGCAGCCAAACGGGAAGCAGAGAGAAAAACAATATCAGCAAATATTTGAGGCGTTATATCTTGACGAAAATAATTGGCTTTAATGTATTCCGTTATTTTAGTAACTCTTTCATCATAGCTAACTGTTGGCAATTTTGGTAACAATGCATCTATAATAGTGTAAATATCGAAAGTGGCCTTGTCCGTTTGAAAAAAAGTACTGGTTTCAGCAGGAGAATGAAAAACAATGGTATCCTGGCCGGTATTAAACCTGCCTGAAAGCGCCAAACCTACGGTAGAGTAAGGCTCTATGTTTAATATATTCAAACTACCTCCTTCTGCAACACAAAAATGGCGGACTTGCGGCTTGATCAAAAAACCATGAATACGCTCACACAGGTTTCCATTAATAGTTGAAGTAAAAGGAGTATCGTTTGATAAAACAATTTGATATGCTGCATGGTGATGAATTTCCACAGTAAGATTATAGGCTCTAATACCCAGGATAAAAGGATTGTTCACTTGTTTTTTCATCTGGTCATTGTTTTCTAAATGATGTTCTTTTACCTGGTATCATTTTGTCATGATCTTATCTTTCATCTTCGTCATAAACAGCTCGCGGTAAGTATTGCCAATAGGGATACAGCTATCTGTATGTTCCAGGTGCACCATATTGCCTTGTATCATTACGATGTATTTGATGGCCAGGATAAAGGATTTATGTACCCTTATGAACTGGTCTCCACCCAAACGCTCTTCCAGGTCTTTGATGTTCAACAATGCGATCAGCCGTTGGCCCTGGCGGGTGCAGAAGCGCACATAATGTTTCAGGCCTTCAATATAAACGATATCCTCCAGATTGATCTTCACCAGTTTTCCTTTGAAATCTGTCTTCACCAGCATATAATCGTTTTCTTCCGGTATTGCGGTCGCGACAGGTTGCAGCGCCAATGCCCGTTGTGCAGCTTTCAGGAAGCGGGTGAATGTGATGGGTTTCAACAGGTAATCGATCACTTCATGATCAAATCCCTGCAATGCGTAATCCTTATAAGCAGTAGTGAGTATCACCTTACAACGCCCATTCAGCAATTGCAGGAATTCCATGCCTGACATCTCCGGCATGTGCACATCCAGGAATATCAGGTCCGTCTTTTCCTCATGAATAAGCTGGAGTGCCTTAACAGGACTGGTAGTAGCATTCAGCAGTTTCAGGAACGGCATCTGCGCAATATGCAGTTTCAGCAAGTCAATTGCATGCTCTTCATCATCAACAATCAAACAATTGATCATCTTTACAGATTAATAGTAATTTCAGAAATATAGTAATTATCATCTTCCTTTACCTGGTAGGTATGCCTTATACCATGCGCCAGCTGCAGGCGTTGCTTTACATTGTTCAACCCGATGCCATTAGAGATCTCCTTCTGCCCTTTTTTCTTTTTATTCCCGATGTAAAAGTACAGGTGTTTCTGTACCAGCTCCAGCCTGATGTCCAGCGGGTTCTCCGGGTCGTTCAGGTCACCGTGTTTGAATGCATTTTCTACCAGGGTAATAAATATCAGCGGAAGGATACGTTCTTCCGGATTATCCACCATCTCGTGGTATTGGATCTTTAACACGTGATTATACCGCATCTGGTTCATTTCGATCACATTTTTCATGTGCCCTATTTCCTTAGACAACGTAACTTTCCCGTGTACATCATCATCTGGCTCCAATGCGTAGCGCATGATCTCTGACAATAAAGATACGGCATGTGCAACCTCTCCGTTTAGTATTACTGTTTTTGAATAGATAAAGCTGAGTGAATTAAACAGGAAATGCGGGTTGATCTGGTATTTGATGGCCGACAGTTCCGCATCCAGCTTCTGTTTTTCGAGCTCCTTCTGCCGTTCGCTTTTTGAACGTAACTCAAAAAAAATGGCTATTACAATGCTGAACAGTATCATAAAGATGCCTATTCCCAGCTCCCATACCAGGAAATCCGTAACGGTTATAGCCAGTCGCTTTGCTGTGGTAGGATTTCCTATCGCAAAATCCCAGATGTACTCATATATCGTGAGCAATGTAAAAAATACCAGCAGTTGTAAGAGGCTGGTCTTCCACCTTCTTGTTTGCACCAATGGCAAAGCAACATGATAGATGAGGTAGTAATAAGCCAGCGTAACTTTTATGATACCGAGCAAAATGCCTGGCAGGCGGCCTTCTGGCGGGCCATAGGTCTTATTCATCACCTCAGGCCCCTGGGTATAGTTCCAGTAAATGGTTATTCCTGCAAATATTGTATAGATCACCAGTATAAAGCGGTACCTTTTCCAGAACGTAAGCAGGTATTGTTGTTTACTGTTCATTGCTGTAATCACTGTTTGTTAAAAGGAGACACCTATACCGCCAAAAACACCATAATCCCCTTTGCTGGTCATAGCGTAATCCAGGCGGGCGTACATCCGTTTTTTAGGCAGCACCTGTGTCCGGAAACCCAGACCATAAACCACTTTCACATCCGTAGTATAATTGCGGAAAAAATCGTTGGCACCATCTGCGATTCCTGCAAAAATAGCATATCCGAAGCGTGGGTCGGCCTTTGAAAATACTGACCTGAACTCCGCCTGCAGGGCAACGATCTGCTGATCAATGTACAGGTTACGCCAGATACCCCGGAAGGTTCTGTCGCCGGTGAAATAAGGCAGGCCATAAAAAGGAACGGTACCGTTCCAGGTGGCGTCTACCAACCCCTGAACAGCCAGCACACTGGCATTGGCAGTGCGGCCTAGCGGGAAATATTTACGGTAGTCTATCAGTATTTTCTGGTACTGATAGTTTCCCATATTCAACCATCCATACTGCTGAAAATTTATATCCAGCAGGCTTCCACTGGTTGGGAACAGGGTATTGTCCCTGCTATCATACCGGAAAGCAGGCCCCAGTCCTATAAGGGTACCACCTGCTTCGCCCGGCACATGGGATATATCTTTATCATCAAATACCGCGCGGGAATCATGCCGCAGGTCATAGCTGATACCAGCGCTGAAGCGGCTACCTATCAACTTAAAAATATTACTATGTAATCTAAACGTATTGGAAATATATTCTTTTTTCTCAGATCTGTGCGTACTGCTTCCTATACCAAAATAATAGTTTTTATCATGTCCGTGGTAGCTAAGATCGGCAGTAATATGCCAGCCGCTCCTGGTATAAACATCTGCTCCTATGCCTAGCTGTATTTGCCTGCCCTTAAACCCATAAGCGGCGGCCACAGAATACAAAGACGGGCGGTAATATTTCCCGGTATCAGCGTTTACCAGCAGGCTTACACCTATCCCCAGCAATACGCCTGTTTCAGGCGTGTATCCTATTACTGGTTGTGGCAGCATATCAACAGGCGACCGTTCTTCCACTTCAAAATACGCCTTCCCAGGCGCTTCCTTTACTGATAGCGGCACAAGGGCTATTGTATCTGCATTGGGTATTAGCAGGTTGCCGTGCGCATCCCAGAAGGGCACACGATCCAGGTGGTCCTTCATGGCCACACAGCTTTTTTCCCGCAAAGACCAGGCGAATAGCCTGCCTGACCTGTCAAGTGTAAAAAGTGAATTTCCATCGGGACTGTAGTTGATCAGCTGCAGCTTTGCAGTATGTGCCCGGATCTCAGTCAGCACTGTATCTGCATCCAGGTCTCTTACCTGGACAATATTATCCTGAGTAACGCTGGCGCATTGAGCAGTTTTTTCAGGATTAAAGACCAGCAAGTCCTGCTGCTGCTTTTCCCAGTATACCCGTGCTGTTTTCAGGTTTGTTGTATGCAGTGTCCTGATAATACCTCCTTCCGCTATAGCCAGGAGGGAATCGTTTGCACTGATAGTAAGTTGTTTGGTATCTGAAGGCACCCCATCGGTGGCGAACGGCTTTAAACTATGCAGGTCGTACCCGCTCAGCTTTGCGCCCATGAAAGACTTTCCATGTAACAGGAATAGCTTATCTGTATGGTGGCTGAATACTGCCGCATTGGAGCGGAAGGGCAGTTCCAGCACCTTCACTGCTGTATCACGGCTTACCAGGTAAACGCTGGTAAATGGCCGTTTACCAGAGCAGGCGAGATAAGTACCTGCAGCATTTAACGCCAGGCATTGCACCGCATCATCAGGCGGCTGGGGCACACGGTATACTATTTTTGAAGTAGTGAGATCCCTGAACACGAGCGACCCGGCAACAGGCATCACCATGAGGTTTTTACCGGTACTCACCGCTGTTACGCTGAACTGTAGCTGCGCTGTAACTGGTATAGATACTATTGTAATAACCACCGTTGTTAAAACTGCCAGGCATTTCCTGAAACACAACATCTTCTTGAATTTGGCCGCAAAACTAGCCGGGCTTACAAGCACCCCGAAAAAGGTTGCACCAACGATGGGATTGTATGAACGAATGAAGAATAAAAAGACAGATATACAATATGCCGGCCCATATGATATGTACTATTCCCCGTTCTGCCGGTGTTTGTTGTTGCGGTTGCATTCACCTGTAAAAGTATGCCGTCTTATGTAAAAATGCACCAATAGGTTCAGGGGTGAGTTTTGCATCAAAGCACATATTCGGTCAATCATAGTGAATACCTTCATTCATTGAGAAAGATAATGAATAGCAATTTCCCAATAATTACGTCCGGATTACTTTGTCATGATGCTTCTGAAAATAGAATGTTTATGCCGGATTTTGGGGGTCTGGAAGAAGATATTAGTGGACCGTACCGGTTATCTGACGGATTTCGATGCTGGCGTCAGTTTCGTAAATGGGACATGTTTTGGCAATAGTGCCGGCTTCTTCCGGGCTGATGGCCTTGATGATAAAGATCGAACTAACAACTTCTTTGTCGTTACCATAGGGGCCATCTTTGGCAGTCTTGGCGGTGCCGGATATGGTTTGGCCACCGCTGGAAGGGCGGTAGGCTGCGACAAGCTTACCGGTTTGGGCGAGCTGGCCGACCCAGGCACCCCAATGTTGTATATTGGTCTTCATGGCATCGTCAGACAGCTTCGGGGCAGTTGTATTGTACCGGACAATGAAAAGGTATTGATGAGTACTGTCGGCGGACTTACCAATCAGTGGGTGGGCGGACAGCGTGATGCCGGTCAGGACGAGGGGCAGGAAGAATACAAGTTTTTTCATATCATTATTTGTTTTTTGTGCGGAAAAAGAAGCCGAAGATTAGGGAAATAACCGTACCAACCACAGCCTGGCCGATCAAGGCTTGGCCGACTTGGGAGCCCGTAGAAAATTCTTTGCGGGTAGACTGAACACATCGGGCGATCTCGGCGGAGGATTTTCCTGCCGCAGTCATGGTCCGCTGGCAGTCTTGTACCATAAATTCGGTATAACCGGGATTGATAATGGTGCAGTATAGCCAAGTGAATATGGCAACGACGATCGCGGTCACAATAGCGATCAGGGCACCGGTTTTGAAAGCCTGACCGAAGGTTAGTTTATTTGAATAACGGATGCGGGCCTGCTTGAGGCCCAGGTAGATCCCAAGGGTCAGGATAATGATGCTGAAAAGACCGGAATAGGACCGGATTTGGGTAGCTGGAATGTTACCGTGAAAAGCGACATTGTTGAGCCAGCTGACGACGGTAAAGCTGACTAATCCCCATACCCCACTTATGATACCTGTCCATAAGCCGTACTTGATGAATGTCTTCATGTTTTGTTTTTGGTGATAGCTCCACGAATGTCTGGGACGGAACTCCAAAAACCAAAATTTGGGGGGTGGAAAAAGGATGGAGACTATGAAACGGGCAGTCTGTTGGCGATTTCAGCGTAGCGGGCGCGGGCTTGGGCTCGGTTGGAGACCGATAATTTAGTGTAGATATTATTAATATGGGTCTTGACAGTACTGACCTCGACGGCGTGGGCAACGGCGATCTCTTTGTTGGTTTTGCCTTCGGCGAGGAGACGGAGAACCAGGTATTCTTTGGAGGTGAGCAGGGTAAGGAGGTCGGGTTGCAGAATGGGTGTGGAACCGGCATTGCCGGGGGCTGTTTCGGCCATCGGGGGCGGCTGGGATGCGTCCGGCTTGCTGGGGATAGACGTGGGAATATCCTGACTGGTGGTCTTGGACTGATGAGACCGATTGATCAGGAGGCCGGCAGCAAAGAAAGCGACGGCGACCAGGGAAAGGTAATAATCCAGTTTTAGATACCGGTATATCACCAACTGGCCAATGAGCTGGAAGCCGATGATGACAATAGCGGTGATCAGGCCGATGCGTAACAGCCATGCATGTGTTTTTACGATAGTCTTTAGGTCGGTGATGGTCAAGCGATCAGGTTTTGAGGGTTTTCTGGCCTTTTTGAAGCATGACCAAGGCCTTCTCAGCGCGGGTTTGCCGGGTGGCTTCCTGTTTGGCTGAGCCGACCCAATCGCAGTATCCTTGCTTGTATGACTTGCTAAGGGAATCGAAGAAGGCTTTTGCTTTTGCGTCTTTGGTAAGCAGGGCTTCCAATTCGGGAGGGACGCCTTCAATATGGACACCTTTTGGGAGCATATGGAATGATTAGCGGTTTTACCAAAGATATAGAAACCAGCGTATACTCGGTAATTTATCCAGTATCACAAGCTGCGATATTATATGCCGGAGTGATCTCGCTGTAGTATATAAAATCGGCGGCTATGGCATTGGGGGCTGGCTCTCCATCTTTAGCATCGTTGATCTTTTTAAACTTTAATTGCCATACTTTGAACTTGGTAATTCTCCACTGATTAACGGGTGAAAACCTTTGCCAGGTATTATACTCTTGGTGGCAAAAACATCATCACCTGGAATACAGATAACGATGGCAATGTGCTGGATCTACGCACAGGCTGTAGATGCCAATCACTTTTTATTCAAAATCGTTACATCCTAAACTTATAGGAAATTTCAAAGACCGGCCAATCTTGACTAGTCTTTCTGTGAATGAATTTGAGTGTTCTTGCCGGGTAGATACGTTAAAGTAATGGTTCTTAGTTTAACAGTTAAAAGAAGCGGTATAGAAAAATTAGCTTACATTAGTATAGTCTACGCGCCCCTATACACCGGTCGTTTTCGAGGTACTTGGACCACTTCATGCAAAATAGTTAACCGATCCATATGAAACAAGCAGCACCGAGGGACAAGAGCACCATGTTCGTGACAGTAATGTGTATTTTTCTTTTTTCCTTTTTTTTAATTTTGGCAGCATACCTACTCACATCAGGAGCCGTCTTCAGCGAGATCATTCCATTCCTTATAGTCAACACTGTACTGGCCAGCATACTGGTTTATTATTTTTTTTCGGCCACTATTGCCTATGAGGTTGACGGATCGAATCTGAAAATAATCCGCAGACGAAAACCCATAGTTTTTCCACTTAACGAAATCGAGAACGTCAGGATTGTACATAAAGAAGACTTGGGAGCATCCTTCAGGATTGGCGCGAATGGTGGGGTCTTTGGTTATTCAGGACTGATCTTTTCCAAAAACCTCGGCGACCTGTCTGTCTATCTGAATTCATTTGAAAAAGACCTCATCTTAATTCATTTTTGGGCTAAAAAGACCCCCATCCTGATCCATCCCGAAAATGGCGTTTCATTTTTGGTTGCGTTAACTAAACCGGGCAAATGAGCCGGAACAAACATGTATCGGATCGCATGGGCAATACTTGATCCGCTTATCTGCTGATTTTTTGGTTCTTCAACAGTATAGCAGTTTCTGTGTACATGCGGGTAAACTAGGATTTAAAACAAAATGGCCTCTTATAAAGTAAAGAGGCTATTTGCGGACGGGACCGTAGATAAATCTATATTCTTTTGAAAATCGTTTCTTATAATTTTTAGTCGATTTTTCAGCCGATTATGTAAGGATCGTCACCAGAATCTTACCGCTTTTTACTTCGGTTAACTGGTCTTTACAAATTTACCATAATCGTCGGTAGCGTAGGTAAATAAAATTTATGGTAGAAAACACTTAAGTGGTTAAGATTTAATTAGCGAAGCATTCGTTGACGGCATTTTTGTTTGTTTCTTTTTGCGAGGTTTAGGTAACCCAAACCGTTTTTCATATTTTTCTATTTCGGAATGTAATATTTTCCATGCTCTTGCTAACTGCCTTTTAATGTGAGGGCTATCCATGATTTTTGCTGCAAAATATGCATACGAGAAAAAGCTTCTCTTTTTTCCATTTTTTTTATTACTCCCGATGAATGAAAACCGTTGACATAATACCTTTCGATGAAGTGTACAATCAACCTTCCTGCCTCTTCTTGTTTTCCTCTTCGCCCTTAATGCCATGCTCGCTCGATATTTTACATTTTGTTTTAATTTTCTATAGAACTTGGCAATGCTGGAAGGCTTAAGAAGTTTTTTGTTTCCATCAAATTGAAAACCCAGATAGCCTATTGGCTTTTCACCTATTGTTAGTTTACAAGGCGTGGTTCTTTTAAAAGCGCCGGAATCGAGGATACCCGGAGAGGATAAGTGCCTTTATTACTGTACGGCAAATTTGTACTAACTTTAGGCTATGGAAAGCATTGAAAATACTTTACCATTACCAGGATATGCGTTTTGGGATGTAAAACGTGAAAATCTTGATTTTATCAAAGACAAGGATTTCATTGTTGCCAGAATGTTTGAAAGAGGAAGTCTGGATGATGTACTTTCTCTGATCTCCTTTTATGGCAAAGATGAAACAGGAAAAATATTGAAGTCTTATAAATATTTGAATCGACAGGGATTATTTTTGGCACATACCCTGCTCGGACTTCCCCTGCAAGACTTTAAGGCATATGGTACACTTAAACACAATTGACCCACCTCTTTACAAAGTTTTGGTAGATTTCTGCCAACTTCCTGAACTGTCACAATTTTCGCTGGTTGGAGGAACCGCGCTATCTCTGCAAATCGGGCATCGAAAATCTGACGATCTTGATTTTTTTACAGACCGGTCCTTTGATTTGGTAGAGTTGAAAAATGCCATTATTCAATATAACCCTCAAGTGACTTTTCTTACCGAAACCCGACAGGGTATCAGCTTTAGTTTACCTCTCCCTGACACTTCAGATGACAGCCGGAAATTGGACATTTATAACTGGGCTGTCAAGTTTATCCGACCTGCAACACAAGAAAATGAAATAAGATTGGCTAGTCTGGAGGACATTGCTGCTTTCAAATTAGATGCTATTTGTCACAGAAAGGAAAAAAAAGACTATGTAGATATCGCAATGTTGTTGGATAGGTTTTCTTTTGGCCAAATGCTCGACTTTTATAAAGAAAAATTCCCAACGAATGATAAAAGAATTGTTCTTACGCAGATACTTGATACAGAAGGGATAGAACATTCGGCTGAACCTGTAATGCTTATTGATTTTACACCCCAACAAGCCATGAATAAGATCAAGGAGCATGTCAATTCTTTTTCAGTTAAACAAATAGAATCCAGGGATTTACCCGGGAAGGAAAGAGAAAAACGAATAATAGAACTGCTGAATAAAAATAAAGGGCGATCTATTTAGAGCTGTTTTTTTCTAAAATCCCTGTTTTTTTGCTCACTGCTTAGCCTCTCTCTCAGATTTCTATAGTTAGCTTTATTCCCCCTTTTTTAGATTGTATGTTGCGGTATAAAATCGTAACGAGATGAAAGATTAGTGAGCAACACCAAGCCGAACAAATCGGTTTGCTGGGTAGCTGCATGATTGAAAATTTTTAGTCAATTCAAATGCAGGTAATCTTGTAAAGTAGGAAGACATGGCGGAGAACCGACTAATGCAGCAAAAAAGTAGGGCATAGCAAACAAAAAAGCCCCACTACAAGTGGAGCTTTTTGCGGGCCTCACGATACAATTCTCGAACCTTTTTATGTTTGATTTACGGCGGCTCGCTAACTTATCCGCTTAAAATCAAATACTTAGACTTTGAAAGAGGACGCAGGGCTTGGATTTATCGAGAAATGATGGGGAGCATCCTGCATGGGCATACGGAAAATCTTGGACGATATCGAAATGGATTTGGCCGGGCTTAGTTAGGTACCTGAGTTCGTGAGGATCCAAGGTAAGGGCGCATTATTAGGCCTTGGAATCGTAAAAAATCACTAAATTTATTAGTAAGTCGAAAAGAAATTTAATCACAATGGTGTTTAGTTTGTGGATATGCTAAAACTATAGCTTGGGATGTATCTCCTTAAATTTGAATTACAAACTAGCAGCTTAAGAGGCTTAGTCTTACGGAAAATTGACTATTATGATCGCACGAAAAGATCTGTTAGATAAAATAATTAAATACCTCGATGCATTTGTGCTTGAAGTGCGTTCTTACAATGCAATTGGAACATACGATGTGAATATCCATGCAGAGAATTCTCTCATTCCGATTCTAAACGCGGTGTTTGACCTGGAACTGACTAATGTTAATCATCAGAAAAAAAATTTCCCGGCGATTGACCTCGTTGATGCCAAAAATGGGGTTGCTTTTCAGATAACTGCAACGTCCTCAATGGATAAGGTATCGGAAACTCTTAAAAAATTTGTTCAGAACGATTTTCATAAGACTTATACCACTTTATTCATTTACATCCTAACGGAAAAGGAAGGGAAATACAATGACGCTAAAATAAAAGAGCTCACCGATGGGAAATTGGAATTTGATACGTCTATCCATATAGTCGATTTTACCGATATATTGAAGCGAATTAATGCAGTAGTCGCAACGGAAAAGCTGCAAATCATCGCTAGGCTATTTGAGCATGAATTTTCCGAAGTTCAAATAGCTTCTCGGCAAAAGAAATTTCGGGATGGCTTTCTGAAAAATGCTCCCGAAGACCTCTATCTAAATCTTGTAAGAGTTCGCTTTTCGGAGCGCCTCTACATTGCCAATACGGAGTACGATGAAAAGCTGGCAGGTACGCTTTCCAGAAAAGCGAATAAGGGAAAGAGGAAGGGAAAAATATACCATCCGGAGGCGCTTTTTAAGGCGATTATTTCAACCAAAGACATTTACTATATCGACTGGGTAATTCGCGAAGGTAAGATAATAACTTTTCGGAATTTGCAAGATCCCCGAGAGCCTTTGACGCATTTTATCGATAAAGGAGCGGTAGAGGCGTTTAATCCCGCGGACTATTACGAAGATACCGATGACAAATTGAACATTTTTAAGGCGCTGCTAAAGAATTGCCTTCGGCATCTTTGTTACACGCTATCTATGGAGTGGGTTCACGAGAGGAGAATACTGCGGTTCAGGAATGACGAGCATATTCCCAGAGAAAAAAAGACAAATTGGCGCGGCAAGAAAGAATCAGTCAAGACTGTAATTTTTGAGGTGATGAGCAAAAAGAAGGGCGACGAGCCTTCCCATATTGTCTGTTTTAGGAATATGGCCTTTGAACCCAATTTTCATCTTTTGGATGACATATGGTATTTGAGTATAAATCCAACTTGGAGTTTCACCAACCCAGGAGGCTTTAAGACCAGTGGCTACGAGGCTGAGTATATGTCCGGAATTAAGCGCCTTGAGACGAATAATACGGTAAGTTATCAATTCCGGTTCTTTGCCTATTTTCTATCCAACATACCTCCTCTTTTCGTTGAGCAATATCCACACTTGAATATTGAAAGGATTCCCCCGGTTGCCTTTGCACCCGCTATCGAGGACTCGAAATGGATACCTCCAAAGGAATTTGTGGCAAAAACCGCTCGTGAAACTGAATTATTCGAAGATAAAGAGCTAAATGCTAATTCGTTCTAAAATGCGGATACGATACATAGAAGAACCTTCCTTGAAATTCGGATTGAACCAGCATATTTGTCCAAAAGCCGGCATAGTTGAATATCAGCCTTTCGACTTTAACAGTGTAAGACCGGATAAAATAATTGTCGGTATAATCGGCAAAAGTGAAGGCATTCAAAAGATTTGTGCCTGGCTAACAGAATGCCAAGCAAAAATAGATGGGAAACCGGCAAAAAAAGGGAAAAAGCAGAATCTCAGTCTATTTCCCCCGTTCCCTGGATTTAATCGATCCAGCGGATTTATGTGCCAGCTGAGCTATGATGATACATTCTTGCGGACGATCAATAACTCAGAGATTGAAGATATAAATAAGCGTTGTGAATCACTTGATAATCGCATTAAGGAGATAGCAGACCTGTATCTAAATGAGATTAAATATCTTACCAAAAATAAAAAGGTAGATGTAATTCTTTGCGTCCTGACGGAAGATATTACCAACAGTATAACAATGCCTGTAATTGCAAGGGACGATGAACCGGAAGCAACGGCATACGCAGACAAAGACGATACAGAGGAAGAAAACGTAGAGTTGGAGCAGAATTTCAGGAGATATATCAAAGCAAAGGCAATGCAATTCCAAGTGCCAATACAAATTGTGAAAGACAGGATTGCTAACCCGTCTGGAGACATGCAAGATCCTGCGACTATTGCGTGGAATTTTTTCACGGCGCTTTACTATAAAGCTGGAGGAACACCCTGGGCGCTTGTTCGGAAAGATATGGCTGAAACAACATGCTATGCTGGGATCAGTTTCTACCGAAGCAGGGACCGGCAATCTATCCAGACCAGTATTGCCCAAATTTTCAATGAAATGGGCAGGGGCATAATTTTGCGTGGGGAGGAGGTCGAAATGAGCAAATTTGACCGAACGCCCCATCTATCCGACATTCAGGCATACAATCTCCTTCGTATGTCATTGAAGGAATATATTGAGGCCATTCGGCAGACGCCCCGACGATTAGTTATTCATAAAACCTCAAATTATAGCGAGGCTGAATTATATGGGTTTAAGCAAGCTGCGAAAGAATTCCATATTCAGCAAGTGGATTTAGTGACGGTAATGGACTCGGATATCCGCCTTTACCGCGAATATCAATACCCACCTCTGCGAGGCACCCACATGGAGTTGACATATAAACAGCATCTTCTGTACACAAGAGGGGCTGTGCCGTATTTTGAAACGTACCCTGGAATGTACACCCCTCGTCCCCTTCAAATCCGGTTATTTTCATATGACGAATCGCCCGATGTAATTTGCGACGAAATAGTGGCTTTAACCAAGATGAACTGAAACAATACCCAATTCGATAGGAAATATCCGATAACCATTGAATGCGCCCAAAATGTCGGAGACATCCTTAAGTATCTTGAAGCAGAAGACAAAATGCAATTGAAATATGCTTTCTATATGTAATCGATGAGTTGCTCTAATGCTGTGGACGCAAAACCTCACAAGGATTCAGATGCAATTAATCTGGGATTACCGGATGGTGCTGGCGCCTAAAGTCTTAACGTCGAAAATTCAAATGTATAACTACCTGAAAACTTCTCCCTGATTGGATAAAGCATTTCAATTTCATGGATAAAACAAAACCAACAATGACCACTTTCACATTTATTTTTAACTTCCAAGGGAATGAATATGAGGCCAACTGCCACGTAATTCCGCCGCCACCCGACAAACAATATCATATCAACGTTCCCGATAGCCAGCTTGCAAAACAGTTTGGCGATTTTCACATCATAGTTGTAAATAAAGGTGAACTCAATTGGGGAATACCCGGTCAAGCTGGAGGAAGCGAATTTATGAGAGCGATAGTATCTGGGCTCAAGGCTCATCCCCAATACCGGTAATAATTTCCTAAAACCAACTATCAGAAAATGGCAAAACAATGGACATTATTCTGGAAAGACCTTGGCATCAGGACCGTAAAAAAAGAGCGATTTCTCAAAAACTATAAGGTAAAGAATGATTACGCCGCCTTAAAGCGGATTGGCGTCTCCGCCGAAGTAGCCGAAAATATCTATCAGCAAACTCTAGCCTATAACGATCTCCTATTTTTTCATCACTTATCGCTATTCTTTCGGCAAGATTCCAACATAGTTATGAATTGGCTGGGTGCAACTTCCAAGAACCAAGCATTCACAGGTTTGTTCGGCCTTATCGACCCGAAAGAGCGGGAAAAATCCCAGAGAAAACTTTCTGAAATTAGCTTGGTACTAAAATATCATAAAAAAGGAGAGGGTTGGCAGTTTGATGCAGACGTAGCTGATTCGTCAATCCCAACTTTCAACCCGAAGACGCTCGTTATGACGCTTAACAGGATGGATAAACACGCTCAGTACAGTTATTTAGGCTCTGTCGTAATCGGCAACGAAACCCTTTATGGAATAGAAAAGGTTGGAGCAAGCGGTCCTTTAGTATATAAGTTTATCAAGCTATCGAATCAGGCAAATAAATTACGGGTTGCCCTGTCAATGGATTCGACCAAGGAATATTATAAGGCCAAAAAAGCCCTGGAAAAAGCGTTTAATCTTTACTTTGACTCCCCTCAAAGTAAGAGAAGTTTATCAAGATTCGAACAGTTTTTAGTGTCGGGGAAATCAAAACATTTCGTTCTTTCAGGAGTCACTTATTTTGATGACACTTTTAAAGTGTCGGTTACCTCCCCTTATAACCGACCCGTGAACATTGCGGAGGCTGCAACTTACAAACAAAAAATCTCCAAAACGGCGAAGAAAACTGAAACAGTCTCTGTAGTGAGGATTTTTCATAATGAAAAACATCTATCAAAACCGATTTCAATTAGCATTTTATCCTATAGAACAGCCGGGATAATTGGCGCCATTCAATTTGTTCTCAATGACCGAAACCTTAGCGAGACCATTCGGCGAAAGTTAAAAGGCGATTTCACCCGGAATTTTGGAATATACTTAAACGAATATGTTTCTTATAACGATCTGGATGAACTCGGCATATACAAGCTCCTTCTTGAATCTACCCCGCAAAAGGTAAACCATGTCGATCTGCGTTCGTCTCTCGCCCTAAGTATTTATAAGGATCTACTCAGAGAAAATTTGCTACAGGGAGGTAGCACTTCCGAAGAACAGGCCAGGTATTGTATCAACCGAAACTGTACAGATAGGAATAAAATTGTGTGGGCGAGAAAATTTTGCACAAATTGCGGAGATCCTTTGATATTTGGCAAACGACTCTTTACGCAAACAATCGATGAGGAAAATGTCGTTAATTATATCAAGTCTGCGCTTCCGAAAGGGATAGTAACAAAACTTGCCAACAAGCTAATAAAAAGGAATCTCTTCATTGCGAAAATTGAGGACGGAGAAAATGTCGCAGAATTCATTCCTCTTAGCACCCGGCTTCAGGATCACCAATTGGAAGTGCTAAAATTCAGGTATCCAGACTTGGTGATAATCACATCGCTTGACAATTTGGAATATTACAACAATCTCGGATTTCGAGCCATCCGCTTGTATGAATTAGCACATAACATTCGAAAGGGTAAGTCTTCATTGATATGGGAGTCACTGGACGAAGCCGGTGCATCTCATATTACTCACACAAGAGCCCTTTGTGGCGAATCAATATCCCGGCTGACTGATAATGCTTTTTATAAAAGGAAAAACGAGCTTTCTAAATACCTGGGCGCTGAATTTTTTGAGGCCGATTGTTCGACTATGCTGAACTATGTCTTTGGTAACTGTTTATGGCTTGGAGCTAAATATCGGGGTAAAAGTGTCCCGGATGGATTCACGGCATTCCCACTACATGATAAGCGTAATGGCTGCTTTATATGGGACACCAAATACGGTGAGGGGAAAACGATACAAATGGGAAACTTTAATAAGAATAAATTATATATCGAGTCCGCCAAGACTGCCTCTTGCATCAGGGAAAACGGGGGCTTAAAGGGATTCGTTTTCATCAGCAACAAGCCTTTTCCTAAAAGGTTTGAGAAAAAATACCGTAGGTTAGTCAAACATTCACGGATAAAAATGACCTTTCTAACAGCTTCACAGCTAGAAAAAATCACAAGGCAATACCGAAGAAACGAAGCGCAAATTTTGAATAATGAAGTCGCAAGGTCGATGTTTCTGCAATCAATGAGAGAGATATTCTTTGTGGTAAAGAATTCTCGAAACCCCCAAATTATTGACGATAGTTTGGTCGATAGTCTCTTGGCTACAAACAGTGCTGCCTTCAAAAATATGAAGCCTGGAAAGAGATTGAAACACGTAAAATGACTTTTTCACCTAATTAGCCATCGTCCAGAGCAATTAATGCTCTTCAAATATGACGGTCCTGGCAATAAATCTTTTAAGAAAGAATGGTATTCAGGCCAATAAAGACCAGGCAAGTGTAATATTGGATTTTTTCTATCTGATCGCAAAGACAATGCCTAAGCCAGAGCTCGGTATAGTTGATATTAACCCTAGGGAGAAATCGAACAAGAGGATTGACGATTCTGAGAGCGAAACTTCTGCTTTTATTAAATAAGAAAATATAGTGCGTATTAAATGATCCAGTTTTTCGAACCATTTTCATGATTCAAAATTGAGCTGGCAATATGCTTATATCCAGTCATTTATGGAAAATAAAAAAGGAGATATTCAAAATTGAACATCTCCTAAAGCGGACCGGACGGGACTCGAACCCGCGACCTCCGCCGTGACAGGGCGGCATTCTAACCAACTGAACTACCGATCCTTCCGTTTTATGGGCTGCAAATATAGGCACAAAGCATTCACCGCAAAATATTTTTTCCACTCAATAAAATACGACGGTATCCATCTAAATTATCCTTATTGGTACTATTTACCCGTATAAACACATTAAAAACAAAATACATGCATTAGTTCGCTAAGGTCTGTAATGCAGGTATAGCTTGCATTTTTCCAGAATCTGCACAACCCTTATCTTCACAGAATGTCTCATCCGTTCAATACGTATCAGAAGTTTATTAAAGATAGCATCGCGCTGAAGCTGCTGCGAAGCGGGAACGCACCTTTGATGCTCAGTTTTTTGCAGCTGAGCTTCCGGGAGGAAGACAGGCTGGCAGTAAGCGCTGCCGACCTCTCCCAGCAGCTGGCCATTTACCTGCAGGAGATCGATTATACGGATGCCGACCAGGATATACAGGTAAAAGAACTGGGCTATTCTTATGAAGACAAAGCCCGCAATTACCTTACCCGCTGGACCGATGAATCTTTCCTGCACAATTTTATTGACGATGGCAGCAAACAGGTCATGTACCAGCTGAGCCGTCATACCATAAAGGCATTCCAACTGTACGAACTGCTACAGGAAAAAGAATTTGTGGGTACTGAAAGCAAGTTTGAAGACCTTTTTCAAAAACTGCAGGCACTGGTCACCAACAGCAACAGCGACCCGGATGAACGCATCCTCCAGCTGGAAAAAAGCAGGAAACAACTGCAGGAACAGATCTCTGAGATCAGGAGAAGCAATAAAGCCTCTACCCTCGAATCTTACCAGGTTAAAAGCCGCTGGGAAGAGATCGTTCGCCTGAGCAATGAACTGACCGGCGATTTTAAGGAGGTGGAAGATAATTTCAAAAACATCTACCGCAATATCAGCCTGCAGCATGCAGATGCCCGGCTAACCAAAGGCCAGTTGCTGAAACTTACTTTTGATGCGCTCGACGAACTGAAAGACAATGACCAGGGCAAAAGTTTTTATGCTTTCTGGATGTTCCTGATGAACGATGAAAAACAGGATGAATTGCACCGCCTTACCGACCTGGTCTACGAGGTATTGGAAAAACACCATATCAGTACCGAGCACCAAAGTCTCCGCCGCCTTAAAACCCGCTTGCACCAGGCGGCCAAAAAAGTACTGGAAACAAATGAACTGCTGGGATATAAACTCAGCCGTATTGTTGCAGAGAAAGAGCAGGCAGACAGAAAGGCCATGAAAGATACACTGCAACAGGTTTTTCAGCTGGCTATCCAGCGGCTGGATAAACCGGTGGCAGAGCGCGAATATTATATCACGGTGGATGACAGGTCTGAAATAAGACTGCCCCTGGAAAGAAAACCGGGAGAGAAACCTGTTCAGCATCATTTCAGTGCACCGCCTAAAACCCAAGCCTTCACATTGGATGCAGCCACTGCACTAAGCGGCTTGTATGAAGATGAAGGCATTGATAAAACCCAATTGCTCAACAATATCAGGTCGCTGCTGAAAAAGAATTCGCAGGTAAGCCTGAAGCAGGTAACAGAAGCATTTCCGCTGAAAAAAGGTCTTGCCGAACTGCTCGCTTATATCACCCTGATACAGCAGTATGATAAACATGCTGTGAACAATGATGCAACAGAAGATATCCTGTTCGATGAAACACAGCTGAAACATTTACGATTACCGCAAATCATTTTCAACAAATGAGCGCTTCTTTACTACCCTACGCAAAAACCATTGTGCAGTTACTGAAAGGACCTGTGTACAGTGATGAACAGGATACCTGGTATAACCTGCTGAAATACCGCATTGAAATAACACAGCATTTTAGCGGACTTGGCATTGAAACGCTGGTGCAGGAGGAAGATGGTTATGCTTTTATCCGGCAGATAGAACTGGATGATAAGGGCAGCACCATCGGCCTGGTAAGCAGGCGCCCGCTTACGTATGAGGTAAGCCTGCTATGTGTATTACTACGCAAACTGCTGGACGATTTTGAAGTGACCAATACCGAAAACAAACGCTTTTATCTTAAGCGCAAACAGCTCCGGGCCGAACTGGAAACTTTTTTCAAAGAAAAAAGCAACAAGGTAAAGTTGCTGAAAGACCTCGACAGTTATATCAACCAGGTGCTCGACCTGGGATATTTAAAAGTAACCGAAAGCGACGATCAGTACCGGGAGGAAGATACGTTTGAAGTGCGCACCATTCTTAAAGCAAGATTTAGTAATGATGTGTGTCTTGATTTTTTAAACCAACTGAAAGAAGATGCTAAGTCTATTTAGTACAGACAGCAGCAAAGCAGGTTACCGCCTGCACAAAATGCAGCTGTACAACTGGGGAACTTTTGATAATGCCGTTTACAGTATTCACCCGGAATGTGAGAACAGCCTGCTCACCGGTGCCAATGGCAGCGGCAAAACCACCATGGTGCATGCCCTGCTTACCCTGCTGGCGGCAGAAAGGCGTATGCGCTCGTTCAACCAGAGCGCCGAAGGGAAAACCAAGAATGAAAGAAGCGAAGAAAGCTACCTGCTGGGTGAATATGGTGAAGAAACCGATAGTGCCACCGGTGTTCAGGTAGCACAACGCCTGCGTGCCGATAAATCGAAAGTATATTCTATTATCCTCGCGGTTTTCAAAAACGAAGAACGGTTTATTACGCTGGCCCAATGCCGCTGGTTCAACGGCGCTGAACTGCGCAAGAGTTTTATTATCGCACATGCTGATTTGGATATTGAAACAGATTTCCAGCATTTTGATGCACAGGGCAACTGGAAAAAAATACTAAAACAAAAACATCCGAAAAAAGGCAGTAAGGAAACCATCGAGTTTTTCGATGGCCCTAAGGAATATGGCCAAAAGCTGCGTTATTATTTTGGTATGCGCAGCGAAAAAGCACAGCTGTTGTTCAACCAAACCATCAGCCTGAAAATACTGGGCAACCTGGATGATTTCATCCGCGGACAGATGCTGGAAGAATCAGATATGGAACAGGAATTCATCAACCTGAAAGAGCAGTTTAAAACCCTGAGCGATACGCATACCGCTATTGCCAAAACAGTAAAACAGATCGAACTGCTGCAACCGGTGCAGCAGCTGTATACACGGCAGCAGGAGCTGCAAAAGCAGATGGACTATTATGAGGGCCTTCAGCAGATACAACCTTATTATTTTGCCAACCTCGAATCTGCACTGTTGTCCAACGCCATTGAAGAAGGCAATCTTCATATGAGCAACCTCAAAAAGCAAAAGCAGGATATCGAGAATGAAATAAAGGAAACCGATGAAAGGGAAAGAAAGGTGGACAGCGATATCCGTAACAGCGATATCGGCAGGCAGATCGCAGACCTGGAAGAACAGCGCCGCTCACTGGAGGTACAGAAAAACAGGCAGCAGGCAGATAGTGATGCACTGAATGAATTGCTGCGTGCGGCTGGTTTCGGCATCAATCCTTCGCGCCTGGAGCTGGAACGGTACAGGGAAAAAGCAGCACAGCAGCAATCCGACACAGGCAAAGAACTGCTTACCGTGCAACGCCAGCTGTTTGCGGTGGAAAACGGTATTAAAGACCAGCAGGTTGCCTACGATCACCTGGCCAATGAAATCAGCCTGCTGCAACAGCAAAAGAACAATATTACCGGCAGGGCGGCACAGATAAGAAATGAGCTGCTCAATCATTGTAATGCCACACCAGATGAAATACCGTTTATCGGTGAACTGGTACAGGTATCACCCGATGAAAGCAAATGGGAACCAGCCATTGAAAAACTGCTGCATAATTTTGCGCTGGGATTAATTATTCCCACGCAGTATTACAAACAGGCCACCGCTTATATCAACCATACTGATCTGAAAGGCCGCATCGTTTACCACCATTACCAGCGGAACGATGGCATCGGCAGAATGATCAAACCGGATAAAGAAAGCATCCTGCACAAAACAGAGATCAGGGAAGATTCGCCCTATGCCGGCTGGCTGTTTGAACAGCTGGCCCAGTTTTATGATTATGCAGCAGTGGAAAATCCTGATAAACTAAAAGACTATGACAAGGCCATCACTATACAGGGGCTTGTAAAAAACAGGCAGCGCCACGAGAAAGATGACCGGAGCGATATCAAAGGCCGCCAGCATTATGTACTGGGCTGGGATAATAAGGCCAAGATCAAACTGCTGGTAAAAGAACTGCGCGAGCTGGAAGAAATGATCGATGAGAACCGCAAACAGGCCAGTGAGCTACAACAAACCGCCGATGCACTCGAAGAAAAGCAAAGGGTATTGCGCGAGATACTGGCGGTGAAAGAATTTGATACCATCGATTGGAAAGCGACCAGCACTGCGATACAACAGATCACCAAACAGCTGGAACAACTGCAGAAAAGCGATAAACAACTGGATGTACTGCGTAAACAACAGCAACAATTGCGTACCGCATTGCAGCAGCTGCGAACAGAGAACGACCGGCTTACAGAGCGTACCGGCTCTCTGAAAAAAGAAACCGAGACCTGGAACCTGGCCCTGCAGCGCGCAGAAGACACGCTTCGCCGCTATGCACGGGAAGATATACAACAATACCTGCCGCAGATAGAAGCCTATATTAAAGAGGAGATCGACTATACCATCGACCTCGATGTGCTGGAAAAAGTGCAAAACCATATCCGCACATTGATCCGCAACAAAGCCCGGATATACAATGATGATGCGCAGGCCGCTGTGCGCCAGCTGGAACAGGCGATGCGCAAATTCAAAAATCCTGATGATGAAGCACTACACCAGCAGTTCCCCGACTGGAAGAACAGTACTTTCACGCTTAGCGACAGGGCTGAATTTGTGGGCGAATACCTGGTACTGCTGCAAAAACTGCAGAACGAAGAACTGAAAGAACAGCAAAAGCGGTTTAAGAAATACCTGAATGAAGAGATGATCAACCGCATGAGCAGTTTTAAAGAAACACTGGATGCAGAAGCCACCAAGATCAAAGACACCATCGGTAAGCTTAACCAGGCGCTGAAAAGCATTACTTACCGCAGCAATCCCCGCACTTATATCCAACTGGATTGCAAGGAAGAATTCAACCAGCAGATCAAAGATTTTAAATACCGCCTCAACAACTGGAAACCGGATCTTGTAAACTACCAGCGCACACAGGATGATTCGATACTGGAAGCAAGCTTTCTTAAAATACAATCATTATTAAACGAGCTCACCCAGCAGGAACGCTGGCGTAATGAGGTGCTGGATGTTCGTAACTGGCTTCGCTTTACTGCCAAGGAAGTAAAACTGGAAGACCAGTCTTTATACCGCAGTTATACCGGTACTGAAAAACTCAGCGGTGGTGAACAGGCGCAGCTTACTTATACCATTCTCGGCTCGGCCATTGCCCACCAGTTCGGTATACACAGTGATGGATACGATACACGTTCTTTCCGCTTTATTTGTGTGGATGAGGCTTTCAGCCGGCAGGATGAAGAAAAAGCAAGATATCTCATGGATCTCTGCCGCCAGCTGCACCTGCAGCTGATGGTGGTATCTCCTGCCAAAGCCGATGAGGTAAAGATCGTGGAACCTTATATTGCCAAAGTGCATTTTGTTTACCGCCGCCACAACCGCGACAGTGTATTGTACGATATGAGCATTATGCAGTTCCAGGAGAACAGGAATAAATACCTGAGCCAGCAGAAAACATTAGCATGATCACATTTGACAAACTGAAGCAAAAAGCAGCTAATAAGTATAAAACTTACCTGAAAAGTATTATTACAGGTGATTCTTTGTTTCCCATGGTAATAAGAGCAGACAAAAAAGTATCTGATGATTTTAAAGCTCGACCTGCAGAGACCGGAATCTTAATCAGTCAATCAAAGGAATTTATAGGCCATGGATATGTTCTAGAATATAAAACAAAAAATGAAAAAGCCCACGGCGTACAGACCAGGATTGATTCTTTCAGCTTTGCTACAGCGGATGATTTTGTTCTTTTTCTTCAAAAAGAAGCAGAAGTTGCTCAATTTAAAGCACTCATTCAGCAACTGCTGAGCTGGCACCCAGAAATAAAAGAATGGCTACTCCAAAATATTACCATCCTGCTAAAACCTTTTGTTGATTGGCAAAATATCTGCAATACTACAGACCATTTATTACTTCACGATGTAAGCAATCATTATATAAGAAATCTGCCGATTCCAATAGACACAAAACTGATCGAAATTGAAGAAACGCTTATTGTATCCCTACTTAAGCATTTTGATAAAAAACTAGCAGAACAACCGGAAAAACGATTAGAAAAATTGTTACCATTCAGGCAAAAGGCTTTCTTGTTTCCATGCAGATGGCTTGATAAAGACCTAATGCTTCATTACACACCCGATATGCCAGAAGTAGGCCTCTCAGCTTTCACGTTAAGCCGAGTAAAATGGACCGTCACAGAAATATGGCTCGTTGAAAATGAAACAGCGTTGTATATGCTACCTGAAAGAAAAAATGCTTTCGCTATTTGTACTGAGGGGCTGGCGCTTTGCACTTTAACGGATATTGCTTTTTTGCAAGAAAATGCTATATATTACTGGGGAGATATGGATGAAAACGGTTACTGGATGCTCGACTGGTGTCGTAAAAATTATCCGCATACAATAAGCATCTGCATGGATAATCATTGCCTAAGTCATCATCTTCATAAAAACAAATGGTCTTCAGCTGAATATCAGAACAAAAAATATTCATTTCTAACAGTTGGAGAACTGGCGGCATACCAATTATTAAGCGATAGCAAAAAAAGAGTTGAGCAAGAAAAGCTGGACCCCTCTTACGTCCAAAAAGCCATCAATAGCATAGAGCACTCACTTTAAAAGTCTGCCAAGACTTAGCAAACCATTCTTCTTATCAGATATGAGCAAGTATATTGATTAACTTACCAAAAGGATCGCGTACATAAAAACGCCGCACACCCCAGGGTTCATCAGCAGGACCGTATTCAACAGGGATACCAGCCTGCTGCACCCTGCGCAGCGCTTCTTCCAGGTCGTCTACTTCAATAGACAGGTCGGGAACGGCCGTTCCCGATCCACCCTGTGCAGCAATACTTACCTGCACTGCTGCCCTGGTATCAGTACCATAGGTACAGATCCAGCCATGATCCATCAGCAGATCCAGTCCAAGTATTTCTTTATAAAAACGACGGGCTGCAGCCGGGTCAGGGGCAGCGATATTGGCTACAATACGTTTTACTTTCATATGCTGTGTTAAATCTACTGCCAAATATAAACTGCCCAGCGCAAAAACAGTGGTGCCCTCCCCTCAACCGTATCACTGTACAGGGCCAACACCTGTTAGCATTACAATGACCGCAGTTACATGGTTAAGGAAATGGTCATCATTCCATGCTTCCCGCTTTCAGGTTGCTCACTTGCTGCCAGGCTTCCGCAACTTCAGATTCACTACAAAATTGTATCGCAGTTTTGCTTATTATCTATACAATTGTTCTGATGAGGAATATTTATTTTACTGTTACAGCACTTTTACTGGCAACACTGATCTACGGACAGGATAATACTTCCGGTACCAAAATTTCGGGCACTGTTTCCGATGCCAATACCCGATCACCGGTAGAATATGCCACCATCGCCATACTCGACCTCACAACCGGGAAAACCGTCAACGGTGCAACAGTCAATGCAAAAGGTGCATTCAGCGTACACAATATTCCCTATGGTACATATAAAGTGACCATTGATTTTATCGGCTATACACCACAGGTAAAAAATCAAGTGACCCTGAATGCCGCACATCCCGCTGCCGACCTTGGCAGAATATTGCTGATGCCTGCCGGTAGCAATAACCTGCAGCAGGTGGTGGTCACTGCCCGTGCGCCGGTAGTACAGAACAAAGTAGATAAGATCGTTTACAATGTCACCAACGATGTTACATCGCAGGGTGGTGTGGCCATAGATGTACTGAAAAAAGTACCGCAGGTAAATGTGGATATAGACGGCAATGTAGAATTACAAGGCAACAGCAATATCCGTTTCCTGATCAATGGCAAACCATCCAGTATGTTTGGCAACAGTCTTGCCGATGCACTGGCATCCATACCCGCCAGCCAGATCAAAAGTATTGAAGCCATTACCACACCGGGCGCCAAATACGATGCGCAGGGCACTGGTGGCATCATCAACATCATACTCAGGGATAACAAAATGCAGGGTATCAACGGCAATATCAACCTGTCTGCCGGCACCAGGCTGGAAAACGGTGCGCTAAGCCTGAATTTCCGTCACAATAACCTGGGCATACATAGTTTTTTCAATGGCAATGCGCAGCTGGTTTCCAAAACACCTTTCAGACAGAACAGGACTTCCGGCGACAGTACAGGCGCTGTTACCCGCTTATTGCAGGATGGTTACAATAATTTTAACCGCAATGGCTACCAGGCAGGGATAGGCTTCGACTGGAGCCCTTCTAAACAGGATAATATCACCACCGCATTCTCCTACAATCATTTTGCCAATAAAAATGATGGCTGGAACAGCCAGGAATCGCAGACACAGGATAAACAGCAGCAGATCATCGCCGACCTGTTCAGCTACCGCAACAGCAATAGCCACGCAAGAAATAATTCATTCGACTGGAGCGTTGATTATACCCATAAATTCCGCAAAGACGGGCAAACACTCGATATACGCTACGATGCCAGCTATGGTGATCCTTTCAGTTATTATTTTCAGTCGCAGGCTTATAAAAACCAGCAACATCCCTACACTGGTTCGTTCAGTAACAATCCTGGTAAAGACAGGCAAACGGAGATCGCAATAGATTATACCCACCCGGTTAATGATAAAATACAACTGGAAACCGGCGTTAAAACCATATTACAGGATATCAGCAGTATTGCAGATGTACAGGTGCTAAACCCTGATGCAGGCCAATTCCTGTACGATCCCAAACAATCCTACACCCTGCACTACAAAATGCGTGTGTATGCAGGGTATATTTCCGGCAGTTTCAGGTTATTGAATTACCTGGATGTAAAAGCAGGCCTCCGGTACGAATACACGCATCTTGCCATCGATTTTCCCAATACCACCATCCCTTCTTACGGAACATGGATGCCTTCTATTATATTCTCGCACCAGTTCGGCAATGACCAAACTGTTAAGCTGGCTTTTACCAGGCGGATAGAGCGGCCTGAATACCGCGAACTGAATCCGTTCTTAAACCTGAGCGACCCATACAATATCACCACAGGCAATCCATTGCTGAAACCGGAAATAGGTAAAAATTTTGAGCTGGGTTATGCGAGGAGATTCAATAAGGGCGGCAATATTTATATCGGTTTGATGGAACGCATCAATTCGAACGATATCAAACCTTATACCCTGTTCTATCCCAGCTATCAGGTGGGTGATTCGGTTTACCAGAATGTATCTGTCACCAACCGCCAGAATGTAGGCAGGGAGTACAATACCGGGCTGATCATAACAGGATCTGTACCGCTGACCAAAGCACTTACTATCAGGGAAAATTTTATGGTGTTCAACAGGCATGTGGTGAACGATCTCAACAATGGCGCCATAACGAACGGACTTAACTGGCGGCTGAATATAAATGCGGGTTACCAGTTTCCGCACAATCTTGTTGTGGAAGCCTTTGGCGATTTCCGTTCTTCATTCAAAAATGTACAGGGTATGCAGGCCCAGCAGCTCAGTTATACTTTTGCTTTCAGGAAGCAGTTCTGGAATAAAAATGCCAGCCTGGGTATTACGGCCACCAATCCTTTCAGCAGGTATATCAACCAGGTGACAACGGTTGTTACCAATAACTACAATTCTTATTACCTGCGCCAGGTGCCTTACCGCTCGTTCGGTATCAGCTTCACTTATAAATTCGGTAAGCTGGAATTTAAAAAGAACAAAGACAACGACAATTACCTGAACAATCCCCCGGATATGGGCAGCAATTAAGACGGTTTTCTCACCGTTTCATTACATCACTCAGCACCAGTTAATGGCCATTGAGCAGGTTGGTGTACACGCCAGCGGTGTTGCCCTGCACAAACCTTCTTTTAGTTGCCGGTGCTGCACAACCGGCCAGCCTGCTCTGCTGCTTATATTATTAACTTGTATCATGTTGCGCGATTACGCCCAAATAATTGTATTTTTATATGATATTCCATTTTAAAAGCAGATGCCGGTCGACCAGTTCACTATTGTTGTATGTCTTTATTGTTTAATATCGTAGCCATTATAGACGATGACCAGATTTGTCAGTTTATCAGCGATAAAGTGATTGAACATTCCGGTATTGCGCATGCGGTGCTTAAATTTTACAACGGTAAAGAAGCCATCAGTTTTTTCATCAATCATCACCAGGCTACAGAACAATTGCCCCGCCTGATATTGCTCGACCTGAATATGCCTGTGGTGAACGGCTGGGAGTTTTTAGACCAGTTTCAGCAATTACAGTTTGCAGGCGATTATCACCCGCTTATTTATATTTTCAGCTCCTCTTCTCATATTGAAGATATAGAACGCTCGAAGCAATACCCCATTATTGCAGGCTATATTGTAAAACCGCTTACAGAGCTTTCCATCAAAAAAATTGTAGACGATCTGCAGTTGCTGCAATAAAAAGGCCTGGCCACCAGGTTGTGACCAGGCTGTATCAATGATGCCTGCAGGCTTATCCTGTTCTTTATTTCTCTTCTGCCACCAGCACACCTTTAAAAAAGCCGGCTGATTCTGCAATACCGGTCAGCGGATCAGTCATGTCTTTTTCAAATTCAATGCTGCATACGCCCGGGTATTTTATTGTATGTAATGCTTTTATCAAAGCAGGAAAATCGATCACACCCCGGCCTATTTCAATAGCCTTACCATTTTTTTCTGCGGCGGTCACATCTTTGATATGCAGGTCGAAAATACGGTTGCCATATTCAAGCACGGCTTTATCGGGCTGAACACCTGCGCGGGTGGCATGGCCAATGTCCAGGCAAAGCCCCATACGCGCATCGCGGTTGCGGATGCGGTCGTATACTTCTTTAGGACCAGGATACAACGCATCCTCCGGGCCATGGTTGTGGATAGCCAGCCTGATATTGTAATTTTTTACCTGCTGCTCGGCATAATCCAGCAGGTCGTAGATTGGCACGCCTACCATCATGCTTACCCCGCATTTTTTTGCATACGTGAATGCCTCATCCACGGCCTGTTTGGTTTTCATATAAATCACGCCTACTGTGTATACCTGTATATTGGCATTGCGTAGCTGTGCAAGCGTTGCTGCTATTTTTTCATCTGAACTGTTCAGTGGCAAATGAATATCTTTTATAGAAAGATAATGCAGGTCCAGCTTTTGCATAATGGCAATGCCGGCATCCAGTGAAAGTTTGGCAAATGTATAACCGGCAATGCCTACAGGCAGCCCGGCAGGATGGTCTTTCACAGCGTTTGTGGTACCGGCTGCATAGTTCAGCCGCGGGATGGCTACTGTGCCAGCCATGCCCAGTGCGGTGTTACGTATAAACTTTCTTCTGGAGAACATATATGCTTTTTATTTTTAAACAATAATATAATAAGGCAACAATGCTATATCACGGGCTCCCAGCCGGGCTGGTATTGCCTTGTCCACAACTGCATCGCCTCTTTATCCTGTAATATAATACCGCCCTTTGCGGGATCACAGTTCAGTGATCTTTTCACCCTTTGCGAAATATTACCCAAATGGCAAAGCAATACGCTTTTATGGCCTTCTTCTACTTCGGCATTCAGGGCTGTTCCTTTGCGTACCGCATCTACAAAATTCCTGAAATGATAGCCGTCGAGGTTTTCACCGGGGCCCAGGGGGTTGATGGTATCTGTTGACTGCCCATCTTTCCCCCCTTTGATCAGCTGGTGTTTTTCATCAAAAATGGTATAATCATCGCCGCCGTTGTTTACCATCGTACCTTTTTCGCCATAGATCACAAATCCGCGGCCGCTGCCTTCTTCGGGATAATTATTGCAGCTGCGGCTTTCCCAGGTAAAACTTTTATCGCCGAATTCAAAAGTGATCACCTGCGTGTCTGGGGTTTGCCAGTCGTCATTGGCGGTGTAGCGGCCGCCGGCTGATACTACCCGGGTGGGGTAATCCACACCCAATGCCCAACGCATACAATCAATTTCATGTGTCCCGTTATTGCAGGCTTCGCCGGTGCCCCAGTTCCAGAACCAGTGCCAGTTATAGTGTACTATATTATCACGGTAATGCTCGCGGGTTGCCGGTCCCTGCCACAGATCCCAGTCGAGGTTGGCGGGCACCGCTATTTCTTTTCCCCTGCCAATGGGTTTGCGGTTATTGGCATACCATCCCCTGGCAAAATAGGTTTTACCAATAATGCCATCCTGCAGCTGCTGCATAGCGCTTATCAGGTGGGGCATAGAACGGCGCTGGTTACCCATTTGCACATGCCGGTTGTATTTGCGGGCAGCTTTGATCAACTTCTCTCCTTCCTCCGGGTTATGGCTGCATGGTTTTTCAACATACACATGTTTACCTGCGGCACAGGCCAGTATAGCGGCCGGTGCATGCCAGTGATCGGGTGTGGCGATAGACAATGCGTCTACCTGCTTATTGTCGAGTATCTTCCTGAAATCTTTTATTGCCTGTGGCTTTTTACCGGTGATCTTTTCTACCAGGTTAACACCTTTGGCCAGTGCATTGTCTTCTACATCGCAGATATAGGCAATTTCCACACCGGGTATTTTGGTAAAAGCCTTGATATGCTCCAATCCCCGGCCATTGGTACCCATTATACCTATCACCAGCTTATCGCTGGGCGCAATAATGCTGCCGCCCAGCGGCCAGTTCAGCGAAGAAAAACCAAGTCCTGCTGCAGCAAGACCTCCGTTCCGGATAAAACTTCTTCTTTCCATGATTGTTTTTTTAGCGGCAAGCTGCCGTGGTTATGCTGATATAGAATAAATGTTTTACGCATATGTTGATACATACCGGTATTGAGGGCATCTCGATGCCCTGTTATTGTTCAAGCATTTTTATCACACAGGTAATTAACACACCACTGGCGGAAGATTTTCATACCCCTGCCTAAAAAAAATATTTTTTTTCCGCCCTTTGCGGGTTTTCCTATGTTTTTTTTCTTTTGTGCAGCAGCAGAACCGATAGCAATTCGGGCAAGATAAATGTAAATAATTGTCAGATATAATCAACTTAAATCCAGTAACGATTTTTGAAGCAGGGTATAAACAGTGTTATTCCATTATTTCAACATAGCAACACTATCTTTTTATTTTATAAGTGTACTTATTAAAAATCAGCAGCGCTGTTAGATAAAAACAATGGCAGACATTTTCTTTCTGCTAATATGAAGATGGCTCCGGTATATTTTTTGTTCGCATCAGCTGGCTTTTACCAGGGCTGCATTGTAGCTTTACCTGGAAAACAGTCCATACGATATCCTTATATTGATTAAGAAAAATCTTTTATCTGAAAAAACCAATGAAACAATTATCCTTTTGTGTTGTACTGGCCTTATGCGCCTGCTCTAAAACAAATCAACAACCGCCGGAAAAATCAACCACTCCTCCTGTTACAAGTCCTGCCACAGGTACACCCGCTGCAAAACACAACCGTATTGCGCTGGTGCAGGGTAATGATAAAGGCATGTATGCAAACGGTACCCGTTTTAGTTACAGTGCAGGCGATACGCTGGTGCTGAAAGGCAGCTGGAGCTATTGCTCGCTGGAAAATTTTTATGGAACAGCCTCGAGCCCGCTGGTGATCATCAATGAGGCTTCGCAGGTACAAATGACCAGTGGGTTTGCGCTGATCAATTGCCGGTATATCAAGCTTACCGGTACCGGAACAAAAGACAGTTATGGTTTTCGCATTGCCACCACCGATAATTCTGGGGTGGGTATTACCATTTCGGGCCGTTCATCCAATATTGAAGTGGCGAATGTGGATATTGCCCATAAAACCTATGGCTACTGGGTGAAACAGGAAGTCAGCTGTACAGATAGTCTACAATATCCCAACTGGACTATTCATGATATCAATATCCATGACGGCCGTATTAAAAATGTAAACCAGGAAGGTATGTACCTCGGCAGCACCGATCCCAATGGAACCAGGGGTGTCAGCTGCAATGGCACGATGATCTATCCCAAACCCTTGCGCCTGGGTAATATCACTGTTCACCATATGACCATAGACAGCACTTACAGAAGCGGTATCCAGCTGTCAGGTGCCGATATGGGTACAAATGAAATATACAGCAATACCGTTTCCAACTGCGGCTTTGAATACAATACTGACCAGGGCAATGGCATCAGCCTGGGTGGGTATACACATGCCAATGTACACGACAATACCATAAGGAACACCTACGCACTGGGTATACTGGTACTGGGCTCGGGCAAGCTGGATATTGAAAAAAACAATATCGCTAACAGTGGCAGCCTCGGCGGCCGTACGGTTAACGGCATGGCCAGTATCATGGTAGATACACGTAAAACCAACCCGGTAGAAAATTCGCTGGTTTATATCAAGAACAATACACTTGGCGCCAATACCGATGTAGGCATCCGCATGTACCAGACCTATTCTACCTATGCTCCCGGCAACCTGGTTTGTGGTAATACAGGCACTATCGCAGTTGCGGCGGGTATTCAATTGGGTAGCTGTAACTAAGCCGCCGGTGGTAAAAAACACCCGGTATAAATAATGCCGGGTGTTTTTTATGCCTGCAGGTTAAACAAATGCAAATTTTCTGTTATCAGTAGAGGCTTTTTTCATAGCAACCCTTTCAATACAAGTATCCTGACTGGGGATACTGTTCTACATAAGCAGGCCGCAGCTGGTTGCTGGCGACTTCTGTAGCAAAATGGACGTAATGGCACAATCATTGTCATAGTATTCACACTGTCAACATGATTATTCATTAAAAAAATAATGCTATGCGTAACCAGAAACTTGCAGTAGGCATTGCCGTAGGCGCTGCCCTGGTAGCAGCCGGAGTGATTTTTTTCAGGAGCAAAAAAGGGAAACAGGTAATGTCTTCTATAAAAGATGCCGCTTCCTCAGCGGGGGAAGATATGAAAGAACGCTGGGCTGATATAAGTGATAAAGCCCAGGAAGGATGGCAGAAAGGGAAAAAATACCTGAAAGAAGTTTCTGACAAGGTAAAATCCAGGGAAAAAGAAGTTACTGCTTAAGGCAATGAACGCGTTGGCTTACCATAAAGCCTCCCGAACCTTTAACAACTTTGTGTACCGCCGCATGCCGGCGGTATTTTTTTGGTAGTATTTCAATAATTGACTGGTATTGAATAACCGGGCATAACAATACCGGAGCAGCCGGAGGCTGCGGGGATAGGGGTCACCCGCGGGACGCGGGCGACTGTATGCCTATTTTAAACAAGGCAATGAATACGTTGGCTTACCATAAAGCCTCCCGAACCTTTAACAACTTTGTGTACCGCCCATGCCGGCGGTATTTTTTTTGGCAGTATTTCAATAATTGACTGGTATTGAATAACCGGGCATAACAATACCGGGAGCAGCCGGAGGCTGCGGGGATAGGGGTCACCCGCGGGACGCGGGCGACTGTATACCTATTTTAAACTTCGCTTTATTTTAAAATACGTGTTCCACTGGTGTCTTTTTCATCTGTTGAATCCAGCGAAAAAATATACTGCACCATTTTGCGTGCATCGGCAGGCGCAAGATTGGGATGGGGTGTCATGGCTTTGGCACTCCCCCATATACCCCGGCTGCCCTGGATGATAGAGGATACCAGGTTATCAATCGTACCCTCATAATGATGGTATTTGCGGGCAATATCCTTGTAGGAAGGACCTACCAGTGTTTTATTGATATCATGGCAGGTAAGGCAATCATTGGCCGCTATCAGTTTTGCCCCTTCGCGGTACAATGCCGGTGCGGTATTCGCGCTGTTATTTATCAGGCTGTCTGTAGCGGTGGTGGGTTTGTTCTTGCGTTTATCCGCAGACTGGCAGGCCCATGCCAGCAACAAAAGGAAATGTATAATGACCAGCGTTTTTTTCATAGGAGATATACTTGGGTTAGCTATATCCCTTACAATACTGGTGCCAGCTCTTTAACAACAGCAGGGTGTAGCCCCCTTTATACTACTTGGATCAGGGGAATCAGCTGTCTCCTTTTATTCCGGCCAGTGCCCACAGCGCGTCCAGCACTTCCTGCCAGTGGATCTTCATTTTTTCACGGGCAGCGGCGGATCTGAGGGCTTCCTGGTGAAAGCTCAGGGTGGTTTTGCGGCCATTGGGTATTACACGCAGCTGCAGGATGGATTTCTTTTTCCAGCCTGCCGGCTGCCAGCTGAGGCGGATATGTGATAATGGCTTGTAAATGGTGATTTCCCCGGTAACACCCGAACGGGTGGTATACTGCTCTCCATTGCTCTGTAATACACCTTCCACTTCACCCAGCCAGATGCTTAGCCCTTCGGGCGAAACCAGCAGGTCCCAGGCACCAGCAACTGACAATGGAAATATTTTGCGCACCCCTACCTGGAAACCGCCATCGGCTGTTTGCCCGGTGGTTCGCTGCTGCTTCAGGGTTTTGTAACCAGCACAAACTTTCTGGCACCACCAGGCACTGCTGATGTTTTTAGTGAGCAGTTGTATAATTTCCTTATGGCTGAGGCCGGCAGCATTTTTCCCGTCCAGGTAAGATACCCAGCCGTTCCAGTCTTTCCCGGTAGCCCGCTGCAGCGCGTCGCCGGAAACATTGGCCATTGTGGTGATAGGTAGTTGTTGGATCATAACAATACTAAAAAGAATTGATCAATGAATGATTCCTGTACCGGTTTGTTAAAAAGCCGGTAATGCTATACAGTAGTGGCCGGGGGGATATATGAACCGGTGGTTTTTCATCGTATGCCGAGCACACCTAAAATACGGATAAAGTGTCAATTAAAGAACGCTTCCTGCTCAAAAATTTAGTTATACTGGTTTAGCCAAATGCCGTTACCGGTGTCGGTGGCCCAGGGAGCAGATAACAGCCTGCCTCTCCAGGCCTTGCGCTATGGTATTTTCAGGGTTTCCGGGAGCAAAAGGGCCGGGGAAAACACCCGGCTGTTCGGTTTCATCCGTTTACATTTATATTTGTTTTTTAAAATACCGGAAGGAACCATTCATAAACAATTCCGCAGTGCGGTAAAATACACCGCATCCGGTTTCATTATAAACAAGTTTGCTTTGAATTTTACAGAATTTGGCTTTGACGAAAGACTGCTCGAAGGCATTGAATCGATGGGATATGAAACCGCCACACCGGTTCAGGAACAGGTGATCCCCCCCATTATTGCGGGTAAAGATGTGCTTGCCTTTGCGCAGACAGGAACAGGTAAAACCGCAGCGTTTTTATTACCCGTTATCCATAATCTGCTCACCAAACCGCACGATGCACACCAGATCAATGCAATGGTCATTGTACCTACCCGTGAGCTGGCCGTACAAATTTCACAGTCGCTGGAAGCGATCGCCTATTTTACCTCTATCAGCTCTATTGCTGTGTACGGCGGTAATGATGGCGCACTGTTTTCTGCAGAGAAAAAGGCTTTGTCGCAGGGCGTGGATATTGTGATATGCACACCGGGCCGTATGATTGCCCACCTCAACATGAATTACGCCAAGCTGGAAGGACTGAAATACCTGGTGCTGGATGAGGCCGACCGCATGCTCGACATGGGTTTTTATGATGATATCAACCGCATCATTTCCTATCTGCCCAAGCAAAGGCAAAACCTGCTGTTCTCTGCCACCATGCCACCCAAGATAAAAAAGCTGGCAGCCAGTATCCTCCACGATCCTGCTGAGATCAATATCGCTATATCCAAACCGCCCGAGAAAATTATCCAGGAGGCATTTGTGGTATACGAACCGCAGAAGATACCACTGGTGAAATTTGTACTGCAGCAGAAAAATTTTGAAAGTGTGCTGGTATTCTGCTCCCGCAAGCAGAATGTTAAACAGCTGACGGCAGAATTAAAACGATCGAAATTTTCGGTTGACCAGATACATTCAGACCTGGAGCAGGATAAGCGCGAACAGGTGCTGATCGATTTCCGCAACCGGAAACTGAAAATACTGGTGGCCACCGATATCCTTAGCCGGGGTATTGATATTGAAGATATCGACCTGGTGATCAACTATGATGTACCCAACGACGGGGAAGATTATGTGCACCGTATCGGCCGTACGGCCAGGGCCGCAACAGAGGGTACTGCTTATACATTCATTACAGAAAAAGAGCAGAATAAGTTTGCACGTATCGAACGCCTGTTGGGCCATGCCGTTGACAAAGCACCGGTACCCGAGCAGTTTGGTCCTACACCCGCCTATGCACCAGCTACCCGCAAACCGGGCAATGGCAAAAAAAGAAAGTTCAAAGGCCCTTACCGGGGTAAAAAGAAACAGTAATAGTGTTGTACCGCTCAGGCCCGCAGTTTAAGCGGGCTGATGCCGTATTTCTTTTTAAATGCATTGCTGAAATGTGCCAGTGAAGCATAACCGGTTTCATAGGCGATCTCTGTCAGCGATTTGCTTTTTTTCAGTACCTGCGTTTTTCCCAGTTCCAGCCGGTGATCACTCAGGTAGCCGAATACTGAATTGGCAAATACTTTCCTGAAGCCAGATTTTAATTTAAATTCATTCAGCCCGCTTAAACGTGCCAGTGAGCTAAGCGAAGGCGGGTTCTGGATATCGGTGATCAGGATATCCCTGGCCAGGTAAACCTTGGGCAGGTCGGCCTGCGATAGCCGGTAATTTTTTTCCTGCGCCTCCCCTGCTTTTTCCAACTGTGCACATTGCAGCACCAGCAGTTCCATCACTTTCGATTGCATAAACAACTGGCGTAATCCACCCGAATAAGTACAACCCTGTATCTCCGCCACTATACCATGCATTTTAGCCGAGATAGGCTGCACAGCATTGGGTTTTAATGGCGTGGGCCGCCTGGTAACAATGCTGCACGCCATTTTTTCCATTACCGGGTTACCTGCATCGGCCAGCTGCAGAAAATGATCAGGATGAAAATTGATCATCAACAGCCGCAGGTTATCCTGCTTTTGCAAACAAGTATCTTCGGCACAGAGGGCATTGAACAGCATGGTATGCTGCCCCGAATGAAAATGACAGGGCGTGTCCTGGTAATGGAACTTAGACCGGATAGTGCCCTGCTGCATAAAGAAAAGGCTGGGCAGGGGCTCGGGCTCGGTTGTATGCAGGTGTATCTCTTCTTTAACATGCATATGGTATTCTATCAGCTGGATACCGGGTATGGATACTGCACGGTAGTCCAGTTCAAGAAAAGGGCGTATGTCACGGCCCTGTACCTCTTCCGGTGCTGAGGTTCGCTGGTCGCCATCGTAAACAGGTTTATTTTCGGCGCAGATCACTTCGCCGTTTTTATTGGTAATGGTAAAATCCATATGGGTAAATTAAAACCGCTGATGAATGTGTTTGAAGTATGACATTCATGCAGCGGTTTACCCCTATGGGTATCTCAAAATCTGGTATTACCGGTAATAGCACCGGTTTTTAAGGCTGCCAGCCAGTAGCAGGCGCCGGCTCTCAGGCACTGCCATCAGAATTTCCATTGCAACCCCAGGTTCAGGAAAGGTGCAGCAGACAGCTTATGCCCCGGGGCATCGGAGAATATTTGGGATATCTTTTTTTCATTGTACTGCACTGATCTTAAAGCTACCAGTCCCGCATTGGCAAACAGGTCGATATGGTTCAGGTGAATGCGGTTTTCAATACCAATAGGCAGTTCCCAGTAAGTGAGCAGGTGCCTGTTATCAGGTGTATTGTCTACATAATAAGAAAGCATGCGGGGTTTAAAAGCAATACCGAGATCGTACATTTTGCTGAAGCTGCGCATGAACGATACATTGTAAGCCAGGCCTGGACCTTTATCGGGCAGGTTAATATTCAGCTTATACCGCCCGCCCATCTGCCAGTTGACAAAGATAGCCGGCCAGGGCAATGGTGTACCGAAGCTGTTGTTGACGATCAGTCCAAAACCCAATGAAAAATCCGGACTGTACTGCCTGATGAACACACCGCCAACATTTACAACAATGGCTTCGCCGCTGATATGATTTTTTTCGGCATAAATACCTGCAGAAAATAGGCCGAGAAAACCCCATTTGCGGTTGAGACCGCGGTAATACTGCACACCCGCTTCAGCCGAAACCAGCGAGGCGGGAAAAACTGCCGCTTCGTATCCTTTGTTACTAAAATGCATGTAGCTGCCGTTGAACGTACCTGTCCAAGTGCGCGCCATCCCGGTAGCGCTATCTACCCTGGAGGCAAGTTGCATAGCCAGTCCCATACTGTAATATTGCTGCGAGGAAGAGGCACCGGTTTTCTTGTGCTGGTCTTTGCCCACCGGCATACTGTAATCAGCCGAGGGCAGTAGTTGGGTACTCAGCTTAAACCCGATAATACGCACCTGGGCCGAAACACTGGTAAAGCCCAGTAATACCAGGGCCACGAGGCAGCTTATGGTTGTAGCCCTGTTTTGTTGGGAGCACTGTACAGGATGTTTTTTTTCTATCATAACCATGTTCTTTTGCATAAGGCAAAGGAACACCGGCCGGCAGGCAAAGGCTTGAACAAAACGGATATTGATTTGTCAAAAACGGATTATCATACCCGGCGGCCCATTTTCGCTGCATTTTCCATATCGGCCGTGGCATACAGGGATTCAGGTATTTTGCCCAGCCTGGAATCATGTATTTTTTCGCCCAGCCCATAAAATTCCTGGAAGCTCATGATCAGCGGGCGCCATTTATCGGGGTCTACCCTGTTGGGTTCACCGTTCATCATGATCGATTCATGCAGGTGTACCCGCTGTATCTTCAGCTCAAAGGTTACAATACGGCCTTTTTGCAGTGGATTATCTTCTGCCACTGCATGTATAGCGGTGACGGCTGCTTCCATTTGTACCGGGCATTCAAGTACACCGGGTGCATCCACGGTTGCAGAAGGCACTGATGTAAGACCAGCAATGCTGAATTTATTTTCTTCAAACCGGTATCCCCTGCGCAGTTTTGATTCCGGCACGGGATCGGTACCGGTGGTCAGGGCCAGCGCATTCACCGCTGCCACCTGGTTCACTGAAGGCAGGTTAAGCACGCATTGTTTTGTGCGGCGCATGTTTGCTGTTGTTTTAGACAGATTACTTAAACCCAGTATACAGCGCCAGCCCAGCCAGAAAGCAGAAGACATCGGCGCCAGGTTATACGAACCATTTTCATTCACCGTACTGATCAGCACCACCGGTGTGCCAAAATAAAGAATAGGCGGCTCGCTTACTGTATGCATAGCGTTTTTGTTTTATTGCCACAAAGCTCCCTGCAATACCTTAACCGCTCAACCCGGAACTTGCTGTTTTAACCAGGCTGCTTTATGACAAAAAATATTTAATATTGACGCATACAACAACACTGATATGAAAGTTAACCTTTTGAAATGCCTGGTACTGCTGGGTTTCACCATCAGCTTCACCATTGCCTGCAACCATACAATGGCAGCAGTTTTTTCCTGGGGATATTACCCTGCCACCGCAAACAATACCATTGAAGAAGACAGCAGCCAGCTTTATGGCCGCTACTGCAATAGTCATTATGGTTATTGCATCGGGTATCCGAAGCAGTTGCTCACTATGCAACCCGAAGCGGCTGCAGGTGATGGCTGTGTATTTACAAATAAAAAAGATGTTACGGTGCTCACTGTGTTCGGCCGGCTGAATTCAGCAGATCTTTCAACAGGCAAAAAATCATTGCAGGCGCAGTTGAAAGAAGACCTGCGCGAAAAAGCCCGGGGCGATGGTCATGGAAAATGCACCGTTACCTATCAACACCTGGGGAAAGGTTTTTATGTTATTTCGGGAACCTGCAATGGCAAAATATTTTACCAGAAAACAATTGAGAAGCCAGCAGCTTTTGCCTTTGCCATCCTGGAATACGATGAGGCCGAGAAAAGCATCTACGACCCGCTTGTAAAACAAATAGCCGGCTCTTTCCGCTAAACAATGCTGCCCTGCGGGGCAACATTGTATTTATTTTACACGTACATATACCAGGGTGATATTGTTTTTGCCCGTGGTTCTTTCATCAATTTCAAACTGGTCGATGCTTTTGATCAGCGGGAATAATTTTTTGAACCCATAGTTGCGCGGATCAAAATCAGGTTGCTTTTTCAGCAGCAGTGTACCCAGGTCGCCGAGAAAAGCCCAGCCATTTTCATCTGCCAGGTCGGTGATACTGTCTGCGATCAGTTTAATCAGTTTACGGTCAACCTTACCGATGGTGTCTTCCTGCCTCGCAGGCTGTGTTGCCTGTTTTTTATTCTTTGCTCTTTTATTCTTAACAGGCGTTTCAGGTTCCTCCGGTGTTTTGAGAATTTCTATATAAATAAATTTATCGCAGGCCGAGATGAATGGCTGTGGTGTTTTCTTTTCACCCAGTCCAAATACCCGCATACCGGCTTCGCGCAGCCGGGTGGCCAGCCTGGTAAAATCGCTGTCGCTGGATACAATGCAAAACCCGTCTACCCTTCCTGTATACAAAATATCCATTGCATCAATGATCAGTGCGGCATCGGTGGCATTTTTACCGCTGGTATAACTGTATTGCTGTACAGGAGTAATGGAGTTTTCCAGCAATACCTGCTTCCAGCCTGCAACAGTAGGCTTTGTCCAGTCGGCATAAATGCGCTTAAATGTAGGTGTACCATATTTGGCAATCTCCTTAAGCATGCCTTTAATATTGGCGTAAGGCACATTATCGGCATCTATCAGCACTGCCAGCCGCAGGTCTTTGATGGTATCCATATCAGTTTGTTTTATTGATTTTTCCGGGTTATGGCAGCTACAATGATCGTGCTGTTATGACAACCCGGCACAATTTATCAAATGAAAATGAAAACAAGCCTTCCTTCGTGGTTTTATCTGCACAGGCTGTCCGGGCTTAAATGGCGCGTGTTTTGTAATAAATGCCTATATTCATTAAGGCATTCACTAAATATTTAAAACACCATTTATGCGATTGCTCATTACCTTATTGTTATTGGTTGTTATTGCGGCTGTGCTATTTTATTTTATGCCTGGCACCATTCATCTCGAAAAATCGATGGTGCTGAAGGCAAAGCCTGAAGTGGTTTACCGTTACCTGAACAATGCTGACCGCTGGAAAGAATGGGCTGAATGGCTGAAAGCAGATCCTTCCAATACCATCAGCTATAATGGCCCCAGCACTGGCCCAGGCGCCCGGATCAACTGGAACAGCCAGGTAGCCGATTTCGGTTCAGGCAATATACTTATTGAAACTGCACAGGCACCATCACAACTTACTGCCAGTATCCATTTTGATAAACTGGGCCGCAGTGGCAGTACTTTCCTGCTGGAAAATACAGGCAATGGTACCCGCGCCACCTGGATCAATGATATCAATCTCACTGAAAAAAGCTGGTTCAACAAAGTGTATGGTTTTTCCCTGAAAAAGAAACTGGACAACTGGCTGGATATAAGCCTGAAAAGCCTGGATGAGATCACCGCTATAGCACCGGACCTGGTGACACCGGGAAAAGATTCGCTGTCTTCCAGGCTGGACAGTCTTTCTGTAAAACTTGATTCACTGAAGAACAGGAAAGACACTGTTTATGTTCATTAAGCAGTAAAACTGTTTTCCCCATAATAAAACGGCCCGCGTTTCGCGGGCCGTTTTATTATTTTAACCAGTAGTTATTATGATTCACGCTTATTGTGCAGCAGCATGTGTACCGCCGCATCCAGCGATCCCGCGGGTATAAGTTGCCCGGCATTGATAAAAAATATTTCATCGGCATTCTCAATCGTGTTCAGCCGGTGTGCAATGATCACCCTGGTGGTGGTGGATGGCAATTTCTGCAGGATCTCTTCCAGTAACTGCTCTGTCACTGTATCAATATTGGCAGTGGCTTCATCCAGTATCAGCAGGTCGGGATTGCGCAGTACGGCGCGCATAAAGGCGATAAGTTGTTTCTGCCCCAGGCTGATGCTGTCTCCGCTGCTGTTAACGCTTGTTTCCAGTCCCTGGTCGAAACGGTCGAGCAGTTTTTCCAGGTTGGATCGCTGCAATACAGCAGCCAGTTCTTCATTGGAATAATGCAGGTATTGCTCGTTGCCATATAGTATGTTCTCACGCACGGTACCGCTAAACAGGAAGGGCTCCTGTAGAATGAACCCGATCTTTTTCACCCGTTCTTCAGGTTGGTATGTACGGATATCTTTTCCATCAAACAACACCGTACCGCCCACCGGATCGTAAAGCCTTGCAACCAGTGATGCCGTGGTGGTTTTGCCACCACCCGTAGGACCTACAAAGGCATAGGTCTTTCCTCTTTCCAGTGTAAAGTTCACATTATGCAATACTTCTTTTCCATCGGGATAGCCGAAGTTGACATGCCTGAACTCTACCAGCGGCGAAGCGGAAGCAGGCTGCGCTGCAGGGCCGGCAATGGTTACCAGGTCTGATTCCAGCGATAAAATATGCGATATCCTGTCCCAGCCCGCCAGTGCCACCTGGAAATTGGCCCACAATGCCGCCAGTTGCCGCAGCGGGTTGTAAAAGCTGGTCACATAGCTCAGGTAACTGATCAGCAGGCCTATGCTCAGGTACCCCGTACTGATAAGGTAAATACCCATTGTAAGCACTACCAGCTGCCCCAGGTTGGCCGAAAAGCTGTACACAGGTAGAAAGATATTGTTGCCTAGCCCTGCTTTGATGGCAGCATGGTAGTTTTGCTTATTCACTTCTTCAAACCGCTGGCGGAAATAATCACGCCGGTTAAATGCCACGATCACTTTAAAATTACTCAGGCTTTCCTGTATCTCCGCGCTCATAGAGCCGGTGCTTTTCATGCTCTGCGCATTGGTACGTTTTACCCAGGGAGATACCAGCTTGGTAAATACCAGTAATAACAATGCAGGCGCCAACGCTGCCAGTCCCAGGCGTATATTGATACACAGCAGGAACACACCCGCTCCTGTCATGATAAAAAGGTTATTGACAAACTGCATCAGTGACTGCGAAAAGAACTGGTTCACTTTATCTGTGTCGTTGTTGATGCGGGAAATAAGATCGCCGGATTTGTTCTGGTTGAAAAAAGCAACAGGCAGCTGCTGCAGTTTGCTGAACACTGCATTGCGCAGGTGAAACAGCATACGCTGGCCGATACCCCCCATCAGCTTGGTTTGAATATACCCCGTGGAAAGCGCCACCAGGTAAACGCAAAGCAGTATACCTGCCGATACCAGTACACCATGATACTGCTTATGCTGGATATAGTGATCGATGGTATAACCGGTAACAAAAGGCCCTACCAGTATAAGTCCTGAATTGACCAGCATAATGACAAACGCTGTCAGCAGGTTCTTTTTTTCATGCGCTATCAGTGCCAGCAGTTTTCTCAGCACGGCTATGGTAGAGCCTTTCTGCAGTGGCTTACTATCTGCCGGTAGCAGATTATAATTCGTTGTTTCAGACATGTTGGATAATTCGGTTAATAACTGGTAGTCCCTGTACTTTATGCCAGGTCCTGTTCCTGTACGGCCTCATAATGACTGGTGCTTCGCTGCGACTGGTAGATCTGTACATATTCGGCGCAGGATGCCATCAGCTCATTGTGTGTGCCTTTTGCAATGATCTCCCCTTCCATCAGCAGTATAATTTGTTCATACTGCTCTACCGATGCAATTTTCTGTGTCACCGACAACAGGGTAAGGTCTGGGTAATGATCACGTATATTTTTCAATATGTGTTGTTCAGTGTGTGCGTCTACACGTGCAGTAAAATCATCGAGCAACAGTACCACCGGGTTAACAGCCAGTGCACGGGCCAGCATTAGCCGCTGTTTTTGTCCTCCAGACAAACTGGTGCCTCTTTCAGAGATCACTGTATCCAGTTTTTGCGGCAGTGAATCGATAAAATCTTTCAGCTCTGCGGCGCGGATCGCCTTTTCCAGTGCTTCATCTGTTACCTTATCGCTGAAGGCAATATTTTCCCGCATACTCATGTTAAAAAGGATGCTGTCCTGAAATACAAAGCCAATCTGGCTGTGCAGCAGCTCTTTGTTGTAGCTGTTGACCTCCCTGTTATCGTATTCAATACTGCCCGATGTTGGCTGTATCAGGGATGCCAGCAGGTACAGCAACTGTGTTTTGCCTGCGGCCGTAGGCCCTATCACTGCAGTCCTGCTGCCTGCAGCCACCTCAAAAGAAATATCTTTCAGTGCAGTTTTTTCCCCATAGGATAAAGTGATGTTCTTTAAAGCAAACGCACCTTTCAATGGCTCTTGCACCATACCCTGCTCTTCTGTTTCCGGCGCCTGTAATACTTCATTGATACGCTGGAAAGATGCCGATGCCTGCGCTATCACATTACTCATAAAACCGATCACCAGTACAGGAAAGATCAATATAACCAGGTAACTGTTGAACGCTGCCAGGTTACCCAGCGACATGCTGCCGTTGATAACAAAATGACCGCCCAGCGACAATACAGTTAATGTACCCATATTGGCCGTAAAAGTGATAACCGGTATCAGCAGCGCAAACAAACGCAGTATGGCCAGGCCAAGGTTGCGTGCTTCTGTATTGGCCGAAAGAAATTTATCATATTCCAGCGCCTGTGAATTGATCACGCGGATAAGCGTGGCGCCGAGTATGCTTTCGTTGATCACTTTATTGAGGCGATCGATGATCTCCCTGCTTTTTTTAAAATAAGGCTTTACCTTACTGATCACCATAAAAAAAGTAACACCGATCACCGGGATGATACCAAGCACCGCCAGTGCCAGTTTCCAGTTGATCATCAGCAATAAAATACTGGCACCGATGATCAGGAAAACAGAAGAGGCAATCGATACAATGGCCTGCGCTACAAACATCTTTACCGCATCAATATCAGATGTAAGGTTGGTGAGTAATTTAGATGGATGGGCTTTTTCTATATACACATAACTCTGCCTGGAAATTTTTGCCGAGAGCGTGGTACGCAGGTCCCTGGCCACTTTTTCTGAAGCATAGGTTTGCACGATGCTCTGCAGATAGGTAAAGATGAAAATGCATAATGCCGATACGCCAAATTTCAGTGCAATGGTTTTCATCTCATAATGGCCGTGTGTAAATGCATCAATACCGTGTGAAATGATCCGGGGCACAATAAGATTGACACCATTGCTGATCAATGCCAGTACAACCAGCAATGCCAGCATACCGGTATACGGTTTCAGCAGAACAGACATGCCGGGTTGTTTTTTCTTCTTTTCCGGTTGTTTTTCTTTTGTTGCTTTTTCCATAGCAGTTCTATGAGGTAATTCTATCAGCAATGCAGCAGTACAACTTTGCGGGCATCAGGGATATGCAAAGCAAAGGGCAAGTTACATTATATGCCGGGGCCATCAAAATAATATCGCTCCCGGACCTGCTTTTAAGAGATGACGAATAAGTACAACAGATATTGTAAACAACAGCGGAAATTAAAAAATACTGAACAGCATACATAGTCTGCAGCCGGCAGTTTCAAAGTTTATCATACGGGTTAAAAGCGGTGGACACAAGAAAATCCCTCTCGCAGAATACGCGGAAAGCGCAGAAAACAAAGTACTTTTTAACCCGTACAGCAGTGTACCCGGTTATTTTTGTCACTGACACCTCCCCGCCTACTGCCGACCGCCTACTTTTCCATCACCCTGATACCGTTTTCTCCGGCAATAATGGCGCGGGAAGCCATTCCGTAAAACAAAGAGGTTTCCACTACCCCGGGGATGGTTTTAAGCAAGGGATTGATACCTGCCAGTTCAGGCAGCTGGCTGAACCAGCAGTTCAGCAGGTGATTGCCATATACCGTTTGTATAAGATCACCATTTGGCTGGTAACGCCATTCCAGGCGGCTAAGCTGCGGGAAAAGTTGTTGCAGTTTTTTTTCTACAAAAGCAATTGCGTCAGGGAGTACTTCTATCACCAGCGGGAACCGGGTATCCAGCTCCGCTGCATATTTCGATTCATCACCCACCAGCACGAATGTTGCGGCCATGGCAGCCAGCAGTTTTTCGGAAGTATGGATACCGCCGCCACTTTTCAGGGCATTTAAATGCCTATCAAACTGGTCGCAGCCATCAAAATACAGGTCCAGGGCGCTGGCACCGGCAGTATCTTCAACAGGTACCTGCAGGCGCTGTAATAATGCCCGGGTTTCTGCTGATGAACTGAACACGGTTACCTGCAGGCCTGCCTGTATACCTCTTTGCAGTGCTTCGGCCAGGTATGCCATGGTAGAGCCTGCCCCCAGGCCAATGCGATTGTGGTTGCCGATCAATTGAAAAGCCGCTGCGGCGGCTTGTTGTTTCCATTCCATTCTTTAAATACGATAAATTAAGTGTAATATCCAATAATATTTTTTTATTAATTCCTCACAGCTTATACCAAAGGCTGGTAGCCGCTTTTATGTTTGCAACACTGCGCAGGCACAGGCAGTGGCTGCTCATTGGCCGCCGGCCGCAGGCAGTATTTTAAGCCGATTACATCACTCAATTGATACATTACCATGAAACGTAGAACGCTTTTAAAACAGGCCGCACTGGGTATGCTGGCCGGTAGCTTAACCGGTATCCGTTCTTTCGCTGCAAACAACCATCAACTTACTACAGGTAAAAAAAGAGTACTGCGTTTTGCCCACCTGACCGATGTGCACATGGAGCCCGAACTGAATGCCCCTGCAGGGCTCGCCGCCTGCCTGCATCACCTGCAGGGCCAGCAGGATCAGCCTTCTTTTATTCTCAATACCGGTGATTCGATCTTCGATGCACTGAAACAACCCAAAGACCGCGTGGAAACACAATGGAAATTATGGAACGATATTTTCAGGCAGGACAATTCCCTGCCAATTGAATATTGTATCGGCAACCACGACTGCTGGGGCTTCGGACAAAAAAGCGATCCTTTATACGGGAAAAAATATGCGCAGGAAAAAATGAGCCTGTCTATGCCCTACCGGAGCTTCGACAAAGCCGGCTGGCATTTTATTATACTAGACAGTATACAACCCAAACAGGATGGTACCTGGTACACCTGCCAGCTGGATGAAGCACAGTTCGCCTGGCTTCAGCAGGATCTTGCGGCCACACCTGCTTCCACACCTGTACTGGTAGCGTCACATGCGCCTATTGTTTCTGCTGCAACAGTTATAGTGGATGATAAAGTAAAAGGCGACCAGGGTTATGTGCTGGGACTGGGCTCTATGCACACTGATTCAGCCCGTATTGTAAGCCTGTTCGACCAGCACCCCAATGTAAAGCTCTGCCTTAGCGGTCATATTCATTTATACGAGCAGATATTGTACAATGGTGTTACGTATATCAGCAATGGTGCTGTAAGCGGTAATTGGTGGAAGGGCATCCGCTATAAAACAGATAATGGTTATGCCCTGCTGAACCTGTACAGCGATGGCAGCTTTGATAATGAATATATCCCTTATGGATGGAAAACAAAAGAAAGCTAAAAACAAGCTGATAGGGGGAGGTCTCGCGGAATACGCGGAAAAGAAGAAGTTTTTCTGCATTCTTTTATGTGCGGGAAACAGGCTGAACAACTTTACGCGGTTCAACAATTCATGCCGCCTCATAGCTGGAAGCTCATGGCTTGCAACTGCAAAAAGACAGCCTTAGTAAAAGGGGCTGTCTTTTTAACGCATACGCACCGCTATTGTTTACAGTTGTCTCCTCGTTCATTACAGGTTGATACAATGGGTATCCAGCCTGTTCCATTTGTACAAAAACAATTTGTTTTCAGTACATTCTATCTGCTATCGGGTGATCCATCTTTAACAGGATAACAGAAGGATGCAGGCGAAGATTTATACGTTGCATAAAAAATGCGGGGGCAATAATGCATCCAGCTGCAACAATTTTATTCTCTTCAGCGCACCCGTGTTTTGCTTTACCAGACCGGTCCAAGCGATCTGCAATTACCGGCACAAAGTTTGGCAGTATGGATGGGTCATTTGAATAAAACAGTACATTTAATCTGCAATCCATTGCTATGCTTGAACCAACGCAGCGATTTTCAGACAGGGTAGATAACTACAGTAAATACAGGCCCGGCTATCCCACAGCGATCATCAGCTACCTCATGCAGGCAACAGGTATCAGGCAGGGGGCCACTGTTGCAGATATCGGTTCAGGTACAGGCATTTTTACAGACCTGCTACTGCGCCATGGCTTTACAGTTAAAGCAGTAGAACCCAATGGCCCCATGCGGCAGGCTGCCGAAGAAAACCTTGGTTCTATTCCCGGCTTCACCAGCATTGAAGGCAGTGCTGAACACACTACGCTCAACCGGCATAGTGTGGAGCTTATCACAGTAGCGCAGGCTTTTCACTGGATGGAGCCGCTTGCCACTAAAAAAGAATTCACACGCATATTAAAACCCGGTGGTTATATTGCCTTGCTTTGGAATATACGCACACAACAAACACCATTCATGCAGGCCTATGAGGCCCTGAAAGCGCAGTTTGGCAGTGACTATGCATCGATACATAAAGCGGATGAAGCCGCGGTCGGTGATTTTTTTAGTCCGGCAAAATATACCAGGGAAACATTTTCCCATGTGCAGCTGCTTGACATGAAAGGATTGAAAGGCCATTTATTGTCTTCTTCCTATATCCCCGTTGAAACCCATCCCCTGTACCCTTCGATGATGGAAGAACTGGAACACCTGTTTCACAGCTACCAGGAAAACGGCCTGGTAAGAGTGGATTATGAATGTAAAGTATACCTTGGCAAAGCCCGCTAGCAACCGTCAATTCATATCATCATCAGCCGGAAGAAACCATGGGCTGCAGGTTATAGCAACCGGAATAACGGTGATAAAAAACGAAATACCTTCGCTGTCCCCCTCGAAATTCATCCATTGCATATAACCCGCAGGTGCTTGCCCATAGTTCCCATACCGGTGTTGCAGCTTCAGCTTGAATGATCAAGGCACTGTAATGGATCTTTTCTGCGTTGTATGTGCGCTGAAATATCCGAGTGCCCCACCGCTGATATTGGTTACAGGATTGGCCGGCGTGCCATATCCATCGCCGGTAGCAGACATATCCATACTAAACCAGTAATCATATACCGGTTTGGTTATACATTGCATTTCCACCATTACATGGTCACCGGTATGCAGGGTGCTGTCCTGATCGTTGCGCAGCAACGACTGAGTGCTGGTTTTACCGCTGGTAAAATCATCATTATCGTAATAGATCTGCTTATCCAGCGCACCATTGATATACTGGTTGAAATGATAGTAGTTGCCTTTTTTTGCAGGGTTGGTATACACCGGCACTGCGGCTTTCACAATCTTCCCAAAAAAGTTAACACTGGTAACATACAGGCTGTCGAAACTGACCAGTGGCGGCATTACAGAAGAAGCAGTATACTGGTTGTTACCCACATTCACGGTAAGACGATAAGTATGCCCTACTGCGCCGCGCAGGCTTTTTGTCTGGTAAACACCGGCGGATACTTCCTGCAATATTTCACCATTACCCATATCATCTTCCATCTTTACAGTGGCGCCGCTTACACCGGGGAAGGTATTGTCTTCGTCAAAATTTTTGGTCTGGGTAATCTTAACCGTATAAGGCCCTGCCTCATTGGTTATATTGCCTTCGATCACGTATTTCTTCGCCCCACTGTTCAAATCAACATGCACCACTTTGGTACAGGAGATCATCAACACCAGCAATACACCCAAACCGGCCGATAAAATTTTATTATTCACTTGATTAGAATTTAAAGTTATAAGATACTGAGGGCACAAAACTGAACAGGGTTGTACGAACAGCCTCTGTTTTGTTGGGATCATCTTTCCCCTGCCGGAAAGTGATAACATAGGCGTTCTGCCTGCCATATGCATTGTACAGGCTGAATGCCAGCTCAGATGAATAACGTTTTCTTTTCTTCAGCTGCAGGGTAGCGCCCAGGTCGAGCCTGTGGTAAGAAGGCATACGGTAACCATTGCGTTCAGTGTAATAAAACACCACGCGATCGTCTACTTTGTATTTGCCACTGGGGAAGCTCACTGCATCGCCGGTATAGAATACCCAGTTGGCAGAGAACGACCATTTTTTATTCAGCTCGTACATGGCCACAATGGCAATATCATGCGTTCTGTCCTGCCTTGCGTTGTACCATTGGTTGTTATTGATACCGTTGATCTGTTTTTCTGTTTTAGACAAAGTATAGCTTAACCAACCGGTAAACCTGCCCGCTCTTTTCTTCAGCAACCATTCAATACCATAAGCCCTTCCCTTGCCAAACAAAAGCTGTGTTTCAACAGCATCAGTGCTCAGTACATTGGCACCATCGCGGTAATCGATCTGGTTTTGCATGGTTTTGTAGTAAGCTTCCACCGTCAGTTCATAACTGTTGTTGGCAAAGTTTTTATAATACCCCACAGAAACCTGGTCTGAAATTTCAGGTTTGATGATATTGTTGGTAGCTACCCATTTGTCTGTAGGCAGGCTGGAAGTGGAATTGGATACCAGGTGCATGCTCTGGGTATTGCGCACATAAGAGGCCTTTATAGAAGACACGGTATTCAGCTGGTAGCTGACAGCCAAACGGGGCTCGGGATTGAAATAGGTTTTAACGATCTGGCCCGATTTATAGAAAGTAGTATCAATGATCTTCCCGTCTGGTGCAATATTGTAGAAATTGCCTTTACCCATTACGCTGAAACTGCTTACACGCAAGCCATAGGAGATATTGAGCCTGTGGCTGGCTTTCCAGTCATTGTTGATGAACAGGGCATTCTCCCAGCCATATCTTTTCTGGAAGCTGGAATCATTGAAACCGGAGGTAGCGGTAAGATCACCCGGCCTGATGGTATGGTAAATGGAATTAAAGCCAAAACGCAGTGTATTACGCGGGTTCATATACAGCTGCCATTCCTGTTTCAGGTTCCAGTCGCGCAGCTGGGAAAAAATAGTAAAATTAGCACCGTTGTTGTTGATGTGTATTTTGTAATTGTAATTACTGAATATGGCAGATGTATTAACAAACAGTTTGCTGCCAAAATTATGGTTCCAGCGTACGGTGGCTGTGGCATTACCCCAGCTGAGGCCGAACAGGTTCCCGGAGGTCATATTGTCCCTTCCAAAATAGCCGGATACATATAAGCGGTCATTTTTGCCCAATGTAAAATTCAGTTTGGCATTGAGATCGTAAAAATACAGGGTGTTGTTTTTAACAGCTGTATCGTTGGATAGCTTCAGGAACAAATCAGCATAAGTACGGCGGCCAGTGACCAGGAAAGAAGATTTATCTTTCTGGATAGGCCCTTCTGCATTGATCTTGGCAGAAATTAAGCCAATGCCCCCGTTTACATGATAGTCCTGGTTATTACCATCATTCATTTTTACATCTACCACAGAAGACAGCCTGCCGCCATATTGTGCAGGCATCCCTGTTTTGTACAGTGTAACATCTTTAATGGCATCTGAGTTGAAAGTGGAGAAAAAGCCCAGCAGGTGCGATGCATTGTACACCGGTGCTTCATCCAGCAAGATCAGGTTCTGATCTGCAGCACCACCACGTACATAAAACCCGCTGTTGCCCTCACCTGCCGATTTTACACCTGGTAGTAATTGCAGGGTTTTCATCACGTCTCTTTCACCCAGCAATACCGGAATGTTCTTGGTTTCTTTGATAGATAAATGCTCTACCCCCATCTGTGTACTGCTGATACTGCGGCCTTTTGACTGGGTGCTTACTTTCACTTCTTCCAGCTGGTTGTTTTCTTCCTCCAACAGTGTATTGATCTGTATGTTCTTATTCAGTTCAACAGGAAAAGTTTGTGGTTGCTGCCCTACAGCAGAAATGATAATGGCATAATTGCCGTCAGGCAGTGTGATGGAATAAAAACCGTAGTCGTTGCTTACTACACCGATATTTTTACCCTGAACACTGATCGAGGCACCGATCAGGCTTTCGCCTGTTTTTTTAGAGCGCACAGAACCGCTGATGGTATGTTTGGCCTGTGCCTCTGCCCGTTGTATGTATCCTGATAACACGACCAGGAGCATACATAAAATCCGTCGAGTTGCTTTGTCCATAAAAATTAATTACTGGATGTGTGATGGTTAATTAGTTAGTATGCTTGTTTGATGTGGTTTGAAATGCCTGCAGGTTGACATGTATACCACCGGTGGCGCCGAAATACAATCCGTAAAAATGATTGCCGCTGGTTTTATCCCACAGGTAATGGTGCGTAAGGTAATTGCCTTTATCATGCGTAAAATCGACAAAATTGAATGTGGGCCCACCGAATATTTCCACTGCATGCCCCAGCCGTACTGCGGGCATTACGCGCAGGATATACCGGTTGTAATCACCTGTTTTAAAATCATCCAGCCGCATGCTCAATAGTTCTGTATTGATACGGAATTGCGGGCTCAGCTTCCAGTGTACACCCAAACCCGCTTCCCAGGCCAGCAGGCTTTTGCCACTGCTGAAATTGCCGCCGATACCCAGTATACCATACCATACACGGCCACCGGAGCGGAACGAAATTAGTGTAGTTGCAGTTTCATCGATGCTCACTCCTATCGATTTTTCGCCGTTCTTAATAAAATTCAGTACGCCGATCGCATGATCACTGCTGTCTGCAATATTGATAAAGCCAAACTGTACGCCTTTTACTTTTTTCGCCATATTCAGTATACCGGCAACCTGCACATCTGCTTTTTCTGCTGTACTGACAATACCAGCTATTTGTACGCCTTTTGCCTGTTTGGTAGTGATATTCGCTATACCCGCAAACTGGAAGCCTGATACGGTATTGCTTTTATTGAATATACCCGCACCCTGAAAGCCTTCCACTGCATTTTTTGTATAGTTGCCAATGCCTGCAAACTGTGTTCCGCGTGTACTATTGAGCACGGTGTTGGCAATACCTGCAAATTGTACACCTGTTGCACTGTCTTTGATAACACTAGCGATGCCGGAGAAAATAAATCCTGTTTCAGATTTGGACAGGCCGGAAAGCAGGTGGATGGAAACATGATTAGTGTATTCTTCTGCAGATTTACCATTACTGCTGATAGGATAAATAAGTCCTACATGCACATTGCTTACTTTATTCGTCTGGGCGGTAGCCCCTGCGCTGCATAACAGCAGCACCAGGACCAATAATACGTGGGTGATCCTTGCTGCATAATGATACCTGCTTCTGAATTGTTTCATTACCGTTTTGGTTTTAGTAGCACATTTAATCAATTTGCCCGTTTGGTAATATTGACAATTCAATAACTACTCACCCCTATGCAGGAAAATATTTTTTGTAAATGAAGCGGTTAGGAAAAAAGAATTCGATGTACGATATGGGATGTACGATGTGGGATGTACGATGTAAGAAGTGGGAAGTACGATCATGTTTATACTGCATACTGCCGACTGAACTTATTGCCAAAAAGGCCCCGCAAAAATGCAGGGCCGGGGGTTACAGGTGAATACGGCAGTTTCTTTTTATTTCAACCTGTATCCTATGGTGAAATGGAAGCTCCTGTTTTTAAAACTATTGCCATCCTGGTTACCTTTATACAGGTTCACCAGGCCTATCTCCTGTCCAAAGGCTATACTGATACCGGTATTGAATTCATAGCCCAGCTGCAGGTGGATGCCGGCATCCAGGCGTTTCAGCGCATGATCACCTTTAAACAGGTTTTTACCGGTATCTGCATCTTTATCCATCGCCCTGCCCGATAAAGCATAGGCCAGGTAAGGGCCTGCGCCAACCAGCAGGTTGCCATAACCGATACGCGGTGTAAACAGTACATCTACCGGCAGGCTCAGGTAATCTATCCGGTTTTTAATACCCTCCTGTGTTTTTCCACCTTTGCCTTCATACAGTAAAGCCGGCTGCAGCACCAGTGCAGGGCGCAGGGGCAGGTAGGCATATACCCCTGCTGTAAAACCCATAATTGTTTTGCTGTTTATTTTATTCCCGTCTGCGCGTGTGATGATCCTGGAAAAATCAGGTCCAGCCTTGATACCGAAGCCTGTTTGCGCATGTACTACGGCAGTGATGCAAAGCAGTATTATAATGGGGTAAATTTTTTTCATCGCATTTAATTTTGTAAGGTCTCTAATAAACATCCGCTGCAGAAAGGACAACCATCCATCCTTTTACCCCCATCCGTTCAGGCCAGTTTTTTAGCTTTCACCGGCCACAATGAAAAAATTACCCGCGGAATACGCGGATCACACAAGTACACAAAGCATCCGGCGTATCCCGCGGGTAATGGTATCGGGGGGATTTACATTGTATCAGTAAGGCTTAAACAGCAGCCGGTATCCTGTGTTTCCAGCGTTTATGGCTCCATAACCATTGACCCGGCGCTTTTTGAATGCTCTGCTGCAATTTGCCTGCATAAGCCCTTGTAATTTCCTGCGGTGCTGTTTCAGCAGGTTTTTCCGCCACCAGGGAAAAATGTACATCCCAGTGTTTTTTTGCTGTGCGGTTCAGCTCAACATATACCACTACGGCATCTGTGGCACGGGCCAGCTTTTCAGCGCCGCTGAACATCAGGGTAGACTGGTTCATGAACTCCAGCCGGCATTGCGCACCGGGATCGGGCGACTGGTCGGCGATAAACAGGTATAAAGCCGGTTCCTGCTTATGCTGCAACATATACCGGGGCGCCTGCTGCATGGGTAACAAGGCCATACCAAACCTTGACCTGAGGCGCAGCAAGAGCTGGTCCATCCCTTTGTTCGATAAAGGTTTATATACTGCATACACCGGCGAGCTGAAATAACGCGGCAATATGTTCAGGTATTCCCAGTTGCCATAATGCCCCATCATCGCGATCACTGTGCGGCCCTGACGTTGATAATATTCTATTAAACCTGCGTTTTTGATATTGACCCTCGCATTCAGCCTGCTTTCGCTGATCGACATCAGTTTTACAATTTCCATCAGCAGCTCGCTGAAATGCCGGTAAAACCGGCTGGCCACTGCATCAACTTCCCTGTACGACATCTGCGGAAATGAACGTGAAAGGTTCTGGAACACCACCGCATAACGGTATTTCAGCAACCGGAAGGAACAGAAATAAATCAATCCTGCCAATGCATACAACAAGGTAAAAGGCAACAGGCTGAATATATACACCACCCCTGCCAGCAAGAGAAAAGACACAGAGGGCCTGTTCTTCTTACTGTTCACTGCTGTTAAACCTGTATGCTCACTGCCTGTTCTATTTTTCATCTTTGTTTTTTTCTATGAACCGGGTATTTTCCGGCATATATTTTACCGGCAAACCTGCGGGATGACTACCTGTATACATTCTTTAAAAAAGAGCCGCTCAGCCAGAAGGCTGTGAAATGCCATACATGTACCAATGCCAGTAAAAACAGGTAAGACAGGTAATTCAGGTTACTGCCCAGTAATTGCGTGGTGAGGGCCCTGTGCTGTGTTGTATTTTCCATGCTTGTTTTAGCAAAAAAGACAACTGATCAAGCTCCTGCCCCTATGCCATCTCCCATTTAAACATATTCTTCACATTCCTTAGTGCAGTAGTGGCCCTTCACGTGTTCAGCAGGTGATGAAAGCGGTTGGGCTGCAGTGGTTTGCGGTATTAAAACAGGTTGATGCCTGCATGCCAGCCGATCCAGCCGGAGACATTGCGGCCTATGGAGAAGTTGTGGTAGCCGCTGGAAGGCAGCTTCGATTTGTAATCAGTAGCCGATCCGCCTTCTGTTGATGGATAACAAACGGTGAAAACAGGGCCGGCAAAAAGCGTGAACGTTTTATTCAGCTTCCAGTTAAAGCTGGGTTCAATACGGTATAACGTGCGCAGGTGTGTCCAGTCGCCCAGGTACAGTGTTTCCTGTATAAACTCCGCAGTGATCGATTTAGCAGGTGTAAGGGTAAATTCCCGGCCTATGCCATAGCCAAATGCATAAGCTTTCTGGGTAGAACTGATATTGGCGCCAGCCAGTAGAATGCTGTATAATTTTTTATTACCCGATTTATAGGCCACATTCAGGTTGAGCACTTCATCGGTTGAAACAGACAGTTTATGATACCCTTTACGTACAATGTTCACAAAGCCTATGCTATAGCCGGAAGAAGTATCGGCAATATTGATCAGCCCTATCTGCACACCTTTCATGTGCCCTGCATAGTTGAAAATAGTGCCTACCTGCAGGCCTCTCATTTCCTTCCGGGCAATATTGCCAACTGCACCCAGCTGTACACCATGCACCGAATCTTTAACAATATTAATTGAACCGGTCACCTGAACGCCATTCATACTGCCCCATATAACATTATAGGCACCGCTTGCCTGTACACCCTGGAGGTTTTTCTTTACCAGGTTGCTATAACCCGATACCTGAACACCCTTGAACGAATCCAGTACATTGTTGTGAATACCTGCCAGCTGCACACCATTCACCTTACCGCCCACCACGTTGAATATACCTGCGATCTGTACATACTGCACATTTTTTTTATCGATGTTGAAAATACCTGCCAGTTCCAGTCCGTCTACACCGGCAGTATACCCGCCGATAATATTGAACGACATTTTATTCACCACCTGTGCGCCCAGGTTGCCGCGCGAGCTGAGCCCCGGTGTAAGTGAAAACTGGAAAGGTTTCCGGGCAAAAAAATGTTTCAGGTTAAGGCTTTGTATTTTCTGGCGGGATGAAAGAAAGAATTTGCCAAACCTTGTTCGTTCCACCTGAACATATTTGGTAACCACTACGGGCGCCAGCTCATTCTGCGGAACCGGTCGTATAGTAATGGCGAGGTCCTGGTCGCTGCCTGAACGAACAACCAGGAAAGTATCGGTATAAAATTCTTTGCTTACTGCCAGTGTGGCCTGTTGTGCCCTGTCTTTCAGACGCAGGCGGAAAAAGCCCTGGTCGTTGGTGAGTGTGGATACCAGCTGATTGCTTTCATATACGCTGGCATTGCTGATCTTTTGCCCGGTTGCCTTATCAGCCACATAACCGCTCAGTACAAAGAACCGTTCCCGGGAACGCTGGATGATGATATAATTGCCTACCGCCTCTTTATACTCATACCCCTGCCCCAACAGCAGGTCGAGCACTTCTTTTACTGTTTTGTTATGGGCGTTCAGCGATACAAAACTATTGCCATTAAGGATATCACTATTGTAGGAAAAATAGAACTGCCCCTGCCGGCTGATATCATTCAGCACTTCTGCCAGCGGCCGCCTGGTAACATTAACGGATATTACTTTATCCAATGCTTTCTGCGCTTGTGCAGGCGCAGCAGCCAGCAGGAAAAGAAAACCGGTGACCAGGATGGAGCGATACAGCAGGAGCACATGATTCATGCCCCAATGTTACGATATACAGTAGTTATTTTAAAATAATCTGCTTTCCATTTCTAGCAACGGTCAAATTGAATGTTTGACGGATCACACTTAAGATGCTGTCCAGCGGCTGGTCCGGGAAGGTTGTTACCAGTTGCAGGTTACGCACTTCTTTGCTGGTGGTGATATTGACATCATATGCTTCACTTAGTATCTCAGCCAGCTTCCATAATGGGGTACCCTGGCAAACAAACATCTTGGTGCGGTAATAATTGTACAGCTTGTCTTCATTCGGCTGCTTTACAGGCTCGGGATGTTTACTGGATAAAATCGCTTTTTCCTGGGCATGCAATTCTATTTTTTGTTTTTTGCCAGCCACTTCCACGGCGCCTGTTTCTACAATGATCTCTGTTTCTTCGGGCCTGCTTTTGATATTGAATGAAGTACCCAGTACTTTTACACTGCCGCCATTTACCCTTATCAGGAAGGGCTTGCTGGCATCGGCAACAACAGTAAAGAAGGCTTCCCCATTCAGTTCTACATTCCTGACCTTGCCATTGAACCGGGAAGGATAAGACAATGAAGAATGTTTATTCAGCACCACTACAGAGCCATCGGGCAGGGTATCGATGCGTGTATGTTCATCTGATTGTGCAATACGCATCTCTCCCGCTCTATTATCCATAAAGTACCAGAGCCAGCCGCCGCCTGCCAGTATCAGCAGTACCGCGGCAATACGCAGCCAGGCATAAGAACGCCGGGGTTGCATTGCTATAACGGGGGCAGGTTGCTCGCGGCGCTGCTTAAACCGTTCCCAGGCAGCTTCTTCATCTACCGTGGTTGTAGCGGCCAGTTGTTTACTTTCTTCCCATATTAAACGGAAGTGTTCAAAATACTGCTGGTGCCTGGCATCGGCAGCTATCCACTGGCGCACTTCCTGCTGTTCGGCCTTATCGGCTTCGGCGAGCAGGTATTTTACCAGCAGCTCATCGGTGATATGTTTAGGATCGTTTTTCAATTGGAATTCGTTTTATATGCTCAGCAATAACAACAACAACACAGGCAGAAAATCTACCAGTTTTAATCTTAGCAGCCGCAGGGCCTTGCCCATCTGGTTTTCGACCGTTTTAACAGAAAGCCCCATTTTATCAGCGATTTCCTGGTATTTCAGTTCTTCAAAACGGCTCATCTGGAAAATGGTGCGGCATTGCTGTGGCAGTTCGGCCAAAGCCGTGGCCAGCTTCTCTTCCAGGTCGCGCAGCATCAGTTTTTTAGATGCCCCTCCTTCTTCAGTTGAATGGCTCATTTGGTGCTTACTATGTGATTGATAGGCTGTTTTTACTTTGAGGTGTTTCAGGTAATTCAGGCTTTCATTGTACACTGAACGGTAGAGATAAGCGGTAACTGATTCTTTTACCTGCAGCTGACCCGTTTTTTCCCAAAGGCGGCAAAAAACGTTCTGTACAATTTCTTCAGCCATTGCATCCTCTCTTACAATGGTATAGGCATATGCATGCAAGCCTTTAAAATTTGCTTTAAAAACCTGCTCAAAAGCCCAATCATTGCCTGCGGCCGGCAGCTGTTGTGCGCCCGTGTTTTGTACTTCCATCCGTACGACTTGATAACTTAAATCAAATATAGCTGCTTCTGTCAATCGAGGGTTATTTGAAATATGACAACAATCGAAATCCCTACCCCTATTACCGCAGAAAAAATACCCCTCAGATCCGGGAATTATCCGTTATGCAGGTGCTTAAAAATGCCCTGTTTTATCTAAAAATTCAGAAAATCAATGTTTTAATAAAAAACAGAACCGGCTGGTTAATTTACTTACCCGGCCGGTTCCTGCCTTTATAATCAATACCGTCTTTCTTTAATTAATGATGCGACATAAATTTCAATCCTACGATAGAGCCGATCAGTGTGGCAATAAAAAACAGCCGCCAGAAATTGACAGGCTCATGAAAGAAGAATATACCCATCAATACGGTACCAACCGCACCAATGCCGGTCCACACGGCATAAGCAGTACCCATAGGCAGGGTTTGCGTTGCTTTGTACAGCAGGTACATACTGGCAACAAGGCTGAAGAAAAAGCCTGATGCCCACAGGTAAGATGCGGTTCCGGTGGTTTCCTTGGCCTTGCCCAGGCAGGTAGTGAAACCCACCTCGAAAAAGCCGGCAATGATGAGTAATATCCAATTCATATTATAATTATTTTATATACAATAAAAGCTGAGTACATTTCAGCATGTAAAGTTCTGCTGATGAAGGCGCTTAAAATTTATCATTTGATAAATTTTATCTGCGTTCTGCCCTTATACGGCTCAGGGTAACCTGGGTAACACCCAGGTAAGCGGCTATATGGCCCAGCTGTACACGCTGCAACAGTTCGGGGGTTTTCTCCAGCAGTTCCTGGTAACGTTCACCGGCGGTTTTAAACTGGCGGGAAATAAAGCGTTCTTCTGTTTTCACCAGTTCCTGTTCGGCCAGTTTGCGCCCCCAGTTGGCAAGGGCATTATCTGCCAGGTACAGCTGTAGCAGGGAGGCTGTAGTGGTTTTGTACAATACTGTGTCTTCCAGCAGTTCAACGGTTTCATAACCGGGCTTATTGTAAATATAACTGTTGTACGAAAAAATGATATCGCCTTCGGCACCAAACCAGAAAGTAAGCTCCTGTTCGCCTTTATCGCAGTAGGCGCGGGCTATTCCCTGCTCTATAAAATAAACATCCTGTTTTATTTTACCTTCCTGGAACAGGATATGTCCTTTTCGCAATGCAGTTTTTTCCAGCAGTGCTGTGAGCCGGTTGAAAGATTCTTCCGGTAAGGGGTAAAGCGATCTTATTCTGTTGATGACATTCTTCAATCGGTAAGATGGTTCTGTTGCGGCGAAGTTAGGTTCTGTCTGGTAAATACACCGCATAGACTATTTCATAGCCTGTTTTTTCATCAGCCAGGCAGATTGAAAAGTGAAGAACACCGCCAGCGCACCGGCAATAATGCTGAGTACAACAGCGAGCACAGCCCCATCAAAACCCTGTTTTTTGGGAAAATACAGGTAGAGTGCACCCAGTATAGCCGCTGCAATAAGCCAGGTGATACCGCCATTAATAGAAGCTTTTTTCGCTGTGAATTTCTTTTTGGGAAAATCGGGTGCTATCGCAAAATCGGCCTTGCCTTTGCCACAGAAAACCAGGATGCGGGCACACATATCGTGTGTAACACAGAAAGGAACAAAAAATGCAAGAGGCAATAAAAACATCATCAGCGAGCGGTCGCCAGTGATCAGCAATACAGATTCAGGGTGATCAAAACGGAAATGCGGCACCGCCCAGTTGATCACCATATTCAACACCGCATAAAAAGCAGCCTGTCTCCACACAAACTTTTTAAACGCAAGTGCTTTTTTCTCCTGTTGTACTATATCCCCTCCCGTCGCCGGTATGGTTAATTCTTCTGAAATCATATTGTTTATAATGTCAATCTTTAGTTTGCAGTCAGATATAAGAATACCTCTCACCTAATACCTAATTCCTAATTCCCCATCAACCATTCAACCACTCAACCATTCAACCACTCAACCATTCAACCATTCAACCACTCAACCATTCAACCAATCACCCCCTCCCCCGCTCCCACTGTTACAGATTGTAAAATTTCCAGCGTTTTATCCCTTATGGCCTGTGCTTTTTCTTCTGTGAGAAAATGTTCATTGGAAAGGAAAGCAAAGTCCATCCTGCCGCGGAAAGAGCTTACCACAAGGGTATTGGGATTGCGCCAGGGAAATGCAACAGAGGGTGAATAAATATCTTCCACTGAAAATGTCTGGTAATTTTCCTGGATATCCAGCCGGCCCATATTGGAAAAAGTGATATCATGTGAGCCGGCAGTTGTTTTTAATACATGTACCATTTTAGGTGCGGCGCGGTGAAAATATTCGCTGAACAGCAGCAGTTCATGCACTTTGAGTGCCGACAGTTTCTGGCCAAGCGTTTCTTTCAGCGAAGCCGCGGTTTTCCAAAAACCGGCTGCTTCTTTAGGTAGTGATAAGTCTACGATAGGTGCAAATGCAAACATCGTATCCACGCCGATCTCCGGTATATAACGGCGTATATCGGCCGGACATATCACTTTATTCCTGGCCTGCCCGCCGTTCACTTCACGGAAAGCCTGCAGTAGAGCCACACACAAAGCGGCGTGTACGGATACATTGTTTTCTTTACAGGCCTGTAAAACAGCAGTGGTGGTGGCATGGTTCATTTTCCAGCGCACCATGTAGGGACGGCCTGTTTGTGCTTTTTTACCGGCAGCTTTCATCGATAAAATAAGCCCCGCCAACAGGGAGAAAAACTTTGCTTTCCTTTTTTTCCCTTTATCGCTTAGCAATGAGGCGGGCATCAGTTCTTTTACATGATCGAATGATTCGTATACCCCGATCTCTTTATCAGGATTATCGAGCAGGGCCAGCAGTTCGCGCATCAGCGTTACACCGGTTGCGCCATCGCAGATGCAGTGCGGACTTACCCATACCAGTTCAGATACTTCGTCGGAGCGCAGCCATACAATACGGGCCAGTGGTCCGCGGCTGGTATCGAATAAAGTAGCCCATTCTGTTTTCGAAATGTTCAGCCAGTCCTCATCTGAAAAACGTTCCACTATCCGTACCGGGATGGCAGGCACATCATTGTCTGAAACAAAATAAGGGCGTCCCTTTTTATCTTCTTTGATCACCACCCGCAGCAAAGGATGGCGTGCCTGTATTTTAGCCAGGGCATTCTGCAGCCTGCGCAGGGTAAAATGACCGTTCAGCTTTACAGTAAACACACAGTTAACCGGTGTTTCTGCGTTCACATACATAATGCGTTCCCCGATAATCAATTGTCTGTTCATAGCATTTTTTTCATTGACCGGTTTTCGCCGGTTAAGCAATCACCGGTTTGTTTTTAAGTACCGGTATATTCTGCATCAGCAGCTCCATTGCTTTTTCTTTGATCGCCAATGCTGCTTCATAAGGCAGGAACAACTGGTTGGAGATAAAAGAAAAATCCATCTGTCCCCTGAACACACTGGTAAGTATAGTAGTGGGGTTATTAAAAGGCCCCAGCACTGTTGGGCTGTATATTGTTTCCACCTCGAACTGCCGGTAGGTTTTAGGAATATCCAGCCTGCCAAGGTTAGAGAACATACAGTCGTTGGTTACTTTTCCATAGGTTAAACAATGCAGCAATGGTTGCAAAACGGGATGAAAATTTTCGTACATCAGTAATTGTTCATGCCCGTTCAGTTTAGCCAGTTTAGCTGACATATCGTTTTGCATTTTCTGTACAATACTCCAGAAATCCGTTCCCTTTTTCCTGTCCAGCGCCAGTCCCACTGACAACCCGAATGCAAACAGGTGGTCGCGCCTGATCTCCTTTACAAAAGGTCTTATATCCACCGGGCATTCCAGCTTAAGCCTGGCTTTGCTGCCCCTCACATCGCGAAAAGCGATGAGGAAAGCCGCAGCCATGGCAGTATGCGTGGAAACACGCCGTGCAGCACAAAATTTATTCAGGGCGGCAGAAGGTTCTTTATCCAGTTTCCAGTGAAGCAGGTAATCGCTGTTCCCCGGCAACGATTCCATCTTCCCAGGGCGCAGCATTTTGCTCCTGGCATGGATAAAAAACCTGGCCAGCTTTCCGGCCACTGCACCTTTCAGCCTGTTCTTCCTGCTGTTCCACAGGTCTGCAGGAACGAGGTCACGCACAGAAGTAAACGGCGTATAAGAGCCGATATCCTTCTCCGGTTCATCCAGCAGGCTTAGCAATTCGTGGGCGAAGGTGAGCACAGAACCTCCGTCGAACACACAGTGATGGATAGAGATCAGCAGGTCTGATACATCGTGTGAACGCAGCCATACCAACCGTACCATTGGCCCTTTCTTTGTATCGAACGGGCTTCGCCATTCTGTAACCGATTCTCTTATCCAGTCATCATCATCCGTCCGCTCCACTATACGCACCGGTATTTCATGCACTACCGGTGGTGGTACAAACCAGGGAATGCCTTTTTCATCTTCCTGTATACACAGCCTGAGCATTGCATGCCGGGCCTGTATCCTGGATAATGCATGCCGAAGGCTAACGGCTGAAACAGATCCGCGAATTTTAAGGGCAAATACACCGTTGAAGGGTTTTGTACCATTACCATACAAAACCCTTTCCATAAACAGTAAGGGTCTTTTCATAACAAGCATTTGTTTTCGGCATATAAGGACTGGATTTTAAAATGTGAAAAAAACAGCTGGCATCAACCGGTTATGCGGGTTCCATTACCGGCACTTCGATCTGTGTCAGCAATATTTCCATTGCTTTTTCTTTTATCTGTTCTGCCTCTTCATAAGCCATCACAGCAGTGTTGGATAGGAAGCTGAAATTCATCTGCCCGCGGAATGTGACCGACATCACCGTGCAGGGGCTGCCAAAGGGGCCTATCGCCGCAGGGCTGTAAATATCCTCCAGCTCAAATGTGTTAAAGCTTTTGGGCAGATCCATACGCCCCATATTCGACAACATCAGGTCTTCCTTGGGTTTTGCATAAGTGAGATAAGTAGCCATAGCATTAACACTGGAATGCAGGTATTCAAAATGCATCAGTTGCTCGTATGGTTTCAGTTTATCCGTTTGCTTCAGCATCTCTACCTGCATTTTTTCTGCCTTATCCCAAAAACCGGCTGCCTGTTTAACAAGCGGCAGGTTTACGGCAAGGCCAAAAGAAAAAATAGTATCGCGCCTGATCTCTTTTATCAGGCGCCTGATATCGATGGGGCAGCTGATCTTTCCATGCGCCTTGCTGCCGCGTACCTGCTGAAAAGCCTCCAGGAATGCCACGCACAATGCAATATGCGGCGTAACGCGGGCGGATACGCAGCGGCGTAATAAAGCAGAAGAAGCTTCCTTACTCAGCTTCCAGCACAGCATAAAATCATCTTCGCGCCTGATCAGCGGTTTGTTTTTGGGCATTACCGCGGTTATCAACGACAGTACCGTACGCAATACAGCAGCGGATATTTTTGCCTTGCGGATATTTTTTTTATTGTTCAATATCTCTGCAGGTATCAACTCAGGTATTGAATGGAATACCGCTTCTGTTCCCAGGTCTTTACCAGGCTGGTCGAGCAGCAGCAGCAGTTCATGCATCAGTGTAGCGGTTGCTGTTCCATCGCACATGCAATGGTGAATGGTGATCAGCAGGTCAGATACCGTTTCGCCTTTCAGCCATACCACCCTGAACAAAGGCCCGTTGCGCATATCGAATGGCACGGACAATTCTTTTTTGGTTTCGTTCATCCAGTCTTCCTCTGTCAGCCGCTGTACCACCCTTACCGGTATGGCCGGTATATGTTCTGCTGTAACAAACCAGGGAATATTGTTTTCGTCAACTGTTATACCGGCACCAAGCATCGGGTGTTTAGCCTGCAATCCGGCCAATGTCAGGCGTAGGCTTTCCAGGGTGATGGTGCCACGTATTTTTACGGCAAACACGCCATTAAAAAGCCTGTTCCCATCGCCATACAATACCCGTTCCGGCAGCAACAGTTTCCGTTTCATCCGTTCGTATTTGTTTTTTCAAAAAAAACGATTACTCATATACAAGCATGGGTTCACTGCGCAGCACCGGTTCTTCATCGAGCAGCATGCCCATTGTTTTTTCCTTGATGATGCCGGCATCGGCAACAGACAGTACACTGGTATGCGATACAAAACAAAAATCCATTTGTCCCCGGTAGGTACTGGTGGCCATTCCATTACAGGGAGCAAAAGGCCCCATGCCCGATGGACTGTAAATAGCTTCCACATCCAGTGACTGAAAACGATCAGGAATATTCAGCCGTCCCATATTGGAAAACATCATATCGTTGCTAACCTTTCCAAAAGTCAGGAACCGGAGTATGGTGGGCAATGCAGCATGCAGGTATTCAGTGCGCATGAGCATATTGTACCCGTTCAGTGCATTCATTTTTTTAACAAGATCGGCCTGCATTTTCCTGGCGCGTTCCCAAAAACCGAGCCGGGTGTTCTTGCTGACAGACAGTGTTACTGCCAGGTCGAAAGAAAATATATTGTTCTTCGTGATAGCCGGTACATATTTCCGGATATCTACGGGGCATACCATTTTATTAAGCGCCTTACTACCTTTCAATTCCTGGAAAGCTGTCAGCAATGCGGTACACAATGCTGCGTGTACGGTTACGCCCTCTGCCTTACAGCGCGCGATCAGCGAAGCAGAGGCCTGTTCGCCCAGTTTCCAGTGTAGGTAATAATCTTCGCCTGGTGCTTTCTGTTTTTTAGCACCTGCTGCAGCAAGCGCCAGAAAGTTCCGTACCACCCATGCCTGCAGTTTTGCTTTGCGTATATTTTTTTTATTGTGCAGTATTGCTGCGGGCACCAATTCATCCAGCGAACTGAAAAAAGGTTCTTCTTCTCCAGCAGCCGTATCAGGGTTATCAAGGAACAGGAGTATTTCGCGCAACAGCATCTCTACAGAGCTGCCATCGCAAACACAGTGATGAAAAGAGAACAGCAATTCTGAAACAGCAGCTGAACGCAGCCATACCAGTCTTGCCAGCGGTCCCTGCTGTATATCGAACAGTGTTTTCCATTCAGCACGGGATTCCTGCATCCAGTCGTTGTCGGTTTGCCGTTCTACGATGCGCAGGGGTATTGGCGGCACCTGTTCATTTACCACATACCAGGGCATGCCTGCCGCATCATTTTGCACACAGGTGCGCAGCATGGGATGCCTGGCCTGCAGCCGGGCAAGCGCCAGCGTTATCTGTTCAGCATGCAGGCTGCCGCGTATTTTCACGGTGAATACACCGTTGAACGGCGCGGTGCCATCGCCGAATAAAACTCTTTCACCAAACAGTAATCTTCGTTTCATAGCAACGAGGGTTTCGTGGTATTTTTTCTATGCCTTATGCCAGGCTTAACTGCCCTGCAAATTCTTCCAGGTACTGCACGGCTGCATCATTGCCACCGGCACTGGTAAAAGTGCTTTTTATTTTTTCAGCAGCGATGCGGTATTGCGGGTTTTGCAGCAATTCCCAAACTGCTGTTTTCAGATCGCTTACCCGCAATCTTTTATACCGCAGTTTTATACCGCAACCCGCACGCTCGATAAGCGAAGCGGTATGAAAATGATCATAGGCGATGGGCGTAATCAGCATGGGCAAACCATTCATGAAAGTATCATTCACGGTATTGAAACCACCATGGCAGATCACTGCATCCATTTTAGGCATCAGCTGGGTCTGGGGAACAAAGCCCTGTACAATAAAATTATCCGGCCATTGTTCAAAAATATCCGGGTTGGTGGCGGCAACAATCGTCAGAGGCTGATCAGCGAAGGCATCGATAAGTTTCTGGAAAAATTCTTTCCTGATATCCACAAGCAGGGTACCTAATGAAACAAACACCTTTGGTGTGGTGACTTTCTCCAGTCGTTCCCAGTCAAAAGGCGTGTTGTTGGGACGGCCTTTTACAGGCCCTACAAATTTCATATGGGGAGGCGCATCGGCAGAGGCAGCAAATTCCTTTGATGTAAATACGATATTCATCTTGTCTGAATGGATCCGGTAGCTGTCTGAATAGATACCATATTCACGCTGCAAGCCCTTCAGCAGGTTATCCTGCCATTCATATATTTTGGGAGAAGTTTCCATGGTATCGCCCATTACATCCGGCGGCACCGGTGTGGTGGTCACACAGGGAATATTGCGGATATAAGCGCAAAGCGCGCCGCCAAACATGATACAATCGTTCACCAGCACATCCGGTTGAAATTCGTCGATGACACGCAGCAAACCATCTTTGATAAACCGGGCAAAAGGGATATAGGTTTCTTCCAGCGCCAGCTTCATTACTTCGGGGCCAGACAGATTGGGGCCTTCATCCTGCAGTTTCAGTATCCGCTGCAGCTCACCGTTGTAAGGAGCCAGCTCTTCGTGCGGCACCAGGAATTCGCCTCCTGCAGGTATATGTTCAGGGGCCACCTCCTTCAATCCCACCCATTTCACCTCGTGCCCCCTGGCCAGCAGGCTGGCACCCACACTCAGCGTGGGGCTCAGGTGCCCGAAGAAAGGGGGAACAACAAATAAAAATTTCGCCATTTGCTTTGGTTCTTTTTAGTATAGAATATCTGCCGGTTTATGCAACCAGGATCTTTTTGTTCAGTTTTTCTGCTGCCATATTTTCCAGCAGCTTTGCTGCCTGTGCTGCACCGCCGGCTTTGGCAAAAGACTGTTGCATCTGCCTTGCTGCCTCACGGAAATGCGTATCCTGTAATACCTGTTCTACTGCTTCATGGAGATGGGCCGCTTTGAACCTTTTAAAATTCAGCCGCACACCGCTTTCCACCTGCACTACCCTTCCTGCCACATACGACTGGTCGTAGGCAATAGGGATCACTACCATGGGCAGACCGTTTGACAGGGTTTCACAAACCGTATTATGCCCGCCATGGCATACCACCGCATCCAGGTGTGGTAGCAGCTCCAGCTGCGGTACTCTTGCCTGCACCAGGAAATTAGCGGGCCACTGATCGAACAATTGCGGATCGGAGATCACCACTACAGTAACAGGTTTACCGCCCAGGGCTTCTACCACTTTGGCAAAAAATTCTTTTTTATGATGGTGTTCAAATGTGGTGCCGATAGAAACCAATATCCTGGGTTGTGGTGGCATCGCATTAAACGCTTCCCAGTTAAACCCGGCAACCTGCAGGCGGTGTTGGATCACCGGCCCAACAAAACGGAAATGTGCAGGCAGCTCAGCACCACCAAAAAATTCTTTCGTTGTCAGCACCAGGGTCATCTGTTCAGAACAGACCACTGATTTTTCGCCGGGTATACCCAGCTCCTGCTGCAGGGCTACGATCTGATTTACTTCCCATTCGTGAATCTTGGGCAGGTCTTCCATCACCTTCAGTGCAGCAGGTGCAGTAACAGAAGTTGCATAAGGGATCTGTTTGATACAGGCAGCTATGGCACCCGAAAATGCCTGGTGGTCGTTAACCACTATATCCGGCTGGTAACGGTCGAGCCATGCGGCAATGCCATCATACATATACCGGTTCAATGGTATCAGCACATCTTCGTATAAAAATTTTACGCTTTCAATTCCATATACATTTTTACTGCTGATAAGATCGAGGTATTGCTGGTTGGCCTTTTTTTTCTCATCCATTTCATCATACCGTATCAGCAGCAACTCACCACCTGAAGGCAGCCGCTCCCGTAGCGATTCATCCAGGCTGATCCAGGCAACTTCATGACCGTTCTGCAGCAACGATGCACCCAGGCTCAGCGTGGGATTCACATGACCAGAAAAAGGTGGAACAATAAATGCAAATTTTGACATAATCGATCTTTTTGCAACAGTTGATCAGGCTTTAACAGCTACCGGTTCAAATTCAAAAAAATGCTTCAGCTCTGCAGCCAGTGCAGCCGGCTCCTGTACAGGCACATTGTGGTCACCATTCAGGAACAGCAAGGTGGCATGCCTGATCTTATCAGTCAGCTTATGCGCGGCGCTATTGCATTTGGAATCTTTGCCATACACGAGCAGTGTGGGCTGGTGTATGCCATTGATCTCATCACCACGGAAAAAGCCCATTTCATTTTCCATATCCTGCCGGATAGAAGTTTCATGGAACAGGAATTCGTACATACGGTGATTACGTTCCAACTGCCGGTCGCGCATACGTGTTTTGGTATAATCGTCGGTGTAATTGTTGATATAGTCTACCAGGAACTCCCGGCTGTAATTGTCCACTATTTCCATAGCCACTTTATCACTCGGATCAGGGCCTTCTATTACCGCCAGCTTTTTTACTCTTTCGGGGTAATCAATGGCTGTTTTCAACGCGATCAGTGCGCCGAAACTATAACCGGCCAGCTGCACTTTTTCCAGTTGTAACACATCCATCAGGTCTACCAGCTCGGCGGCCATGGTTTTCAGATCGTAGCCATTGCCCTTCACCCTTTCGCTCATTCCATGACTTTTCAGGTCGTACAGTATTACATGAAACTGCTTAGCCAGTGCCGGTGCAATATGAAAATAATACAGCGACAGGCTGCTGAACATGCCATGGATCAGCAGGATGGATTCGGCCGCACCCCTGTTCATTTCTATTACATGTACGCCTTTACCTTTTACATTTATTACTGGCATTCTTCAATGTATTGTATAATATCATTTAAACTGAGGGCGATCAGCTGGTCAAGATCCATACCGGATAACCAGCCTGTAAAATCAATGCGCTCACCGAAATAAGCTTTTACCTTTTCAGAAAAAGAAACGATTTCAATACTGTCCATTTCAAGATCGCGTGTAAAAGAGCTTTCTCTTGTAATATCCATTTCTTCCACGAACTCTTCACCGATCACTTCGGTAATAAATTGTTTCAGCACAGTAAAAATTTCTTCACTGCTGAGCTTTTTTTGTTGCATTAACTGGTCCATCCTATTATGTAATTATTGTGTTTAACAGTTTTGATGATCACGTTTTTAATACGCAGTGCTTCGCCATTGATCTCTTCCACCACATATGCCTTGGGGTTTCCCTGCAGCCCTTTGCCAAGGTATTTGCCATAAGCTTCTTTGGCTACCCAGCAGCGGGTAATCCATTCGGCCTGGTCCCGGCCTTCCAGCAATGCCATTTCTGCCGGTGTAAATACAAGCTCATTGAAGCCGGCGCCGCGTTCCTGTATCTCTTCTATATCGATACCTACTGGCTGGTTATAACGTGCTGTAGCGACTGCCACATTGTTTTTGTGTGCCAGTGAAATATGCACATTCCCTGTCATATCGCCTTCCAGGTATGGTTTGCCCAGTTCGTTCGATCTCACCTGGTATTCGATGGGATAATAGGCTTCACCGGTAGTACACAGCAAAAGCATGCGTACTGCATCTTTTACGGCGATCCTGCTCACCAGCCATTTTTTCTTCCGGTTGATGGGCAATGCCTGGTGATAATATTTTTTTTCTTCCTGGTTCAGGTAACGCTTGATGATAAAATCCCATGAAACCACGCGGCTATAGGCATTGTGAAAGAAGAAAATGCCTGGTAGTATCTCCTGTGATAATGTATTTTTCAGTGGCGCCATAGACACCTGCCAAAGGCGTTCATCAATTTCCAGCCGCCTGTCCTGCCAGCCCCTGATCACAGCCCATACTTTATTTTCTTTCTTGAGCAGCAGGTCAGCTGTTGCAAACTGGTCATTGAGCTCAGTAATTTCGCAGGTGCATTCAAATACGCCCTGCTGATCCAGCATATCACCAAAAAATTCCACTTCCTGTATTTTTACAGGGAAAGCAGCCTGGTCTTTATGCAGTGTAAGCAACAGCCATAAACCAAACAGCTGGCCTGCATTGTCGAGCAACGAACCTTTACCTGCTTTGCCTTCAATCAGTCCCCTGATACCTTTCTCACCCACTGCCGTTACTTCCCTGATGCCCTGGTATTCCTTTCCATGAAACATATACCTGTCGTATACAATTTCAGGTGTTACCTGTATTGGCAAAAGTTTACCGATATCCAGGTGATCTGTACCGGATATGCCCGGCTGGCCTGCCAGCAGCACTTCAGCGCTTGCATATTTTTCCATGTTCAGCGACAACAATTGTGGTGTTGTCCATTCACCGGTCACTGTTTCGCGGAAAGGTTTAGAAACACTGAGCCACTGAAATACTTTGATGTTCTGTATTTTTTTCACCCATTCACCTGGCGCCTGCTGTGCAGCTATTTCACCAAACAGTTCCAGCGTCATGGTCATGGGTATCACCGGGTCCATGTCTTCAATGCAATGCCAGCCCGGTCTTTGCCGGGTTAAAGAATGATCCAGCAGGTAGGGATGCGTATCCACGGAGATGTTTAGCTGATACACCACCGGTTTGCGTATAGCCTTTGCTACTGGTGGTAGTGCAGACGCCGTAACCGGTGCAGTGCGTTGTATAAACGGCTGCTTGTTGAACAGATCCAGTAATTCAGTCTGTATGGCATTGATCTCTTCCATGTTTTCCCTGAAACTGCGCAGGATGGGAGATCCGGTATCTTCAAGTGCAAATTCTTTTATTGTTGGTTTTGCAGGCAGAGCGGCAGGAATAATATTTTTCAGCGCTGTAATTTCTTTGATAATGGGTGAGCCCAGCTGCAGTTTCAGCCCTGCATTTTTAGAAGGCGCTTTTTGTTCCTTCTTCACCCCCAGGAAAGCGAGATCTATTTCTCTGCCTTCTACAAAAACAGCAGCCAATACACGGCGTAACTGCGCCAGCCCAGGCCTGGTAGGCAGGCTGGATGAAATAGCACTGAAAGGCCGGCCTTTTAATGTATCGTCAATAAAACCGATAAGTCCGCCTGCACCTATTTGTATAAACATCCTGGCACCCTGCTGGTACAATTTTTCTGTAAGCTCACGGAAACGTACGGGTTTAAGCAGGTGCTCCACACCCAGCTGCAGAATAGCCTCACGCTGTTCGGGATAGGTTTCAAGTGTGGTAGCCGACCATACAGGGATCAGAGCTTTGCTGAACTGCATATCTTCCATCCCATTCATGATCAGGTCAAGCTTATGACGGATGAATGGAGAATGGAAGCCTGACTGGAAACTGAGTACCTGGTAAAAGATCTGCTTCGCGCGCAGTACTGTTACCATCGCATCTACCGCGCGGTGCGTGCCGCAGAGAATAACCTGCTGCGGGCAGTTGTCGTTGGACAAATAAATATCACCGATCTCTTTTACATTTTCCTCGATCTGCGCAAAACCACAGCCCACGGCGAGGAACTGTGTATCGGGTGCTTCAAAAGAAGCGGGATTCAGTTTCTGCAGCAGGTGCGCTACAGAGGCAGCGTCCACCATTTCGCTGGAACGAACGGCAAGCCATTCTCCCATGCTGTGCCCGGCATTCATATCGGGCAATACACCCAGCTTTTTAATGGCCGAATCCAATACCGTGCTTTTATCCAGTAATTTCAATGCTGCATCCAATACGCCGGCTTCTGCTTCACTGGCTGCAGCAATCGCGGTGCGTGGTAAATCAAAATGCGCTGCAATGCTGTCTACCTCACCACTACCCAGGCCATCCAGCCCGGCAAACATAAAAGCCAGTTTACCACCATCTGCCAGCAAAGGTGTATTCGTGAACCAGATATCCTGGCGGTTGTGCCAGGTATGGTCTTTTGCTACAATTTTTATGGCCTTCCTGATCCTTTCCGCTGAAGGCTCGAACAGTGCAATACGGTAATGCCCTTCCCCCAGTTCCTTTTCACCATTTTCCAGCGCACTGATCAGGGCCTCTTTGCTGTTGCGTGCCAGCAGCAGCACCTCATCTTTTTTATCTATAGCAAACCCATTTACCGGAACGGAATGCTTTGCATTGGCTGTTTTTAGATGATCGGCTTCCAGCACCACATGCGCATTGATACCGCCGAAACCAAATGCATTCACACCGGCGCGCAAAGGCAGGCCGGTCTGTGTCCAGTCAACGGCTTCTTTTACCGGTGCAAAACGGGTTTGCTGCATTAAAGCCAAAGGATTATCGCAATGCAGTGTGGGAGGCAGTTTGCCATAATACAAAGCCAGTGAAGTTTTAATGAGGCCCGCGATGCCGGCAGCCGGCATGGCATGACCGATCATTGATTTCACCGTGCCCAGGCCTGCTTTGGGCAATGCATGATTGCTGCCGAACACCTGCTGTAATGTTTCCAGCTCTGTTCTGTCACCGAGTGGTGTGCCGGTTCCATGCGCTTCAATATAACCCACTTCTTCCAGTGGTACATTGGCCTGCTGCCAGGCCTGTGTAATGGCCCTGGCCTGCCCTTTTACCGATGGGCTCATCACGCTGGTACCTGAGCCATCGCTGGAAATACCCACGCCTTTGATAACAGCATAAATACGGTTATCATCCCTTCGTGCATCTTCCAGTCTTTTCAGTATTACAAAACCACATCCTTCACCGATCAGCACACCATCAGCCTGCTGGTCGAAAGGACGTATTTCCTGCCGGCGCGATAAAGCGCCCAGCTGTGTAAAAATGCTCCAGAATAAAGTATTGTGTGCAGCATGAACACCACCGGCGATCATCATATCTGCCCTTCCCGAATGCAGTTCCTGCACTGCATGGTCTACAGCGATCAGCGAACTGGCGCAGGCCGCATCCAGTGTGTAAGCCACACCGCCCAGGTTAAGCCGGTTGGCAACAAGTGAGGCCACCAGGTTGGGGATAAGCCCCATCACGGTATCGGCACTAAAACGGCCTTTTTTTGTTTGAAATTCTTTTTTGATGCGGTCGATCTCCGTATCCTTCAAATCGGGCAATATGTTCTGCAGTACCTGCACGATCTGTTCACCTGTGCGTACAATTTCAAGTGCGCGTGTAGTGCCCGGCCCGGTATAATTACCCTTGCCGATCACGATGCCGGTTTTTTCCAGCACTGCTTTTTTATCCAGCACACCCGCATCGGCCAGTGCCTGGTAAACCAGTTTCAGTGTAAGCAGGTGGTCAGGCTCTATGCCTTCTACAGCGATGGGAAGAATGCCAAACTCGACTGGGTCAAACGCTGCATAGTCATCGATAAAACCACCGCGGCTGCAGTAAAACCGGTCTACAGCCGAAGCATCCGCATCAAAATATACCGCATCGATACGGTGGGCAGGTACCGGCTGAATAGCATCCACTTTGTGCACAATGTTTTTCCAGAATGCATGTATATCCCCTGCGCCCGGAAAAATTCCCGACATCCCTATAATAGCTATATCTCTGTTTGGCATGTATATCTATAAATTCCAAAAAACAAATTCCAAATTCATCACAATATCACCACTCAACCACTCAACCATTCAACCACTCAACTAATCAACCATTCAACTAATCCCCCCTACTCCGCCATAATCAACACCTGGCTGTCGTTGCCGTATTTCAATTCATTCACGAATGTTTCCATGCCAGCCTGTAAGGGAATGAGTGCAATGCCCCTGCGTTCATATTCTTTTTCCAGCGAAGGCGATACCATGCCGGTGCCTTTCCAGGGGCCCCAGTTAATCGCCACCACTTTGGCCTTCAGTTTTTCACGCAGTTCCCATGCATAGCGGTCCATCACACTGTTGGCGGCTGCATAATCGGTTTGACCACGATTGCCATACACAGATGCCACGCTGGAGAACAGTACTACAAACTGTGTATCGTTCTTCAGTTTTTCTGCCAGTACACGCAGTGGCGTTACTTTGGTGGAAAACACGCGCTCGAAGGAATCGGCAGTTTTATGTTGGAACAATTTATCTTCCAGTATACCGGCGCCATGTATCACGCCGTCTATCCTTCCATAAGTAGCATATACTTCATCCAGGAAGGCACCCAGCTGCGCCTCATCACGCAAATCGAGTGAGCGGTAAGAAACCCGTGAACCGGAGGCTTCCATTGCCCGGATGGATTGCAGTATCTGGTTGTATTTATAGATCTCCTGTGTTTTCTTTTCTATCTCTGCAGGTTTCTGTATCTCGCCTTTGCCGATCAGGTATTGTTTGATCTCTTCTCTTGTTTTCAGCGAGGCAAAATTTTCCTGTCCGTTCCGTGGGTCAGCAGAGCGGCCTACCAGTATATAATGACAAGGATAATCTTTAGAAAAACGCGTGGTGAGCTCGGCAGTGATGCCCTGTGCGCCCCCGAACACCAGCACAACAGCTTCTTTATCCAGGTGAATATTGGGTGTGCGCCCGGCAGCCAGTTGTTCGGCTACCTGCTCAAAAATATGCCGGCCGGTTTCGTTATAAAATACCTCAGCAGGTTCATCTGTATGCAACAGCTCATCCAGGGTAATAAGGGCCATGTTCTCAGGCGACAGCCTGCTCATCAGGTTAATAGTGCGGCATTTGGCATTGTCCCATTCCTTGTCCAGGCTTTTGATAAAACCATTATACCCCTGGAACTGGCGCAACAACTGCACACCAGGCTGCTGATCGGAATGGCCTTTAAAATCAGACAACACATATACCCATTTCACCTTAGCGCTATCCAGCTTTTTGATCAGCGAAAACGCTTCTGTGATAGAAGGCCGCTGCGCGGAAGAGAAAATATCAAGAATGATCAAACCATGGTAAGCATCCAGTGAAGCATCTGTGCTGATGATATCTACAGCAGCACCCTGTTTTTCCAGCAATTGTTTTATCGCTCCGGCCACCTGGCCTGCATCATCTGTTACAGCGATGCGCTGCCCTTTCAATATACCTGTACTATTGCTGTTTAAACGTGAAGGGATCAGCTCAAAACGGTGCCGGGTTACATTGCCCTGTGATTTAATAAATGCTTCTTCAATGATCTGTTTGGCTTCCTGCACCGGCTCCAGCCTGCCAGATACCGATTCAGTGATCCAATTGATCAGCCCATTGAGCGTTTTAATGGCTGCCAGCTGCTCGGTGAGCTCTTCTGTTTTACCATTATCACCCAGGCCGCCCAGCTTTATTTTCAGCTCGCCAATGATTTCTATCCGCTTGATAGAATCGATGCTGAGATCGGCTTCCAGGTCAAGATCGAGCCCCAGCATATCCTGCGGGTAGCCGGTTTTCTCACTCACTGCAGTAAGCAGTATATGTTTGATATCCGCTGCAGAAACAGTATGGGCGGGCGCTACGACCGCTGCGGCAATTGCCGCGTTTTTTACTTCAACAGTTGCCTGAGCGCTGTTTTCCAGTATCCAGCGCACCAGCGCGTTCAGTGTTTTAATAGCAGCCAGTTGTTCACCCAGCTCTTCTGATGAACCATCGTTCTTGCCCAGACCACCCAGTTTCTGTTTCAGCTCACCGATAATCTCCATCCGCTTGATCGAATCAATGCTGAGGTCTGCTTCCAGGTCAAGGTCCATCCCCAGCATATCCTGCGGATAACCGGTTTTTTCGCTTACCGCGGTTAATATTACAGCACTTATTTCCTGCTCTGTCCAGCTTTTGCTGCGTTGCGCTGCAACTGGTGCTGCAACAGCTACGGCTGTCACTGTTGTTGTTTCAGGTTGTGCAGTGTGTGTATTGTCGTTGATCCAGTTGACCAGTCCGTTCAGTGTTTTGATGGCGGCCAGCTGCTCTACCAGTGTTTCTTCTGTTTTACCATTGGCTTTAAAACCGCCCAGCTGTGTTCTCAGTTCCCCGATAATTTCCATCCGTTTGATAGAATCAATACTGAGGTCGGCTTCCAGGTCCATTTCCATACCCAGCATTTCCTGTGGATACCCTGTTTTATCACTCACCACTGTCATCAGCACAGCCTTTACATCTTTTACTGCAGGTTTAGGTTGCGCATGCCCATTAGCACCATTGGTGTAGCCATTGGCGTGATGATGGCCATTGCCATTGGTATGTGTGGTATGTACCACTGCGGCAGCTTTGCTGTGTACAGGCGCCGGCTGGTATACATGAACAATTTCAGGAGCGGGTTTTATGTCAGGGAAAGCATGCCCGTTGCCATTGGTATGCGGTGCAGGTTGAGCAGGCGGCAGGTGCCCCAGGTATCCCAGTATCACATCACGCTGTGCCTGTACCAGCAGCCTGACATTGTTCAGGTATTCCTGTATCATCTGTTCTGCGCCGTTGTTTGCAGGGTTGTTGTTCACGACGACTGTTTTTACGGTTTCGTTTTTTAATGGTATAGGTTGTACAATAGGCTTGCCGGCATAAGCGGGCAGTTTACCCACAGCAGGAACAGCCATCTGGCCATTCACCAACCAGGTTGTATTGCTTTTTTTATACTGGGCAGGTTCATCCAGGTTCAGCAGGCGTGTATCTCTTCCGCTGAATAATTTTTCCAGCTGCAGGCTTCTGCCGCTGGCAAGGTATCTTGCCAGGGTATTCAGCAGCTGGGTGATGCCGTTCTGGTCTTTATCTTCTGTATGCAGCAGCAGTTCATCTTTGCCCAGGATAGCTTTGGCCAGGCCAGTGAGCACCTTGCCCGGACCAACTTCAATGAATACACGGGCACCATCTTCATACATATGCTGCACCTGTTCTGAAAAACGCACTGGCTGTACCAGGTGATCGGTCAGCCTTTCCTTGATCTCTTCCGGCGATGCAGGGTAAAGGGCAGCATTGGTATTTGACCAAACAGGCAACTGCGCTGTGCGGAAAGGCACTTCGCTGATCGCTTCTTTATATAAACCTTTTGACCTGGCAAGCAACGGACTGTGGAAAGCGCAGGCCACTTCTAGCTGTTTGAAAGAAACTTTCATGCTTTTCAGCCTGTCCATCAGTTTTTCCATAACAGCTGTGGTGCCGGCCAGTACCCATTGCTGGGGAGAGTTGTGATTTACAGCATACACTTCTTTTTCAACAGAGCGTATAACAGACAGCGCATCCTGTGTACAGTTCACCGCTATCATCACGCCTTTGTCCTCTTCAATCGCATCCAGTATAGCCCTGGCCCTTTTTTCACTCAGCGGTACCAGCTGTGTTTCATCGAACACACCGGCAAAACAAAGTGCGGGCAGCTCGCCATAACTATGGCCTGCCACCATATCGGGTTGTATACCCAGTTGCTTCAGCAGGCTGGCAATGGCCAGGTCTACCACACCCAGCAGCGGCTGCGCCAGCCGGGTATCTTTGATGCTTTCGCGTTGTTGTTTCAGCAAAGCCTCATCAAATACAGCATCAGGGAACAATATCTGCTGGTACTGTTTATTGTTCTTCAGCAGGCTGCGCATTGCAGGGAAGTTCACAAACAATTCCCTGGCCATATTGATGCGCTGGCTGCCCTGCCCCGGGAACAGGAATGCCACTTTACCCTCCTGCTTCCTGGTGGTATAAATACCTTTTGCTTCAGCACCGGACAGCACGAGATCTATTTTTAACAGCAGGTCTTCTGCTGTTTCCGCTACAATTGACAACTGCACAGGTTCCTGGCTGTATACTGCAAGGCTATAAGCAATATCTTTCAGGCTTAATGCATCATTGCCGTCGATCAGTGCTCTTACCCTTGCCAGCAGGCCTTTTGCCGCTTCATAAGTATTGCCCCTGAATACAAACAGTTCAGCAGGCCATGCCTTCATCACGGGTGATTCATCCTGCACGCGGGTATCGTTACTGATCACCGCATGAAAATTGGTGCCGCCAAAACCAAAAGCGCTCACACCCGCAAAGCGGCGGCTATCTGTCCAGATACCCGCCTCAGTATTGAATGCAAATGGGCTGCTGGCGGCATTATAATACCCGTTGGGATGAGTAAGGTTGATGGTAGGAGGTTTCACACCATGATATACGCTCAACGCTGCTTTAATTAAGCCTGCCAGTCCGGCCGCACATTTTGTATGGCCTATCTGTGTTTTAACAGAGCCCAGGTGTGTTTGTGCAGTAACTGCACCTGCTTGCAGCAAAGTATCGGATAATGCGCTCAGTTCTGTTTTATCGCCCACCACCGTGCCGGTACCATGTGCTTCTACCAGGCCTACCTGCTGTGGAGATATACCGGCCTGTTCATACGCACGTTCCAATGCTTTCACCTGGCCATTCTTGCGTGGTGCGGTAAGGCCCAGGCTTTTGCCATCGCTCGATCCACCCACACCTCTAATAATAGCGTATACCTTATCGCCATCGCGTTTGGCATCTTCATATCTTTTCAGTACCAGCATTGCCACGCCTTCACCCAATGCAATACCATCGGCACCTGCATCGAAAGTGAGGCATTTGCCCTTGCGGGACAATGCATGTGTGCTTGCAAACATCAGGTAGTCATTGATGCCATTGTGCAGGTCGGCAGCACCGGCCAGCACCATATCCGATTTTTCCAGTATCAGTTCCTGGCAGGCCAGGTCAATGGCAGCCAGTGAAGAAGCACAGGCAGCATCAACAGTATAGTTACGGCCGCCGAGATCAAGCCGGTTGGTGATACGGCCCGAAATAACATTGGCCAGCACACCGGGGAATGAATCTTCTGTCAGCCTGGGCAAAGCCTCATCAACTTCAGCGGGTATTTCACCAAATACCTGCCTGAAAAGCGATCGGAATGCATAATTATTGGCGAGATCATTGCCCCCTTCGGCACCGATGATCACGGATACATTTTCTTTATTGACCTCTGCTGCTGCATAACCGGCATTCTCCAATGCCTGCCTGGCCACCAGCAAACTCAGCAGTTGTGTGGGATCGATAGCAGCCAGTGATTGCGGCGGTATACCGAATGTGAGCGGATCAAAATCGATCTTTGGTATAAACCCACCCCATTTGGAAGGGGATTTATCCCCGTTGGTATCTGCTGCATCATAATAAAGCTCTTTGTTCCAGCGTTCATCGGGTACCTCCGTAATACAATCTTTACCTTGCAGGATATTGCGCCAGAACTCTTCCACATTTCTTGCACCGGGATAAATACAGGCCATACCGATGATAGCTACATCCAGTGCTTTCTCCGCTGTTTCGGGCATAGCAGGCAATACAGCCTGTTCAATATATTGTTTATTGTTGTCTGCAACATCTTTGTGCAGGTCAAGAATAGTGGTTATATTATTTTTCAATGCAGCTACCTGGCCGATCATGTACATACCGGCACTGAACTGCTCATCATGATTAATGGTTACCAGTTCATCCCCTCTTCGCTCGATGCCTTTGGCAGCAATACGCAGCCGGCCTACATTCAGTTTTTCCAGCTGTTCCCATATTTCTTTTTTATCCCTTCCTGCCAGCAGCATCCGTTGTTTTTCTTCATTGAAGAAACTGGTGAACGGCGATAACAGGCAACGGGTTTCATGCCCCGGTGCGGTTTCAAGCAGCACGGTGGATTGCTGCTGCAAAGCCTGCTGCTGGAACTGCTGCAGGATGGCGCCAGTGGATACAGCTTCCTGTGTATAGATATAAGCAGTGCCCATGAGCACACCTACCTGGATACCTTTGGCCGCAAGCGGAGCTGCCATCACCGCAATAAAAGCGGCAGATGCCGCGTCATGTATGCCGCCTGCAAAAAACACCTGGAACTGTTCGCCATGTTCTTCCTGCAACAGGCGCTCAATTTGTTTTTCCCATAATACCAGGCTGGATAAGGGGCCTACATGGCCGCCACATTCTCTTCCCTCAAAAACAAAACGCCTTGCACCTTCTTTAATAAACATATCCAGCAGTGAAGCCGAAGGCACATGCAGGAATGTTTTGATGCCCAGCTTTTCCAATGGCTTAGCCTGTGAAGGCCTGCCACCTGCAATGAGCACTACCGGTGGACGGGCTTCTTTAATGTATTCAATCTGTTCGTCCCTTAATTCCGGCGCAGCAAAGCCGAGTATACCAACGCCCCATGTTTTGCTGCCTGCCAGTTGTTTGGTTTGCGCGATAAGCTCCCTCGCTTTTTCGCCTTTTAATAAAGACAATGCTACAAAAGGCAGGCCGCCTGCTGCTGCAACTGCATCAGCAAAAGCAGGTACATCGCTTACCCTGGTCATTGGCCCCTGTGCAATAGGATAAGTGATATGCAGGTCGCGGGCAAGTGCATTGCCGGTGCCCAGCACATTCAATGATTTAGCCTGTTTCAGGTGGCCATGCATGGCTTCGTGCAGGGCAAATACCAGCCTGGGTAGTTTGTGGTAACGTTTTACCAGGTCGGCAGAAACAGCGATATCCTGCCCCAGCGGCAGGTAAGCTTTATCGAGGTCCAGTTCGTTCAGGAAGGGTTCCAGTGCGTTGCGTGTTGCTTTTTCGGGTAAAGCCGGAGAATTGGGGCGTACCAGTACACGGAATTTATCAATAACCCGTGTTTCATTCCCATTTAATTTTTCACAGATATTTTTAATGGCTGCTGGCACCCGGCATTCAGGGAACAGGACCAGCTGGCTGTCCAGCACTATTCCCTTTGCCCCCATTGCTGTTAAAGCGGCTGCGGTGTGCACACCTATACCGCCCTGCACCCATATATCAATACCAGGTACTTCTTGTATAATACGTTGAAATAAAATAAAAGAAGATTCATCACCCACACTGCCGGCAGCCTCATTGCCCTTAATAATAATGCCGGCGGCTTTATCTTTTTTTGCATTCCTGGCTTCTTCTACTGAATGCACCTGATAGAACACACGGGTTTGTTTTCCCGGTTTTACCACAGTACCATAAGGCACAATCAACAGGCTTACATTAGCGGGTAAAGGGATGGAAGGAGTATCTGTAAAACACACGCCAAAATCCTGGCCCCATTTTTGAGATAATTCTTCCAGTGCAGCTGCTGCCTTCTCTCGATCACGTCCGGCATGTAATACGGGAAAAGCATTCGCTTTACCCAAAGACACAGCAAGATCTGTGTCTGGTTTTTCAAGCGGGGTGATTCCAATGATTTTAAAACGTTCCATATCAGATGGGCAATTGGTTAAAGTTTAATCCTTACGCTATTTTTTCTTCCTGCTAAATATGCCTTGCTTTGTTCAAGCGCGAAAGCTACTTCGCCCTGGCTATTCAAAACACTTTGAAAGGGTGTTTATTTTGTTCATTTCATTCAAGTACTGTCTGGTATATATTTCCGGCATTACAGGCTGATGAATACAATGGCAGTATAACACTCCGGTATCAGTTTACCGGGTTATTTTTCTTTAAAATTTTTAAATGTTAATTTGACATTTAAATTAATTTCTTAGAAGTTAAAGTGATCCTACCAATCTTTTTTCGGGCAAGCAATGAAGGAAGCAATACCTGGTATTGGCCATATTCCCAATCTGTTTACTATGGAATGTACAGTAAACATAACCCGGTTATTGCTGGCAAATCAACCAAGTAAAGGCGTCATCTGGTCTGCTCCATTCCGGGGTGCTGTTTTACTGGGACGGCATAGGATTAGCGAAGTGAACGGCTAAGAACGGCCGTTAAGCCGTGCAACAGCTATTAAATTACATGAGGATACGAATTAACACCCTGGTCACATCGGATTAGAGCGATGATTCATAGTATGGATTTTGAAAAGAGGTACGGTATCGGACTTGACAAGGCAATTGTTAGTGCTGCAATATACATTTTTCAGGGGATACAGGGATGAATTGCTACATATTAAAGTTATAACTATTATAGATAACCGACAAATATCTGCTACAGTTATTTTATTATTCCAATGATGCAGCCATTTCGGCTCAATGCTTGTCCAGCCTGCTTTTCCAGCCATACAAGCCTGTTAACGAATAAGCTATTCAAAAATAACATACCACTTTAAAGTAATTATTAATTCTACAAAAAATGCAGGTTAATACATAGCAGGCTGCAGGCATTATGTGTACCCTGTAATTAATCCATTGCAGGTAACAGCCATCCAGGTATACCTGTAAAACATGGCGATCTATAATACCTGGTGTGTATCTTTTACGATACCCATTACAAAAACGCTCTGCATCTGGCTGATGCCTTTTATCTCGCTCAGCCGGTTTACATAAAAGTCATGGTAGGTTTCCATACTTTCAGCTACGATCTTGAGCATAAAATCAAACTGCCCCGAAATATTGTAGCATTCCAGCACTTCCCTGAACTTCATCACAGCATCAATAAAAATACCCCCGGCCTTATGAGTATGTTCTTTCAATGAAACATAACAGATCACCATAATACCCTTTTTCACCTTGCGATGATCAACCAGTGTAACATACTGCCTGATCACACCTGTGGCTTCCATCCGTTTAATTCTTTCATGCACCGGAGTGGCACTGAGATGCACTTTTGCAGCGATCTCCCTCACGGTTAGCCGGGCATTGGTTTCCAGCAACCGGAGAATGGCGATATCCTTTTCATCCAGTTCGGGTATGGCAGCTTGTTCTGCCCGGAGCTTTCCTGGCATATATTTTCTTTTATTTTGTTCTTAAAATTACCTGTTTTTTATGCACTTGTTCTAATTATTTAATCATTATTATTAAAATATACTACAAATATATCTTTGCCTAGAACAAACGAAATATGAACAACAGGAAGAACATCATACTCATCGTAGCCTCTACAGCGATCTTTTTTGAGGCGCTGGATATTGCCATTTTAAACCTTGCCATCCCCCTGATGCAGCAAAGTTTTCACCTGGGCAGTGATGTGATGCAATGGGTACAAACTGTATACGTATTGTTCTATGGCGGCTTCCTGGTAATAGGCGGCAAGCTGGCAGATACCATCGGCCGTAAAAAGATATTCATGGGTGGTGCTTTCCTGTTCCTGCTTACTTCACTGGGTGCAGGCTTATCCCGTTCTTTCCTGCTGCTAACCATTTGCCGGGCACTGCAGGGACTGGCTGCTGCCCTGGTAATGCCTTCTGCCATGTCGATCATCACCAACACTTTCACCGAAAGCCGCGAAAGAAACCGGGCCCTGAGCCTTTTCAGTTCTTTCGCAGCAGCAGGCTCCGGCTGCGGACTGGCATTGGGTGGACTGGTAGCCACCTGGCTGGGCTGGCAATGGACTTTCTTTATCAATGTACCGGTGATCGCCATTGCATTGGTACTGGCTTACAGGTATATTGACGGCGATACCTATACGCACAACAAATCGTTTCCCGATATTTACTCAGGGCTACTGCTCACTTCAGCCATCGTGCTGCTGTCTTACCTTGTACATGGCCTGGGCAATGCAGGCAAAGACTATCCCCTATTGTTATTGCTGGCCGTTGTAATGATCAGCCTGCTGTTCTATTTCACCCGGCGCGAACGGCGTCAGGCCATACCGCTGATCGATTTTACCCTGTTCCGCAATACCAGCACATTTACCGGCAATATGGTCACTGTTCTACTGGGTGCTTTTTTCCTGGGCTACCTGTTCCTGCTTTCACTGATACTACAGCAGAACATGCTGTTCAGCGCAGCCAAAGCGGGATTGCTGCTGTTCCCCTTCAGCATGCTTTCCTTTGCTGTATCAAGATTTTTTGTACCTGCCTTGTTTAAAAAAATGAATGTGCTGCAGGTGAGTATACTGGGTATGGCACTGATGCTTACAGGCGCCCTGCTGCTGCTTGCCGCGATGCATTGTGGTTACAGCCTGCCACTGGTGTTATTGTCTATTGCCTGCGTTACCGGCTCGGGTATGTCTGTTTGCTACCCCAGCCTCACCTCACTGGCTATCAGGGAAATTCCGCATCAGCAGCAGGGTCTGGCCGCAGGTATTTGTACAACAGCTTATTTCCTGGGTGCAGGTATGGGCTTATCTTTATTGTCCCTCTGCATGCAACTGTTTCCTGCTGCTGCAGGCACCGTGGGTTACCTGCCTGTTGTATTGCTGCTGTTGTATGCAGTTGCAGGCATTTGCTGGCTCTGGCTTTCACGTAAACGTATTACCGCCCATCCCCTGCCACATATTGCCTGAGCACAAGCACGAAACGGTGTTTTATCGATAAATTATAGTTTATTTGCAGTCAACTATTTGTTGTGCCGACTGTTATTAAAAACTTCCGGTAAAACACCGGTCATTTATTCACCTAATCGTTAACCGCACATGAAGAACATGGGGAATTTTATTAAACGCTATGGCCCCAGCAAGCTGATGTTTGCAGTAATGCTGCTTCCGGTAATTTTATTTTTGCTCGTAGGCGTAGGCCTGTTATTCCTGCTGAAGAATGTGGCGCCTGAAAACCAGCAGTTCCTGATGATTGTTGCTGCAGGCTGTATTGTTGCAGGACTTTTATTCCTGTTCATTGGCAAAAGGTCGATGGCAAAAGATATTTTTGAACTGTATGAAAATGGTATTAAAGTAATACGCAAAAACAAACAGGAAGAAGCCCTGCTGTTTACAGATATCGGGGAAGTTTACCGTTTTGTATCAGGCAAACAATTGCTGGTACCTAATAATCTTGCTTTCAGAAAAGATGATAAGGACAGCTGGAAGGTTATTACACCCAAAATTTCGTCATCAGGCCAGCTCATTAAAGCATTCCTGGAAAAACACCTTGAACAACAGGCAAAAGAATGGACAGCCCAGCTGGAATCGGGCAAGCGGCTGAACTTTAAATATGTGTCTGAAGCTGATAAATGGAGCAAAAGAATATTTGCAACAGGCACCAAAGATTTTTTGAATATCCCTGTTAAAACACTCAGCCTGGATAAATACACCCTGCATATGGAAGACAACACCTATGCACTGAATGAAACAAATACGATACAGGTCAACAACTGGACAGACAATATTACAATCACGGACAAATCGGGAAAGAAAATATTTTCTATTCAATACCTTTCCCTGTTCAATGCCGACCTGTTTATACAACTCGTCAATCATCTTGTTCAAAAAGGATAGACTATCCTCCTAAAAGATAAACCGGTAAGCAGCCAGCTGTTTACCGGTTTTTTATTCCCCTGGGAGCAGGCAGGGTGCTGACATTTCGCCCCTTTGATAGAATCATTTCCCCAATATACAACACCATAACCGTACTGTTTTATCCGCGCAAAATGGGCTGTATTGTAAGGGGTTCAACGGTTGTATGTTACAACAGCACTTGCCAATACATCTTATTGCACAGTATTTGAACACATAACCAATACCACTCTTTCAACCCTGCCCGGACATTTAAAACGGTGCATATGAAAACACTTATATGTATTTGCCTGCTTTTTTCCGGCTGGTCATTTAAACAGGACATTCCCATTACGGGCAGGTGGCAGCTGGAAACACTGGAAGTTAACCATGAAATTGTGTACAGCCGCAACGATTCATTGCAATCGCGCAAGAATTACCTGGGCGGTGAACATGCGGGCAACCACCATGACATGGCAAAAAAATACCGGAAAGATTCTGTGCTTCGCATGGACAGCGCCAGGCAAAACCAGTCTTTCCGCAGCTTCTACAACAATACCGGCAAAAACTGGCTTCAGTTCAATGAAGACCACAGCTTTGAACGCCTGCTGAGCTATGGCGGCAACAATACTGATACCACTGTACAAAAAGGCCAATTCCATTTTTCTGGCGGCGACCAGCTGGTACTAAGTATTAAAGGGTTTGCCCAGTCAGATACCCTCCGGGTTTCACTGGTTAATAACCAGCTGGTATTGTCGCCGGTAAAAGCGGTATCACCCACGGTGTATACTTACAGCAGGTTGCCATGAAGCTCAGGCTATCAATCCATCGCATTTCCAGATGAAAAACCAGCCCGCCAAGCAAGGATGCATCCCGGATGCATCTTTTTTTATGCCTGCAGGGCATACAGCAGCCGGCAGTATAACTGCCGGCCACAGTAACCATCTGCGGACAATGTGCCGGGGTTATGATCTGGGGGCAATAACAGTATTGTTGTTCGTAACAGGCCATACACCGGGAGAAGGCACGCTCACGCCTTTGGTGCTTCCGCGCTGGCTGTTATCTCTACCAAAATAATACAGGGGCCAGCCTTTAAAACTCAGTTGCACTTTACCAAACACGGTGAGTGTATCGAACATAGATCTATCCAGTATAGAAGGTATACTTTTAATAGCTACAAGTGTATCGATAGGCCATATAGCATTATTGGTGAAATCAGATTTTGTATACGTATTTTTCTTGAATTTATCCGGTGCAAAAGCATACAATGTTCTGCCATGATCATCGGTGAGGTACTGGGTTATTTCCTGGCCGGGTTTATACTGGCTGGTATATTGAACACCATCATTACCCACCAGCTGTGTATTGGCCAGCATCACAGTATAATCTGGTTTGGCTACAAACCAGGTATTGCCAACAGCATCGCCGTTTACATCACCGGCTTTGGCATCTTGCGCATAATAATACAGCGGCCATCCTTTATAGGTGGTTTGCATAGTACCATCAGTACGTGTGATGCTGCTGAAATCGGCCATATTCAATCCTGATGAAACGGTGAGATTGGCTTTATAAAAAACAGGCCATGCTGCCGTACAACCACCGGTACAACCAGAATTACCATTGGCATCTATCGCAAAAAAATACAGCGCTCTGCCCGTACTATCAGTTAAAATATTACCAAATGCAGCATTGGCTGTCAATTGAATACTGGTGGTTGCCACCGGGGTGGAAGGATGATCATTCTTTTTACAGGACCAGCCCGCCGGTACAACCACTGCTGTAACAAGGGCGATAAGAAAGCCATTAATCGTATGTTTCATTTTTTTTATTTTATTGATCAGTTAAATATTTGGGATAAGCCGGCATTTAGAACATACGGAAACAGCAGCCAGGGGTTGCCTGCAGAAAAAAAATTTTCCGGCAACCCAATAAAAAAGCGCACCGGTTGATAGGATGCGCTTTTTTATTGGTACTTTTTCTTTTATGGTCATTTTTTTTGGCAGTCGAACTTGTGGTAAGTAGCTGACACCGTTTTCGCTAGTGGCGAGTGGCGCTTCCGCGCCCCGAACGGCGAATGTTGAGAAGAAACTCTTTCTCTACACTCGCCATTCACGATTCACCACTAGCGGTTGTGTGTAACTCATTTTCAGCTGCCGGTATATTTTTACGCAACGAAACTATCCAGGCAATACGCTCTTTTACCACTCGCGATTCACGATTCACCACTAGCGATTGTATGTAACTCATTTCAACTAACGGCTCATGCATTGGTACCGCCATCTATGTTCAGTAATGCACCTGTAACAGAGCGGCCATTCTCGCTGGCCAGCCAGGCAACCAGAGAAGCCACATCTTCAGCAGATCCATATTGGGGGATGGCCATCAGGCTGCGTTGTCCGTCAGCATGACTTCCATTGGCAGGGTTCATATCTGTATCTGTTGGACCCGGATTTACCTGGTTCACAGTGATGCTGCGTTTACCCAGTTCGCGTGCAAGTCCTTTTGTTAAGCCATTCAGTGCCGATTTGCTCATAGCATACAAACCCATGTTTTCACCGGCCACCCGGTCGGCCAGGCAGCTGCCGATATTAATGATCCGGCCGCCATCACTTAAATGCTTCGCGGCCGCCTGCGATGCCAGGAATACCGCACGCACATTGATATCGATGGTACGGTCAATATCTTCCAGTGTGAGGGTATCCAGCGGACCGGCAATAAAAATACCGGCATTATTCACCAGTATATCCAAACCACCCAGCTCCTGTACAGTACGGTTTACAGCTGCCTGTACTTCAGCAGCATCTTCATTATTGGCAGCAATAGCGAAGCTACGGCGGCCTTCCTGTTCCACTGCTGCTTTCACTTGCTGTGCCTGACTGGCAGATCTTACGTAAGTAAATGCCACATCGGCCCCTTCTGCCGCTAACCGTTTTACAATAGCCGCACCAATACCGCGGCTGCCACCTGTAACAAGCGCTATCTTGTTAGCCAAACTTTTCATGCAATGTTTATTTTATTGTGTAAAAATTGATTGATCAAATACTGGAACGATCGTTCCATAATAAGGTAATAAAATTATTTCCGTATCATCAGTACCAGGTAATCGGCCAGTTGGTTTACCAGTTTGTTATTCCCGGTGATCAGTTGCGTTTGCCAGAGACCACTGAAGCTGGACACTACAAAATTGGCCACCAGGCCGGCATCCCTGCCTGCAGGCAGTTCTCCCGCTTCCTGTGCTTTTATCAGCAGGGCTTCTATTACACCCACCAGTTCGGCAGTTTGTTGTTTTAATGCGGCATGTACATCTTTATCAGCGGCAGCCAGCTCAAAAGAAGATTTTACCACCATACAGGTTTTCCCTTCTTCGAGTGTACGCGACACCGCACGGCGGATAATATTTTCCACCGCCTTCATCGGGGAGCGTGTGCCGGCAGCGGCCTGTTTGTAATCTTTCAGTTTTTCGCGGCTGTAATGGCTGAGGCATTGCATAAACAATGCATGTTTATCGCCATAGGTATCATAAATGCTTCCCCTGTTCAGTTCCATGGCTTCCACAAGATCCTGCATAGACGTGGCATGGTAACCTTTTTCCCAGAAAAGATCACGCGCTTTTTCCAGCCGCTCTTCAGGATCAAATTCTTTGTTACGTGCCATGGTGTAAAGGTATATTATCTGGAACGATTGTTCCAAATATATTTTTAACAATGCTTTTTTATTCACAGCCGGCAATCTTCAGTCGACGGTCTTCAGTCCTTATAAGTAACCGCCCCCACCAACTATTTAACCATCCAACCAATCAACCATTCAACCAATCAACCATTCAACCATTCAACTAATCAACTTAAATTAGTGCTTATTATACAAACGAATCCCGGCAATGATCGTTCAAACATTCCTCCCCTCACCTTCTATCGCGGCGTATGTAAGCGATATTGTTGCATTGGAGAACAGCAATGCGTATGGTGAAGCTATGCTTCCGCTGATAGCCAGGGGCAGCCCGAGTATTACTTTCCAGCTGACAGATCCGGGGCCTTTTTCAGGTGGTACAAAAATGGATAACCTTGTTTTGTATGGCCAGAATATTAAACCCATCGAGCTGCACACTTCAGGACATGTGACCATTATTGCTTTTTTCCTGTATCCTGCCATGCTCAGTGCACTGTTTGGTTTAAATGCAAAAGAACTGACAGATACCCATATCGACCTGCACCTTGTACAACCTTCCAGGGAAATGAACCTGAAAGAGCAATTGCTCAATACATCCGGGTTGCAGCAACGCATACAGCTGATCACCGGGTATATCAAAAAACTGGCGGGGCTGCATCAGAAAAGCGCTCATGATACTATTTTGCATGCCACAGAGCTGATCCGCAAAAACAAAGGACTGATTTCGATGTTACAGGTGCAGAAAGAACTGTACACCACAGAAAGAACATTGCAGCGGTTGTTTGAATTTCATATAGGCGTTTCACCTAAAACATTTGGCCGCATCTGCCAGTTTCACCATACCCTTCAGTGCCTGCAGCAAACCAACTTTTCGGGCATGGCGGGCATTGCCTATGAAAACGGTTATGCAGACCAAAGCCATTTTATCCGCAGCTTTAAAGAATTCACCAACCATACCCCACAGGAATACATCAAACTGGCCAGCGATTTCCCCGGCTAATGCTGGTTTCCATTTTGTCGGGTTTGTTCTATCCCATCTTTTCCCGCGGTTGTTACTTTGTACTGTCAAAACAAAATAAACAACAAAAAAAATCATCATGAAAAAGTTAATCGTTTTTGAATGGGTAACCCTCGACGGCATTTTTGATGCAACAACCATGAACCAGTGGTTTATCCCTTATGACAGCAAAGAAAGACAAGCCTGTATTGCAGAAAACATACATGGCAGTGATGCCATCCTGTTCGGGCGCGAAACCTATGAAATGCTGGCACCCTACTGGTCATCGCTGAAGAACAATGAAATGGGTGTTGCCGACAAACTGAACAATGTGCAGAAATATGTAGCTTCCACCACTATGAAAAAAGCCGACTGGAACAACACCACCATCATCAGCAAAAACCTGGCAGAAGAAGTGGCCAAACTGAAAAAACAACCCGGCAAACAGATACTGGTAGAAGGCAGTGCTGTTTTGGTACAATCACTGGCAGAAGCCGGCCTGGTTGATGAATACCGTTTACTTGTTCACCCGTTTATCATGGGCAGCGGCAAACGCTTTTTTAAAGAAGGCGCCACACCTGCAGGTCTTACACTGATCAGCAGCCAGCCGCTTCCTTCCGGTGTTACCCTGCTTTGTTATGAACCGGCGAAAAAATAACAGGCCGCCCGCAGCAACAACCCTACCCCTGAATATGATGCATTGTTATCTACCCCGGCCATCCTCCACCTTTTAATTAAGGCTGATCAGCCAGCAGTTGCGCTGGTGTTTTGCGGGTAAGTCCGAAATACTGTTTCTGGCCGGGTGAGTAATGTTCCCTTAATTCAACATTTTCAAATGCAGGTCCACCGGGTATGGCAATATATTGTTTAGGATCCCTGCTTCCCAGGCTCCAGTATTTTGCCCTGCCGTTCACCCTTACCTGCAGCGAGCTGCCAGCCTGTTCTTTTTCCTTCCGCCAGTATTGCGTTAAAAGATAAAAAGGGCGGTAGCGCCAGTTCCATCTTGACTGGTAAGCGGGTTCTTGTGGCCAGTTGGCCAGCGAAGCAAAAGTTTCATTGGTAGTCACCGGTACAACCAGGTCGCCATGACTGTTCCGCAGCATTCTTGCAGCGGGGTAAGGTTCTTTTTCAATAAAATCGATGCCGTTAAAACCGGCAAACAACCGGCGGGCATCGATCACCGTGTCTTTCAGGTATAGTTTCCGCAACCGTTCATAGTTGCCCATAGTAGCAGTGACAGCGCATCGCTCCATCGGTGCGCTGTCCGGCTCATGGAATACCTCAATGCATAATTCCTCCGGCCGGCGGCTGTCGATGCTTAGTTTCAGGTATGGGTGTGCACCATTGGCAAATTTTTCCATATGCAGTTCAAAGCGCATCACCTGCGGACTGATCGATGAATCCTGTATCTGCATCCATTTGCCCCATTTGCCATCTACAGAAGAAGGCGATATTTCACTGAATTCTATTTTCCCATTCACTACAGGCTCAATTGCGATATAATTGATATGGTAAACAATACCCATATACTCATAGCCAATCCGCAGCAGTCCGCGCGGACCGCCATTGGCTCCCTGTTTCAGGTTTTCGATAGCACCGGGCCAGAGCCCGACAACAATACCGCCGCGTATACCCCAAACAGTACTGTCCCGCCTGATCCATTGTACATCCTGGGCCTTTGCCGCCAGATTGCCTATACATAAACAGAAAAATAGCAGATAACGTTGCATGGTATGACTGATAGGGATTTTCTGCCGGCCATATGAACACCGGCTGTTGATTTTATACAAGGTTTTGCAGCAGCAAGTTAATATTTACAGGTTGAAGCCATTCATCATAAATGGTTTTATTTTACTGTAGCAGCTTATTGATCCGTTCAAGAATACCCTGTTTCTCAGTTTGTGTTTTAGCCAGGGAATACGCTTTTTGAAGATGGATTTTAGCTGCGGCAGTATCCAGTTCCCTGCACAGCTCTCCCATCAGCAGGTGATAAAAATGGTTGTGTACAGTATCCAGTAACTGCGCTTCGGCGAGCGCCGCTTTTGCGCTCTTTACTTTATACAGGGCAAAAATGCGGTTAAGGGCAACAGCGGGGGAATAATTTATCAATAGCAGCTGGTTGTACAGATCCAGTATCTCTGTCCATTTTTCCGCCGAATCTTCTTTGATACAATGCCAGTAGGCGATCCTGGCTTCCAGGTGGTAAGTACTGAGCTCATCACCCTGCGCAGAAACACCAAGAAAATAAATACCCTGGTTGATCAAAGCCCTGTCCCAGCGGCTTTCATCCTGCTGTTCATACAGGATAAAATCTTCTTCATCGGTTTGCCTTGCATTAAAACGGGATGCATGAAAACACATCAATGCCATCAGCGCATTGGTTTTGGGCAGGTTGGTTTTGTCATACGCGGTAAGCATCGTGCCCAGCCGCAATGCCTCTAGGCATAGCTCTTTCCGCAAAATCTGGTTCTGTGTTTTGGAATAATAGCCCTCATTGAACAGCAGGTAAATAACCAGCAGCACATTGTTGAGCCGGCCGATGATCTCATTTTCCGGTGGCAGTTCCATTTTCACCTTTTCGCTGCGCAGCTTTTCTTTTGCACGGAACAGCCGTTTATTGATGGTTTCTTTATTGGATAAAAATGCTTCGGCAATTTCATCGATACCAAAACCGCAAAGTATGCGTAAAGCCAGGCCTACCTGCGCCTCACTGGCTATAACAGGATTACAAACAGCGAACAGCATCTGCAGCTGGCTGTCTTTAATATTCTGGTCAGAAAAATTCAGTTCCTCCATTTCCTGGTCCTTATTCTGTGTTGAACGGAGCTCAGGCACAATTTTCTTTTCAAAAATTTTGTTCCGCCTGAAATGATATAATGTTTTCTGTTTAGCTACCAGGTACAGCCAGGCTGCAGGGTTTTCAGGCAGCCCTTTAACACCCCAGGTTTCTGTGGCCAGCAGGAATGTTTCGCTTACAATATCCTCCGCGAGCTCTATATGCTGTAAGCCGAACATCCTGCTGATAACAGCCACCATTTTTGAAAACTCCTGCTGGAACAACTGCTTTAAAGAATCCTTTTCTTTTTCCATATGCAATAGCAAAACCCACTTTTTTCCGAGTGGGTTTTGTTTTGTTTTTGTATACCGGTTTATCCTACAATCGCTCTTATCTCAACACTGCCATTGGCATCCAGCACCGGGCATCCATGTGCCAGTGTGGTGGCATCTTCCAGGCTATCGGCTTTTACAATAAGAAAACTGCCCAGCTGTTCCCTGATTTCTACAAAAGGCCCGTCGGTAAGCACCCCGCCGGGTTTAAGTACTTTCCCTTCCAGTGACAGCCGGGTACCTGTACCCGCTAATTTACCTTGTGCAGCGATACCACCGGCCCAGTTCTGCCATTTTTTTGTAAGCAGTTCCATGTCTTTAGATGAAGTGCTGCTGTAATCAAAACTTGGCTGGCGGAATAATAACAGAAACTCTTGCATTTTGTTGTTTTAATCGTTATGGAAAATAGACCGTACATCATGCAGGGCAGTATGCGCAGTATAAAGCCTACATAATCTTTTTACCAGGAAATCCGGTGGCTTCACTGAAATCCTGACCGCATTTTATTTTGTCAATGCGGCATGCTGGCCAGGCTGATAACCACCGGCCGGTGTGCAAAACGCAATATTGATGCGGTTATAACTGTTGATCGCTATCACAGACATGGTAAGATCGACCAGCTCGGTTTCTGAAAACTGTTCCCGGGCAACTGTGTATACCTCATCAGGCACCTGCCTTCCGGGAAGCAGTGTTACAGCTTCGGCCCAGGCCAGTGCGGCGCGTTCGCGCGGAGTATAAAGCGGCACTTCGCGCCAGGCATTGATCATATAAAGGCGCTGTTCGGTTTCGCCTGCCGCACGCAGGTCTTTTGAATGCATATCCAGGCAGTATGCACAGCCATTGATCTGCGACACCCGGAAATTAACCAGCTCGCGCAGGGATTGTTCTATCGCTGAATTAGCCAGGTAGCTACCCAGGGCATACATCGGTTTCATGGCATTGTGGGCAATTGCATAAGCATTGATTCTTTGTTCCATTGTTTTAATTTTATTGGTGCTGCATAATTGTGTTTACAGGATAATAATGACCGGGATAACAGGAATTGGACAGCTCCCGGAAATTTTTTTTTGATTGCGGTAAAAACAAGGGAGAGAAACGCACTTCTATATCAAGCCTAATAAACAAGGCTCATAGTCCTACAAAACATTAATAATCAGCAAATCTTCTGTCGATATTGCAGATTTTGGCAGTATCCCAATTGTAAGTACAGTACGAAACGAAGTTTATTGGTATTAAAACTTTTTCATTTGGATGCAATGCAGAGGCTTTTCCAAGTACATTTCTTTTTTGTTTGACCCTGTGAGAATTCTATTTTTTTTGATGTATATTTTGCTTTCCAAAATAGCTGTATGAAAACCACAGCCCAATATCTTGTTGTATTCGTCTTCTCCATTTCTTTTTTCAATTGCCATAAAGACAACCCCATAGATGTGCTGCCGCCAATTACGGCAGATGGGTTAAACACTATTGGATTTAGCGTGAATGGTACAGTCTGGACACCATTTTATCAATGTAATGTATCCTCTAATCCCTGTGGAAAGTTAGAGGTAATGTATGATAGCCAACGCGGTGCCCCCCAACACTCGCTAGTTTTAAGCTTTGGCAGAAAAATACCTAATAAACAGCTTTCATATCTCCTTATTAACGGATTAGATGATCATAGCGGAATGAACAAGTATTCAATCACAACCCCTGGGGAAAAAATTGATTCAGTTCACATTGAATATGTTGGGGACAATAGTTCTATAAATTATGTTGGTCCTTTTATAAAAGGCAGCAGCTTACTAATTACAAAACTGGATTTTGATAAAAAGATTATTGCTGGCACATTTCATTTTATCCTGAACGAGTACGGTAACATTAATAACACTATTGAACTAAAAGATGGCCGCTTTGACCTGAAGCTGGATGTTTGTGAATGTCACTGACCTTGTCATTACCTAAAACCTTATATATGAAAGCAACAATTCTACTCCTGCTTTCTTTGCTTTTATTAACATCTAGCATTTTTGCCCAGACAACAATTATTGAAGATGCTGCCAGCACTTCCAGGGAACAGTGGCGGGGTAATCTATTCCGTATTGATCTTAGCCAGATGCCTACCGGCTTTTTGCTGGAGTATTCCCTTAATCCTTTTGATGCTAATAAATACGATGGCGTAAGTACTGCCAATGAGCCTATCACCGATTATACACGGATTTTTCAACTACACAAACTCCTTTCTTTGAGCAGAGTAAATGGTAATGCGTCATTACAGAATACAGATGACTTATTTGACCAGGCAGTGACAAATAAAATCAACGGCGGTGGTGCTATTCCTTTTATTGTGCTCTGCAAACAATACAACAGGATGCGTTCTTCTGCAATCAGCGAAGGGCTTTTTAAATTTGACACCGATAATATTGGTTTACTGGATGTACCGGGACGTGCTGCATCACCTTATGATACGTATAATTTATTCGCACTAACTCCTTTTATTTCTGATATACACCAATTTGATCCGATTAGTTTTTCTTTTCCTGCTGGCTTGTGGGAAACAAATGGCATCAGCACTATGAATGTAGATTTTGGCGATGGTGCAGGATACCGGTCTATTGGCATGGGATCAACAGTAAGCGTTTCGTATGGTTCGGCAGGTATCAAGACCGTCACCGCACAAATAAATAGTGCAGGCCAGACGCTTACTGCCAGTTGTCAGGTAAATATTGTATATCCCGATGAATATTTTAATCCAAAATATTTTTGGAATATTAATATCCCTGCGTTATACCACAATGATAATGAATACCTGGGCGCGGGTGCAAAAACTATTAAGCCCTTTGGCGGCATCAGTCCTCTATATGGTGACCCTGGTGCCAGAGTAAGTGTAGAAACCGGTTGTGATGATGTGTTTGACAAGCCTATTATTGTTGTAGAGGGGTTTGATCCCGATGATAATATTGATGCAACTGAGCTAGGCCGGCTCTTTGCCGGTAATGGCTTCAAAGAAACAGCAAAAGCTTATGGATATGATTTTGTCTATGTGGATTTTACAAACAATACTACCTATATAGAAAATAACGCCAAAGTGTTACAGGCAGTGATTCAGCAGGTGAACCAGGTAAAAACAGGGTCAAACCCAATTTCCATTATTGGTTGGAGCATGGGAGGGTTGATAGCTAGGTGGTGCTTAAAAGATATGGAGGATAATGGCATAACTCATAACGTTCAAAATTTCTTTAGTTATGATGCCCCACAGCAAGGAGCCAATATCCCCCTGGGCTTGCAATACTTGTTCCATGAGATATCAAATGACCTGCCCTGGTTAAAATGGTTTAGTAAGGATTTCAGGCAAATTGAGCATGCGTTTCAAAGCCCGGCAGCCAAACAGATGTTGGTAACTTATGGAGGCAATGCCCCTTCATCCATTAACCCGTTGTTTCTACACTTGATCCTTTAAGGGCGGCCTTTGCACAAAGACTTCAAAACAAAGGTTATCCTGCTCAAACAAACAATTATGCAATCGCTTTTGGAAGAGGGAATAATACACCCGGCTCCAAGAATGCCGGAAACGGTAGCCAATTTACTCCATCCAATCCCTTTGGTCCTGGCACCAAAATATTTGATGGCAATTCTACCTTTATCCTGATCAATTTTCAAAGTTCTGCTTATGCAGTGCCAGAAGGTGGGAACACAGATTATGTAGCCAGATACAGGTTTGAGGGATTGACTTTGCATAAGCTGTTTGGGTTGCCTATACTACCGCTGGTTGAACTGCGCATCAGGAATTTTAAATACACCGGTCAATATTCCTATGACGACGCCCCAGGAGGGTATAACATAACGCAGAAACAATTTGTGGATAATATAACAGCAGCAAAAGGGTTGGCGGGTAATGCCTCTGACTACACACATGATGCCCATAATTTTGTTTCTACAGTTAGTGCATTAGATATGCAAAATCAGGGATACGGTGCCGCTAACAACTGGCAAAGCGGTAATCTTTATGAAAATGCAGATGCTAATATCTCCAATCCCGGTGCTGTGGGCGGCAATCAGCCATCTCCCGGCCTGTCTCCTTTTAAAGCTGTGGTTACATCAACTTCCGATGTAGGCGGCGGGTTTTATAATGTTTATCACAACAATCTTATTCAGCAACAATTTGCTAATTTCATTGTTCGTCAGCTATTAAACGCGAATGCTTCACCAGATTGTACTAATGCTGGATTTTGCAATGCTGCACCTAGTATAAATGGCGCAAGCCCGGTTTGCAGTTCTTCTACCTTTACCGTATCCGGGGCACCGAATTCCGGCATCAAGATACAGTGGGGTTCTACGAATGGCAACTTCTCTATTATAAGTGGTCAGGGAACACCAACGGTAACAATAAAAAAATTAAATGATGGCAAGGACAATCTGACATTTACGATGACCAATGTTTGTGGCTTAAGCAGGAGCTTTTCAAAACCTATAGAAGTAGGTATTCCCTTGGCAGTGCAGAATGTCTCTATCCCTGACAATCTTTGTCCCAATACGTTTTATACAGCGGATGTATCTCCAACAGAATATTATTTCTCCTATGTTTGGCTTTTACCACAGGGATGGAGCTGTAATGGTATTCCCAATGGTTTGCCTAATCAATATACTACTTCAGATTATGAATTGGCTTTCCAGACAGGGCAAACCGGTGGCCCCGGGACATTACTTGTAGCCAAACAAAATGCTTGCGGCCAATCGGATTGGTACTATGTGAATTCCGATGGTTCCTGTAATAGCTTCGCTGCTTTTGCAGTTACGCCCAATCCCGCCAATACAGAAATTATGGTATCAGTTAATAATCATACGCAGAACACCCAAAAAGCCTCTAACACTAAGACATTCAATAAAAGGATTACCAATAGCCCTTCCGGAGGGATTAAACGGATTAATATTTTTGACGTAGCTGGTAAACTTAGAAAATCATTCGTTGGAAAAGGGGCTGAGAACCAGGTTCGCCTGGATGTTAGTCAATTGAACAATGGCGTTTATTTTCTGGAAATTAATGGCAACACAGGTATTTCACAGCGTTCAAAAATCATAATACAACATTAAAATAAGAGAACCTGCACCCCATAATCGTATACATGAAAAAGGAGGTAGGAGGCTCTTAGCATGGCCATTATTGTTTATTCAATTTGCGTTGTACTACATCTTCGGGATATTTCAGTGCCAGCTTCCTGATCTCATAACTGAATTCCCTGAAAGTATCCTCCCAGGCTTTTGCTTCTTCGGGAGTGTATTGATAAAAACCTTTCCCGTTTGCCACACCTCTTCCTCCTGCATTGACAATATCATCGATCAGTGCGGGCACAGCCGTGGATGTGCTGAGCTCGGGGAAGAGATCTTTTAATACAGTATGGTATGCCGGTACGCCGGTAAGATCCATCCACCGGAATACACCGGCAAAGGTCATCCAGTAGCCTGCATTGTTCCGGCAGGCGCGGTCTACATCTTCCACTGTTGCATAACCGTTTTCCACCAGGTAAAATGCCTCGCGGTACATGGCATACATGAGCCGGTTGGTGATAAAGCCCCTGATATCCCTGCGTACCAGTGTAGGCTCTTTACCCCATGAATGCGCAAGCCTGTACAGCCATTCAGCTCCTGCCGGCTCACTATTATTACCACAGATGATTTCAAGAAACCGGGTAACATGCGCAGGCTCGCTCCAGTGCAGGCCATAGAAGCGGCCCGGCTTATGTGTCAGCTGCTGCAGTTGTGTAATGGGTATTGCCGAGGTATTGCTGGTAAGCAGTGTATCGGCACCAACCACCCGCTCTATCGCCGCATACACTTTTTCTTTGATGGCCAGGTTTTCTATCGTGCATTCCATCACCACCCAGCAAGGTTTCAGGGCCTGGTAATCACCGGTGACCTCGAGGCGCTGCAGGTATTCCACTACATCTTTTGTTACCAGGCCTTCTGCTTTTGCCTGGCGCAGGTGTTCACTGATGCGGCTATGGGCATGTACCAGGTCTTCAGGTATGGGTGCAGTAGCAATAACCGGATGACCCGCCATGAGCAAACAGGTGGCAATGCTGCAACCCATCAAACCCAGTCCTACAATCCCTACCGGCAGGTTTTCATTTGCCTGCTGAGTGATCTGTTCCATGATTCAGTTTTTTTATTCGATAATGTATGTACCTGCTTTTATTTTAAACCGGCGGCCAGTGGCAGATGCAATTGTTTGATGACGGCAGCGGCCAGGCCGGCATAAACGCGGGCACCGGCTTCACACAAATGCGTATCATCTTTTAATCCCTCCGGGAACTTGGTAAAAGCGCCGGCAGGCACATAGAGGTATAGCTGCTTTGCGGCATCAGGACCCATTTTTTCAAGCAGGGCCATTGTTGCAGCGTGCATATCTACAAAAGGTACCTGTAAACTGTCTGCCACCCGTTTTACCATTTTTACATAATCACCGTGTGTATCTACCACATGCCCGGCACTATCATATGCACGCCGTGCGATAGAAGAGAACAATACAGGGTAAGCGCCTTTTGCCCGGGTTTCGTTGACATAGGCAACCAGGTTATTCCTGAAAGAAGTGGCAGCATCCGTATGACGCAGTGTGTCTGTTTTCTCATCATTGTGCCCAAACTGGATAAACACATAATCACCTGCCTGCAAACTATCGGTCACTTTTTTCCAGAGGCCTTCCTGGCGGAAGCTTTTTGTACTGCGCCCACTGGCACCACAATTGAATACCTGTACACCAGGCTGCAGGTATTCAGGAAAAAGCATCATCCAGCCGCGGATGGGATAATCAACACCACCATAGCGTTTTGACATACCGGCAATATCATAATAACACATCGTGGAATCACCGATGGAAAAAATACGTATGGCTTTTTTCTGAACAAACGCCCACCCTGTGCAGGCGATAAAAAGCAACAGCCATCCAAAAACATTTTTCTTTTGCATAACGATCATTTGATCTTTTATGGTGATGCAGGCCGTTTAATCGCCCTGTACCACCTCTGATACAGCACCATTTATTTCCATCAGTGCGCGGGGATTGGTCATTAGCCACTGTGGCAATTGTTTATCCAGCGAAAACGATGCAATGCGTAACTGGCCAGCAGCTTTTTTCAGCATGATCTTCCAGAAGCCCTGTTTAACGGTGGCTCCGGGAACATGCAGGCGGCTTACACTGGTTTGGGTGTTGTCTAGAGTTCCGGCAACCCGGCCATCTGCCGTGATCACATCAGCAATGGTGCCATCACTCATGGTTATACTAAAATCCCCCGTACCGGCGGGTACATAAAAGTATAACGGCAATCCGGCATCAGGCAGATCATTGAGTATGACCCGCAGGCCTGCTTGTGTGGGATTGGCCTTCCAGGCTGTTGCTGCACCAGTAATTTCCAGGCGCAGGGAAGCACCGCGGCTGGGGATATCCAGCAGGTAATCGTTACCAGCCAATCCCATAAAACGGATCATACGCCCTTCACGCATACCACCCGTTACAATGGTATGGCCTTTGGCATCGGTAAGATAATAGCAGATAAATTCCGCGTTGCCATCAAACCGTTTTACGGCGATGTTCACCGTGCCCAGTTTTTGCACATGCAGCAACAGGCGGGTGTTTTTATACAATGGCAGTCCTGTATCCACTGTGTCTTCTGCAGCGGGCAATGTGGTTAGCTGTTTTATGCTGAACGCTTTTTCAGGTGTTATCTGTATCAATGGCCTGGCAACAGGATTGCCTTTTTGTTCTGTGGCCATTAACAGGCTGTCGATAGCCGCATCGCTGCAGGTAAGCAGGGAGGTATAATTGTTACCCAGCAGGCCGCAGGCTTTCAGGTTCCATTGCATCAGAGAAAACACATGGCCCAGGTTTTGTAACCGTTTTTTTTCTGCTGTACTGCCTGCATGATACAGTGCCTGCAGGTAATATTGTTCCAGCACAGGATACAGGGGTGCATATATTTCGCTGAGGTGTTTTTTGGTCATATTGTAGGTGGCATTGGGATACCTGCAGTAAAACCTATCGAATGCTTTTCCCAGCAATGCATACAATGTATCGATATAGCGGGCCGGAGTTTTACCATAGGCCTTATCGTAATACGCTTTCAACACCTGTCCCGCATCCAGCGAGGGATCCCAGGTTAGTTTGGCAATAGTATAATTGCTGGCTGCAAAGGCAGGCCATACCGGCATACCATAAACATAACACCCTTTAAAACCGTATTTCAATAACCGGCTGTATACAAAATTCAGTATTTCCGGTGCGGGTGGCAGAATACCGTTGTACTGCACCAGTGCGGTAGGCAGATCGTAATAATACAGGTCGAAGCCATCCCTTTGCGCAGTTTCGGCCCAGGCACGCACCAGTTTATCCCATTTATCACGAACATCAGGCCGGTATAGGCGGTACCCATAACCAATGGATGGCGCCAATACCAACCCCAGGTTGGGTTCCAGCTTCGGCAGCCCTTTAGCAGGCGGGTACAGGTAAGATGCATAGATATAGCCGCCCAGCCTGCGGTCGGGAAATACACGTCGCACGATCTTTGCCACATCATTGTAGAAGCGGATGATAAGCGGTGTTCTGGACAATGCACCATCCGGATCTTTTTCTGTAAGCGCCGTACTTTCGGGGCTATCACTCCATCCTGCACCATCAGAAGGCGAAAGCGAATACCAGCGGCGTGTACTGTCTTTCCTGAATGCTTCTATGATCGCATTGGCATAAGCCTGTACCAGCTCGGGGTTGGTCGTTTCCAGTTTATAATCGCCGGAGGGTGGCAAAGGCTTTCCATTCAGCTGTGCAAACCAGCCGGGATGTTCAGTAAATGCTTTTGCCGGGATAGTAGCCAGCCAGGCATGATCGTATGATGGATGTACAATGCCGCCCTGCAATGTATGCAAGCGCCACTGGTCAATTGCTGGTCCTGCCCCGGTATAAGGCAGTTTTCTGAACCGGAACACCGGTGTATCCAGCCTGCTGATCGTTGGCAGTTCGGTTCTAGCGCGGTGAGGAATGTAGTCATCTTTATGAAAAGGTGTGAGCCAGCTTACACCCAGGTAATCTTCTATAAATGTGTACACTCCATTCACTGTTCCCCGGCTAATGCCACCTAAAGAAGTTTGTGCGCCCTCATGTGTATCATTGCCTATGATAAACAGGTTACTGTTCTTTGTGATGATACGAAAACCATCGGCAGGTATACGGACTGCATCCAGGTTTGCAGCAACTGCAGCCGGTGTTTTGCCAATGCTGATAAAAGGGGTCTGCATGGTTCCGGCAGCAGCTTTAATTACAGGTTTGAATCCACCTGTCAGGTAACAATAATCTGCCAGCTCTTTCACAGCATTTTTCAGTTCATTTGTTGCAGCGGTATCAAGGTATATGGTGTAACTGGTTTTGTTATTTGCCCCCAGTACTATTTTTCCCTGCTGCGCCTGCACTTTGCCATGCAGTAGCAGCAAACAGGTTATTACAGGCAGGCAGCCCTGCAACAATGTTCGTTTCCTGGTACCCGAGCCCTGCCTGCATATTTTTTGTGCACACCAATTTTGCATTGCTGAATTTATTATTACATAACATAATTTAAAGCAGTGATCATTTATTCTGCCTGCATCAGTATGGCAGTTTTGTTACCTGTAGCCCAACCCTGTTTGCGGAATGCAGCCAGCTGTACTTCTTTTTCTGCTTGATCGATAACACGGCCCGACATGGTGACCGGTTGAATAAAACGGATAGCTGTATGGCTCAATGCTGCTGCCAGTGATACATCCCCCCAGGGCAGCATACCCGGTAAGTGAACAGCCATGCTGAAAAAATCAATACCCGCACGTTGATCAAACCCATAACTAACCGGTGTATAGCGTAATACCAGTTCATGGGCAACAGGCTGTATTGCCTGCATGAACAGGGCTGCAAGACCGGTTTCCTTTGTCCCGTCTATCACCAGTTTTTTTGCCTGGCATTGTTCTTTTAAAAAGCCGCTTACAGCAAACAGGTCTTTCACCCACTCGCCCATCATTGTTTGCCCCAGCCATAATACAGAACGGGCCAGTGTATGATACTGTGCTATTTTTTTATCTGAACTATCGCGCAAAGCCAGTTCTCCTGTTCCCCAGATATCTGCCAGTGCCAGTCCATAGCCTTCGTGCAGGTAAGCATCCAGTATGGCTGTTGGTATAGCCTGTTTGCCGGCGGGGTGGCAAAGCAGCACATATCCTTTGGCTGTATCGGCAGGCGGCGCCAGCAATAAAGGTATTTCCCGGTTGTCTGCAACATGCAGCACATACCTGTTCCAGCCATGTATAGCGGGCAACTGCTGTACCCGTTGAACCAGGGGCAGTGACTGTATATGCAGTATTTCTTTCAGCTGTTTTCTTTTCACCGCGGTGTCTACCGTTGTTGCAGCCTGCAGCTGGTTGTAGTAATCCTTTGCTTTGGCACTGCAGAATGCAGCTGTTGTTACAATATCTTCCGGCCGCTGTTTTGCAAAGCTCATCACTATTGGCTCTGGCAGGGTATCAGTCGCCTGCAGGGGCACTGCCTGGCAGTCTTTTTCTCCTTTCAGAAAATGATTCATCCATCCCAGCATGGCTGCTATTTCTGCTGAAAAATAACCATGCGGCAGATCGAATACCTCGTAGCTGATATCGTGTTCCTTACCCATCATTGTAAATACGGGCAGTGCTGCCTGGTAACTGCGCTGCATTGCTTCGGGGTAAAAAGCGGGATTGATATCCAGTGCTGCATTACACATTTTAACAGCACGTGGTGCGATCAATGCCAGCACACCGGCTTCTTCTGTAAAGCGAAGCCCGCCTGGCAGCAGTTCACAAATGCAGTTGCTGCGAAGGATATACGATTCAAATGTTCCCACACTCACCACAGGCACGGCTGCTTTTACGCGCGTATCCATCGCGGCCAGCCACATGGTTTGATTACCGCCACCACTGGCGCCTGTAGCGCCTATCCTGGCAGTATCCACATAAGGCAGGGAACACAACAGGTCTATCCCTCTTATATTGTCGGTCAGCTGCATACCCATCAGTGTTTCACCTGCATCCATCAGGGAAGCGCCCAGGTTGCCACCGTGGTATTCCATTTGCCCATACACGGTAGTGCGCTCGCCTGCACCCCAGGGGTCCATCAGCAGGGCTACATATCCATGCCTGGCCAATGCTTGTGCTACAGCCTGGTATTTATCGTAGAAACGGCCATTGGGTGAATGACCGCATAAGACCATCACGGCAGGAAAAGGCCCTTTTCCATCAGGAACAAATAAACCAGCAGTGGCCGACACACCAATACGTGTTTGAAAACAGATATTTTTTGCCGTATACCCCTGCTGCTTTTGTACAATCATTTCTTTATACCGGAGTGGCAGCTGATGCTGCACCAGCATTCCCGTTGATGCGCTTATTTTTTTCCGCAGTTCTGCACTGTAAGCCTCCCAGTCTTTGCGGTTTGCCGGAAGCGGGATATGCCGGTTGTACAGCTCATGTGCAGCAGCCAGCAGCAACTGCGCTATCCTGCCCTGCTCGTTTGCAGGCAATACAGCAGGCAATGCATGGGTGCGCGGCACCGTGCTGTCATTGCCACAAGCCAGTGCCCCCATTGACAGGCAACAGAATGAAAACAGTATAGCGTTATGTATAATCCATTTCAGCATACCGGCATAACATTAATACCCGAAATCCTGTTTAAGGTTCGGATTGGAATCCATGGTTGTTTGCGGTATCGGGTACATCTCACTGTGGTTGGGTTGAAAGCCCACGGCAATATTGGTGATGTAGGCCGTGGTGAGTGCGCTCATCCAGGCAACAGTTGCATAGCCCGCCGGTACTGGAGTAACGGGTGTTTTAGTATAGAAAGAATTACCCCAGATAATATCACCGGGCGAATTGTTCTTATACCACATGGTTTGCGGCAGGTTATCGTAAGGCGGTGTTTTGGCCAGCATTTTATTGAGGATATCCTTCATCTCTTTCAACCTGGTGGTAAGCATGTTCCAGCGGATGAGGTCGTATTTGCGCAATCCTTCACCGGCCAGTTCAAACCATCGTTCATCGGCCACTGCTTTAAAAAAAGCATCTTTACCGGTGGGGGTAATACCCATCTGGCTTTCATTGCCCCTGAATGCTCTTTTGCGCACTTGTTCATAAGCGCTGATGGCTGCAGGCGTAGGACCTCCATTGAGTTCGTTCTCTGTTTCGGCGAACATCAGCAGCACATCTGATAAACGCATCAGCGGCAGGTTCACACCCCATTGTTGTGCAGTTGAATTGGGCAAGGGTGTTAACCAGTCGAGCCTGAATTTACCCAGGCTCCACAGCGACATGGGTTTGGGTGTGCGGATCATGGTATTAAGATCGCTCTGGTAGGGGGCAAAGGTTACATCCCTCCGGCTATCATACTGGTTGAAAGCATAAAAAAAAGAGGGTGTTATATGAAAAATACCGCTTCCGCTGAGCGCGGTTAAACCTACCGGTATAAAACGCGGCCCATCGAGATAACCTGTTGACCCTTCCCTGGCATCCCTGCCCACACCGGTTTCAAACAACACCTCACCATTCGGTTCAATTTTATAAGCGAGTATATTGTCTTTGAACACTGCAGTAAAACTGGGATTAAGGCGGTGTTTATCCGGCCGCTGGATGATATCATTGCATTCATCCCTGGCAATTGTATACAAGGCAAGATAATCGGCCCTTCTCTCGAGCTTGCCCGATCTGCGGAGTGAATAACCGCCTGCATACAATGCCACCCGTGCACGAACACCTTTCACCGTTCCCTTCGTGATGCGTTCATCTATGGTGGATGCAATACTATCGCCACGCCAGGGGATCAGTGTTTCCGCCGTTTTCAGGTCGTCGAGTATTTTATTGTAGATCGTATCACGATCGGTTTTAGGCAGGGCCAGGTCCCGCTGATCGATGCTGGGTGTAAAAGGCGCCGGCACATCGCCCCAGTTTTTGATGAGCTCAAAATAAAACTGGGCTCGCAGGGTAAGCGCTTCACCATATAAACGCCGCAACTGTTGCTGATCGGCAGCAGACCCGTTCTTATACAGGTCCATCTGCGGAATATTTTTAATGCAGTTATTGGCCCTGTCGATACCGGAATACAAGTATTCAAATACCAGGTTAAGCTGCGAGTTGGTAGAAGTAATATTGTAACGCGATATATCGGCCTGCCCATTGTCACCATTGCCTACGGTTCCCCATCCCTCATCACTGTCCAGTGAATACCGTGTAGGCGCTGAGCCGCCATTGTACACGGTGGCCAGCATTTTATATACACCCATAACAGCATTGGTTACATTGGCCACATTGCTAAAAACATATTTTTCCGACATGAGCGTTGCCGGATCATCCATGGTTAAATATTTTTTACAGCCGCTTATTGCTATTGTCAGTAACAGCAATAAGCAGCAAGGCAGCCGGTAGTGATCTATTTTCATTTTCATACAGGATGATTGAATGCGTTAGAAAGAAAGATTGAGCCCCACGAAATACGACCTGCTTCTGGGATAAGCCGAATAATCTATACCCGAGATCACACCTCCATTGCCCCGCACATTCGCTTCCGGATCGTAACCGGAATAACCGCTAAGCACACAAAGATTATTCACAGTGGCGTATACCCGCAGGTTAGATAACCGCATCCGCTTTAATACCGCCGGGGGCAAGGTGTAGCCCAGGGTGATATTGTTGATACGCAAAAAAGAACCATCTTCTATCGCCCAGCTATTGGCAGTAAAAGCACCTGGTCCCAGCTTTGGGCTCCAGATGGTTGCATGCTGGTTAAGTGCCGCCAGCTGTGCCGGATCTGTTACCGGGTTACCATTGGCATCGATATTGTGCCAGCGGTTCTGCATCATACCCAGCAGGTTGGTGCCATCGGTATAGCCGTTGGTGAATTCTACTTTATTGGCATTGAAAATTTTATTGCCGCAAACAAAATTGACAAACACACTCATATCAAACTGCCCGTAAGCGAGCTGCTGGTTGAGACCACCGGTGAACCTGGGATTGGGATCGCCGATGATCGTTTGATCCTGCTGGTTTACCAGTCCGTCATTATTGATATCCCGGTATTTCATCATGCCGGGTGCAGCTTTCTGTCCGAAAATAGGACTGGGATCGGGCTGTCCTTTTTTCAGCACATAGCTGTTGCCTGTCCAGTTGAAATCATCCACCTTATAAAATCCATCAGATACCCAGCCAAGCATAGTCCCCACCGGTTGGCCCACTGCCACCAGGTAGTCGGCATAGCCGTTAGGACTTACATTGGAGTTCACGGTATAAGATTGCTGTTTGGCTGCCAGCTGAATAATTTTGTTCCGGTTGAAAGAGATATTGAAATCGGCCGTCCACCTGAAATGCTTATGGCTGATGATATTGCTGCCCAGCTGAAATTCCAGTCCCTTATTCTCTGTTTTACCAATGTTCTGCAGCTGCGTTTTAAATCCTGAATTATATGGGATAGGAGAATTAACCAGCAGGTCATTGGTCGTATTCCGGTAAGCATCTGCAGTCAGTTGCACCCTGCCATTGAACAAGGAAACATCTATGCCAATATCGCGTGAAGTGGTCACTTCCCACTTCAGGTTGCGGTTGGCAAGCGCTGTTACCTCTGCAGCAGGCACGATCACTTCATTGAGATTGTACCGGCCGGTGGTTTTGTAAGAAGTAAAATACAGGTAATCGGGTATGCGGTTATTACCTACCTGTCCATAGCTTACGCGCAGTTTTAGGTCGCTGATCCATTTTATTTTTTTCATAAAATCTTCCCTGGAAACACGCCAGGCCAACGCACCGGAAGGAAAATAGCCCCATCTGTTCTCCGGTGCAAATTTAGAAGAAGCATCGGCCCTGGCAGTTAGTGTGAGCAGGTACTTATCGTTATATGCATAATTGGCGCGGGAGAAAAAAGAGACACTCCTGCTGTCAGCACCGGTTATCGTGGGGAACTGCGGAAAGGGCACACCGAGCGTTGGTTGTGACAATGCCTTTTCTGCAGTAGTACCAATGGGATAGTTCTGTATCTTATTATCCAGCGTCAGGTTCGATGTATTGTAAATCTCGCTGCCTCCCAGCAGAATTAAACGATGCTTTTTATTGATGACAGTGTTATAAGTAAGCGTGTTTGAAAGATTAAACGTGGATGCCGTTAGATCGGTGATACCGGCCCAGGGAAGACCGCCCCCCAGCACCCTGGCTTCAGGTGTAAAATAATCTTTAAATACCTGTGTGTTGGTGGTGTTCCTGTCGAAGCCGATAGTGGTTCTAAAGGCAAATGATTTTAAAAAACTATAATTGATATACCCGCTGAGGTTTAAAAACCGGCGAACCACTTTATTGTACTCGCCATTGCTTAGTGCCACGGGGTTGAGGATGGCCAGCCCAAAACCGGTATTGGTTTCTTCATAGTACGATTCATCGATCTGGTCATCCCCTGCTCCCTTCATCATCATCGGCCGGTATTTGATGGTATTGCGCAATTTGCTGTAAGCAGACATACCCGCGTCTGATGTACCCGCACCGGTGACCACCTGGTTGTTGTAGCGCGTGGTGATCCCGAAGCTCAGGTGTTCATCAACAGCATGGGCAAACCTGAAATTGATCAGCTTCCTGTCGTAGCCTGAGTTAAGAACAATACCATCCTGTTTGTTATAAGTGCCGCTTAGGTTGAACTGCGTGGTTTTGGTACCGCCGCTTACACTTACATTATGTGTTTGCTGCAGTCCTTTATTGTTCAGCACCCTTTCCTGCCAGTCAACTGCCGGAGTGTTCTTAAACTGCTGAATATCGGCCCAGGTGCCATATACAGGATGTGCGCCTGTTGCATAAGAAGCATCCCGCTCCCATTGCCACACAGCAAATTCATAAGGGCTCATTACCGGCAGTTTCTTTACCAGCCGGCTGGTGCCCAGAAAACCGTTGTAACTGATCACTGTTTTCATTGCCTTGCCGGTTTTGGTGGTGATGATCACTACTCCATTGGCACCCCTGGCGCCATATATGGCCGTGGAGGAGGCATCTTTCAACACATCGATAGAGGCAATATCCTGGGGTGCAAGACCCGCCAAACCGTTTTCAACCTGTACCCCGTCGATGATATAAATAGGCGAATTGTCCTGTGTAATAGAATTTCCGCCTCTTATCCTGATCTGGATATCTGCATCAGGCGATCCTTCTGCAGTAGTGATCTGCACACCGGCCAGGCGGCCGGTAAGTGCCTGCGCAGCGGAAGTCAGCGGGATATCTTTCAATTGTTTTGCACCCACCGATGATACAGCACCGGTAAGATCTTTTCTTTTTACCGTTGCATAACCTACTACCACCACATCTTCACCAGTTGTTTCAGCTGGTTGCAATACAACGTTCATACTGCCTTTGACAGCAGCCAATTCCTTTGGCAGGTACCCTACCAGTGAAAAAACGATGACCGTTCCGGGTTTGGTCACCTTCAGCTGAAAGCTGCCATCTGCAGCAGTTGTTACAACCGTTCTGGCATCTTTGGGTTTTACCGATACGTTTTCCAATGGTTTTCTATCGGGGGTACTTACCGTACCGGATACCGAAATAGCCGTTTGCTGTGCATATGCAACAGACAATCCCAGCGAGATACTGATGAAAAGCATCAGTAATCTTTTGCAGTTAGTATCCATAAGCAGTTTTTTTCATTAGGGAGAATGGCATTCAATCTCAGGCAATCGATAGCGCAAGCAAACAACAGTACAACAGCGATTATACAGCTGCTATTTTTTCCAGCTGGTCGTTCTCAATCAGCGAAGCAGCGGCTTTGTCCAGGTAGCAGCTGCAATGGGTATGTGTATTTAAAATACTGGCCGGGAATGCATTGCTTACCGGTTGTTGCAATGTATCTTTCACTGCCCGCGCTTTGCGCCTGTCGGGCACAGAACAGATAATCTGTTTTGAAAGCATGATCTGGTGTACAGACATGCTGATGGCTTGCTGCGGTACTTCATCAATAGATCTGAACCAGCCCTCATTCAATTGTTGCCTGCGGCATTGTTCTTCGAGGTTTACAACAATATAAGGATCTGTGATAGTAAAGTCTGCAGGTGGATCATTGAATGCAAGATGGCCGTTTTCGCCAATACCAACCAGGGCCACATCAATGGGGTATTCACGGATGGCCTTGTTCAGCCTGCTGCATTCCGCAACAGGATCCTGTTCACCATCTATTAGGAATACAGCTTTTAAGGCCGGTACTTTATCCAGCACCCGTTCGCGCAGGTATTTTCTGAAACTGGCGGGTGCCGTTACAGGCAACCCGATGTATTCATCAAGGTGAAACATCACCACTTTACTCCAGTCGATATCCTTGTCGCCTGTCAGTGTATGCAGTGTTTCAAACTGGCTGGTTCCTGTTGCCAGGATGATATTGGCCTGGCCACGCTCCCTGACAGCAGCTTTAATGGCTTTTGCAGCTTCTTCACCGGCAGCCTGTCCCAATGCCTTTGCATCAGGCAGTACAACTACTTTCATCATGTTTATTTATTTGTGTTTTATCTTTTATTTTTTTCTTTCACCGTGGTATTGCCACCTCCTTTTAATGAAAGATCCACCGGCTGGTTGGTTTTCCAGGCGCCCCGGGTAAAATCCGGGATATCTACCGGTTTAGAACGGCCCGCTACTGAACGCTCGCTCAAAGGACCGATCACGCTCCACAAAGCGGTATCATACACATCCTGGTCCATGGGTAACCCATTGCGCAGGCAATCGATCGTATGCCAGTCCATCAAAAAATCCATGCCACCATGGCCGCCCACCTGTTTGGCCATTTCACCGATATATTTTACTACAGGAGGTGTGTACTCCGTTTCTATTTTCTTGTATTCTTCGGCCTTGAGCCATTCATCGCCGAGGGCAATACGCGGCTCCAGCGGGTATTTCAATGCTGTACCCTTTGTGCCGCTGACCAGGTGTATGCGTGAATATGGCCTGGGTGAACTAACATCGTGTTGCAGCATAATGGTTTTACCTTTATCGGTACGGATGACGGAAGTGTTCATATTACCCCTGAAATGGCTGCCGGCAAAGGGGGCATAAAAATTATCCTTTGCAGCAAGGGCTTTTGCTTTTTCGCCCATCATAAAATCGTTCGATGACATCGACACCAGATAGTCCAGTTTATCACCGCGGTTGATGTTAAGCACCTGGCAAACAGGACCAAGACCATGGGTGGGATACAGGTTGCCATTGCGGCCCGCATTTTCACGCAGCCGCCACATATTCCAGTATTTTTCCTTTGAAAAATTCCCTTCCAGCAAATCGTGTATATAGGCCCCTTCTGCATGTACTATTTCGCCGAATAAACCCTGGCGCGCCATATTGAGGGTGAGCAGCTCAAAAAAATCGTAACAACAATTTTCCAGTATGCGGCAGTGTTTTTTTGTTCGTTCAGATGTTTCCACCAGTTGCCAGCATTCATCTACGGTTGTGGCCGCAGGCACTTCCACGCAAACATGCTTGCCATGTTCCATTGCATAGAGAGCCATGGGCGTATGCAGCTTCCAGGGGGTGGCTATATAAATCACATCAATATCAGAGCGGTCACATAGCTGTTTCCAGGCTTCTTCCTTACCAGTATAAGTATCCGGTTTTTGAGAAGTGCCGGCAAGCTGTTGCAGCATTTCCTGCACTTTAGCCGGCCGCAGGTCACAGAGCCCTTTGATCTCTACGCCTTCAATATAGCTCATCCGTATCACGGCTGCAGGCCCACGGTTACCCAACCCGATAAAACCGATACGCACTTTATCCAGTTTAGGTGCCGCATAGCCACACATATTAAAGCCCTGGCTGCTCTTTACTGCCATACCGGCAAACTGCCCTCCCCGTGCATGCCCCAGTGCCGGGATCAATGAAGAAAGCGATGCGGTTATACCCGCAAGCCCGGTAAATTTCAAAAAATCCCTTCTGTTATTTTCCATATGTAAACGAGTTTAGAAACCAGGAGAATGCCAGGTCATCAGGCTAATAGACCTATCACGCCGTTGCAGCCGGTTGTATCAAATATAAATGTGAAAATACATGTAACAGGCCCCTGCAGCCAACTATAATACCGAGAACGCTGCCGGAAGCGTTTGCACAGATTTAGCAGGAGGTTTGCTATATTTAATCGGTTTATTTCCCGCAATTTTAAACAGCCGAACACTTACCCCGGATAGCAGCTATACCTGATATTGTATAATTATATTATAAGAAGAAGAATAAACCAGTTTTTTATTTCAGATGATTGCCCATGAACATCGTTTCGAACACTGATACCGCCTATCCCCGCCAGGCCGCCGCCCCCAAAGGAACAGCAGGGCCCGCTATTAACAGTAAACAGCCAGCCCGCCCTTACCAGACAGGTATTTCACTTGCCGTTATGGGTTTGCTGTTTTTTATATTTGGGTTTATTTCCTGGGTAAATTCGATATTGATTCCCTATTTTAAAATTGCCTGCGAACTGCAGAATTTCCAGTCTTACCTGGTCACTTTTGCATTTTATATTTCCTATTTCGTTATGTCTGTACCCGGTGCTTACCTGCTGAAAAAACTGGGATTTAAACAGGGTATGTTCTGTGGTTTTTGCGCCATGGCCTTGGGGGCCCTGCTGTTTATACCTGCGGCCTATACACGTACCTATCCTGTTTTTCTCTGCGGACTGTTCACCATCGGCCTGGGATTAGCCATACTGCAAACTGCAGCCAATTCGTATATCACTGTGATCGGTGCCAAAGAACATGCGGCACAGCGCATCAGTATTATGGGCATCTGCAATAAAGGAGCCGGTATACTCGCTCCTATCGTGTTTGCTGCGGTTATCTTGAAAGCAGGTGACAATGAGCTATTCAAACAGCTGCCATTAATGGGTTATGCAGAAAAAGAAATAGCCCTGCAGGCACTCTTGCGCCGTGTAATGTTGCCCTATGGAGTGATGGCTGTATTCCTGCTGCTTACCGGTGTGCTGGTGCGGTATGCGCCATTGCCTGAAATTAGTCCCGCCGGTACAATAGAAGAACAAAGCAGTACCCATACCAGCATACTGCAGTTTCCGCACCTGATGCTTGGAGCACTGGCCATATTTCTGCATGTAGGTACCCAGGTTGTTGCCATTGATACTATTATCGGTTATGCGGGCACCATGCATATTCCGCTGCTGGAAGCAAAAGTGTTTCCTTCCTATACTTTAACTGCCACCATTATTGGCTACCTGGCAGGGATCGTTTGCATTCCCCGGTGGCTAAAACAGGTAACAGCACTTAAATTATGTACCCTGCTTGGCCTGTTGTTTTCGCTGCTCATCATTTGTACCAGCGGCAGTATCCTGTTACTGGGTCATCAAACTGATGTTTCCATCTGGTTTGTCGTGCTGCTGGGTTTGCCCAATGCCCTTATATGGGCGGGCATATGGCCGCTGGCGCTTGACGGGCTGGGCCGCTTTACCAAAATAGGCGCATCCATACTGATCATGGGATTGTGTGGTAATGCACTGGTGCCACTTTTATACGGTTATTTCGCCGATCTGAAAGGTGAAAAAGCAGCCTATCAGATCCTCCTACCCTGTTATCTTTACCTGGTGTTCTATGCATTTTATGGCCATCGCATAAAAAGCTGGAAATTTTCCCGTACACAAAAACAATGATCCTCATGCAGTCTTCACCCATTATACAAATTATCCATGGCCGTTTGTTAACCCCTGCCGGTATTGTTCGCGATGGGTCGGTGCTGATCCGTGACGGGAAAATTGCCGGTATGAATACACCTGTGGAAGACAGCATTGAGCTGATCACGATCGATGCCTGCGGCAGATGGGTATCACCGGGCTTTATTGACATGCATATTCATGGTGGCGGTGGTCACGATTTTATGGATGGCACTATTGAAGCATTCCTGGCCATCGCAGCCACGCATGCAAAATATGGCACCACTGCCCTGATGCCTACCACACTCACCGGTACCACTGAAGCATTGCATGCCACGCTGAAGGCTTATGAAAAAGCAAACAGGCTCAATACAAATGGTGCACAATTCATTGGTATGCACATGGAGGGGCCTTATATTGCCATGAGCCAGCGTGGTGCGCAGGATCCGCGCTATATCAGGAATCCAGATGCGGAAGAATACGAAGCGCTGCTGGCAGCCTACCCGTTTATCAGGCGGTGGAGTGCTGCGCCTGAATTACCCGGTGCACTGGAGTTTGGCAGGCGGCTTACGGCACGCAATATCCTGGTAGCGCTGGCACATACCGATGCTATTTATGAAGAAGCCCTGGAAGGTTTTGCAAACGGCTTCACCCATGCCACACATTTTTATTCAGCCATGTCAGGGATTACCCGCCGCAATGCCCACCGCTATGCCGGTGTGATTGAAACAGCTTACCTGCTGGATGAAATGACAGTAGAGATCATTGCAGACGGCATTCACCTGCCGGCACCATTGCTTCAGCTGGTATATAAAATAAAAGGACCGGATAAAACAGTACTGATCACCGATGCCATGCGTGCCGCCGGTGCTCCCGAAGGCAACAGTATTTTAGGTAGCCTGGAAGATGGATTACCGGTGATTGTAGAGAACGGCATTGCCTTGCTGCCCGACCGCAGCTCCTTTGCCGGAAGCGTGGCAACTGCCGACAGACTGGTACGCAACATGATCCAGCTGGCAGGTATCCCCCTGCCGGATGCCGTAAAAATGATCACACAAACACCCGCTGCTATTCTCGGTATCAACGATACCAAAGGCAGCCTCATCCCAGGCCAGGATGCCGACCTGGTATTGTTCGATGACAACATTCATGTTTCAACCACCATCATCGGTGGCCGGCTGGTACACAATGATACTTGTACCGTCATTGTGAATGAAACGAAGCAACCTGGTTAAACCAGCAGGCAACCGGCCTTATGCCTCCGTACCCCTGCTCAATAACATGATCTTGCATCCTGCTACTCAAATCCCGCTACCCTCTCCGTGTAGATTCCCGGGTGATCAGCTTGCCGGGCAGCACAATTTCTTCAGGAATAAAATTTCTTTTAGCAATATGCTTCAGCAATAATTCGCAGCTTTTTTTACCGATCTCAAAAGCTGGTTCTGCGATGGTGGAAAGTGAAGGTGTTACCAGGGCTGCAACGGGGTCATTGGTAAAACCGATCACGCCGATCTCCTTGCCGATGGTGATACCTTTTTGTTTCAGCGTGATCATGGCACCTACGGCTTTGCGGTCGTTGATGGCAAAAACCGCATCCGGCAATGTTTTCCCATTCAACAGTTGCAGCATATCCTTCTCGCCCTGCTCTTGTGAAAAACCGGATTGCATGATCCATTCCTGCTGCACAGGCAGTTTGAACTTCTGTAATGCTGCCAGGTACCCCTGTTTTCTTTTCTCAGACAATGCAAGTCCTTCGGGGCCACCCAAGTGGGCAATTTTCCGGTAGCCTGCTCTGAACAAATGCTCCACTGCTTCGCAGGCACCATTGAAATCATCCTGCATTACCTTGGATGTTTTGATGCCAGGTGCTACCCTGTCGAAAAATACAACGGGAATACCCAGGTCGATCAGCTTCTGGTATTGCGGGTACGAATCTGCAGAGCCTGACAGGGACACCAGTAAACCATCCATACCTGCCAGGGGCAGGTTGTTCAGTATATCGCATTCACGGGCTGCATCATCATTGGTAACATAGAGTGTGATATTAAAACTGTTGCTGTAAGCCACTTCCTGCATACCGGTGATCACTGTAGAAAAATAATAATTGGTGATAAAAGGAAGTATGATACCGATATTGTGGGTACGCCTGTGCGCCAGCCCTTTTGCATTGAAATTGGGCTTGTAATTCAGTTCATTTGCCATGGCCAGTACACGTTCTTTCGTTTCAGGGTTTACATCATGGGTATCCCTTAATGCCCTGGAAACAGTGGAAACAGAAATATTCAGGTTCCTGGCAATATCCTTGATCGTTGTAAAATGATGTGGTACAGTTTTCATTTCAGCCATATCAGTGATGGTGGTTGGTTCAAAAGCAAACAAACCACTACACTTATAATGACTAATATAAGGCTTTACGGTAAATTATCGGTCACAATTATCTGCGCTTTGCGGTACTACCAGAACCACTATGATGATCGTAATGCAGCAAAGCCTGCCGGTGAAGAAGTCAGTCCTTCCCTGCCTTGTTCAGTTTCACAATACAATCGATCTCTATTTTCAATCCCCTGGCAAGTACCGATTGCACGGTGGTTCTGGCAGGTTTAATACCTGTAAAATAACCGGCATATATTTCATTGTACCGTTCAAAATCGCCGATATCAGCAAGGTGTACGGTGCATTTCACTATATCACTCATACGGGCGCCTGCGGCTTCAATGATCTGCTGCAGGTTATGCATGGTTAGCCGGGTTTCCTCTTCAATAGTACCTAACCGGAATGCAGAGCGGGTAAAATCCACTGCAGCCTGCCCGCTTACAAACAGGAAACCATTTGCTTCTACCGCATCGCTGTATGCGCCGGTTTGGTATTGCGCGGCCCTTTCGGGATGCTGGATCGTTTTCAGTGCCATCTGTTTTATTGCAAAAATATTTTCCTGCTTACTCACGGTAAATTTAATCAGCGGTAACGTTGCCGCTGTAAACAAAGCAAACAATCAACCGGGCTGCCCGGCAGGACAACCCGGTATTGAAGCATTGGTTCTGGTTGAGGATACACGCTTTTATGTTAGCGGTGAAAATGATTTTAATAAGTGATGGTGCAGTTACCAGCATTGATCCAGCTGGGAAATAACACCTGCATCTGCGCTGTTGTTTTATAAACATTGTTGATCATTACCTGGGGCGTTGATACAGTGCCCTGCAGTCCCGGCTCTGTTGCCCAGTATTGAAAAGCACGCTTAGTGACCGGGTTTTTCCAGTCTGGGTTTACCATATTGATATTGCCTGTAACAGTACCGGTGGTGGTACTGTCGCGCCGGTAGCAGGATACCACAAAAGAAATTTTACCTGATGCTGAATCTTTATGATTGATGATAGTGGCGCTCACTGTTTTGGTGGCGGAAGGTTTCAGCAGGTTGTCCAATCCAAACTGGATGCCATTGCCCTGGTTCTGTACAGTAACAGGGTTATTCACTGTTACATTTTTGATATCGTCGGCCGATGAATTGGGTTCAAAATTTATCCCGGCCATCGGTAATGTACCATTTGTATTGGATACATAAGGTGCAACAAGTGATAAAGTATCTACTGCGCCAACAGTAATACCATCGCGCCTGTTGTTATTGCACCAGGCATTGTTGATGGAGATATTGTGGTTGGAAATGGATGAACGGCCAAGGCAGATGCCATCACCCCAGCAATCGCTGATCTTTGCATCATTGATGGTAACATTACCGCAGGAGTACATCAGTATACCCATGCCCCATTCACCGGTTGTAACAAGATGTGTATAGCGGTCACCTTTGATCACCGGGCTGTTCAGTGTGATGTTATTGGCTGTATCTATCCTGATCACCCCGTATACATTTTTATTGGAAGGCTTCATCCATAGCTCAGACCCCGGTAAAAATGTGATGGTTTTGTTGGAATGTATGCGCAGGCCGGTATCATTGACCAGGATAGGAAAACCCGGAAACTCAATATCGGTATGGCTATCCAGCGCAGGCTGGATATAGCTGGTATAGTCTACCGAGCCGTCTGTTACATAACCTGCCGGCAAACTGTTTACAATATTATATGCCGGTACTGTGAGAAAGGAATGTTCTTTCTGCGATGCTGTTTGCTGTATTTCCTTTCCGCATCCGCCAAAGGCCTGCGGGAGCAATAACAAAGCACCGTAAAAGATTTTTCCCGGTTTTAAATACGCTCGCATGTTAGTTAAGTTTAAATGATGTGATGGTTTTTAATAAGAACAGGTATACCATTGCTCCGGAGCTTATCCAATTTCGCAAAGATTTCGGGAGTTTTCTTTTAAAACAGCGGCAACGTTCTCGGAAACCAAAGCTGTCCCTTGCAGGTAGCAGCTATTTTTATTTAATTAATTTTGATCTGAGGCCCGGCATTGCCCATGTATTTGCCGGTGCCGGTATATCATTAAAAGCAGATACAATGTGCAGGTACGCAATGGTAGCATATAAACCTCATTATGCCTGTTTTAAATGCCGCAAAACATTTAAACGGAGGCTGATGTGGGATATCAACCGTGACGATAAAAGAACAGTGGAGGCCAAATGTCCGCAATGTGGTGAGCTGATGGCCAATATGGGGCTCGATTTCACCGCACCGAAAAGAACAGCTATTAAAGAATGGGCCCATCTGAAAACATTGTATTCGGTCGGTATCACTTTTCATTCCTGCGGCTGCTCAGACCCTGGTTATATACCCAATACAACAGCGCAGCTGATCGCCTATTTTGAAGCACTGCAGCGCGGTTATGAACAAGCACTCGATTGCTGGCGTCACCGGCAAGAGCCTTCCAACCAGAAAGAAGCGGAGCAGGATAAGCATAAAAATATCTTTCGCATCACGCAGATACCCGCGCATATCCGGTCAGGAAAAAATGCGATAAGCAATGAGGAAGCCAGGCAATACTGGCTGGGCAGGATAAAAGCAGTGGAACAGAAAATAACCCTTGTAAGGCAACAGCAGCCCTGATCAACCACTATCTTTTTCCTGCTTCACCAAACAAAATAAATTTTACGCAATCGATATACTTGCCGCATTCACCACCAACACCCCCTTTTTCAGGGTGCAGTACGGGCTTCATTTGCTTTTTTGTTTGTATTTTTCTGCTGAAACTGCAAAAAATAATCAGATCAAATGCTCAGGAAAATCTACCAGTCAGTTTTGCTGTGTGCAGCCGCCTGCCCTGTTCTGGCCCAGCAGAACCGTTTTACACACTATGAAGAATTGCCCGATCCCAAGCCCATTAACCAGGCATCGTGGGAGGCTGTTAATGGCACCGGTATGCATGCAGCTTTCGGCAGTGCTGATATCCGTTATGCAAAAGGCAATGCACCCGATGCCGCGAGTGTTTCGGCACAATGGCAAACAAAGGCCTGGAAAGGCGAACAAGTGCATACTCAATTGTTGATCTGGTCAACCAGTCCGCTGCAGCAGGTAAGTATCACCACAGCTCCTTTGCGTGATGAAAAAGGCCATACCATACCTGCCAAACAGATCAGCGCAGGTTTTGTACGCTATGTGATGACAGATGAGCTGAACAAAGACGGTACAGGCTGCGGCTACCGTAAATCGGTTGACTTTGATTCCTCACTGGCGGCAGATGCCATTGACATCATTACATCGCGCGATATCCCCGCCAATACCACACAGCCGGTATGGCTGAACGTATCAGTACCTGCAGGCACTGCCGCAGGTAATTACCGGGGCGAACTAAGCATTAACACAACTACAGGCGGTAAAACCATCCGCCTGCCTTATAGCATCAGGGTGGTGAACCATGTGTTGCCGGCGCCCAAGGACTGGAAATTCTATCTCGACCTCTGGCAAAGCCCTTACGCAGTGAGCCGCATGTACCAGGTGAAACCCTGGAGCACCGAACATTTTGCCGCCATGAAGCCCTATATGCAAATGCTGGCAGATGCTGGGCAAAAAGTGATCACGGCCAGTATCATTTACGATCCCTGGAGCGGGCAAACAGAAGATGTTTACGGCAGCATGATCAGGTGGATCAAAAAAACTGACGGCCAATGGATTTACGATTATACCGTATTTGATAAATGGGTGCAGTTCATGCTCGACCTGGGTATTAATAAAGAAGTGAACTGCTATAGCATGATCCCCTGGAACCTGAAATTCTATTATTATGATGAAGCATTGGGGAAAGACAGTTTTGTAACAGCCAAACCCGGCACACCCGAATACAATGCACACTGGAAACCCATGCTGACCGATTTTGTGAAGCACCTGAAAGCAAAAGGCTGGTTCGGTATTACCGCTATTGCCATGGATGAACGCAGCATGGAAGACATGCAGCATACACTGGCACTGATTAAAAGTGTTGAAAAAGATTTCAAAGTTTCACTTGCCGGCAATTACCATGCACAGATCGCCAATGAGCTTACCGATATGTGTATCGCTTCAGCCGAAGAGAAAAAAATGCCGGCAACGGTGATCGCTGAACGGCGCAGCAAAGGCCTTACTACTACGTTTTATACTTATTGCCACGAGGGCTACCCCAACACATTCACTTTCTCCCCTCCTGCTGAAGCGGCCTGGCTGGGATGGCATGCGGCCCTGAAGGGTTATGATGGTTACCTTCGCTGGGCTTATAACAGCTGGGTGAAAGACCCGCTGCGCGATTCACGTTTCCGCAGCTGGGCAGCCGGTGATACGTATTTTGTGTATCCCGGTGTAAGAAGCTCTATCCGTTTTGAAAGACTGAAAGAGGGCATACAGGATTATGAGAAAATACGGTTGCTGCGCGATGAATTTACACGCACCAATAACAAAGAAAAATTGCAGCAGCTGGATGCACTGCTCGCACCATTTGAGCTAGATGCATTAAAAACAACAAGTGCTGCAGCTATGATCAACCAGGCCAGGGAAGCATTGAATGCATTGTAAAAGGCTCTTCATTTTATTAAAAACTGCAGCCCTTTATTAACAGGCTGCAGTTTTTATTTTAACGATTGCCGTCAGCTAATCCAATAATAATAAGTTTTCACTTTCTTCCATCTGCCGTCTTCTTTTTTGTAGAGAGCCATCTCACCGCCTCCACATAACCAACCGCATTGGTTATCATTATAGAAGATACAATAAGAATAGTTCCGGATAAAAACCGGCGCAGAGAAAGTAGAAAAACTATGCCTTATATGCTTGTAAAAGGAAAGCGCATCCTTCTCTTTTACAGCAAAACTGGCTTTTTCTGTATCTGCCTTAAGTATCTGCGCTCCCGGAACAAGCTCATTTGTCCACCTGTGTAACCAGGGATGGTCAACTTGTTGTTGAATACAGTTCCGTTCCTCTTGTGTAAAGGCAATAGTGTCGTTAGCCACACATTGCTTACACTCATTAAAATTGAATGGCGCTACCTGATCCAGCAGGGGAAAAGGCGTACGCGGCCTGAGTGAATCAGTGATGCATTGAATAAAAGCCTTTGTTTCCCGGAGATACGTTGCTGTATCATTTTCCGGGCATTCCATTTCGCGGTTGCATCTCCAAATATAGTTTCTAGAAATCAAGTGCCCTCCCAGCAGCAACAGCAGGGCGAAAATAAACAGGTATCTCGTAATCATCTTTTTTAAAAAAGGGATGCAGGAGATCGCTTTTTTTCATAAAACCAGGTATTATTTATTGCCAAACTTGCATGATGATCATTAGCCAAACACCATTTCTGTCCTGGGAAATCAGCATAACCATCCTGATCACCTGGACAAAACCATAGCAGCCACCTGCTTTTTTCCATTTTATTAGCTGCTACCGATTTAATTCTTCTTCAATGTAAACCCATAATTACCTGGCACACTTAAATCGAGTATAATAGTATAGCTGCCGGTTGAAGGAACACTGATATTGCTGCCGCCGTTGGTGATATTCCCATTGGCATCCACGCCCAGGTTAAGCATCCAGTCGTGGTTGGCGCGGAATTTAAACTGGTTTGTTGTACCGCTGGTGGCCGTTAAATTGGTGGTCACGGTCCAATGCTGTGTTGCAGCATCGAAACGCATATCCGTGTCGTTGCTCCAACCACCGGCTGTTGCATCGCCGATCACCGACCAGGTTGTTTTCAATGCCGACCATTTAAGCGCTTTCAGATCTGCATTCAGTTTATAATAACCGGCAACAGGCACTGTTAAATTGCCACCGGTTTTACTAAGGCCACCGGCCCTGGAAGGGGCTGCCGCACCCGGTATAGGAGCATCATTACCCACCGTTCCGTAATTGGTATGGTTCCAGTCAGGATCACTGGTCAGCTTGAACTGCAGGGTGCCACCCGCCGGGAAGTATGCATACCCTTCATACATATCATCACTTTTTACAGAAGCCATGGTGGCTGCTGTTGACGGGTTCCATCCCTGGTAATCGCCCGGCGCCCATATGGTGGGATAGTGCACTACCACTTTATATGGCTTCACCGTAAAAGCAAACACATTCGACCAGCTGGTATCACCATAGGGCGCTACGATAGCAAACACCCTTGCCTGTACAGCTGTTTCCACACCACCGGCCGTACCCAGTGAAAGCATGCGCGAATTAAAATCATCAACAGTATAGGTTTTACCAAGCCCCGATCCCATACTCAGGTTTACCGGGGATTTAAAATTATCTGAAGCAAGAGAAAGCTGCAGTGTATAACTAACCGCCGCATCATAGCCGTATTTTGCGGCGGTCCAGGTAAACACCTGTGCATTGTCTCCCTTATTTGCAGAATCCAGTACCAGGGCAGTTGCAGAGCCGCTTAATACCGGTGCTACAGGTTTATCAGCCAGTAAGGCTTTTGTTTCTTCTTTTTTGCATGACCACCAGGAAAAAGAACTAAGGCAGATGCATATAAGAAAATGAATTTGCGTTTTCATATCATTTTTTTTCGGGCTGGTGAATGAATTTAATAACCTGCATTCTGGTGAAGATTAGGATTGGCCGAGAGGTCGGTGGTAGGAATAGGGAACAGGTTCAGGTGTGCATCTACCCCCTGCCCTGTTCTGGAACCGCCTTTCCAGGGCCACAGATAACTGGCATCTGTAAATTTACCGAAGCGGATCAGGTCTGTTCTGCGATGCCCTTCCCAATACAATTCACGCCCTCTTTCTGCGAGTATAAAGTTCAGGTCGATCGAGCCTATATCGCCGTTGGTATTGCCATATGCCCGTCGTCTCAACAGGTTTATATATTCGATAGCCTTACCCATATCCCCACCTGTACCGCCTCTCAACACTGCCTCTGCATACATGAGGTACACATCAGCCAGGCGGAACATCGGGAAATCAGTATCAGGAAAATTGCCGGTAGCATCAGAACCTGCTACGCCTGTGGAGCTCACATTCCTGTATTTGGTGATGGCATAGCCATTAGTGAACTGTGTAATATCGGCGATCTCCAGGGTTTGTCCGCTGGTATAAAACTGTGCGCGGGTATCAAGGGTACCGGTATTATCCGGGAACAGTGCTACCAGGTTTTTGGTAGTGCGTAACCCGCTCCATCCGCCATTGATACCAAATTTTGAAGGATCCATAGTACCCCCTACGGGTGCATGTACCAGGTAGGTCATCCCGCCATAACCCTGCGTGCGCAGCCCATCGTAACGGATGGCAAAAATGATCTCTTTTGAATGATCGTTGTCTGTTCTGAATAAATTCACATACACTGGTTCCAGTGTGTAACCCGCAGCTATTATTTTAGCAGTATAAGTGATACAATCGGTGTACCTGTCTGTACCGGTATACACACTTGCATTCAGGTACAGCTTTGCCAGCACCGTCCAGGCCACTGCTTTGTCTACCCGGCCGTATTCATTCTGGCGGGCATCAGGCAGATCGTTCTGTACCTGTAGCAGTTCTTTCTCTACATAAGCAAACAGGTCTTTCCGGTTGATCTGTTTGGGAAAATAACTGCCTACCCCATCTGCATCTGTAACAAAGGGCACATTTGCAAACAGGTCCATTGCATGCCAGTAGCTCAGTGCCCGCAGTAAACGCGCTTCAGCACGGAAGGTTTTGAGCGTAGCCTGATCGGTGGTTGAAAAGCTGCCGATATTGCCGTCTGCAGACTGGCGGATCAATTCATTGGCCAATGTGATCTGGTAAAATATACGTGCATAGATACCGGTGATAAAGGGGTTGTTGGCACTCCAGCTCATTTGGTGAATATCTGGCAGGCCCACATCATTCCAGGCGATTACCGCTTCATCGGTGGTTAATTCATTCATCTGCCACCACTGGCGGATATAGTCAGAGAAGCCTTCGTCGATACCACCGATATCCGGCTGCCCTGCCGGCCCCTGCTGGCCTGTGATGGCATAGCCGGCATATAATTTCGCCAGCACCGCTTTATAACCACTCACAGTGGTATATACATTGGCCGAAGTAGAGCCCACCAGTGGATCACGGTTCAGGTCCTTGGTGCAGGCCGCCATTGTCATCAGCAATGCCGCAAACAAGATCAGCTGCCGCAGCCCCTGCATTGCATAAGCCTGGTGCTTTGTACCACCCGGCTGCATGGATATATTGATTGTACCTGGTTGCATAATTTTCTTTTTAACGGTTTAAAACCCAAGGTTGATCCCCAGCGTATAGATACGCGGACGGGGATAAAAATTATTATCTATACCATTGATGATCTCCGGATCAAGCCCTGAATATTTTGTAATAGTAAAGGCATTTTGCACCGTAGCGGAAACATTCAGGTTCATCTTCCGGTGAATGATCTTACCAAAATTGTAGCCCAGCCTGATATTGTCCATGCGCAGGAAAGAAGCATTTTCAATGTAGTAGTCTGATAAATATTGCGGGAGATTGAAGTTTGTTTTCAGCACATTGGCAGAAACATTGGACAGGTTATCGTTATACACCGTGATCTTGCTGTAATTGCCCAGCAATGAGTTCACATTGTTGTATACATAATTGCCCAGGTTGGCGCGCATTGACCAGTACAGGCTCCATTTACCATAACTGAATGTATTGCTGAAACCGATGAATACAGATGGGCTCGGCGATTTATAGCGGTACAGGTCGCTGCTATTGATCAGTCCGTCTTTGTTTAAATCAACATACAAGCCCTCCACAGGTGATCCATTGGATGCATACACCTGTTTGTTCACATAAAATGTGTAGGGCGAGTAGCCTACTGATTGTATCTGTACAGTACTACCTACACCGCCGGAAATACCGCCTACCAATACACCCGGGAAATTGGGATCGCTGGTTTTATTCAGTTTGGTGATCTGTATTTTGTTGACCGTAATGTTCAAGTTGGTATTCCAGGTAAACCGGGACGATTCCAGCACATTGGCGTTTACACTAAACTCAATCCCTTTTGTCCATAAACTGCCTACATTGGTGAACAGGTAATTGGAGAAATTGGTGCCCGCTGCAGTGGGTATATAGCTCAGCAGGTTGGTGGTATTTTTCCTGTACACATCAATGCTGCCGTAGATACGGTTTTTAAGAAACCCGAAATCAAGCCCGATATTATAGGTCTCTGTCTGTTCCCATTTGATGTTAGGATCATATGCCGCAGGGCGCAGTGTGTTGTAAAACTGGTCGCCAAACTCATACCTGGCCGTAGGGTTACTGGCAAGATAAGAGTTGATATACGCATAATTGTTCCCGATATCTTTCTGGCCTGTTACACCATAACCCAGCCGCAGTTTAAGATCGGACAACCAATCTGTTTTCTTCAGGAAATTTTCTTCTTTGATCTTCCAGGCCAGTGCCACTGAAGGGAAAAGCCCCCAACGGTTCTTCGGACTGAAATGCGATGAGCCGTTATCAGCCAGTGTGGCGGTCAGGTAATATTTGCCTTTAAAATTATAATTCAGTCTGCCGATAAAAGCGATGAATGTTTCCTGTGATGAATCGGGCGCGGTGGTATTGATCACTGCACCCGCAATGCTCTTATTGTCGTATGCAGGCGCTTCCCGCAGCCAGTCCTGGTAAGTATAACCGGCAGTAACATCGAAATGGCTCTGTATACCAGCAAGGTCTTTTGAATAATTCAGGTATACATCCATTAGCTTGCTGCGCTTATGCTGTTTATAGGCATAGGTTTGGCCGCCTTGTAAAAACTGCAGTGCGGCATAGTCGGGCACATTCACATTGCCTTTGCCGTTCACATCTTCATAGCCCAGGTTCACATTGGCATGCAAACCGGTAAATACCTGGTAATCGAACTGGATATTGGTAAGCATTTGTTTTACATCGCCGATATCCCGCTTCAGTTCCAGCATACCTACGGGGTTGCGGGCAGCTCTTATATTGGGTTTACCTGTGGCAGGATCGGTCCACTCAAAATAACCGCCGTACAAATTGCTTTTGGTATGAACCGGTTGTGTAGGATCGAACTGGAGCGCAGAGGCAAGTGCTACCGGGTCGCCAAAACGGTTGTGTGTAAGCGAGCCTTTAAAACTGAAATCTATTTTCAGCCGGTTGTTCAGCAGTATGGGATTAATGTTCAGTAATGCTGAAGTCCTGTTCATATGCGAAGTGATCAGGATACCATCTGTGTTCATATACCCGAGTGATAACCTGTAAGGCAATCCCTTTATTCCACCGGTAACACTGATATTGTTATCCTGCGTGTAGGCATTTTTCAGCACCTGTTTTTGCCAGTTGGTATTACTGCTCCCCAGCAATGCTTTTTGAGAGGCATTGCCTTTGCTGTTCACCACATCTCGGAATTGGGACGCCGGCAATACATCTACTGTTTTGGTAACCGTATTTAAAGAGGTGGTCGAATTAACATTGACAGAAAGCGCACCCTGTTTACCTTTTTTGGTAGAGATCATCACCACTCCATTGGAAGCGCGGGAGCCGAATATAGCTGCGGCCGATGCATCTTTCAGAATGGTAAAGCTTTCGATATCATTCGGATTGAAAAGATTGAGCGGGTTGGCACTTCCTTTGATCTTGCCATTATCACCTGTTTCAAGCGGAACATTATCCAGCACGATCAGCGGGTCGTTGGATGCATTCAGCGATGCCCCGCCGCGAATGCGTATCGTGCTTCCCGCACCGGGCGCACCACCATTGGAAGTAATGAGCACACCCGGCACTTTTCCCGCGATCAGCTGTTCGGGTGTAGCGATAGCGCCCTGCTGGAAGTCTTTGGCATTCACCGTTGCAACCGATCCGGTGATGTCTTTTTTGCGGCTGGTGCCATAGCCCACCACGATCACCTCGTTCAGCTGGGCTTTTGTTGCATGCAGGACCACTGTGATATGCGTACCTGTAACAGGCACTTCTTTTATTTCGTACCCTACAAGTGAAATAACAAGTGTGCCCGCGTCGGCCCCCAATGTAATACGGAAGCTGCCATCGGCAGCCGTGATGGTTCCTTTTTGCAGGCTTTTTTCAATAACCGAAGCACCCTGCAGCGGTGTGCCGTCTGCGGCGTCTGTGACAACTCCGGAAATAACCCGGGTCTGTGCATAACCGGACCGGGCCATCAGCAGCAGTAACAGTACAATACAATATTGTACAAGCAATCGTTTTGTTTTCATACCAGGCAATTGAGGATTTAAAGTATGTTTTTAGCAAGCTGTAATATGCAGTCGCCGGCAACAGTTTTTGCCGGCTTGCTGTTGTATTTTTTCAGTATGGTTACCTGTTATACAACTGTCTTCGATACCGTCTTTTCTACACATTTATTCCAGTTTATACACCTGTACTTCATATGGCTGTAATTCCAGTGATAAGGATGCATTTCCCGGTTTGTTGCTACTGCCGCCATACAGGCTCACGGCGCTGTTGATACGCACTACACCTGTTGTTACCATCACATTCTGTTGCTGGGCCGAAAGATTAACCACTACCAGTGCTTTTTCTGACGCAGCAGAACGCAGGAAAGAAAAGACCTGGTCATTGTTATTTTCCGCAGTACGGTAGGCGCCGGCTGCAAATGCCGGATGTTCTTTTTTCAGGCGGATCATTTTCCGGTAATAATTCCACAAAGAAGCAGGATCTGCACGTTCTTCTTCCAGCGAAATACCGTCGTTTGCTTTGATATTGGTGCTATCCCACCAAACACCGGTTCCTTTGTACCACAAGGCCATCCCTTTTCCTTCAACGGTTTTATACCATTCAAAAGCTTCTCTTATCGGGATATCATTGCCATCTGTAAAACCTTTCAATTGCTTGCCTTTCATGCCCAGCTCCTGCCCATAATAAATAGAAGGGGTACCACCCAGCAGCAGGTTAAGTGCGGCGCCTATTTTAAGTTTGGGTAAAGACTGGTTGTCTACCGAAGCAAACCTTTTGGTGTCGTGGTTTTCAATAAAAACGATCTGCTGTTTACCGGGCGGCATCGCCATGAATGTACTGTCTGCCGCTTTGGTTATTTTTTGTTTGTTGAAAGATTCTATCGCGAATTTCAGTCTGAATGCAAACACATCATCAATCTGCCCTTCGTTAAAATATTCATAGCCCAGCGAATTCCAGTTGGCCTGTTCAGCGATCATCCTCACAGCGGGGTTTTTCTGTTTCAGGCTCTTGATAACCGGTGTCCAGAAATCTTTAAACAAATGGGTAAGTTTCCCGGCATAATCCAGGTCGTCCATCATATGATCAAAACGAAAGCCATCCACACCATCGTCGAACAGCCCGTCTTTATTGGGATCTACCCAAAAGCCCAACACATCAGCCGTGTACTGGCGTACTGCCGGCGTATGCATATTGACCACGGCAATTTTTTGTTTGCGGTTATTGTAAGTTGAAAACTCAGCTATGTTCATCAGCCAGAAAGGCTGCTGGTTCTGCCCGTCCAGGTAATATACATAACGACTGAAGGCTGAACCCGGACTATTATAAGAACCGGTAAACCAGGGATGATTGCCATCTACATACTGCATTTCTATATCCTGGTAAATTTTCATTTTCCGTTTGTGCACTTCTTTTACCAGGCTGATATAACCAGCCATTGAACCATAGGCCGGATCGATCTTTTCAAAGTCGCTGCCAAAATAATTGTGATAAAAATCAGACTGGCACAAAGGTGTAAGCAATATAGAAGTTACGCCCAGCTCCTGCAGGTAATCCAGTTTTTGTTGTATTCCTTTCAGGTCGCCATGGCCATCGCCATCACTATCAAAAAAGCTGCGTTGAAAAACATGGTAAATAATTTCAGTCTGCGCAAAAACCGCAGCCGTGCAGCAAAAAAAGGTTACAGTCACCAGCATTTTCTTCAGCATACGTATTTGTTTTTATGGGTCGGATAAAATGGTAATTATATACCGGTTGATGCTTTATTTATTTTTGAACGTTACCTGGCGTAAAATAGTTTGCCCCATAGGCAACAATTCTACTATTTCCGTTTCCCTGGTATCGGGATTAAACAGGCTTGTTGTAAACAATAATTTTCCTTCCTGCTGTGTGGTTATTTTATCAGGGTACCGGTAAACCGTTAGTTTTTCGGGGGTATATTCCCAGTCACCGAATCCTGCGAGTGGGTACCGCCTGGTTTCTGCTGCTGCCGCTTTCAGCGGATGGGCCAGTACCAGCGGGCCATAGGTGAAATAATGCTCCTGGTTAACATCCTGCCTGATCACCGGCTCAGGATGCCATGTAAGTGTGATGGTTTGTTTACCGCTCCATTTTTTTTCAATTACAATAAAGCCGTTCTCTTCCCGGTATGGCTCACTCACTGAAAATTTATCTGCCCAGGCAGGCTTCCTGATCTTCAGGTTAAACCTGGCATCGCTGGCGGCTATTTCAAATACAATGGTATAATCGTAGGGATAAGCTGTTTGTTCTTTTATAGCCACTTCTTTTCCGTTTATGGTGGTATGCATTTCGCAGGGCCCCAGCAGGGAGGCCACGAGGTTCTGGTCTTCTTTCATCCACATAGACTGGATAAAATAAGGTGCGATCCTTCCTGCATTGGGCACGCAGCATACAGCAGCATCCTGGTGAACGGGTGAATATTTATAGCGTGTCTGGTGTTTCACGGTAGTATCACCATTCAGGCCACCGGTCATATAATAAGAATTGTCTGATTTCAGGTAGGCGATACAGCTATGCTGCGGATTACGCGAGCCCTGTGCTGCATTGAAAAATATTTTTTCTATCCTGTCTCCAAAATCGCTGTCACCGGACTTGATCAGCAGTTCGGTATAGCTATGCATCAGCTCCTGCAATGAACAATACTCATACCCGCGTGATGTGGCATCTGCTTTTTTACCACCGATCCATTCATCGCCGACCGGTCCGCCGGAAGCAGCAGTCGTCTGGCTGATCTTTTTCAGAAAATTCTTCAGCGCTTCCCTTAACTGCGGGTTGCCCGAAATATAATAAGCCGCAGCCACTGCCCTCAGCTGCTCATATGTATGTACACCATGACCTTTCAGTGGTAAAGCGGCATCCAGCAGTTTAATATACTGCCCGTCTTCATTCAGCACCTGTTGCGAAAAATCTTTGTAACAAAAAAGGGCATAATTAAGGTAGGTTTCATTTTTTGTAATACGGTACAGACTTTCCAGTACATCAATAAATGTTAGTCCATGCGAGAGCCCGCCCACATCAGGTTTTTTTGAGAAGAACGGGTGTGCAGTAGCAGGCGGCCAGTGTTGTATTACATTTTGTACAGCTCTTTCAGTAGCGTGCAGTACCTGTCTGTTTTTCGTATAATCGTACCAGGCCAGTAAACCACGCAGCAAAGTTGTTTTAGCCCATAGTTCGCCATTCTCATTGTCAAATTGATACCGTAGGTCGCGGTCATAAATACCGAGATAACCATCCGCATCCTGCGTGGACAGCAGATAGCCGATATGTTTTTTTACCCGTTCCAGGTGATCCGGATCCTTTGCCAGTATGGCGCTCCTGATATAACCATCCAGCCAGTTGCCCTGTGTTTCGCTGTTCCACCAGAGAAACTGCACCTGCCAGTCGCCACCTACACCCAGGGCGCCAACATCTTTGCTCTTCACATTTTTGGTCAACCGGTTCCTGCCATAGATATCATCCTTGATCAGCAGGTCAGGTGCCAGGCTATCGAGGTGCCCGGTAAAACCCTCCAGGTTTTGCTGTACCTGTTGCAACAGCCATCCTGCAGGCCGGATGTCGCCAAAAGACAGGGGCTCCATTTTTTCCGGTATTGATCTTGTTTGCAGGAAAGGATCGGCCTGTTGTGACAACGCAATTTTATTCAGCACACAAAAAACCATCAGTACAACACAGTGTTTGTATTTTGTTATGGCAGCAATCATTGGCATAATTCAGTTTTTAGACAGTTCAAGTTCCCACATGGTTTTCATCTGCTCCAGTGTTTTGTTTTTGGTTTCGGGCACACATCTCCAAACAAATACCAGTGCCAGCAGGCACAATACCGCGAACAGGATAAAGGGAAAAGAACCATGAAACTGTTCTTTCAGCCACTTGTTATCCGTCATCACCGGAAATGTTTGCGAAACCGCGAAATTGGCTACCCATTGAATAAACACAGCCATTGACAAAGCAAGGCTCCTGATATTGTTGGGAAATATCTCTGACAAAAGTACCCATACCACCGGCCCCCAGGATATAGAAAAGGAAGCCATAAATATCAGCAGGAAAGGCAGCAGCCAGGTACTGGTGATCTGGTAATAAGCAGCATAGCCCACTACCACCAATGCGATAAACATACCCAGGGTGCCCACATACAACAATGGCTTACGCCCGGCTTTATCTACCAGGTAAATGGATACAATGGTGAAAACCAGGTTCACCACACCCAGCAGGCTTGTTTGCAGCAGGGAGGCCCTGGCATCGCTGCCAAAACTTTTAAAAATTTCAGGCGCATAATACAAAATAGCATTGATACCGGTCACCTGCTGAAATACCGATAACCCGATACCTACCAGCAATGCGAAACCCAATGCAGGATGCAGCAGGTTTTTCCAGCCCGCTTCCTGTTTTCCTGTTGCCGGCGCACTGATATCCTGGAGGGTGGCCCATGCTTTTTCTTTTGTATTGAATTGTTCCAGTACCGCCAGTGCCTGTGTTGACCGGCCTTTCATCACCAGCCAGCGCGGGCTTTCAGGAATAAAGAAAAGCAATACCAGGTACAGCAGTGAGGGTATCGCTTCTGACCCAAACATCCATCGCCAGCCTGTTGTCAGGTTCCAGGCATCATCACCTTGTAAGGCAATGAAGTAGTTGATAAAATACACGATCACGATGCCGATCACAATAGCCAGCTGGTTGTAAGCAACCAGTGCACCTCTTTTTTCCGCAGGTGCGATTTCAGCAATATACATGGGCACAACCATGGAAGAAATACCCACACCGATACCACCGATAATGCGGTACACGATAAATGTAGCAAAGTTGCCGGGCAACGCTGTACCCATAGAGCATATCAGGAAAAAAACAGCGGCCACGGTCATGCTCCATTTTCTGCCGAATCTCGTGCTGAAATAATCTGCCAGCAAGGCACCGGCAAGGCAGCCGGTAAGTGCACTGGATATAGCCCAGCCCGTTTGCATGGGCGAGAGTGAGAAAAAACGGGTCAGGTTGCCGATTGCGCCCGAGATCACCGCTGTATCATAACCAAACAGCAGCCCGCCGATAGCAGCAATCAGTGAAATAAAATGTAAGCGGTTGATAGCATTCATGGGGTATTGTTAAACTTGTTGCAATTCTTTTTTGAGCAGGTCTTTGATACCGGCATTGAGCTTCCATTGATCAGCCACCGGCTGCCTGGTGAACGGCAACACCGGCATATAAGGTACAGGACCAAACTCAGGACTGATGGTCAGCTGCTTTTTTTTGTTTTGCCGGTGATAGCGGATGATCTTCTTCCACCAGCCGGTAAACAAAGCCAGGTATGGCGCCCATTCAGGAGCAAAAGGATCGTTTACCTGTGGTCCCTGTTCAAAACCTATCCTTGCATGTATATGCCCTATATGCGGGATAACCGCATCCAGTAGTTCTTCCTGCTCCTGCAGCAGGCTTTCAGATACCGTGCACCAGTGTGAAAAATCAGCTACCAGCTGCATCTCCGGAAAACGCTTCAGGTAGGGCATCATAGAGGGCGCATGAAAACTAAAACGGCCCCTGTGGGTTTCATGTAGAACAGGTACGCTGGTTTGAACGGATAAGTTCATCGCCGCTTCAATAACCCTGCAGTTATCATCAAAAGAAAAGAAATCCTTTCCTGTATGCGAATTGATAAAAGCAGGCTCCAGCCGGGCAAGCAAACGGAGCCTTCGCCTCATTCTTTTGATATACTCCGCTACTGTTTCCTTTGCCGGAGGCAATACCTGCTGTGCAATAAAAATGAAGCCGGTTTTGGATACAGCATCCACCGCCGCTTTTTTGCGGTGGAATTCTTTTATAAACCGGTTGTCTTCCGGCAGGTTGATCTCTATACCATGATAACCTTCCGCTACAACCTTGTCTATAAAATCAGCCGCTCCCAGGTGTTCTTGTCCCCAGTAAGGACAGGTATAATAAATTTGCATACCGGGTTTTTCGGGTTAATACAAAACAGGGTTCAGTGGCGTATCGATCACCTCTCCTACCTCGGCACCTGGGCACCAGGTATTCCAGTCATGCACCTGGTTTTTATTTTCCGGCTGCTTTAAAATCATATTCTTGTCCATGTAAATAACAGTCATCACCTTGCGTACATGCGTGGTTTTGTTGGCGCCGGCGCGGTGAAAAATCCAGCCGGAATGAAAACTCACTTCACCCAGATCGAAAGGCTCTATTACATGTTTAAAATCGGTGATCTTTAATTTCTGCTGAATAAGTTTTTCGCTTTCATCACCAATAGACAGCTCCCTGCCTTCGACGATATTGTGGCTGGCTGCGCTGAATTCGAGCGGGCCCATATCCAGCGCGGTTTCCTGCAGGGGTATCCAGGCTGTCACTGTTTTATCAGAAGCCAGCGGCCAGTAATACTGGTCGGCATGCCAGGGTGTAATGCCGCCGCCGCCTTCTTTGAAAAGCGCCTGGTCATGATACAACCTCACACCTTTTACCTGCATCAGGTCACTGGCAATTTTTGCCAGGCGCTTACTGAAAACAAGTGCTTTCACTTCCTCATCTTCCCGCCATAAATTGAACAACTGCAAAAAAGCACGGCCGTAGGTATCCCTTTCTTCCAGGCTGGCTGTAACCGTGTTCATAGTGGCCACTCGTTTCGTGATCACCTCATTGAAATAAGCAACCGTTTCGGGGTTCAGTACCTGTTTTAGTTTGATATACCTGTTGGTTTGAAAGAAATTGATCTGTTCAGCGTTCAGTGTATAGGGCTTGTCAAGCGACGCTGAAATAGCGGAAGGTATGGCAGACATATCGTTTTATTTTTTACAAACCTAGCGATCATTCATCTAAGCAATCAGCACCGGAATGAAAATATTGGCACTATATTGACTAAATTTGTTTTATATTTCCTGTATAAGGAATATATAGTATAAAATGCGCGCCTCTTACGAAGATATCGATAGTAAAAAAGGCAATGCCTCTTTTCTTGCCTACCACCTGAATGTACCGGCTTTTATATTCAAATGGCATTACCATCCTGAATATGAGCTCACGCTTATTACAAAAGGACATGGCAAAAGACTGGTAGGCGACAGTTATGAAAATTTCACAGCAGGCGACCTGGTACTGATCGGTCCTGGCATGCCGCATACCTGGGTGAGTAATAAAGAAAGAGGCAAAACATCTTCTGCCGTGGTGATACAGTTCTCGGAAAAATTTATCCAGAGTTTTCTGCAGCACCAGGAATTTGGTTCTATTGCCCCTATGCTTACAGGCTCTTCCCATGGCTTTTTCTTTTCCTGTAAAGCCAGCAAAAAGATAGCGGAAGAAATTGACCGCCTGCCCAACCTGCCTGGTGCAGAAAAAATAATGTCGCTGATCATGGTGCTGCAGCGGCTGTCGCAGCTGCGGCCAGCCAAATTATCATCACCACATTTCACCACTGTCAAGGGAATGGAAAATGAGATACGGGTAAATAAAATATGCCAGTATATACAGAAATATTTCAGGGAGCAGATCAGTCTTTCAAAGATGGCTGCCATGCTGCATTTGTCTGATGCCGCCTTCTGCAAATTTTTTAAACGCGCCACAGGCAAAACCTTTTCTGACTATCTCAATGATATCCGCATTGGCAATGCCTGTTCTTTACTCACCGATTCGGATAAACCCATCAGCACCATCGCCTACGAATCGGGTTTTGAAAGCCTCACCTATTTTAACCGCGTGTTCTCTAAAAAGAAACAAACCACACCCCGCAATTACCGGAACAATTTCCTGTATTACCAAAACAATTAGTGGAAGATCTTTCCCCTACAGACAGAAATGCCTGTATACTGTGCCAGTAAGGCATTGACACCTGCTGATACTGCCAACATTGCATTCAAACAGCCATTGGTTTATTTATTGAAACCAGAACATCCAGGCTTTTACCAAACAAGCTCTTTTAAAAATTGATCGTATGCAAACAGAACAGCTCATCAACGATATCCCCTTCTCCCTTGTCTCCAACGACGGGCAGTTGCTCGACGCCTATTCTTCCACCGTTACAGGCGTGGTGAAAAAAGTTTCACAGGCAGTGGCACATATCAAAGTGGTTAAACAACTGGCAGACCCACGTACACGCAGAATGACCGAACAGGCTGGTTCAGGTTCGGGTTTTGCCATTTCTTCTGACGGGTTTGTGGTAACCAACCATCATGTTATTGAAGGTGCCAGCGCTATCAAAGCTGCGTTTGCAGATGGAATGGAATTCAATGCCACACTGGTTGGTGCCGACCCTTCAACAGATATTGCCGTACTTAAATTGTACGACTGCGAAGTGCATCCCTTACAGTTTGCCAACAGCGACCTGCTGGAAACCGGGCAGATCGCCATTGCAGTAGGTAATCCCATGGGGCTTCAGCACACTGTAACCGCCGGTGTGGTAAGTGCAACCGGCCGTTCGCTGCGGGCCAATAACGGCAGGCTGATCGATGATATCATTCAAACAGATGCGGCACTGAACCCTGGTAACAGCGGTGGTCCGCTGCTGAATTCAGAAGGCAGGGTGATCGGTGTGAACACCGCCGTAGTATCTTCCGCCCAGGGATTGTGTTTTGCGGTTGCCTCCAACCTTGTTGCTTATATTGTAGGGCAGCTGATCATTAACGGTAAAGTAAGAAGGGCACAGCTGGGTATTGCAGCGCAGCCGGTAACATTATCGGCCCGCATGATCGGTGCCAACCAGCTGAAGAGCAAAACAGGTGTTTATATTTTTGAAATACTGCCCGATGCGGATGTTTACAACAACCAGTTTAAAATAGGTGATATTATCGTAGAGTTTGAAGGGCACCCTGTTGCCAATATAGATAACCTGCATAAATACCTGGATGAAAAAGCCATCGGTAAAAAGTTAAATATTACGGTGCTCAGGAACGGGCGCCGCCAGCATATCACTGCTTTTGCAGGCGAGCTGAAATAACAGTAAAAGAACATACTGCAGCTGCACCAGTTAAAACCGGTTGCGGTATATTCAGTAACTTACTTTCTTTTAAGCAGGTATAACCGCTATTATCATGACAGCAACAGATCAGCAACTCGCAAGGGCCATCGCTTTCAAAACACTTCACGAACGCACTGGCGTATTGGTATTACCCAATCCATGGGATGCAGGCTCAGCCAAAATGCTGGCCAGTCTTGGTTTTGAGGCATTGGCAACCACCAGCGCCGGGCTGGCATTTTCAACCGGCAAGCCCGATGGTGTGCAGCTTGTTACGCTGGATGAAACACTGGAAAATGCACGCACCATCATTAACGCTACAGGCCTGCCTGTTTCGGCCGACCTGGAAAATGGTTATGGTGATGATCCCGCATCCTGCGCAGCAACGATCCGGCGCGCTGCTGCCGCTGGTTTATCAGGTGGCTCTATTGAAGATGCCACAGGGCATCCGGATACGCCTATCTATCCTTTCGAGCTGGCAGTAGAACGTATAAAAGCCGCGGTGCAGGCGGCCCGTGAGCTACCTCATCCTTTTGTGTTAACAGCCAGGGCAGAAAATTTTTTATATGGGCGGCCTGATCTCGCAGATACCATCCGCCGTTTGCAGGCCTTTGCAGAAGCAGGTGCAGATGTTTTGTATGCACCCGGTTTGCAAACCAAAGAAGATATTAACGCTGTTGTGAAAGCAGTGGCCCCCAAACCAGTGAATGTGTTGTTAGGGCCTGATGCTTTTTCAGTTGAAGAACTGGCAGCACTCGGTGTAAAAAGGATCACCCTCGGCTCTTCACTGGCAAGGGTAGCCTATAGCGCATTTTTCAGGGCCGCTGCATCCATCAGGCAAAAAGGCAGCTTTGATACAGCAAAGGATGTTATGACCTATGCAGAACTCAATGCACAGTTCAAATCATGATGCAATAAATTTTTGAACAGCCAGGCATCAGCTCTTTCAGCAAAGTAAAACACCGGCCCCGGACATATATTTATTACACATATATGTTCGGGGCCGGTGTTTTTATACCGCTATAATTTTGTACATCTTTCCTTCAATTATATAAATGCCCAGCCAAACAAGCTGGTTAGCTTTGTGTTATTCATCACATGAAAAAGCATTCATCCATACCGTTCAAAGCGCTGTTATTGCTGATCATATTCTCCCTGCATATGCTCACCGGTTTCGCCTGTTCGCTTGGATGGAAGATGGGCTTTAACAATCTCCATCACCATGCAGATGCGACCGGTATACAGGCAGCCGGTCATCACCATGCAGCAGCCGTGCAACATCCCCCGGCACAAAAAGATGATTGCTGCAACAATGAAGTGGTACAGCTGGTAAGGGCGGATAAATCACTTCCGCAGCAAACCGGTTTCCAGCTGGCAGCGCCTGTTACTTTTATACCACCGGCAGCTTTTTATGCGGCAGTTTCACCTATAGACCCATCCACAGGCATCGCTCCCGGCACTAACCGGAGTGATCATCCATCCCTACCGGATATACTCATTGCCATACAACGTTTCCAGATTTGATTGAATGCCCATAACGCTCCCTGTTTGCATACAATCATTTATCATCATTCAATCAAATCAAATGAATAAGTTATTTGCTGCCATTGCTTTTATGGCCATCCTGTTCGTACAACCGGCTTTTGCCCAGGACAGTTCAACACAAAACAATCTATCCGCAGTTCTTCTCTCCTATTATACTATCAAAGATGCGCTGATCAGTGGCAATGCTGCAACAGCAGCTGCCAAAGCTGGCGAATTTGTACAACTGACGGCTCATACCGATGCAGGTGCTGCAGGTGCAACAGCCACTGCTGCTTTTCTTTCAGTGAAAGATAAACTGGTAGCCGATGCGCAGGCCATCGCCGCTGCTACGGAAATAGCAGCCCAGCGCGATCGTTTTGCATCACTGTCTGCCAGCATGTATACGCTTGCGAAAGCTGTAAAATTATCCGGCGGCCCGGTGTACCAGGACTACTGCCCCATGAAAAAAGCCTATTGGCTCAGCAACAGTGCTGCTATTAAAAATCCCTATTTCGGCAGCCAGATGCTTACCTGTGGCAAAATCAGCGATACACTGAAATAACACCGCTGTAAAGGCCAGGCAATACCGGTTTAAAACGGTAAAATGAAATACATGATGGCGATCACCGCCACCAGTGCAGTAGCCTGCCATAACCCGGCACAGCCTTAAGCAAAACAACAACCATGATCCGGCACATGAAAAAAATAATACGCCGTTTTTTAAAAGCCATTTTTATACGGAAAAAGAAATGAATGCTGCCGGTAGCAACAAAAAAGCAAACAATGAAAAGGATTTTTCTGATCATCATCGTTATGGTTCTTTACCAATCCCTCATCGCACAAACAACAGCCAATACATTACAGGAAAACAGCATAGCACCTGCTGCCGTTTATACCTGTCCTATGCATCCCGAAGTGCAGCTGGATCATCCCGGCAGCTGTTCCAAATGCGGTATGAAACTGGTAAAACAAAAAAGCAAAACGAACACTGTACAACCGGCCCCTGCCAACAAACAGACAACAGAAGCGCTGCAGGTTGCCGAAAAGAAAAACAAAGAGCAGCCTGCACCATTGCCTCCGGGCAAAACAGTGCGGTACGATCTATATGTGCACGACACCATTGTTCAATACTCCGGCAAAGCCAGGCATGCGGTGGCCATCAATGGATCCATACCCGCCCCGGCACTTGTTTTTACAGAAGGGGACACAGCAGAGATCTATGTACACAATATGCTCAATACGCCAACTGCCCTGCACTGGCATGGTATTTTTCTGCCCAACCGTTTCGATGGTGTTCCCTATTTAACGCAGATGCCTATACCCGCACACCAGACCTATTTGTACAAATTTCCCATTATTCAAAACGGCACTTACTGGTACCACAGCCATTTTGAACTGCAGGAACAAAGCGGCATGTACGGTGCACTAATCTTAAAGAAAAGAAATGAGCCTTCCATACCTGCTATTCCTGTTGTATTAAGCGATTGGACAGATATGTCGCCTATGGAAGTAGACCGCTCCCTGCACAATGCCACCGACTGGTTTGCTATTAAAAAAGGCAGTACACAAAGCTATGCAGAAGCTGCGGCAACAGGTCATTTCAAAACAAAGCTCACCAACGAATGGAAGCGCATGAATGCCATGGATGTAAGCGACGTATACTACGAAAAATTCCTGCTGAACGGGCAACCATCGGGTACACAGCCACAGTTTAAAGCCGGTGATAAAGTTAAACTGCGTATTGCCAATGGCAGTTCTTCCACTTATTTCTGGCTTAGCTGGGCCGGCGGTAAAATAACCGTGGCAGGTAATGATGGCAATGATGTGGAACCGGTAGAGGTAGACAGGCTTATTATAGCTGTTGCTGAAACCTACGATATCATTGTGACCATCCCGGAAAATAAAAGCTACCAGTTCCTGGCTACAGCAGAAGACCGTACACAATCAGCTTCTTTATGGCTGGGCAGCGGTGTAAAAATAGCAGCAAAGCCATTGGGCAAGCTGAAATACTTCGCCGGTATGAAAATGATGAACGACATGATGGCAATGAACGGCAACCTGGTAAAAATGGACGGTATGGAAATGACCAACCAGGTGATGGACATGAATACAGTGATGTACCCCGAAATAACAGGTGAGGAAAAAACTGGCAGAAAAAACAGGAAAACAACAGGCAATACTTCTGCAGGTAATGAGCTGCCCGATATGGTAACCCTCAATTACGGCATGCTGCGTGCCACGGAGAAAACCACGCTGCCTGCAGCTTCCGTAAGGGAACTGCGCTTTGAACTAACAGGAAACATGAACCGGTATGTATGGAGCATCAACAACAGAACAGTATCTGAATCTGATAAAATACTTATCAAAAAAGGGGAAAACATCCGGATCATCCTGTACAACAACACCATGATGCGGCACCCGATGCACCTGCATGGCCACGATTTCAGGCTGCTGAACGGCCAGGGCGAATATGCGCCAATGAAAAATACGGTAGATATTATGCCCATGGAAACCGATACACTTGAATTTGCAGCAACAGAAAGCGGCGACTGGTTTTTCCATTGCCATATATTGTACCATATGATGAGTGGTATGGGCAGGATCTTCAGCTACCAGGATTCTCCACCCAACCCGGAAATACCCAATCCGAAAGCCGCTTTACGCAAATTATACAACGACGACAGGATGCCACACCTGATGGCCCGGGTAGGACTTGAAAGCAACGGCAGCGATGGTGAAATTATGCTGGCCAATACCCGCTACCGCCTGCAAACCGAATGGCGCGCCGGTATAAAAGCCATGCATGGTTATGAAAGCGAAAGTCATTTCGGCCGCTATCTTGGTAAAATGCAATGGCTGTTCCCTTATATAGGCTGGGATTTCCGTTATCGCAAAATGGATGAACCGGAGAAAAATTTATTTGGCCAGGCAAACACTAAAAATTCGCGCCATGTATTTCATGTGGGTATGGAGTACACCCTGCCGATGCTACTGGTTGCCGATGGCTCGGTTGATACAGACGGCAGGCTGCGTCTCCAGCTGCGCCGGGAAGATATTCCTGTTACATCCAGGCTGCGTTTTAATTTCAGCTTGAATACCGACAAGGAATATATGGCAGGTTTCAGGTACATTGTTTCCAAGTATTTCAACCTGTCTGCTCATTACGACAGTGATATGGGGCTGGGTGCAGGTATCACACTTATCTATTAAACCGGCGGCCCGTACCAGATACAGTTATATGCATTGCCTGCATCTGGTACGGTTTGCAATAATAGTGTATGCCTGTTGCTGTACGGTTGCTATTTACTTGCGCCCTCAATAAGCGGGTTAACACATGCCCTCAATTCTATCAGCATTTTGCCCGGCTCTTCAAATGGTATCAGGTGAGAAGAATGTTCAAACCAGATGCCTTTTTTCAATGGTGCCTTGAGCGCCTGCAGCCATACAGCCGTAGGATCGGAAGGCGTTGTATAATCATGCCGCCCCATAAACATACATATGGGTATGGGAAACTGTTTAACAGGTTTGAAATCCACTTCCAGGAATTCGGTCAGCAGGCGCGAAAGACTAAACAGGTTTCCCCGGTCGATGGCAGCTGCATCATCCCTGCTGTATTCAGGTGAAAGCAGCGGCCCGTCAAAATAATACATCGATTCATGCCGGTAGGCGCTCAGTCCGCCATAATACTGTGCCCATTTCCGTGCCAGAACAATCCGGTCTCTTGTAAGCGGTGTACTACCCGGGTAAGGTGCGATGGACCGCAGCTCGCTTAATGCCGTATCGTTGTGGTATTTTTTAGCCTGCTGCACAGCATAGTCATAGCTCACCCGTTCATTATCCCGGGTATTGATCACCTGGCCGATGCCCACATAAGCATAGAACAGGTCGGGCCGTTTTAAAGCTGCTTTCATAGCAACAATGGTACCCCAGCTATGCCCTACCAGGATAAGCTTTTTGGCATGATAACGTTGTTTAACATAGGCAGCTATTTCCAATGCATCATTCACATAGCTGTCAATTTTGATGGTATTGCTGATAGAATCCGGATCGATGCTCAGGTAGGTTTTACCCGACCCGCGCTGGTCCCACTGAACCACCGTGAAATATTCTTCCATAGGCCGTTGCCACATCCACATAACAGGCGACATGGGTGAAGCCGGCCCGCCATGCACAAACAATATAACAGGATTATCCCTGTTCTGCCCGCGCACATATACCCACTGGTTAACACCGCCTGCTTTAACCTGGTAATTTTCCTGTATACCTTCGGGTGCAACAATTTTACCCAGGTCGGCAATGATCGCTTTGCTCCTGGTGGAAACATCCCTCGCATTATCATTCTGAGCAAAAAGAAAAACAGGCCATACAGCCAGGCAAAAAAACAGTCGCATCCGGTTGTGCATAAGGTTTACTTTTGGGTATTAAACAATACAACGGCGCCAAAAATAATACAACACAGCCATCGGGAAAATAAATTCGTTGCCGTAAAGGACAGAGGGTGGCGGTGTGCAGTTGGCAGTGTGCAGTACACAGCCCTTTAGCTGATAGCCATGAGCTCTTAGCTATGAGCTATGAATGGTTCATACTAACCATTCATCAGATAAACGTGCCCATGCCTGCAAAATTCTTTCTGAACTCAGAGGGTGTGCAGGCTTTTTTCTTCCGGAATATACGGTTGAAATTAGAGAGGTTGGTAAACCCGCACTGGTAGCAGATCTCCGATACCGAATGCGTGGTATCTATCAGCATGCGTGAAGCATGCCCTACCCTGATATCGTTCAGGCTGTCGATAAACGTTTTTCCCGTTCGCTTTTTAATAAACCGGCTGAGCGAAACAGGGGTCATACTTACCAGGTCGGCCAGTTCTTCCAGGCGGATCTCTTTGTCAAAATACTGCTGCATGTACTCAAATATCTTCTCTATCCGCCTGCTGTTATAATTATTCAGTGTGGCGGCGGGCAGGCTGCTCAGCGTGATCATATTCCGCGAAGTAGACAGGTCATGCAGTATAGACAGCAGTTCGAGCACTGAATCGAAACCGGTTTTATGCCGCAGCGATAACAGTGCGGGTTTTACAGCCAGTATCGTTTCCCTCGAAAAAGCGATGCCCCTGCTGGCATTGTCAAACAAAGACCGTATAAAGCTGAGCTGGTTGCGGCGAAGCAGTTTGGCATCCAGCAGCTGTGCATGGAATTGTATGGTTACCTCGGTTATTTTTTTGCTTTTACAATGATGATCCATCCATACATGCTCCACATTCGGACCAACCAGTACAAGTTCCAGGTCGTCTATCTCTTCCATATGATCGCCTACTATCCGTCTTGCCCCTCCTGCATGCATAATAAAGTTGAGCTCATATTCTTCATGGTAGTGCAAAGGGAAATCGAACCTGTCTTTCTCCCTGCTGAAAATCATAAAACAATCGTGTTCTGTTAAAGGTGTGATCTCCTTATATGCCCTTGTTTTGCGCATAACAATATAAAATAATTGGCATAAATATAAAGTAAACAGGTATTAAAAGTATTAGCTTTTTGATGTATACTCACAATAACCCAATTATCCTTTTCTACAGCATTAAAAAGTGATACAGCCGGATGTAGCGGGTAAACATAGGCTATTTAATTTTCATTTTGTAAAAATTGAGATAAAAAAGTATCAACACTGTGTTGCTTTAAAAAATACTTTTGGTTCAGCGTCCGGGTACAGTTAACAAACCATCAGAAAATCAACTTCTCTATCACAGCAGGAATTACTGTTCCTATCAAAACAGATTGCTTAAAGTCAAAAAAAAATCATTCTACTAAACATTACTCCTATGAATGTAGAACACAGGAATCCGTCAGTGTTATGGAAAAAAATTGTGCAGTCAGCACATCTATTATTGCTATTGCTGGCTTTTACGGTTACCGCCAGTGCACAGCAGGCACCCATAAGCGGTACCGTGACCAATGAAAAAAATGAGCCGGTGTCGGGTGTATCGGTAACCGTAAAAGGTTCGGTAGAAGGTGTTATCACCAATAATGACGGCAAATACACAATCAGTGCCAGCCCTGCTGCTACGCTTGTTTTTTCTATGATCGGTTACGAAACAAAACAAGTACCTGTTGCTTCCCAAAGCACCGTAGATGTAAAACTGCACGAGCAGCTTACACAGCTGAGTGATGTGCTGGTAACGGCTATGGGCATTAAAAAAGAGAATAAAGTGCTTGGCTATGCCATCACCCAGGTAAAAGGTGAATCTTTTACCAAAGCCCGTGAAACGAATGTTATGTGGGGACTAGAAGGCAAAGTAGCCGGGGTAAATGTAAGTAAACCTGTTACCGGCGCCGGCGGATCGAGCCGGGTGGTAATGCGTGGTGGTGATTTTGGCTCGGGGCAGCCACTGTATGTAATTGATGGTATCCCGATGCGTTCAGAAAACCGCGGCAGTGTTGACAATGGCGGCGGCGGTTCTGATGCAGGTGATGGCGTTAGCAGCATCAACCCCGATGATGTGGAATCGATCAACGTACTGAAAGGAAATACAGCAGCGGCTTTGTATGGTGCAAGAGCCTCCAATGGGGTGATCATCATTACTACCAAAAAAGGTATTGCCCGCAAAGGCATAGGTGTGGAAGTGAACAGCACTTACAGCATTGAAAGCGCTATCGACCACTCTGCAAGGGATTACCAATATGAATACGGGATTGGCACTGCCGGCAACAAACCCACTACTGCTGCAGAAGCACTGGCCGATGGCCGCTCTAACTGGGGTGCCAGGTTGGATGGTTCCAGTGTTATCCAGGGTGATGGTGTATCCAGGCCCTATGCCGGCCGTAAGAACAATGTGAAACATTTTTACACCAATGGCAATACGCTTACCAATTCTGTGGCGTTACTGGGTGGTAACGAAAACCTGAACTTCCGTTTTTCGGCGGCGGATATGAACAACCACGATATCATGCCCAATGCCGGCGACCGTAGAAACAATTTCACCTTAAACACCAATGCCAGGCTGGGTAAAAAATTAACCGCCAGTGTAAATGCACAGTATATCCGTGAGAAAGCCACCAACAGGCCCATGCTCAATGACTATACCCTTAATGCGGCTGTTGCAGCCTACCTGATGCCTACCAACTACGATATCCGTGACTGGAGAAAGGAACGCAACAGCAATGGCGGCGAAAACCTCTGGACCACCAATAACTATTGGGCCAATCCTTATTTTGTCGCTTACGATGCACCATCTTATACAAGAGATGACCGCTTTATCGGTTCTGCCGACCTGAAATATGATTTTGATGAACATCTTTATGCGAGAGCATTGGCCGGCACCGATTTCACCTATCGCAATGCAATGGGCGTATGGCCCAGTGGTGTTGGGTTTTATCCCAATGGCAGAATAAGCCAGTCTAACACCTATCGCGGCGAGTTCAATGCACAGGGCATGATCGGTTATAACCGCAGCTTTGGCAAAAACTGGTCAATAAACGCATTTGTAGGCGGCAACATTATGAAACGCAAATACACCAGCGTATCAGCCAGTGGTGATAAATTCATTGTTCCCGGTTTTTATGCTATCGGCAATACCACTACCAATGCCGGTGGTTATAACCTTAATGAAACACAGATCAACTCGCTGTTTGGCTCAGCAGAACTGGGCTTTCACAATTACCTGTACCTGACGGTGACAGGCCGCAACGACTGGTTTTCCACACTCGATCCTAAAAACAACAATATCTTCTATCCTTCTGTCGGCGGCAGCTTTGTATTGTCTGATGCATGGACAATGCCGGAGTGGATCAGCTTCTTAAAACTGCGTGGCTCCTGGGCACAAACCGGTAGTGATGTGGATATTTCTGCTTACCAGCTGAACCTCAATTATACCGTAAATGGCTCCATCAATGGTGTTCCGCTGGGCACGGTAGGTTCATCCACTGTACCCAATGCGAAATTGCACCCGCAGCTGACCACTACTTATGAAGGTGGTGTGGAAGCCAGGTTCTTCCACAGCCGTGCAGGCATCGACCTGGCAGTATACAGCAGGCAGGTAAAAGACGCCATCCTCAGCTCCCCCACTTCTGTAAGCTCTGGCTTTACCAGCACTTACCTCAATGCAGCAAGCATCGGCAATACTGGTGTTGAACTGCTGCTGACAGGCACACCGGTACGTAAAAAGAATTTCCAGTGGCAAACCAGTTACAACCTGGGCTATAACAAGAGCAAAGTAAAAGCACTGATCAAAGGCGCCAGCAGCATGGTGCTGGCACAAAACCGCTCCGGTTTGTGGAATGATGGCGGTGTACCTTCCTATATCTATGCCGAAGTTGGCCAGCCCTATGGCTTACTGGAAGGCACCACTTATACCCGCGATGCACAGGGACGTATTGTATTTGATGAAAAAGGATTGCCTGTTGTGGGTGCTATCAAAAACCTGGGCAAAGGCATTGCACCTTTAACCATGGGCTTCTCTAACACATTTACCTACAAACAATGGTCGTTCGATTTTCTTATTGATGGCAAATTTGGTGGCAAACTGTTTTCCGGCACCACTAACCTTGCCTGGTACCAGGGCCTGAGCAAAGAGACCTTACCGGGCCGTGAAGGCGGCGTGATCGGCGATGGTGTAACTGCCGATGGCAAAAAGAACACTGTAGCCGTAGCTGCAGAAGATTATTACAAATTTGTCGCCAACAATATCACCGAACAATTTGTGTACGATGCTTCCTTTATCAAGCTTCGCCAGGTGGTACTGGGTTACAGCCTGCCGCAGCGCTGGATCAAGGGCTCGCCATTCCAATCAATATCATTGTCATTTGTAGCGCGCAACCTGCTTACACTGCGCTCCAAAGTACCGGTGGTAGATCCTGAATCCTCTTATACCACCGGCCTGGGACAGGGGTTTGAAATGCTGGGGCTGCCTGCTGTGAGAAGCTTCGGGTTTAACCTTGGTGTTAAATTCTAATCCGTATCATCATTGCTAAAGTGAAAAATTTATGAAAAGAAAATACCTGGCTTATATATCCGCTCCGATCATGCTGCTTTCTGCCAGCTGTACCAAAGACCTGGAGAACCTCAACAAAAATCCCAATACCACCACCTCTATTCCACCGGCAACCATGCTCAGTAATATTGAACTGGCTTCTGCCACGCTGAGCAGGGGGGATATCCGCCGTACCAACCTTACGTTCTGTATGATGGCCATGCAGCAGCTGGCTTCTACCGAAACCATCGATGGCGGCGAAGGGGATAAATACCTGAAGAACGACAATGCAGGCAACCTGTTTGAAGATTCCTATGGACTTATTGTGAACAATATTGTACAGCTTACGGAATTTATCAAGGCAGATCCTTCACAAATCAATCTGCTCTCTGCAATAAGAATATGGCGGGTACTCGTGTTCCAGCGCCTGACCGATGCCTATGGCGATGTGCCTTATTTTGATGCAGGCAAAGGTTATGTGACCGGCAATTTTGCACCTAACTACGACAAACAGGCTGCTATTTATGCCGACATGCTGAAAGAGCTTTCTGAAGCGGCCACAGCATTTGATGCCAGCAAAACATCTATCAGCGCAGCCGATATCGTGTACAAAGGAGATATCGCCAAATGGAAAAAACTGGCTTATTCGCTGATGCTGAAACTGGCGCTGCGTATGGAAAAACAGGACGCGGCCAAAGCCAAAGAATGGGCAAACAAAGCCCTGGCCGGTGGTGTGATGACCGATCCTTCAGATGTATGTGTTATCAGTCATTCATCTGAAAGAAATGAAGTAGCCAACCCTATTACCTATACATTCAACAGTTATGACCTGGCCAATGAAAAGATCAAAATCAGCAAAGTATTCCTGAACCAGCTGGTGAATACTGCCGACCCCCGGAGAGCAGTGTTTGTAAGCATTCCCACCGGCGATACTTCGCTGGCTGTACAAAAAGGATTATCCAATGGCTTTGATGCAGCGGGTTTTAAAGCTGCATTTCCCAATGATAAACTGACAGACTACTCTACGCTGAACACCAAACTGATCCTGCAGCTGAATGCGCCCACCTTCCTGCTAACACCGGCAGAAATACAACTGATGCAGGCAGAGATGATGGTAAAAGGATGGATATCCGGTGATGCGGCTGCCATGTATAAACAAGCCGTTGCTAGTTCTATGAAACAACAGGCGCTTTATGGTGCAGGTGGCGTTATTTCTGATGCACAGGTGCAGGCTTATCTTGCAGCCAATCTCTTTCCATCGGCAACATCAGACCAGCTGAATGCAATAGGTACACAGTACTGGATTGCCAGTTTTTTGAATGGATGGGAATCGTTTGCCAACTGGCGGCGCACCGGCTATCCCGTGCTTACACCGGTGAATTATGCAGGCAATGTAACAAACGGCAGCATTCCCCGCAGGCTTACTTATATGCTCACCGAGGTGGTGAACAATCCCAGGGGGTTGCAGGCGGCCCTGGACAACCAGGGAAAGGATGTATATATGACAAGAGTATGGTGGGATAAACCCTGACACTTTACACAAATACACCGGGCCAATAACAGCCCGGTGTATTTTGTTTTACCCGGTTCACTTTTCTTTCCGGCAGCACTATTCAGGTATGCTTTTTTTATCCGGTACCCTTTAATACCCAGTAAAAAAGAACCATGCGCTTAACCACAGTATTACCGGATTATAACCACCATAGCAATGCTGTACAAACCTGGTGTGGCTATGCGATGCATTTCTTCTTACCCCGAAAACAGCCTTCTACTTTTTCTCCGTCCCTTTCTTTGCCCCCTACATCTTCTCCATTCGGACATGCATTGCATTTATTCACCTAAAATAAACAAGCCAATGAAAGCAAAGCTTACCGCTATTTATGTTCCGCTGCTGAGCGGTGTGATGATCAGCAGCTGCAGCAAAAACATGAACACCGAGCCCAGCCAGGGCAAACCGGCCTATGCCGTTCAGGCCGCCGGTTACGACACGGCCAATATCACACTGAACTGGGGCACCACTTACCAGCGCATTGAGGGCTTCGGCGCTTTTGCAGGCCGGGCAACCCCCTTCTTTGAATCGGCCAAGCGCGACACTATTATGAAGCAGCTTTGGGGCAATGACGGACTACAGTTCAATATTATCCGCGGGGAGATCATGTACACCTATCCATTCAACAAAACAACGGGCACTGTCACTATTAAACCCGCCGGCACAGACATCAATACCGATGTTAACAGTGCTACTTACAAGGCCCTCACCGACGACCAGAAAGCACAGCTATCGCAGCTATGGATCTTGAAAAATGTGCAAACCCGCTACCAGGTGCCGATTATGTTTGCCAGCGCCTGGACGCCACCGCTTTCTATGAAAACCAACCCGAATGATGTAAGCGGTAAAAACTTCAACAGCCTCAATTTTAATTGCTGCTCTACTGATTTTGCCAATTACATTGCGGGTTTCACCAAGGCCTACCAGAATGAAGGCATCAATTTTTATGGCGTATCACCCGCCAATGAGCCGGAGAATGTTTTTTCCGACTGGGCTGCCTGCTACTGGGATGCATCCCACCTGGGCCAGTTTATCACCAACAACCTGCGGCCTGCACTCAACAACAAAGGACTGAATGGTGTAAAAGTGATCGCATCTGAAAATGCGGCATGGGGCACCGCCAACAGTTTTCTTTCCAGTATGGACAAAAGCAATGTTGATATCCTTGCGGGGCATGGCTATGTGGAAATAGGTGATATCCTGCAGGGTAAAAAAGGCCTGAACCAGAACCCTGCCATATGGAACTATGCTACTGGCAATAAACCGGTGTGGGTAACCGAAGCCTCTGATGACGGCGGTGTATACGATAATACCATGACCGGTGGTTTAAAACTGGCCACCAATATGCACAAGTTCCTGGCAGTATGTAATGTAAATGCTTATGTTTACTGGCTGGGCATGCTGGCTAGCCGCAACAATGAATCGCTGATCTGCACTGCAACAGACGGGTCGCTGGAGTATCCTAAAATGTATGATGTAATGGGGCAGTATTCCCGCTTTATACACCCGGGTTATTACCGGTTCAATGCAGCACTGGCCAACAATTCAACTTTGATGGTATCTGCCTATAAAGATCCGGCCACTGGTAAATTCAGCGTGGTGGTGGTAAACCCCGGTGCCAATGAAACACATACCAGGATGAACCTTTCCGGTTTCAATTCAGGCAGTATCATTTCTTATCTCACTTCTGATAATTCAAGTACACACTGGCAGAGCAACAGCATAACACCCCAGGCAGGCGGTGGTTATGTGGTAACTGTTCCGCCTTATAGTGTTGTTACATTTACCGGAACAGCCAATTAATGCACCGTGTATCCCCAGGCTATAGCCGGGATACACAACTATTTTAAGCCCCCTGGCGGATCTGCTTTTTTGTTTTGGCAGATCTTCCGGGGGCTTACGTTTTTTTGACTGAAGCAGTATCTTATTCAGGCTATCGAGCCGGTGTTCGGTCTGGGTTCGCTCATGGTTGAGTTTACATTTGTTCAGAGCATAGCTGGTATTGTACCAGGGGAAGCCATTTTCTGCATAAAAATGGTTGAATACCACATGTACATATAGATCTGTTGAAGATACTACAAACACCAACGCAATCATCATTTGCATGTCCTACCACCTCAGTCTTTCAGGCCCGTTTTTTATACACCCGCATGGCAAGAGCATAAGCCACCAGCATAATCCCGGCACACCAGGCAAGTGCGATCCAGCCATTATTGCCAACAGGTTTATCTGACAGCAGTGCACGTATCGCTTCCACAACCGAGGTCACCGGCTGGTTCTCGGCGAATGCACGAACACCTGATGGCATCGTCCTGGTGGGTACAAAAGCCGAACTGACCAGGGGCAGAAAATGAATGGGATAAGCGATTACACCTGCGCCATCCACTGTTTTTGCGGTAAGTCCGGGTATTACCGCGATCCAGGTGAGTGCCAGCGTAAACAACGCAAGTATACCCGCCACCGCAAGCCATGATAATACACCTGCAGGTGAGCGAAAACCCATCAGGACTGCGATGAGAATGATCACCATAACTGAAATGGCATTGGATACAAGCGAGGTAAGCACATGCCCCCACAGCGCAGCCGAACGCGCTATGGGCATGGCGTTAAACCGCTCGAATATCCCCCGCTGCACATCGGTGAACAGGCGGAAAGACACATAGCCCACACTATTGGCAACGGCAATCAGCAGTATGCCAGGCAACAGGTAATTCACATAGTTATCTGTGCCGGATTGAATGGCGCCGCCCAATACATACACGAACACCAGCATAAGTGCAACCGGCATAATGGTAACAGTGATGATGGTGTCCAGACTGCGGAACACATGGCGCATCGAGCGTTCAAGCATCACATACATATCCCCGAAAAAATAGTTGTTTACCGTTTCCATTTATGCTTCCTCCTTTTTACCGATGATGGTAAGAAATATATCTTCCAGTGTCGGCTGTTTTTCAATGTATTCAATTTTTGCAGGTGGGAACAGCTTTTTCAGCTCTGCCAGCGTGCCCTGCACAATGATTTCGCCGTTGTGCAAAATGGCAATTTTATCGGCGAGCTGCTCGGCTTCCTCCAGGTACTGGGTGGTCAGGAATACCGTGGTGCCGCTGCCTGACAGCTCTTTGATGATCTTCCATACTTCAATGCGCGCTTCCGGATCAAGCCCGGTGGTAGGCTCATCAAGAAAAACAAGCTGCGATGCACCTGCAAGGCTCATCGCAATATCCAGCCTGCGACGCATACCACCTGAATAAACAGCAGCCCTGCGGTCGGCAGCACCGGTTAAACCGAAGCGTTGAAGCAGATCATCTGCTACCTGGTTCGGGTGACTAATATGCCGCAGCCTGGCGATCATCACCAGGTTTTCACGACCGGTTAACACCTCATCTACAGATGCAAACTGCCCGGTCAAACTGATCGAACGCCGCACATCACCCGGCCTGGATAGCACATCAAATCCGTTTACGGTGACATGCCCGCTGTCTTGTTTTAACAAGGTGCTGAGGATTTTAATAATCGTCGTTTTACCCGAGCCGTTAGAACCGAGCAAGGCAAAAATGCTGCCCCGCTCCACTTCGAAATCCACACCTTTCAGGACATGCAGCTGCCTGTAGGACTTTTGCAGTCCTTTTACTTCAATGGAATTTTGCATATATTTTCCTGTTTAAATAAATGAAACTTTCGACAAGCTGGCGCCCATGCCTTTCAGTGCAGCATAGGTCAGCTTATCCATCATGGCACCATCAAAGCAGATGGTTTTAATGGCGCGATAATATTTATTGGTTAATGCGTAGGTTGGGCGAAAAGATACATTCCGGAGTGTTGCGCCTTTAAACGAGGTCTCGTTCAATACCGATTTTTGAAACCTGACATCGATAAAATGGAGCCCGTCAAGACGCACTTCCCTCAGATCACAATACCTGAAGTCAACACCTTCAAAAATGCAGTTGTCAAAAATTGTTTTTCTAAAATCGATCATAGTCAGCTTTACACCGGTTAACCTGGTATCGGTGAATATTGCCCCCTCCAGTATCGACTTGTTGAATTCAGTACGAACCAGGATGGTTTTGTTGAAATGCGCATTAGTAAGATCTGTGGTAGAAAAGATACAGTCTGTAAGATCTGCACCGTCGAAATTGGTTTCACCAGCATCACTGCTTACAAACGAACTGCCGGTGAGGTCTGTCCCTGAAAAAACGGAGCCACGCAATGAGCTCCCCTTAAACGTTCTTTTATGCGCGGTAATACCAGCGAAATCACTTTCTGACAGGTCGCTCCCATTGAATTCTGCCAGCATCCGGCGCTCCTCTGGCTGGTCAGGGTCTCCGTCTTCTTCCTGTACCGTTTGTTCTGTGTCGCCGGTATTGCCTGTTGTTTTCCTCAAAGCCGTTTCATTATCCAGCGATGGAAAGTTCTCTGAAAAATAGTTAAGGTCAACACCTAAAATTTCAGCGAGGCGGTTAAACGTAACAATATCAGGTATCGATTCACCGCGTTCCCATTTTCCAACAGCCTGCGGACTAATAAACAGGCGTTGTGCAAGCTGCGCCTGTGATATATTGATCGCTTTTCGTGCTTTGGCAATTTTACTGCCGATCATATTCGTTTCCATGACTGCTTCTTTTGCTGTTTTTTGAACACCACAAAGATATCCCGGTTCATCCCCGGAAACGGTAAAAAAGCGAAACCTGTTGGTTGTTATTACGCTATTTGCAGTTGTTTTTAACAACCAGGGGGAGGGAAGGCAGGGTTTCAGCGTTCCGGTTGGGAGATGGAGCGGTTCAAAAGTTTACTAGTTCCAGTCGGGAAGATGGAAAGGTTCCAGCGTTCACGGGTTCCAGTGTTCCAGTCGAAGAGATGAAATAGCTATTATGGAACTTTGAAACTTTGGAACAAGGGCGTTGTTCACCAGTTCCAGTGTTCCAGCCGGGAAGATGGAAAGGTTCCAGCGTTCACGGCTTCCAGTGTTCCAGTCGAAGAGATGAAATAGCTAATATGGAACTTTGAAACTTTGAAACGCTGGAACATCAAAAAGAAAACCCCGCGGCCAGCGCAGGTTTTAAAGCTTTTCTGTGACCCTGTAGGGACTCGAACCCTAGACCCGCTGATTAAGAGTCAGCTGCTCTACCAACTGAGCTACAGAGTCAATAAAAACGGCTGCAATATTAAGTTTTTTTTATTAATCGGTCAAAAAGGGGCTTTGACCCGGCGGACCGGTACAGCGCCCCGCTTCATTTGCAGCAACAGCCATAATGATAAATCAAGTATCTTGCGCAACATTTGAGTTACCTGATATAACCCCAATTAAAAGAGTTTTATCCATGAAAAAAACGCTGTTTATTTTCCTGCTGGCACTATCGGCCTGTTCTAAAAGTGATGACAACCCAAACAATCCAAGCACTTCTTTTTCGGCCATCGTCAATGGCAAATACATTATTTTTATCGGTAGTGGCAAAGCTGTATATACGCCTGGCCCGGGTTCTTCCGGTGGTAGCTGGCATTTTAATTTTAAAAGCAGTGAATCTGCTCCCAGCCAAACACTGTCAGCTGATGTGCAGATCAGTGGCCCCAGCCCCCTGGTGGCCAATCCCGGCTATGATACCATCAGGAATGCACCGGCTGGCAACATCGTTATTTATAATGGCGTTACTTATACGGCCAGTTCAAAATTCTATATTGCTGATGCACCGGCAGGATTTGTTTCCGGCTATTTCGGTGATCCCTTCAAAAGCGCCGATGGCCAGCAGCTGACCAATGTACGCATGGAAGGAATGCCGATCAGTAAATAAAAAACAACGCTTATTCTTTTCTAATAAAAAGGGCAAACCCGGAAAAACAGGTTTGCCCTTTTTATACAGGCAGCCGGAAATTACCTGATAAAGACCCCGGCATCACCTAGCAGTTATTCAACTACAATGTTTTTCTCCAGTAGCTGTTGTTTTATTTCATCCAGGTTATCTGCATAAAAAAGTGACATTTTACGCAGGTTTTTAAAATGCCTTATATCTTCAAAATTTTGTATGTTGAAGGTATCATCTTCCCCATCCCAGAAACGCAATACATTTCCATAAATTTCATCACCACCGTCCTGGTTTATCTCGGTTATTTCATCCGCATATTTTTCATCAATCTCCAGTGTACGGAAATAGTCTGTTACTTCAGGGATAAATTCGTAGCCTTCCTCTTCCACATCTATCTTCCGTTCAGCATAATTGTCAACAAAATCGTACAAATCAAATTGCGGCTGCAGTAATTTTTTTTCATACATCAGCACCTGTATCACGGCCAGCTTAAAATTAAAATCTGCAAATTCAATTTTCTTCCCGGCAATTTTCCGGTAATGGTATTTATCAGAATATATTTTGGGTGGCGGTGGTATATAAACACTGACCTCAACCGTATGAAGGGTTGCATCGTTGATATCGTAATAAACACGGAAGCCCTCTTCAACAAAGCTGCCGCCTTCATCGTATTTAGATGCTTTTTCCAGTTTTTGGCTGTTCTGCTGATAATATTCGTGCATGCCTGTTTGCCCGATGAGCAGATCTCCTGCAAACCGGGATACCGGTGCATATTTCAATTGCCTGCCTCTTTCTTCTGCAAACAACAGGGCCAGTGTTTCGGCTTCAAGACCATTCTTTGAATAAACATACATGCCCTGTGCATCCCAGGTATAAATGTGGTTGTATTTAGTAGCAGTATGTCTTGCCCCGCCCAGCAGTTGCTGCAGTTCATTAACCTGTAGTGGAAACTGCATTTCAGTTCCGTTGATGACCAGTTTGTTTTTCCCGGTTGTTAGCTGTATAATCATTTACCAAACATAGAAGAAAAAAGCAAAAGCCCAAAGCGATGTACCTGCCTTTGCTGCATTCCTTTTACCAACTCAAAATAAAAAAGGGCCTATGCCCCTTTTATTTTCGCGGTACTGTTTTCCCATACTGCGATCAGCTTTGCTGTTCGTATTTACCAGGATAATCAGTTGCACACTTTTTCCGGTGCAAACAAAAGGGTTTAGGGTTGAAATAGCGGCCTGGTAATAAGGCCTGGTTTCACAATTATTCCGATCCCCGATTTCCGTTTATCGAAAAGGTGTTAGCACAATCAGCATCGGTATTTATCAGCAACGGCCATCAGGAAGCAGTGCAATGCAGGCAGGCATGTGCACTGTTGATCAGTTAAGCAGTTGTTGTACCTGCGATACCAGCTCTTCCACCTTGAAAGGCTTGGGTAAAAAATTGGTGTTGCGCAGTGTACCAGTGGGTTGCTTACTGATGATATTAGAATAGGGTAAGGAGGAAATGACAATAACCGGTGTATGTTTAATATGCTCCTGCTGTTTGATATTACTCAGCAATTCGAACCCGCTTACACGTGGTAAAACGAGATCAAGCACAATCAGGTCGTATAATTTTTGTCTGATGGCTACAAGTCCCTCACTGCCGCCCGGTGCACAGTAAACCTGGTATCCTTCTTTAAGAAGGATGGAGCCCATTGCCTTCAGCAATACCTGATCGTCCTCTATGATGAGTATTTTTTTGACCATTTGCCTATTGTTTTTGATCACAATCTGCGGGAGCCGATGCCGGGATCCTGTTGCAAAAAAAGAAAGCCGGCCTTGACCGGCTTTTCTCTAAAGTGAACCCCCATTCATCGATAGAACAAATTTCGAATGAATCACCAAAACATCAATCCCCTTCATTCAGGTGGTATACCCCCCTTTTTTGGGGGGTATAAAAAAATCATATATTTGCCATTGAGTTTTTAGACATGTTTCATTTACAGATAATTGTTTTTTATAATATGTACATTTAACACCTGTACACACGAATCAACTTCTCCCCATGAAGATCGCCCTTATAGATGACCATCAGATGCTAACAGATTCCATTAAAAATATCCTGGCTGCCGACCCCTCGACACAGGAGATCAGGGCATTTTCCAGTGCAGAAGACTTTCTTTCCTCTGCCCTTTTTGCCTGGTTTCCAGATATTATCATCACCGATCTGCTGATGCCGGGTATGACGGGCATGGAGCTGTTGGAAAAGATCAAAAAAACCCATGCAGATGCCAACCCGAAGATCATTATCCTGTCTTCCGTAACCGATGTACAAACCATCCGCCAGGCGATCAGGACCGGGGCTTCGGGGTATTTATCGAAAAACACTTCCATTAAAGAACTGATGGAAGGCATTCATGCTGTGCATAATGGCGAACAATTTATTTCACATAAGCTGAGGAACAGCCTGATTAATACTGTTTTTACAGAAGAACAGGTGGTTTCTTACCTGTCTCCCCGCGAAAAAGATGTGCTTAACCTGATCTGCTCAGGCCATACCATCAAAGAAGCAGCCTATGAGCTCAACCTGAGCGTACATACCGTACAGAGCTACCATAAAAACATTATGAAAAAATTTAAAGTGAACCGTACGGCCGATCTCATCGTCTTTGCCATCCAGAAAGGATTGTACTATCCGCCGCTGAAATAATAACTGCACAGTGAACTGAATTCTTCCCTTAACTTAGCGCTTAGCGCGGCCTATGAACAATCACTTATAAAATGGCGGTAGCCTTTCTTTGACGAACCCAGATACAATGGTACAACAACCTGACGGTAATTCCGGCTCCGGTACCCCCCTACATCATGCCCAGGTTAATCTGTCACAGGTAAACCACAGTGCATTTGAAGGAAAAAAAATATTAATTGTAGATGACAATGTCATCAATCACCGGCTGATGAGCCTGATCACCCGCAACTGGGTATCTGCCCCATTATTTGCCAGCAGTGGTGCAGATGCACTCCGGCTGCTGGCAACAGAGCAGGTGGATATTGTGCTCACGGATATGTATATGGCTGGTATGGATGGTATTGCACTGCTTAGTGCCATCCGCAATCATCCTGCGGCAAACAGGCTGCCGGTGATCCTGGTGTCGGCCGGCCGTTTTTCGGGTGCTGAGCTGGCAGAGCTCAGGAAAAAAGGCTTTTCAGCAATATTACCCAGGCCATTTACAGAAAAACAGTTGATACTCACTTTGTATACAGCCTTGAATTTACCCGCTCCTTCTGCATTGGATTAAGGACAGCAGGATAACCGGCAGCAGCCTGCTTCCTAAAAAACAAAATCACCAGCCAACTGGCTGATGATCTGTTCTTTCACGGATCTCTACGCTTATAATCTGGCAGTAAGTCCTTGTACTTTTTGGGTGAGCAGCAAAGCAATATCATTGTATTCGAAGCTCTTTGCATAGTCCAACGCAGTATATCCCAGTTTGTCTTTTACTTTTTTATCGGCACCATTGGCCAGCAGCAGCTGCACCGCCTGTGTATGACCGAATGTAGCAGCCTGTATCAGCGCAGTTGCATTGATACAGTTGCGTTTATTGGCATCGGCACCCGCATTCAGCAACAGTTGCATAATGGTGGTATTGCCACGCATGGCTGCACGCATCAGCGGTGTATTACCAGCGGCATCAGCCAGGTTGGGATCGGCATGGTTTTGCAGCAATAATTTTACACCGGCAGTATCATCATGAATACAGGCATCAGTTAATAAAGTACGGCAGTTACCGTTAACAGCATTGGCGCTTAAACCACATTTCAGTGATTGTTTCAGGTTTTCAAACGGATTATCTGTTGATTCCAACAGGGCTGTTTGTGCAAAGCTGCTTTTCATAAACAGCAACAAAGCGATAAGAAGGGCACTTGTTTTCATTATTTTTTCTTTAAAATGGATGATTGTTTGTTCAATGCAAAGTTCTATCATACACGGCGCAGCCCATATCCCTTCATTTACCCCTCCCCACCCCCCTTTTTTTGGGGTGATCAATTTCTGCCATATGAGTGAGCCTAATAATTTAACCTGCTGTAAGCGTGTCACTTAGAAAAACGCATCTTTGAAAGCCTTGCTGGGTAAGCCTTTCAGGGCATCGCTGTGGTAAAGAGCATTCAACCGGCAGCCTACAGCTTGTTCATTCGTCAGCAATATTTTCCTGAATGAAAAAATGGCGATAAATTGATCGCAATAACTGGATGCTATTCACCCGGTAATAACCGATAATCATTTTGGTATGCCCCTTACCAGAAACATATGGCTATCTATTCTGATCGCAGCCTGTTTGCAGCCGGCAGCGGCAAAAGCCCAGCTCAGAACCATCCGCCGTCTGCAGCAGGAACTTCCAATGCAGAAAGACAGCAATGCTTATGTGAACACCATTAACAAACTGGGATTGCTTTTTTACCTGAAATCATGGGATTCATGCCTGTATTATGCCCGGGAAGCACAAACCATTGCAGAACGGCAGCATTACCAACCCGGCATCGCTGCGGCATTGAATGTGCTGGGCGTTTATCATATGTCTGAAAACAATTACTTGGCAGCCAAATACCTCAATGAATCATTACAGCTATATACCCAGCTGGCAGACAGCGCCAATATTGCGCAGCTATACAATAACCTGGGTATTATATTTTTCCTGGATAATAACAAAGCAGTAGCACTGCCTTATTTTAAACATGCAGATGAAATAAGCAGGCACCTGCAGAATGATTCTATCAGGAGCATTATACTTGCCAACCTCACTGAGGTAGACAGCACAATTGTCCCGAAGGCTGTTGATTCCATGCTGGCGCAGGCCGGCAGTATTGCCCTGAAATACAGGGATACGCTGATGTTGCATACCATCAGGTTGCAAAAAGCCTCACTGGCTTTCAGCCGGCAGAAAAGCAGCGCCACGATCGATAGCCTGGTGAAAATTTTCAGCGAGCTGGAAGAAGACGAAAACAATTTTCAACTGGCTGCAGCTTATACCGGTTTTGCCGACGGGATGATGGCCGCAGGTAATAAACAAACAGCGCTGCAGTATTACAACAAAGCACTTGAAAAAGCCAATGCGAACAAGAATTATCCTATCTATGCCATCATACTGGAAAAGCTAATGAGCTATTATGCATCTGTCGGTAATCCTGCCAGGGCTTATGAATATGCCAGCCGCCTGCTGGCAGAGAAAAACAGGCTGAACGACCGGCTCAAAAATTCCGGCTACAATTATGTGAATTATGTGCTGAATGAAAAAGACCTGGAGCAGGCAACAGAAAAAGCGGCCGGGCAAAAGAAGATCATTATCATCTCTGCCATACTGCTGGTTGTTTTCCTGGTGTTATTGATTGTATTGTACCGGTTTTATACCATGTCAAGGCGCTCCGGACAGATACAGCAGCAGCTGGCCGAATCTACCCGGCTGCGCAATGCACAGCTGGAATCATGGAACGAGTTTAACACCACCCTGCTCGGTATTATGGCGCACGATCTGCGGCAACCTTTTACCACTATTGTATCCGTTGCACAGCTTACCCGGCAGGGAAGCGATTTGACCATGGAGGAGATGGGCTATATTATGGAAGCACTGCGTGAAACCTCGCAGCAAAGTATACAGTTCATTGATGGTTTGCTGTGCTGGGTAAAATCGAAAAGGGAAGATTTTGCCTACCATCCTACAGCGGTACTTGTAAAAGAGGCCGTAGCACAGGCTGATGTATTTTTTGTAGCCGACCAGCAGAAAAAAAATATAACACTGGAAACAACCATCCCTCCTGCCTTAACCGTGAGCGCTGATACCACCATGCTGCTGTTTATACTGCGCAACCTGCTGAACAATGCCACCAAGTATGCACCTGCCAACAGCCGTATTAAGGTATCTGCTTCGGCCGGAGACAATACGGTACAGATATCTGTTGCAGATGAAGGAAAAGGCATGCCTGCAGAAACGCTTAAACAACTGTTCTCTGTTCGCCCAAACAGCGCCCCCCGAAACGACAACCTGAAAGGTGCGGGTCTTGCACTGGTGATCAGCCAGGATATGGTGAAACAAATGAATGGCACACTGGTAGCCGAAAGCAAAGAAGGAGAAGGCGCTGTATTTCACCTGGTACTGCCACAGCATACCGACAACTGAGATAGATATGGAATACGGTACTCAGCTGTACAGGTGAAGACATTTTCATTCGAACCTTTGGCAGTTTCAGCGGTAAAAAAGAAATTGAATCAATTGAAGTAGACATGAAGGAATTTCCATTTACCAGCTCACTGATTCAACCGGCTATATACTTGTATCTGACCAGGGTGCCAACCGCTTCATATTTTCAGCAGGGAACGCAGTACAGCGCATCCTTTTGAACACCGCTTACTGAAAATTGTCAATGTAAGCGCTACACAAAGTGATGGCTCAGAAACGATCAGTCAGCCATTGGGCGCCGGTTTTCCCAAAGGTTTGTTTGTTGCCATGAGCAATGACCGCACTTTTCATTTATACCGGTGGGAAGATATTGCAGGCAAAGAACTGTAGTCTGTTACCCGTTAATACAGCTAAACGGATACTTACCCCGCTGCCGGCCATACACATTTGTGCAGCAGGGTAAAATTTCATAGCTTAACGGCACAATTTGCACCAATGCCAACAACCAGGTTATTTGTTTTGCTTGTGCTGCTGTTATCAGCTGCCACTGTTACTGCACAGAAAAAAGAAAAAGGCTGGATACAGCTTTTTAATGGAAAAGATCTGAAAGACTGGGATATCAAGATAACCGGTCATGCGCTGAACGACAATTTCGGCAACACTTTCAAAGTAGAAGACGGCCATATGAAAGTGTCGTATGAAAACTACGACAACTTTAACGAGCAGTATGGTCATATTTTTTATAAGAAGAAATGCTCTTATTACCTGGTTGCCGTGGAATACCGGTTTACGGGCAACCAGGTGAAAGGCGGCCCCGGATGGGCTTTCCGCAACAGCGGCGTGATGCTGCATTGCCAGCCGGCCAGCACCATGGGCAAAGACCAGGACTTCCCTATTTCCCTCGAAGAACAATTGCTGGGTGGCGATGGTCAGGTCACCCGCCCCACGGCCAACCTGTGTACACCAGGCACCAATGTCGTGATGAACGGGCACCTGGTTACAGCACATTGTACAGAATCTACTTCCAAAACCTACCATGGCGATCAATGGGTTCGCGTGGAGGCACTGGTGCTGGGAGATTCACTTATTAAACATATTGTAGAAAAAGATACGGTGCTCACTTATGAGAAGCCGCAGATAGGCGGCGGTAATGTTTCGCATTATGATCCTGCGCAGAAACAGGATGGCAAATTATTATCTGAAGGATATATTTCGCTGCAAAGTGAAAGTCACCCGGTGGAGTTCAGAAAAGTAGAACTGTTCGACCTCTCCCCTTATGCCAAAGACAAACAGCGGTTGGCCAAAAAAATACAGGAACTCCAGGCAAGGAAACAGGAACCATGAGCAGGCGCTTATATTGAAGCTCAGCCCTGAATCGTCAATCGTGAATCGCGAATCGCGAGTGACATTTACCCTTTCATTGCAAGGGGTACAAACCAATGAAATAGCATGCATGAACATGAAACCTTGTTACGCCAGCACCTGCCTACTAATCACTAATTACCAAATTCCCAATCCCACTCAACCTCTCAACCAATCAGCCCTTCAACCAATCAACCACTGCCCTGCCTGAATAGGTATTCAATAAATTTTCAGGATTAAATAATTTATATTAATTTGGCTATACCATTATAAAGAATACGTATTCATAACGCAGCCCGGAAAAAGCACGATTGTTTATACTACCGGCAACCTGTTCAATTGTTGCCATTTTTCTTCCGTATCCATCACCTGTTTTGCTGTTTGCAGAATTATTCAATTCGCATATTTAAAACATAAAACAATGAAACCCTCATTGCTGCATCAACAACTACTTTCACTACAAAGTATGTATCCTCCTGTCGTGTACGCCAACACCGCATTTTCCCCTTGCCAATGAAATAAACAACATCCATATGCCAACACCTCTACACCTGAACACTGCAAAGCTGTTCTGCTTTGTTATTTACCTCAGCTGCAGCCTGGCCGCTATAACGGTAACGGCACAAACTTTCCGCAATCCCATACGTGAAAGCGCAGCCGACCCAACCATGGCTTATTACAACGGCTATTATTATCTCACGTACACCAATGGCAGCGAGCTGGATATTGTAAAAGCCGCCAGTGTTGCCGACCTGTACAATGCGCCTGCCGTAAAAGTATGGTCAGACAATACGCCCGGCCGCTGCTGCGAGATGTGGGCGCCATCATTGAGGTTGCTGAATGGCCCCAATGGCCTGCGCTGGTACTTGTATTATGCTGCTGATGATGGCAATGATGCCAATCACCGCATCTATGTTATCGAAAGCAGCAGCACTGACCCCATGGGCCCCTATACTTTCAAAAACAAACTGATACCCAACAATGGTGATGAAAAAGGTATTGATGGCAATGTGCTGGTAAAAGATGATGGCTCACTTTATTTTATCTGGTGCTACAATTCGCGCATTGCTATTGCCACCATGAGCAATCCCTGGACGGTTACCAGCAACCGGGTGATCATCTCCGTACCCACTTATACCTGGGAAAAACAAATGGCAGCGGTAAACGAAAACCCTGCGGCGATCAAACGGAATGGCAAAACCTTTATCACTTACTCTGCCTCACATTGTGCGTCTCCTTCGTATGCGGTGGGTATGATCACCAATACTGATGGTAATTATATGAATGCAGCTTCCTGGGTAAAAACACCTAATCCAGTATTTGAAAAAAATCCTGCAGCCGGTGTGTATGGCACAGGTGGTATGGATTTTTTTACCTCACCCGATGGAACACAGGACTGGTTTGTGTACCATGCCACATCCAATTCCAATGGCGATTGCGGTCCGGGCAGAAGTGCACGCATTCAGCAGCTCAGCTGGAATGGTGATGGAACGCCCAATTTCGGTGCTGCAGTATCTACTACCACAGATATCCCCGTGCCTTCATCCGTTGTTCCCTGGACCTATGGTACCTACCGCATCACCAATGTAGGCAGCGGCAAAGTGCTGGATGCAAGCGGATGCTCGGGCGATAATGGCGTACGCATGCAGCAATATCCCTGGTGGGGCGGTAACTGCCAGCGCTGGCTGATTGAACCCCTGGGTGATGGCTGGAACAGGATCAGCAGCCAGGTGAGCGGGCGTGTGCTGGACCTGGCCAGTTGCTCAGGCGCAGATGGCGCTACGGTTCAGCTATACGACTGGCTCAACAACGACTGCCAGCGCTGGCGGATAGAAGACTGGGGCAATGGACAACTGAGAATTGTAAACAAAGCCAGCCGTAAATTGCTGGATGTAAGCAATGGCTCTACAGCTGATAATACACAGGTATGGCAATGGACCGCCAATGGAAGCAATGCACAGCGATGGATGATCAACAGGGTAAGCACCAAATATATCCAGGACGGTACTTACCGCATCAGGCTGGCACGCAATAACCGCGTGGTTAGTTTAAAGAATGGTGTGGATGCACGCAGTACTCCCATGAACCTCTGGGACTGGCTGGATTCCGGCTATCAGAAATTCAATATACAGGGCACTGCCGATGGATGGTACAGGGTACTGTCGCCCAATGGCTATGCACTGGACCTGGCCAGCTGCTCCTCTGCTGACGGGGCAACGGTGCAGTTGTGGGACTGGCTGGATAATGATTGCCAGCGCTGGAGCTTTGATGGTGTGCCGGGCAGTACCTGGATCATTTCTTCCAAAGCCAGTGGCAAGGTATTGGATGCACCGGCTGATGTGGCCAATGGCGGTGTAGTATATCAATGGAGCTGGCTGAATAATGACAACCAGAAATGGTATGTGGAAGCACCTCCTGCCACCACAGCCAGGGTACAGGGCCTTACCAAAACAACAGCCGGTACTGACCAGTTACTGCTTTCGCCCAACCCGGTTCATGCAGGCACTCCCATCCGCATCACGTATCGTTCTTCTTCAGCAGCGCAGGCGGCCACCATCCTGCTGACAGATATGGCAGGAAAAATATTGCAACAACAAAAAGTAATGGTACAAAAAGGCTACAACCTCTTCTCTGTACCTACTGCATCCCTGCGAAGCGGTATGTACCTGGCGACCCTGTTCCTCGGCAGCACACATAAAAAAGAAAGCAAAAAACTAATACTGGTTGAATAACCGCAGTGAATACTTCCGTGGTTGATGATGTGTACACCTGTTTGATAGGCTTGCTTCGTTTCGCAGTGACGGATCCGCGAGTGGCGAGTGGTTGCTGCCGCAACCATGAATCGCTAGTGGGTACTTCCGTGAGGTTGCTTACATGTATACCTGTTTGATAAGCTTGCTTCGTTTCGCAGTGACAGATCCGCGAGTGGCGAGTGATTGCTGCCGCAACCGGGAATCGCTAGTGGGTACTTCCGTGAGGTTGCTTACATGT
>CBJLMB010000004.1:0-233364 GCA_966424055.1 uncultured Deminuibacter sp. | reverse complement strand
GGAGGAATAGGGGGAGCGGGGGGGTTGCGCAGCAAGGCTTGACAACAAAAGGGGGGGTGGGGGGAGGGAATTGGCGCCGCGGTCCCCGCTTCTTTTTTATCTCAACACCCCCCATGACCCCATCAACCATTGCAACAATGACCCAATGAAACAATGGAACAATGAAACAATAGAACCATGAACAATGCCCCCCAGCTGAATTTTCCTATACCTTTGTATTGTTTATGCATGATATAGAACCTTTTTATAACTGGCGTCATCTGTATACTGCAGAAGAAGACAAGCGTTCGCCTTTTTTCGGGCGTACCTATAGCGAATTTGAATTTTCGCAAACGGTATACAATTATTATATCCATCCGCAATGGGATGAGTTTGGCAGCCGCACACTGTACCTGAAAATTATCTATGCCGATTATGAACTGCAGTTCGTGGTAATTGAACTGATCGGGGAATGGAATGACGCGATAGAAAATGATATCATGACCCTGAAGCGGGATATAATAGATCGCCTGTTTGCAGAAGGTATCACCAAGTATATCCTGATTGCCGAAAATGTGCTCAACTTTCACAGCGGCGACAGGGACTATTACCAGGAATGGTTTGAAGAAGTAACAGATGAAGAAGGCTGGATTGTAATGCTGAATATGCCCGCCGCCTCGCAGCACGATTTCCTCAAAAAAAAGCTGAACTATTATATCGAGCTGATTAGTATACCCAACTGGCGCACCTATAAACCCGAACACCTGTTCAAAGAAATAGACCAGCAGATCAGCCGCCGCCTGGATTGAACAGCGGTGGCACACTGAATAATACAGCATAGTTACCCTGTATAAAAAATACTACAGGTTCTCCTGGTAACTGCAGATTTATTCCCCTGGGTATTTTTCCGCACTGCGAATAATAACATCTCTGCCCGTTTTTTAAAAGTACCGCCCCTTCCCGGCCACAATAAGGATAACCGCTGCTGGCTTGCCTTTACCAGCGTTGTTGCTATGCCGCAACTGGCATCCCGGCTGTTTTTTGGCAATATTTTTGGAAAAAAGCATGTGAAAGTTTTTTATTCACATTCTATTTAATTAAACCATGCCTGGAAAAACACGTTACCCTCTGTTGTGCTGCTTAGGTTTTTTGTTTTTTTCGCTGCTGTGTGATGCACAAAATGCATCCAAACAAATTAACGGAAAGCTGCTGGGCCTGGATGGTACTCCCCAATCGGGTTATACCCTGCAATCAAAAGCATTGTCTACACAGGCCACTACAAATGATGAAGGCAAATTTTCATTGAAAGTATCGCCGGGCGATTCGGTACACATCATCTTCCAGTCGGCAACACTGGGCGCTTTCAAGCTGCCGGATGGCGATAATTTCCAGATACAGTTTGCTGCCAATAACAAGTTTAAAATAACGCCGCTCAGTGCCAGCGAAGCGAAACCGGCAGATTCCACTGCGGCAGCCGGTGTGGGGAAACCAGACAGCACTACTGCTGCGAAAACACCACAGGATACCACTAAGAAAGACAGCAGTAAACCGGGTATTGCAGCTGTTCCGGCAGATACCTCGAAAAAATCGCCGGATACAGCCGCTACTGCCAGGGCAAATGATACATCCCACCTCAAAGACACTGTTTTTGTGATGGGTAAATCAACTGACTACAATGGCCGCCCGGTTGTTTCTGCTATCACCTACGGAAGCGGGAAAGTATACAATAGTGCAGAAGACGGCACTTTTAAAATACCCTTTAAACCGGGCACCACAGTAAAATTCTCTTCAGTGGGTTATAATGATAAAGAAGTTGTGCTCACCAGTTATGATAAACCATTGATGATACAACTTACTACCAAAGCCAATGGAAGGCAACTGCAGGAGGTAAAGGTGACCGCATTAGGCCTCTCGAAAAAAGGAAAAGCAGTTGGTTACAGCGTGCAGGAAGTAAAAGGCGATGTGGTACAGGTGGCCAAGGAACCCAATTTTGTAAATGCCTTATCGGGCAAGATCGCCGGTGTACAGATCAATGGAAACACCGGGTCGATGGGTGGTTCGGCCAAGATAACCATCAGGGGTGCTAAATCGATCACTGGCAATAACAATGCATTGTTTGTAGTGGATGGTATTTTTATGGGCAACAATAACCCGGTACCGAGTTACAACCAGCAGATAGGTGGAGGTGGTTATGATTATGGCAGCCCTATCCAGGATATTAACCCGGATGATATTGAACAGATCTCGGTATTAAAAGGCGCTGCAGCAAGCGCATTGTATGGCAGCCGTGGTTCAAACGGCGTGGTGCTGATCACCACGAAAAGAGGCACCAGCAGCAGCAAGCTGGGCATTACTTACAGCCTGAATGCACAGATGGATAAGGTTTATGTATTGCCCAAATACCAGAACCGTTATGGCGGCGGCGGTGCTACTGCCAGTAATCCCAATTTCGTGGCGTCTGCATTTGATACACTCTGGCAGAAACAAAACCCTGATTATTTTTCCGGTGCACCCACGTACAATGATCCCATTAAAGGTGGCTACGACCTGATGCCGCAGTTTGGTGCAGATGAATCATGGGGCCCCGAACTGAAAGGCCAGGTGATACGCCCTTATTATTCATTTGACAAAAACAAAAACAATCCTTATTTCGGGCAAACCACCAAATGGTTGCCGCAGCCCAATAATGTACGTGATTTTTACCGTACAGGTCTTACGCTTACCAACAGCATCAGTGTAAGTGGCGGCAGCGACAGGGGCACGTTCAGGCTTTCTTACAGCAACATGTCGCAGAAATTTGTGTTGCCCAATTCTGATATGAGCCGCAATAATATCGGCTTCAATGGTACTTATAAAGTGAACAGTGCCATCACGGCTGTTGCCAGCGCCAATTATTCATACAACAGGGCCACAGGGCGCCCAGGAACAGGCTTCTCAGGTGCTAACCCCACAGAAGTGTTCAGTATGTACAGCCAGCGGCAGCTGGAAATTGACAAGCTGAAATATTACCAGTTCCCCGATGGCTCGCAGGTAAGCTGGAACCGCAAATCGTTCAGCGATCCAACACCCGCATCTGCTACCAGCCCGTACTGGACAGCATATAAAGCAGCTGAAACAGATAATCGCGCCCGTCTCTTCGGCCTGGCTGGTTTTGAAATAAAACCGGTTGACTGGATCAACATTTCTGCGAAAATATTTATGGATCAGTTCACTGCCTTGCAGGAAGAACGTTCCCCAAAAGATTACCAGGCTGGCGGTTATTCCCGCACCGACAGGAGTTACCGTGAACTGAACTACCAGCTGCTGGCCACCGTGAAAAGAGACCTGAGCAAGAAATTCGATCTGAATGCAACAGTAGGTGGCAATATCATGCAGCAAAAAGATGAGATCAACAACGGTACTTTTACCGGGCTCATCGTACCTGATCTGTACAATTACCGGAATGCAGCGGGCCGCGTGATTTACACACCTTATCTTTTCAAAAAGCAGATCAACTCTGTATTTGGTGATGTAACGCTGGGATACAATAACTCGGTTTTCCTGGAGCTGACAGGCCGTAATGACTGGTCATCTGCTTTGGCCAAGGGCAATAATTCCTATTTCTACCCCTCTGCATCTTTGTCGATGGTGTTCTCCGACTGGCTGAAATGGAAATGGCTTTCCTTTGGCAAATTCAGGGCGAGTGTGGCGCAGATAGGCAGTGATACAGATCCATACAGGACTTACCTGGCTTATGCAGTGCCTGGTTTGTTTGGCAACAATCCCATCATCACCAAAGATCCTTATCTCAACAACGACCAGCTGAGGCCGGAAAAAAGCACCGAAGTGGAAGCCGGGCTGGAGCTGAAATTCCTGAACAACCGCATCGGACTGGATGCCACGGTGTATAACAGGACCACCAAAGACCTGATCATTCCCCTGCAGGTATCACAAGCCAGCGGCTATGCATTTTACTATGCCAACGTTGGTAAATCCCGCAACAGGGGTGTGGAGCTGGAGCTGACTGCCAGGCCTGTTGAGCTCAAAAACACGTTTACCTGGGATATCGGGATCAATTTTGCACTCAACCGCAGCAAGCTGCTGGCATTGAATATTCCCAATAACCCGGGCGTTGACCGTTATATCATCGGTACAGAAAGAAGACGCAATTCTGTATCTACAGCAGCTATTGTAGGGCAACCCCTGTTTGTGCTTACTGGTACTGATTATACCTACAGCGACAATGGCAGCCGCATTGTAGATGCCAACGGGCATTATGTACCCACTGATGCCACGCATATCATTGGCAGTACACAACCTGATTATATCGGCGGTATCAACAATACATTCAGCTATAAAGGTGTTTCGCTGAGCGCATTGATCGATTTCCAGAAAGGGGGCAGCTTCTTCTCTTACACCAATATGTATGGCCTTGCTTCCGGTTTGCTGGCAGAAACCGTAGCTGATAATGTGAGGGAAACCGGTATCGTAGCACCCGGTGTAACAGCCGACGGAAAGCCCAATACCAAGCATATCAGCGCGGCTGATCATTTCAAAAACAATTTTGGCACCAGCGTGAACAAAGCGAATGTGTACGATGCCAGTTATGTTTACCTGAGGGAAGTAAGGCTGGGTTACGATCTGCCTGGAAAATGGGCCCAGGCCGTTAAAGCAAAAAATGCCAGGATATCACTGTACGGCCGTAACCTTTGGCTTATTCATTCTAAAGCCCCGAACGTGGATCCTTCCAATATCATTAATTCAGACAGTAATATACAAGGGCTCGAAGGTGGGGCATTGCCTTCCATACGATCTTATGGTGTGAACCTGAATGTAGGATTTTAACGACACCCGATTAAAAAAGAAAATGGTTTCCTGATTGCAAAAACATCACTTATGAAGCGTTCTTCTCTGATAAAAATAACCGGTTTTTTGTTACTGATGGCATTCATGCAATCCTGTACAAAAAACTTCCAGGATATCAATACCGATCCCACCAAGCCTGTAACAGCGCCGCCCGAAGCATTGATCACAGGGGCGGAAAAAGCAGCCTCGGATGTATTATACAACAATTATGTAAATGGGAAAATAGGCATGTTGTATGCACAGTTCTGGTCGCAGACACAAAAAGAATCTGATAGCCAGTTCCTGCTCGATGAAGGATGCAATAATACACTGTGGGGTATTTACAGCACCGCGCTTAACAACCTTGCAGAAATAAACAGGCTGAACCAGGTGAACAGCAGTGTGGTAACGCAGAATGAAGTGGCGATCGCCAATATCCTCAGTGTTTGGGTGTACCAGGTGCTGACAGATGTATACGGCAATGTTCCCTACCAGGATGCATTAAAAGGCCTTTCTAATTTTACACCTAAATACGATGATGCACATGCTATCTACGACAGCCTGTTGCAGAAACTGGATGCGCAGGTGGCCGCCTTCGATACATCCAAAGGCAATTTTAAAAATGGTGAGCTGATCTATAACGGCAATGTGCAGAAATGGAAAAAACTGGCCAACTCACTTAAGCTGCGTATTGGTATACGCATGGCAGATGCAGATCCGGCAAAATCAAAACAGGTGGTGGAAGCGGCAGTACAGGGCGGTGTTATCCTGTCTAATGCCGACAATGCTTTGTTCCCTTACCTGGCCACCATTCCCGACCAGTTCCCGTTCAATGAAGCATCCGGTGCAGGTACACCCAACGATTATGTGATGAGTGAAACACTGGTGAAATATATGCAAAGCACTGCCGACCCGCGACTGCCGGTATATGCCAGGCCGGCAAAGGCAGATAATTCGTACAAAGGCAAGCCTTATGGACTGGGCAGTTTCCAGAACGATTTTATCGTGTATTCTTATCCCGGTACCAAAGTATATGCACCTGATTTTCCCGGTATTATCATGACAGCGGCTGAAGTGGAATTCGCTTTGGCAGAAGCCGCCGCAAGAGGATACAACGTAGGTGGTGCGGCCGCCGACCATTACACCAAAGGTATCCAGGCCAGTATGAAGTTCTGGGGTATACCCGATGCTGCTGCCAATGCCTACCTGGCACAGGTGCCCTTTAAAGCGGATGAATGGAAGAACTGTATAGGCACGCAGAAATGGCTTGCATTATATATGCAGGGCTTGCAGGCCTGGTTTGAAAGGGTAAGACTGAATTTCCAGCAGCCCGGCACCGATGGCAGCGGAACTGCATTGTTTGTAGCGCCTGCACAAAGCCTCGATCCCACAGTGAAAATGGTACCGTTCCGCCTTACCTATCCCATCACAGAAGGCAATATCAACCGCAACAATTACGAAGCCGCAGCCCAGGCCATTGGTGGTGATAAGAAAGGCACGAAGTTGTGGTGGAATAAGCAGTGAAAGAGTGGGGCACTCTTCAGAGAGTGCCTCACTCTTTTTTAATCCGTCCAGCTAAAATCCTCTGAACGGGGTACCTGGTCGAACAGTTGTATAATTTCCTGCGGTGGTGCGGTTAGTTTGCGCAGGGCTGTATTGATAAAAGCGCCGTCTACCTGTACCGTGGCTGCCAGTGTATCATTGTTTTTCAGGATGGCATGTATCCAGCTCCAGCGGCTGAAATCCCTTCTGGCTTTTTGCAGCTGCACATTGATCTGTACCGTATCGCCAAAACGGATCTCTTTCTTGAAAATGGCTTCTTCCCTGAACAGGATAGGACCAAACTGGTGTTTTATCATAAAAGCCGGGTCGATGCCCAGGTGGTTGAGGAAATGGATACGTGTGCTGGCTGCCCAATCGTAATATACACTATGGCGTACATGAAAATTGGGGTCCAGGTCTGCCCATTGTATATCGAATGTTTTTGAATAATCCTTGTTTTGCCCGCTCATAACAGAACAGATGAATGTATGATAAATAGAATGATACTCGTAGCGTATAGCTATGAACCCAAGTTGCTAGTTATAGCGGCGAGCTGATAGCGATGAGCTGCGAGAAATGCATCTCGCGGAACACGCGGAAAACGCAGAAAGGAAGATAGTTTTCAGGATGGCCTGGCAAAATAATTTAATCTATTTAACAGGGCATTCCCACCTCATAGCTGGAAGCGCATGGCTTGCAGCCATAAATACACTGATTATCCCGCAACTTGGGTTATGAGCTAAAACTATCGCTGGCCCTGTATGCTGCGATCAGGGCATCTTCGCCTTCCCTGCCTTTCTGTGATATACCATGCTCCATGCCCAGCACACCTTTATAACCTTTTTCGTACAGGTGTTTGAAAATATTTTTATAATTCATTTCACCCGTAGTAGGCTCATTCCTGCCGGGGTTATCGCCTATCTGCAAATACGCGATCTCGTCCCAGGTGGCATCGATATTGCGTATAATATTGCCTTCATTGCGCTGCATATGGTACATGTCGTACAGTATTTTGCAGGAGGGACTGTTCACGGCTTTACAGATCATATAAGTTTGTTCTGAAGTACGCAGGAACAGGTCGGGGGTGTCACTTAAAGGTTCCAGTACCATCACCAGGTTATGCGGCTCAAGAATGGCAGCGCCCCTGCGCAAAGCATCGATAACATGTGCTGTCTGAATGCCGATGGGCAGGTTCCTTTCAAAATTGCCGGGTACTACGGTCACCCATTTGGCATTTACACGTTTGGCCACCTCAACGGCCTGGCGGCAGCCTTTCAGGAATATTTCCAGGTATTCCGGTTTGCCGGTGGTGAGTGAATTGGCGCCATTACCGCCCTTGTCTACCACGAACACTCCCATTGTCATACCCAGTTTGGCCATTGCATTGCCTATTTTGGTTTGCTCGTCGGTAGAGCGGCTGGTCATACCATTGTCTTCCATCGCACGGAAACCCCTGTCATAGGCATATTTGAGCTGGTCGATAAAATCTTTCCCTGCGCTGTTCTTAAACATGCCATCATGAACGGCATAATTTAAATGAAACGGTTCATTGTCTGCCTTATGGTTACCGGCGGCTGAAGCGGCTCCGGCAGCCAGGAGAGCGCCCCCGGCCAAAAAAGACTGCTGTACAAATTGTCTGCGTTGCATGGCAAGTGTTTTAGAGCTAAGATAAACCATCCGGGTCATGTGTAAGTAACAAAGCTTCAGCATAATCTGCCTGTTTACAGGGTTTTGTAAAAATCGCGGTCCCGATTCGTATTCCGGGTTCCAAAATATTACCTTTGCGGCCTGAAAAATGGGATGAAAAGTCTGCATCCTTGCCTGCCCGGCATATGACTGATGCAGTCGTTTTCTCCCGCGGTGATCATCATGAAATACGAAAAGGAAATTAACCGTCGCAAGACATTCGCCATTATCTCGCACCCCGATGCCGGTAAAACAACATTAACGGAAAAGCTGCTGCTGTTTGGTGGGGCTATTCAAACAGCCGGCGCGGTAAAAAGCAATAAGATCAAAAAGCACGCAACGAGTGATTTCATGGAGATAGAGCGGCAGCGCGGTATCTCTGTAGCCACTTCGGTGATGACTTTTGAATACCAGAACATCCTCATCAATCTGCTCGATACACCCGGTCACAAAGATTTTGCTGAAGATACTTACCGCACACTCACTGCCGTAGACAGTGTTGTGCTGGTGATAGACAGTGTGAATGGGGTGGAAGAACAAACCCGCCGCCTGATGGAAGTATGCCGCATGCGCGATACACCGGTGATCGTTTTTATCAATAAAATGGATCGTGATGGTAAAAACAGGTTTGACCTGCTGGAAGAAATTGAAAAAGAGCTGAACATCCAGCTGCATCCCATGACCTGGCCCATTAACAGCGGTAAGGATTTTAAGGGGGTGTACAACCTGCATGAAAAAAATCTGCGCCTGTTTACCGCCAGCACCAAGGCCGATGAGGAAGATACTGTTGCTATCAGTGATCTCAGTGATACCACACTCGATGCCAAAGTAGGCGACCGCGATGCTGCCCAGCTGCGTGAAGATGCGGAACTGATCGAGGGTGTATATGGCGCACTCCCGGTAGACGAATACCTTGCCGGTAAGGTGGCACCGGTATTTTTCGGCAGTGCGGTAAATAATTTTGGTGTAAAAGAAATGCTGGATACGTTTATCCGTATAGCACCGGGGCCGCGTGACCGTGAAACCAGTGCACGCGAAGTGAAGGTGGATGAAGATAAATTCAGTGGTTTTGTGTTTAAGATCCATGCCAACCTCGATCCCAAACACCGCGATCGTATCGCATTCCTGCGTGTTTGCAGCGGCCGTTTTGAAAGAAATAAATATTACCACCATGTACGGCTGGATAAGGATGTGCGTTTCAGCAATCCTTATTCATTCCTTGCCCGCAGCAAAGATGTGATCGATGATGCTTACCCCGGCGATGTGGTGGGCTTATTTGATACCGGCAATTTTAAAATTGGCGATACGCTGACAGAAGGGGAGGACTTTTATTTTACGGGCATCCCGTCTTTCTCCCCGGAAATATTCAAAGAGCTGGTGAATAAAGACCCGATGAAAACCAAGCAGCTCGAAAAAGGCATCAGTCAGCTGACCGACGAAGGGGTGGCGCAGTTGTTCACCCAGTTTGGTGGTAACAAAAAGATCATTGGTTGTGTGGGTGAACTGCAGTTTGAAGTGATACAGTACCGCCTGCTGCAGGAATATGGTGCAGCCTGTGAATTCAGGAGCCTGCCTTTTTATAAAGCCTGCTGGCTCACCAGTAAAAATGCCGCAAAGCTTGAAGATTTTCTCCGCTTCAAACAACAAAACTCCGCCGAGGATAAAGATGGTCATCCCGTTTACCTTGCCCAGAGCGAATGGTTTTTAAACACAGAAATACAGAACAACCCGGATATTGAGTTTCATTTTACAAGTGAAATTCACAAGTAGGAAATAGAAAAAGAGTGGGGCACTCTCGAAGAGTAGTGCCCCACTCTTTTTTAGTAGGAGGCCGTAACGCCCGTATAATTATGCGGTGTAATCGCTTTAAGTTCTTTTTTAACGGCTGCACTTACTTTAAGCGTGCCAATGAAATGGTGGATATCCTGTTTGGTAATAGCTGCCTTACCCCTGGTAAGATCTTTCAGGGCCTCATAAGGTTTGGGATAGTTTTCCCGGCGAAGGATGGTTTGAATGGCTTCTGCCACAACAGCCCAGTTGTTTTCCAGGTCCTGTTTCAGTTTATCTGCATGAAGCACCAGTTTCTGCAAACCTTTTTCGATGGATTTAAGTGCGATCACCACATGGGCAACTGGTACACCCAGGTTGCGCAATACGGTAGAATCAGTGAGGTCGCGCTGCAGACGGCTTACAGGCAGTTTGCCTGAAAGATGTTCCAGCAGGGCGTTGGCCACGCCCAGGTTACCTTCGGCATTTTCAAAATCGATCGGGTTTACCTTATGCGGCATAGCAGAGGAGCCCACTTCGCCCTGCTTTACTTTTTGTTTGAAATAATCCATGCTGATATACGTCCATATATCGCGGCATAGATCGATCAGTATATTGTTGATGCGTTTAATCGCATCGAGATGAGCAGCGAGATGATCATAGTGCTCTATCTGCGTGGTAAACTGCAAACGCTGTAATCCCAGCGTGTTTTCTACAAATTCATTGCCCAGGGCCACCCAGTCTTTTTTAGGAAAAGCCACTGCGTGCGCATTGAAATTACCTGTGGCACCACCAAACTTGGCTGTATAAGGGATATGTGAAAACAGCTGTACCTGGTTTTCCAGCCGTTCTACAAATACCATTATTTCCTTTCCCAACCGGGTGGGAGAGGCGGGCTGCCCATGGGTACGTGCCAGCAGCGGGATGTTCTTCCATTGTTGTGCCAGCTGGTGCAGCTGGTGTTGCAGGTTGAGAATAGCGGGCAGGTATTCCTGCTCCATACAATTCTTCCAGCTGAGAGGGATAGACGTATTGTTGATGTCCTGCGAGGTTAAACCAAAATGAATCCATTCTGTAGCTTCCACAACACCTGCTTTCTGCAGCTGTTCTTTCAAAAAATATTCCACAGCTTTTACATCGTGGTTGGTGACAGATTCGATCTGTTTGATCTGCTGCGCATCATCCAGGCTGAAGTGCTCAGCTACCTGGCGCAACTGCTGGCGGCCTTTGGCACTAAGCTTAAAAAACTTTTTATCTGCGAGAAACAGGAAATACTCTATTTCCACGAGCACCCTGTACTTGATCAAAGCATATTCAGAAAAATACTCATCCAGGAAGGCAACCTGCTTGCGGTAGCGGCCATCCACCGGTGAAACAGCCGTAAGATTATTTAACTCCATGTTAATATTTTGAATTTTCTAAGCGTCCTTTGTTGGAGAAGGAACGCCTGAAACCTACTTTTGCACGCAAAAATAGAAGAAACGGGCTTCTATAACGTAATTAAAGCACATGAAAATTATGCAGGACAGGCAGGATATGGCAAAAACAGGAGACAATTACACCGGTGAACAGGAGAAAATAAGGGTAGGTGCTGTGAGTTACCTGAACACCAAACCCCTTTTATATGGTATGAGGCGCTCCGCCAGCCTGATGGAACGCACAACGCTGATAGAAGAATATCCCTCCCGTATAGCCCAGATGCTGATTGAGGGCACTATCGATGTGGGCCTGGTACCCGTTGCGGTTATCCCGAAGCTGAAGGAATGGCATATTGTATCTGATTATTGCATAGGCGCCAGCAGTAATGTGGCCTCTGTATGCCTGTTCAGTGAAACGCCCATAGAGAAAGTGGAAAAAGTGCTGCTGGATTACCAGAGCCGCACATCTGTGAACCTGGCCAGGGTGCTGTTGAAACACCATTGGAAGCTGTCACCGGTACTGGAAGATGCCGGTATTGATTACCGCAACGACATCAAAGGCACTACTGCCGGCGTGGTGATCGGCGACCGCGCACTGGAGCAAAGAAAGATATCCCCTTATATTTATGATCTTGCAGGTGAATGGATCCGTTTTACCGGGCTGCCATTTGTATTTGCCGCCTGGATCGCCAATAAACAGCTGCCCGGAGACTATCTGCAACTGTTTAATGAAGCAAACGGCGTTGGATTGCAGAACCTGGAAGCCGTGATCGCTGAAAACCCCTTTTCATTATACGATCTGCATACTTATTATACCCATAATATCGATTACCTGCTCAATGGAGAAAAACGCCAGGGCCTGGATACATTCCTTACCCTGCTTGAAACGCTGTGATCTGGAAAACAGGGTTCAATATTTGTGAATCGTTAGTCCTTGGAAGAAGAATCGAGAAACGAGAATCGACATATCCGAATTCCCAATCACTAATTCCAATCCCAACCAATCAACCCTTCAACTAATCCCCCCTTCTCCCAAGCCTACCAGCTATACGCAGGTACTTTTTGATCAATCCGTTCACTTCTTCAGAAATGTGGGTGAAATAAATAGCGGGGATAAACAATGCGCAAAAAAGCAGGGTGCGCAATACTGCATCAACAATAAAAGACGATTGCCGGGGCAGCAGGTGGCAGGCTGCGGCGATGGCTATGGTGATCACCACTGCCAGCAGCTCTTTACGGGTATAAGGCTGCAGGCCAAACTGGTACCATAAAAAGCCAAAGCGCATCAGGTTATAAAAGCTCAGCGAGATCAATGTGGCATAGGCGCCGCCCATCACGCCATAATGGGATATGAGTATATAATTGAGTGGCAATGCCAGCAGGGTATACAATACATTGGTGGTAAAATCCACCTTCCAGTAGCTGGATGTGGCAATTACCTGTGCATTGGCGCCGGTAGCCAGATCGATGAATTTACCGATACCCATAAAAAAGATCACCCATTCAATACCGGCATAATTGGTGCCAAGATAAACCCCCAGGTTGCGGGCATTCAGCAGTATCAGTGACAGCATTACCAGTCCTATCAGCAGCAGGTTATTCACGCTTTTGCGGTAGATACTGCGGATGCGGGCCATGTCTTTGGTATGCCATGATTCAGATAAGATGGGTATGGTGATGGCCGTGATGCTGCGCTGCGGTATTTCCATCAGCGTTACTACATAAGTGGCGATGGTGAACAGGGCTGCATCTGCAAGGCCGCGTTCAGATTTTGCGCTGATAACAAAAGTGTCAAAGGTTTTCGACAACAGGTTGAGGAACTGTGCACCGAACAGGAACAACCCGAAATTGGCCATCTTGCCCTTGAGCCGGAGCGTTACCGTGCTGAGGGTGGTGTGAAAATGGAACTGCCCTGTACGGCGTATAATAATAAAAAGAACAATGGCTGGCAACAGGTACGAAAGGGAAAACAGAACATAAAAATTGTGTATGCTGAAAGCCTGCAGGGCAAACAGGGCCATCAGCACCGTCATCAGTACACGGGGCAGGGTTTCTTTAAGTGCATTGGAGATAACCCCTTTCTTCAACAGCCAGCTGAAGCTTTCCAGCCACATAAATATCAGCAGGAAAAAACACATCGGGTAAACCAGGTAACTGTACTGTACAAACAAAGGCGATTTTTCACTGAACTTACGTACCAGTATATCTTTTGCCAGGTAACCCACCGTGCACATCACGATGAAACCACAGAGGCAGATCATCATGGTGATAAAAGGCAGGTCATCCTTTTCCGGTGGAAGAAAGCTTTTATAAAATGGGAAAAATTTATAAACAATAGGCAGTGTGCCGAAGGTGCACAAGGTGGCCAGTGTAGTGGCAGCCTCGGTGATCACCCGCGTAAGACCAAAGGCTTCCGGCGACAGCAGTTTAGGAGAAAGTACGATAACATTAAAAGCACCCAGTGCAAACCCGGCGAGAATAACCACTGTTGAACGGATGCTTTGTTTTTGAATAATGCCCATCTGTTGAGTTCAAATAAAAGGCAAAAAAACTAAATTTAGTTGTAATGAGGCCTGAGGACGGAATTTAATGCATTATTTAATGTTTTATTGAGTATCGGTCTCCAAAACGGTGCGATTGCCGGAAAACCATCGCCTGCCATCTATTTGCTGGAAAATAGCGCAATAATAGTGTATAAAAAGCTGCCGGCAATACCGGCAGCTTTTTATGAATAACACTTGACTAGGGACAACCCCCGTTTATAATTAGTTATTCCTGTTCATGTTCTGGTAGGTGCCGGAATTGGGGCCGGTAATATCCTGCCAGGTACCATTGGTAAGTTTACCTGTATGATCATGACCTCTTTTTGAAACAATAAATATTTAGCTGTACATCATACATGAATGATCCCTGCCTGTAAAAGGGAGTAGGGTATACCTGGTTAGCTTCAGTGATATAATAAAAAAACTGGTGTTTAGTGAGCAGATGAAGCAGTTCTTCTAATTTATAGTTTTCTTCAAAACTGCCATGGTATTCCAGGAAAATACGATCTATCAGGTATAATTTGTCTTCAATATCTTTTATTACCTGATATTCAGCACCTTCTATGTCCATTTTCAATAAGTCAATCCTGTGCTGAAGCAGTTCTTTCAGGCGGATAGCTTCCACATTGGCTTCACCGCTATGGTTGGAAGCGTTCACTCTGCTGCTCATAGTGCCTTCCTGTTGAAAGTTGAGACGGGTGTTTTGAACCCATACAGCTTGTTTTCTCAATTCAACGCCTGACAGGCGCATGGATTGTATATTTTCACTAAGCAGCTTGTAATTGTATTCGTCCGGCTCAAAAGCGACAATACGTGCCGAGGGGTAATGTTTCTTTAAATAGATCACGCTTAGGCCAATATTGGCGCCGCAATCGTAAATAAGAGGGGCTGAATTGTCGAAATCGGTTTTATATATCTCTTTAAAAAAGATTTCATCAATACTATGCAAAAGCTCATAACGATGATAAAACTGTATTGAGCCGTCGTATAATGGAATACTATGACTTGAACTTTCAGGTAAATTTTTCAAACGCCTGGCCTGCAGCCAGGATAATCCGATCTTTTTATATTTGTTTTGAGTAGCTGCAACGCCTTTTTTTATAGCCCCTTTGAATAAATTAGTTAGAAAAGTAGTCATGCCGGTTTGCTTTTTGTGATCTTCGGGAATCCTGGTCCGTGTAGACCGGTTTTGTTATATTTGCAAAATTGCAAAAACATTTTTATTTCTTTGATAATGTATTTGTTATGATCAGTTCCGAATTTAAACCTTCTTTTTTCCATCCCTATTATTTTATCAGAAAGGGATTATTGCAAAAAATAGTCCAATATAGTTCGGTACTGCATGGGAGGTTGCTCGATTTTGGCTGCGGTTCAAAGCCTTACAAGTCGTTTATACAGGTAAAAGAATATGTTGGGGTAGATTTTGTAAATGAAGGGCATCCACATGATAATGAACAAATAGATATTTTTTATGACGGGAAAAAGATTCCCGTCGAAAATGAAACATTCGATTCAATACTAAGCAGTGAGGTATTTGAACATATATTCAATCTGGAGGAAGTGCTCACTGAATTGAACCGGGTTTTAAAAAAAGGCGGTGTAATACTTATTACTTGCCCTTTTTTATGGAAAGAACATGAAGTGCCCAACGATTTTGCCAGGTATACACATTTTGCGCTGAAGCATTTGTTTGAAAAGAATGGTTTCAGGGTAAGAACGCTGGATAAAAGCGGGAATTTCATAGAAGTGCTTTTTCAGTTGCAGGCATTGTATTTCAATGATAGCTGGTGGCCCAAGTTTAAAAAGATCCCTTTACTTAATGTGTTATTCAAATGCTTTTTTATCGCGTTGCCTAATGCAGTAGGGGCTGTTTTAAGCAAGCTGCTGCCTAAAAACAGGCAGATGTATTTCAACAATATTGTTGTTGCTGAGAAATGCTGAAAATGTCTTCCAAACGTATCCTCTTTATCGGTCATGAAGCCAGTATTTCAGGTGCACCTGTATTGCTGTTAAACCTGTTATTGTTGTGCAAGAGCCATGGAATGGATATTTCACTGGTTGTGGTTCGTGGTGGGCCGTTTATTGAAACCTATCGCAAGCATTTTCCTGTACTGGTGATGAAACCCGTTGGGTATGGCAGGGAGAAGAATGCATTTAAAAGGGCAGGGAATGTGCTCCTTAACCGCTTCAAATTATTGTTGCTGCTGGCAAAGGCCAATACGGCGGATATAATTTTCAGTAATACAATTGTCAATGGCCGCTTGCTTAAACAGCTACGCATCTTCAGGTCAAAAATGATCACCTATGTACACGAGCTGGATAAAGTAATTGAAAGCTATATAGCAAGTGGCGATGCCGCATTAAGCCTCCGGTACACGCAACAATTCGCATATCCTTCCATGGCTGTGAAGGAAACATTACAACATCGTTACAATATAGCTGATAGCCGGTTGCACCGGTTATCGTATTATTTTCCTGTTAACCTGGAATTATTAGGGGATGAGGAAGGCCGGCAAAGCTTTAAGAATGCGTTCATACAGCGCTTCAATTTGAACGCAAGTTTTATTGTAGGAGGAATGGGGTTAGTGAGCAGCCGGAAAGGAACGGATATTTTTATTTCCGTTTGCGAAAAGGTGGTCAGGCAAAACCAGGATATCCAGTTCTGTTGGATCGGTGCTTTTGAAAACAGCGAAATTGAGCAAGAGATGCGGAACATGATTGCTCAAAAAAAGCTGGAACCTTATTTTTGTTTTACTGGCGCATTGCCTCCTCACTTGTTCAATACAGCGGCATTCAATTTGCTTTTTCTTTCTTCCCGTGAAGATCCCTATCCTTTGGTCGTGTTGGAAGCAGGGTTTATGAAAGTGCCTTCCATCTGTTTTGCGGGTTCCGGGGGAATTGCAGAATTTGTGGGCGAGGATGCCGGTTGGATTGTACCGCAGTTTTCTGAGGAGGCTGCCGCAGATGTTATACTTGAGCTGTATGCGAAGCCCGAACAACTTGAGGCGAAAGCCAGGGTGGCTATGCATAGAAGCCAGGAACTACATGCGAATAAGGACCGGATTTTAAATCAATTTGATGATTTAATTAATCAAATATAGAATGCATACAGGTGATTCCATCGTTACTATGATATCGTACTTGAGGCAACCAGCTAAAAGAAGGCTGATTGACTGGGCTCGCCGTTTGAAAGGGAAGAGTGGATTGGAAATTGGTGGCCCCAGTTCATTGTTCTCTATAAAAGGATATTTGCCTGTTTATCTTTTTGCAGGCAGTATTGATGGTGTTAATTTCAGTACTGAAACGGTTTGGGAAGGTCAGATCCACGAAGGAGAGAATTATAAATGGCACAGGAAATCTGGGCATCAGTACATCCGGGAAGCAACCGATCTTACCGGTATTGCTGAGGAGCGGTATGATTTTGTGTTGTCTTGTCACAGTCTGGAGCATGTAGCCAATCCTTTGAAAGCTTTGTACGAATGGAAGCGTGTGCTTAAACCAGGAGGTGTGCTTATACTGGTACTGCCCGATAAGCGCTATACTTTTGATGTGGGGCGTCCTTATACCAGGATGGAACATTTGCTGGAAGATTATAAAAACGATATTGATGAAAATGATACAACGCACTTTGACGAGATCATGCGTTGTTATCATGCAGATAAAGACCCCCATTTGTCTTCGAGGGAAGAACTGGTGGAAAAGTTGAAGCATAATTTTACAGAACGTTGCGCCCACCACCACGTATTCAGCTTCGAACTGGTGAAAGAACTGATGCAGCATCTTGGCTTTGAAACATTATACCAACAGGAAGCCGCTCCTTTTCACCTGGTGACCATCGCTCAAAAAATAAGATCATGAAAGGCTTAGCAGCTGTGGTGGTATTATATTATCCCGATGAAAGCGAACTGCTGCGCAATATCCGCTCTTACCTGGGCCAGACAGCCGTTTTGTATGCAATAGACAATACACCTGATGCAGCCACCAGGTCTGCCACACAACAATTGCTGGCTCAGCTGCAGGATGATCGCCTGCAATACCTGCCCAATGACCGGAATGAAGGTATTGCCGCCGCACTCAATAAGGCCGCCCGTATGGCTATAGCAAAGGACTGCAGCTGGCTGCTGACTATGGACCAGGATTCTTATTTTGATGAACAGGCAATCCGGCAGTACACAGAATGCCTGAGTACTGTTTTTGACCAGCAGCCTGCCACAGCGATCGTCGCTCCTGCTATTAATACTCCTGCCGGTGAAACCGCAGTTTACAGTAAGGTAGTATCCGTGATCACTTCGGGCAGCATGATCAGGTTGAGCACCTGGGAACAGCTGGGTGGTTTTGATGAAAAACTGTTTATTGATGAGGTAGACCATGAATACTGTTATCGTGTGCAGGCGCAGGGCTATGAGGTGATCCAGTTAACACAGGTAGTACTGCACCACCAGCTGGGCCGGAAAAAAACAAGTGGTTATTTCGGCACCATCGCAAGAAGGAACCGTACGATCCATTCACCGCTCAGGGTGTATTTTATGGTGCGCAATTATTTGTATGTACGGAAGCAATACAGGAAATTGTTTCCCGGTGAATTCAATACCAGGGATCGCCAGCTAAAGGTAGCGCTGAAAAATAATTTATTGTTCTCGGGAAATTTCAGCAGTAATTTTTCCAGTATACTGAAAGGATACCGCGATTATAAAAAAAATGTTTTTCCCAATCCTGCATGAAACCATTTATCTCCATATGTGTACCTGCATATAAACGGGTAGATTACCTGAAAAGGCTGATGGATAGCCTTACCCAGCAAACTTTCCGTGATTTTGAGGTAGTGGTATCTGACGACAGTAATGATGATACAGTTGCAGCATTTCTGCAGCAATACAAAGCTGTAATGCCGGTAGTATATCATAAGAATGAAAAAGCGCTTGGTACACCGGCCAACTGGAATAAAGCGATCAGCATTGCTTCAGGCGAATGGATCAAACTGATGCATGATGATGACTGGTTTGCCACTGGGCAGGCATTACAGCAGTTTGCCAATGCTACTCAACAAAACAAACAGTTTATTTTTTGCACATACAACAGCTATGACCTGCAAACCGGTAAAACCGAAGCAATGGGCGCTTCGGCTGCTCAGCTGCAGCAGGTACTGCAACAACCTCTCCGTTTGTTTGCCGGTAATGTTATTGGTCCGCCCAGTGTAACCCTGGTGCATCATTCCATCATACAACAGTATGATGAGCGGATGAAATGGATGGTGGATTTTGATTTTTATATCCGCGTATTGCTCAGTACACACAATGCCTGTTTAATACCGGAAAAACTGGTATGCATTGGTGTGAGCAGCGAGCAGGTAACAACATCCACTTTCCGTAACCCGCGGGTAGAATTGCCAGAGGCATGGCTGATGCTGGAAAAATATGGTACCGCACCCCTGGCCGATATCCGCGTATATGATGCCTGGTGGCGGCTGATGCGCAACCTGCATATACGTAGCTTGGCCAATTTATCCCAATATACACCCGCTGCCGCCTGGCCGCTCTGCATCCGCCGGATGCTTGCACATCAACGGTTGATACCTGCCACCGTGTTGAAGGCAGGTGTGCTGTCTAAAACAGCGATGTTTTTTTCTTACCTGCTGAACAGGTCTGCGGTGAAAAAGGGATGATCCCATGATTTAAACGGGTTTTGCGGGAGAACCAAGCAATATTTCCCGGTAGGTTTTGCAGAATACCTGCCGGCTGAATTTTTGCATCGCAGCCTGGTAATTTCTTTCGCCCAGTTTGTTCTTCAATGCGGGGTTTTGTATTACGAGGCGAAGCAGTTCAACACCTTGTTGCACAATTTTATCTTCTTCTGTTTCAGTGATCAGCAAGCCATTGTCCAGGTGTTTAATATAATCCGGGATGCCATTTACGGCGGTGGATACCACCACACGGCCATAGGCCATCATTTTCATAACTACTATCGGCAGGCCTTCAAAGGCTGAGGTGAGCAGCAATACATCAGACTGCCGGTAAATGGATTCCATCAGTTCATTGTCTTTCACATTGCCGTAAAATTTGCAATAGGGGTACTGTGTGATATCGATCATATTCTCCACATCACCTACAAATGAAAAATGAACCGGATCGCCGGCGGCATGCATCACCTGGGCGATAGCGGCAATCAGGTGAACCCTTTTCTGCGGTGAGCCGCGGCCAATGAAAACCACTTCCAGCTGCGGGTTGCCAGTGGGCTGGTATACGGGTATGTCAATGGCATTGTCAATAAAGCGCAGCCTGTTGTACAGGTGATCTTCTACATGGTTTTTATCGTACTGTGCAATAACATCAGCCATCAGCCTTTCTGTGCTGAATATCCGTTCATCGATACGTGGTGCAAAGCCAATGGAATAATTAAGCCAGGTAGCCAGGTGGCACAATTCAATACAGCGGGTTTGTTTTTTTACATGCGGTACCATTTTGTAAAAGAAAATGCATTCCCCGCCAAATATCACCGGGTTATCAGTTTTATTGATCCATGCGGCCAGCACACCCCTGAAAAAGAAATTGATGAAGTGAAAAATCTTTTTATCGATATAGGCCTGTAAATCGATGATGCGCACACCCGGTATATTGAAATATTCCCTGAACTGGTTGTTTTTGGGTTTTTTTGAGAAGATGATCAGTGGCCTCGCATCCTGTATGCATTCGGCAATATCAATGTTCACGCGGGGCGAGCCGCCAATATCGGCATTGGGATAAAAAAGAAAAATACGGTGTTTGGTTTTCAGTGGAAACAAGCTGCCATATAGTTTACCCAGCAAAACAAAAGGGAACATCCCTATTTGCTCCAGTTTTAATTTCAGTTTGGCCTGCCGGTAGGTCATTGTTGTGCAAAATATTTGTAAATGATATTGTACAGGTAATCTTCACTGAACCGGATGCCCAGCTGCTGTGCAATCTGCTGCACTGCTGCGGTATCAATATGGGGTATACTGGTTTTTTCCACCAGGGTATAATTCCCTTTGCAACCGGTAACAGTTTCTATTACTTCTACGATTTCCGGCACGGGATAGTTCACCGGATTGGCAATATTGACAATTTCATTTTTGAAAAGCCCTGATTGCAGGATAGAATGGCAGATGGCCACCATATCATCTATATCCAGCACGTTTCTCCATGCATTTGTCCAAAGATAAAAGAAACTGCCTGCCAGTATATGCTGTACAAAATAATTTAAAAAGGTATGCGGGTTATCTGTTTTACCTGCCAGGTTGGAGATGCGGAAAATATAATAGGCAGCCTGTTGCTTTACCAGGGCTTCCATAGCCAGTTTATGCTGTACATAAGGCGAATGCGTGAGCGTGCTGTCGTAAATACTGCAGGTGCTGAAATAAACCAGTATTTTATCAGGGTATGCTGCCATTGTTTTTTTCAACAGGGCGGTTTCTCTTTCAAAAGCAGCAGGATCGGCATTGCCCGAATTGGAAACACCTGAGGCAAAGATTAAAAAACGGTGGTCTTCACCATAATATGGCATAAATCCTTTGGCGATAAGTCCGTTCCCTGCAACCATACAACTGTTCAGATTTACTGGCCTGAAAATAAAGCCTGCAAGGATGCAGGACTTTGGAAAACGGCGAAAATACGGTATTCTGCTTTAGCCTGGTTAATCTTTCTCTTTTAGTATCGTTATCAGCTTTTGCACAATATTGCCCCAGTAATAGGTGGTATAAAAAAGCGGGCCGGTTGGCCGATTATCAGCTGCATGCTGCCGGATGGCTGCCGCAAAGGCATCCCAGTCATTATCTTTTACCACCACCAGTTTATCACCGCACACTGCGGTATCCACGCCCTGTGCGCCTGTTGCAGTGGAAATAACCGTGGTACCATAGCCGATGGCTTCTACCAGCTTGGTTTTTACACCGCCACCTGAAAGTACGGTGTTCAGCAATAATCCTGCACCGGTGAAATAGGGGACAATATCTTCTACAAAACCGGCATAATGCACAACAGGTGACTGCAGCTGTTGAATAGCCTGTTGTAACGGCTGAGGCAGGCCTTTGCCGGTGATCAGGATAAAATAGGGCTTGTTCCATTGCTGCAGGCGCGGAACAAGGGCCTGTATAATGCTGGCTGCCGCATCGATATTGGGCTGGTAGCTGTAATGACCGGTGAACAACAGCAATTGTGTGTTAGCAGGCAGCTGCCACTGGCTGAGCAACTGTTGCCTGGCAGTGTTTTTATCAGCAGGTGATTGCTGCTGGGGAATACCAAAGGGAAGGATATGACATTTTCCGGGTGAAATGCCGAATGAACGGATACCCAGCTCCTGGTCTTCCCGGCTGATAAAACAGGCAGCGGCTGCCTGCCGGAAAGCCCATTTTTCATATTGTTTCAGCAAAGGCCACCACCATTTTTTGATAGACCTGAACCGGGCATACTCTATGTTGTGTGCATGCAATACAATACGGTACCCGGCTTTTTTGAGCAACCAGGTAAGCCAGGCATAATAAGGATGCTCAACAATAACCGTATGGATACCCTCTTTCTTCAGCAGTTTCCTGATGCGGAAAAAAAGAAAGGGATTGCCATACCGGAGAATAGAACTGCCCAGCAGCGGATAGAAATGATAGTCTTTGATCAGCGAAGCATCATTGCCCGAATGGCCGATCACATGCACTTCGGCCTCTTTGCCCAGGTAATCGTATAACTGTGCAATCAGCTTTTGGCCGCCCGACTGATAGGGCTGGTAAGCGTAGGGGACAATACTGGCTAATTTCATCCGTTCATAATTGTTTTGTCAATAGCCGGATGCGATCCCGTTTGCATGCAACTGCCGGGATTGTTTTCCCGAACCGGTCTTTATTGCTGATCAGTATGCAGCCTGCTGTTTCAGGCGGCAGCTGTTTTTTTGCGGTTACGCCAGTCGGCAAACAGGCCGCCTGCAAACAGCAATACCAGCAAAATTTGACAGATAGCAGTGATCCTGCTGCCTGTAACATGCGCAGCGGGTTCAAACTTAAATTCAATTTTATGTTTGCCTGCGGGAACAGATAAACCGCGCAGTACATAATTCACTTTGGCTATCGGTGTTTCTTTACCATCGATAAATGCTTTCCAGCCCCTGTTGTAATACACTTCACTGAATACGCCAAACCCGTTTGATGCATTGCTGGAAGAATATTCAATATAATCATTGTCATTATTCACCAGCTGGATAACAGCAGCAGAATTTGCTTTGCCTGCATCAAAATGCACCAGTGGCTGGTATTGTTTGTCTACCACGGCTGTATCCCTGGGACTGAAATGATCCAGTGCCGCCATTTCTTCGGCCGCGCCATTCACCCATTTTACTTCTTTTACAAACCATGCGTTACCGAGTGCATCAGGGTTTTGTTGTACCTGCGGGTTACCGGGGTTGCCTACAATAAAATATTTTGTATTGAGCATATTGAACACTGCCAGGTTCACCGGTGATTTGGCCAGCTGTTTTTCAATAAGATCCTGGTAAATGCTCAGCTTGGCCGGATTATAGCCACCCACTGAATGATGGAAATAACTGGTCATGGCATCGTTGAAAGGATCACGGGTGGTGTTGAATACGCGGTAAAAACCCTTGTCCTGTAAGATGGCTTTGTCAGCAGTAGTGGCTGTAAAATTATTGGTATCGTATTCTTCTTTATCCTGGTAGGCATCTGTATTCAGGTATTTGAGGTCTACCGCCATCACATCGCCAAAGGCAAGTACTGCGAACACGATGGTAAGCACAAGTGGTTTTAGTTTGCCTTTGAAAAAGAAATAAATAAGTGCAGCACCTATTGCCGACAGGAATAATGTGCGGAAGATAGTGCCCAGCATCAGGGATTGCCTGTCTTGTTTCAAGCCGGTGAAAAAGGCCAGCAAAGGTTCTTTAACCTGGGTTTGCGGAATATTGCGCACCTGTTTCAGTACTTCCAGGTCTTTGTCTGAATAAAAATCGGCTCCCACATAAACCATTAATGCAATAAGGATAAAAGCACCTACAGCGATCAGTCCATTGCGGAATTTTTTAGTGAAAGTTGTTTTATCGCGCAGGGTATCGTAGGTAAGAATCTTATCCAGGCTTAAACAGGCCAGCACAGGCAGCACCAGCTGCGGTATTACCAGTGTCATAGACGGTGCCCTGAACTTATTGTAAAAAGGCAGGTGCTGCAATAACCATCCATTAAAAGATGGGAAGAACCCGCCCCATGACATCACCACTGCCAGCAGCGTAATGCCTGCAATCCACCATTTATGCCTGTTATCCAGTATAAACATGCCCAGTATGGCAAGGAAGCAGATAATGGCGCCTACATACGGAGGGCCGGATGTAAAGCCCACACCCCCCCAGTAAAAACGGTAAAAGCCCTGGGCCTGACCCTGCAGCTCCTGTGGCATCGATTGCAGGGCCTCCATCGCTTTGGAGCTTTCTGCTGATTTTTCGTCGGGGTTATCGCTGCCGCCATACAACTGCGGGAACATCATCACCAGCGGTTCGGTTTTATACATGCTGTAGCTGAAAGCATATTCTTTCGAAAGCCCTGCCTGGTCTTTGCTAGAGATATCACTGCTCAGCGCGCTGCCGCCACGGATAGTGGCCTTGGAAAAATCGTAGGTGCTGAACAGGATGGATGCATTCACCAGCACACCGATGGCACCTGCCAGTATGGTGAATATCCCTGCGGTGATCAGCTGTTTGATCTCTTTATGTTTAATCCATAACAATGTATACGAAATAGTGACAGCCACAGCTGTTAGTATCATATAAAAAGCGATCTGCTGGTGGTTGGCAGCTACAAGCACGGCGGTTGACAATGCTGTGAAACTGGCGCCCAGCCAATACCGTTTTTCATAAATCAGCAGCAGCCCTCCCAGCATGGCCGGCATAAATGCAATGGTCATCATTTTTGAATCATGGCCGGCTGCAATGATAATGGGGTTATAAGTGGCATAGGCAAATGCCAGTGCTCCCATGATGCTTACCACCCGGTTCACCCGCAGTACCTGCATAAGAAAATAAAAGCAGAGACAGGCCAGGAAAAAGAAATTAAGCGGCTTGGGTAAATACAGTGACAACAATGAAGTAACATAATACGGCAACAGGTTATTATAAGTGGCCGCTACCTGGAAAGAAGGCATGCCCGAAAACATATTGTTGATCCATAAAGGAAAAACACCATGCTTTTCTTTATAATTAAAAGCATCTTTACTCATGGCCTGCCACTGGATATTATCGCTCTGCTGCAAAACCCTGCCTTCTATAGCGGGGCGGCAGTAGATCAGCGCCACTACCAGGAAAATACCAATCGCAATAAGATGAGGATAAACCTGCTTCCACGAAAAATTCTTCATGTTGTTCATTTATAGCTTGGCAAATTAAAAGTATTTTAAACGAAAAACAGGTACAGCTCTTCGTTATTTCTGCCAGGAACAGCATTTTAACCGGCGTTTCGGCCGGGTTTTTATCAAAGCAGAACAGGTATAAACCGGCTGGTGAAGTATCAATGCCCGGGTATCTTTTTTTTCCGGGAGCGTTTCCATTCAAAAAATACGGTGGCCGCCAGCAGCAACACCAGGATGATCTGGCAAACGGTTGTAATACGGCAGCCCAGCCGGTAAACGGCCGGCTCGAACCTGAACACCACCGTGTGTTTGCCTGCAGGTACCGCGAGGGCGCGTAATACATAATTGGCGCAGGCGATAGGGGTTTCTTTGTTATCGATAAAAGCTTTCCAGCCCCTGTTATAGAATATTTCGCTGAATACGGCCAGCCCGTTGTGGTTGTTATCGGTGGTGTATTCAATATAATCGTTGTCATTGTTCACCAGGCGGATGCCGGCTGATGAATCTGTAGCGCCTGCATCAAAATGAACAGCCTGCTGGTATTGGCGGTCGATCACTGCTGTATCGCGTGGATCGAAATGATCCAGTGCCCGCATGGCTTCACCGGCATTGTTCACCCATTTCACTTCTTTTACAAACCAGGCATTGCCCAATGCATCGGGATTCCGCTGCGCCTGGGGGTTGGCCGGGTTGCCGGTAATAAAATACCGGGTGTTCAGCATGTTGAACACCGCCATATTGATGGGTGTTTTGTAAAACTGCTGTTCAATAAGATCCTGGTAAATACTCAGCTTGGCCGGGTTATATCCGCCGATGGAATGATGGAAATAGCAGGTTGTATTATCAGTAAGGCTCCGCGTGGTATTGAATACACGGTAAAAATCTTTGTCCTGCAAAATGGCTTTATCGGCAGCAGTAGGTGTGAAGTTATTGCTATCGTATTCTTCTTTATCCTGGTAGGCTTCGTTGTTCAGGTACAGGGTATCTACAGCCATTACATCACCGAAAGATAATACGGTGAGCAGTATCGCCAGTACCTGCGCTTTGAATTTCCCTTTCATAAACAGCCATACAAGAACGGCTGCCGCAGCCATGATGAGCAGGCTGCGGAAAATAGTGCCCAGCATCAGTGATTGCCTGTCTTGTTTAAGACCGTTGAAAAAAGCAAGCACCGGCTCTTTAATTTGTTCCTGCTGGAGGGCCCTTGCTTTTTGCAGCATGGTGATGTCCTGTGCTGTATAAAAATCAGCGCCCAGGTATACCAGCAAGGCAATAAGTACAAAAGCACCGGCGGCTATCAGTCCGTTGCGGAATTGTTTGCGGAAAGCAGCCTGCTGCGGGGCGGCAACACCATCCAGCAGTTTATTCAGGCTTAAACAGGCCAGCAGGGGCAGTAATAACTGCGGGATAACCAGCAGGGTAGACGGTGCCCTGAATTTATTGTAAAACGGAAGATATTTCAGCAGCAGCCCGTTAAAAGATGCAAAGAAACCACCCCATGACAGAATAATGGCGATCAGCGTTGCTGCCGCTATCCACCATTTATGCCGCCTGTCCAGTATAAACATGCCCAGGATGGCAAAGAAACAGATCACCGCACCTATATAGGGAGGACCCGCAGTGCCTACCTGGCCGGGGGCAGCAAGACCACCCCAGTAAAAGCTATACATGCCCTGCAACTGCTGCTGTAGCTCGGCCGGCATGTTTTGCAATGCTTCCATTGCTTTTGAATCTTCGGCTTTTTTTTCTTCTGGCCGGTCGCTGCCGCCATAGAATTTAGGGAACAGCATCACCAATGGCTCGGTTTTAAAAAGGCTATAACTGAAAGCATAGTCTTGTGAAAGCCCGCCCTGTGCACTGTTGCCGCTGCTCAGCTGGCTGCCACCGCGATTGGTGGCTTTGGAAAAATCGTATGTACTAAAAAGCAGTGAGGCATTTACCAGCACACCTATTGCTGCTGCGAACAGTGCGCAGAGGCCTGTGGTAAGCAATTGTTTTGTTTCTTTTGCCTTCACCCACCTGATAATATAGGCCACGGTCACTGCAGCCACAACGATCATCATATAATAAACGATCTGCAGGTGGTTGGCCGATACGATCAGGGATGTGCTCAATGCGGTTAATGCCGTACCCGGCCAATAGCGTTTTTCGTATAACAGCAACAGGGAACCGAGCAGTGCCGGCATAAAAGCAATGGTCATCATTTTTGAATCATGCCCTGTGGCAACGATCACCGGGTTGTAGGTGGCATAGGCAAAAGCCAATGCCCCCATGATGCTCACCACATACCTTATCCGCATTACCTGCGCCAGGAAATAAAAACAGATGCAGGCCAGGAAAAAGAAATGAACGGGTTTGGGCAGGTATAACGAAAGGATAGCAGTAATATAATAGGGCAGCATGTTATTGTAAGTGGCTGCTACCTGGAAGGAAGGCATGCCCGAAAACATATTGTTGATCCACAGTGGGAATACCCCATGCCGCTCTTTATAACGGAAGGCATCTTTGCTCATGCCCTGCCATTGTACAATATCTCCCTGCTGCAATACTTTGCCTTCCAGTACCGGCCGGCAATACACCAGGGCGATCAACAGGAATACGGCAATGGCTATCAAGTGGGGAAGCACCTGTTTCCAGGAAAATTTCTTCATGTTGATCATTTTATCGCTTGACAAATTAAAAGTATTTTGCAGGAAAAATATATGCGGGGTTTGTTATTTCTATCAAAGGCAGCTTTTATCTGCAATATTTTCTTTCTCGCATGTGTTGTTTTGAGGTATAAAGATATTACCAGCAGCCAGGAACTGAAAGGTTTCCTGATCATCATGGGCTGGATCGTGGCACCCGTACTGTCTGTGATCGTTAACCTCTGGCGCGCTAACCTGCTTCTGAAACGCAGGGAATCACCTGTTCCCCGCTGGCTTGCCGCAGTGAATATGGCTTTTTTCTTTTTTCAACTTATTTTCTTTTTCATGTAATTGTTATGGTACAAAAAATATTAAAAGACAAACCCACCAAACTGTTCCTTGGATTCTCTGCTTTTTTTGTGGCGAATGCATTAATTGCAGAATGTATCGGCGGTAAATTGTTTTCGCTGGAAAAGCTGCTGGGTATACATCCTGTTAATTTTAGTCTTTTCGGGCAAAACGGTCTTTCGTTTACTTTAACCTGCGGTGTATTATTATGGCCATTGGAATTTGTAATGACTGATATTGTCAATGAGTATTATGGCCCCAAGGCCATCAAACGGATCAGCTATACAGCGGTAGCGCTTATTTCTTACGCATTCCTGATGTTTTATGCGGCGCTGCATATTGCCCCTGATGATTTCTGGATAGGCTCTAAAGCCAATGATGGCGTACCCAATATGCAGCAGGCTTTTTCCGCTATTTTCGGCCAGGGTATGTGGATCATTATTGGCAGTCTTGTCGCTTTTATGGTAAGCCAGCTGGTGGATGTACTGGTATTTCACCGCATTAAACGGGTCACCGGTGAAAAACATATCTGGCTAAGGGCTACCGGTTCAACGCTGGTTTCGCAGCTGGTAGACAGTTATATTGTGCTGATCATCGCGTTTAAACTGGGTAATGACTGGAGCTGGGGAAGGGTACTGGCTATCGGTGTAATGAATTATATCTACAAATTCGTGGTGGCCATCGCGCTCACACCGGTTATTTATATCGCCGAAAAAAGGATTGAAAAATACCTGGGCCATGAAACCGCCAAAAACATGAAACGCGCCGCCATGGGCCAGGAATCAGACGGATTCACCAATATACCCGCAGCCGGCTAACAGACCGGAGGCATAACAGGAAATATTTTTTTTGAACCGCCCCATCCGCGATTGTCGGTTCTCGACTGAAGACTGCCGACTGAAAACTGCCAACTGAAAACTGGGCATCTCATTGCCCAGTTCCCGCTTTAAGCATCCGCACCACCACTTTATCAATAGGCAGTGAAACGGTGGTATCGTCCAGTTCTTCCCAGGGTATCCAGCGGAACACCTCGCTTTCTGTTAAAGGATCGGCTACCTGTTGCGGGGCAAAATTGAATGGACTGCTTTGTGTAATCAGCCTGTCTGTTTGATCGGTATGCACAAAATAATAAATGGAAACGATCTGGTCTTTGCTGTTGAAAGCGGAGATCTGGAAAAAATCGGTGGTATAGATATGATCACCGATCGTTACTTCCATGCCGGTTTCTTCCATGAACTCCCGTTGCAGGCAGGCCCTGGTGCCTTCGCCGAATTCGAGACCGCCGCCGGGAAATTTGGTGTAATAATCCCCCCTGATAAATTCATCGCTCACCAGCACACGCCGCTGATCGTCTATTAAAATACCGTACACCCTGATACTGAAATTACTTACCTGCGGATGATGGGATGCGCTCATTTTTTAAACAAATATAATAGAGAACAGGTATCACCAACCGCGGTTTGTGCACGGTGGGTGATGAAGGTTATTGAATGATGTGCTTATACTACTTTCAAACCGAATTTCTCCAGCTGCAGGGTGGTTTCCTGGTATTCTGCATGGCAGATGCCGTTAATGCCCAGGCTTTCTGCAACGGAAACAAACATCGGGCGGTCTTCAATATATACCACCTGTTCGGGTGCAACCTGTGCAATATCCAGTGCCACGCGGAAAATATCTGCATCTGGTTTACGGTAATGAACAAAGCAGGAGGAGATAAAGAAATCCACAAATTCATTCAACCTGAATTTACGGATGCGTCTTTCATTCAGTTCCCTTCCTTCGTTGTTCACAACTGCAATTTTCAGTCGGTAGGCTTGCTTCAGGTCACGTACCATTTTGATCATATCGGGATAGGGCTTGGATTGATCCATCATGAAATCTTCAAACGCTTCCCGGGTAAAACCACGGTCTTCATAAAATACAATGCGATGCAGGTATTCATCCAGTGTCAGCTTGCCTTCTTCGTAAGTGTCAAAAGTAAGGTGGTGCCTTTCTTCCAGTTCGGGAAGATCGAGGTGAAATGTTTGCGCTGCCAGTCTGCGGGCTTCACGGTCCCAGCCATTGGTCAGCAAAACACCGCCGATGTCCAGGAATAAGGTTGTAATAGGAGCTGTTTGTTTCATCTGTTTATAATTTTCTTTTCGATGGCCTGGTATGCACCTGCCGGTTATTGCCGTGAGAATACATGCAAAGAAATAAAAGGAAATATCACCATGCAGGATAGCTGGGTATTTACCTGTTATTCCTCTTCATAAAATTCATCCAGTGAAGCGAAATAGGTATGGTCCCATCCGTCTGTAATATCTTCATATTCACTGTCGGGGATATTGGTATGCCGCAACTCTACAGATGTACCTTTTTTATGCGGGTGCAGCAGGATGGTAACGATGGAATCTGCTTCCTGGTCGCCAAAATACCATTGCTGTACTATTTTTTTACCGGGTACAAACTCCAGGTTCTTTCCCACAATGCTGCCATCCCATAAAGAAAATTCCGAACCAGGCTCGGTAGACATCTCTGCCGGTTCGCCTGTCCATAGCCGGATGGTAACAGGATTGGTCAGGGCCATATACACTTCTTCCGGTTCTACCGGCAGGATATAGTATTTTTTAAAGTCTTTCATCCGTTCATCCTTGTTTTTTACAAAGAATGGATAGCTGTTTCCATCCTTGCTTATTATTTTATTAGCCGGTGAATCCCGGCTGCACAGTCAATGGTATAGCAAGGTAAAACAAATCAAGAAGAAAATGTTTTTGTATCACCTGCGGCAGCCTGGCCGCGATGCTTATTCTTTCCTGCGTAAAGAAGCGGGTGCCATGATCTCCTTTACAGGCCGTGGTATGCTGCGGATAGGCTGGCCACCGCTGAGATAAGTGAATTCAATGATACTGCCACGGCTGATACTGGCGCCCGGGTGCATGCTGGTAGGGCCTGAGCTGACCATGATGCTGTCTACCGCCAGGTAAAGCCTTCGCCCATCGGGCGCTATGGCAATATCCCTGTACCGTACAGGGGCTTCAAAATAATTGATGGTATCGCCTGTAATGCCGTCGCCCCTGGCATTCAGTTGCAGGCGGATAAGCTTGCCGCCTTTGAGCGTGGTAACCAGTAAGGCATTCTTCCAGCCGGGAATAGCATCCGCATGATATACAGCGATACTGCTGGGCGCCTCTGATGGCCATGCAGGATTGCCATCTGCACTGTCGCGCAGTGTGGTGAAAAGCTGTTGCAGAAATGCATGACCGGTAGGATAGAGGCTTTTGATAGGGTCGCGGTAAACTGCATTGCCGATCGCCTGCACCGCCGCATGCTCGCTGTTGATAAAAGGATAGGAAGTGTGCCATACACCGGGCAGGCTTGTATGGCTGGTTACCCCTGCAGCCAGCCCATTATAATTGTCATCGTTATAACCGATCACCAGCGGGTGCCCATAGTTTTTTCCTTTTTCGATAATATTGATCTCATCATCAGAAAAAGGGCCATGCTCGCTGGAATAGATCCTGCCCGTACCCGCAACAATGCCATAGGCCAGCCCCTGGGCATTGCGGTGACCATAGCTCCACACGGCACTCTGCTGTTGGGGGGAAGAAAAAGGATTGTCGTTGGGTATCCATTTATCATAACGGCCGGTATCGGCATCCGGCTCGGTATGAAAACGCAGGATCTTGCCTTCATATGATCCGGTCTGTTGTGCATGATTAGGGCGGCCTGCATTATCATACTGGCCGGCACCCATATCACCCACCGAATAAAAAAGATAATACCTGTCTTTCTCCGGTGCTATCAGCAACCGGCCTGCATTGTGGTCGTTGCTGCCGGGGATGGTATCGCAGATGATGACCGGCCGGAGCAGGGTTTGTGTATGCACATCATATTCATAACGCAGTACACGCGTGGTAAAAAAACAGCCGCCATAATTTTCCCTGCAACCATTGCCCGTGCTGTCGGCGCCGGCAAAATGCCAGATATATGCCAGGTAAACATAGGGCTTTCCCTGCAGCAGTTGAGGGTGCAGCGCAAGACCCATTAACCCGCCCTGCGGAAATGGTTTGCCTCCGTCTGTTTCATCCGGTATTTTATCGTAGCGGAGAAAATTTTTAGCTGTATTGAGATCGAGCAATAGTTTTTTTTCACCTGTGCGCGGGTTGATCCGGCTTACCCGGTAACCTTTGGCTTCTGTTATCCATAACCACTGGTCGGGCCCATAGGTAATGCTCCAGGGATCACTCAGGTGATCGGCCACCACATGCAGCCCAAACATTTCACCACGCGGGCCAGTTACTGTTTGCGCCATAGCGCCTGACAAAGAAAAACACCACAAAAAGAACCATCCTGCCGTAAACCTTTTCATCATAACCAAAATAAACATTTTGCCTTCAATAACGGAGAACCGGACAGAATGTTTGGCGGAACATGCCTCCGGCACAATTATGCACTGCTTATCTATGTACAACATGCCTGCCCGCCGCATCCCTGCCTGTTGATACCTGCTGAAAATAAGGCCTGTTAACACTTGTATCATTTTGTATCGAAAGCGCACAAAAACTATATCAAAACAGAACAATGTTTTACCCGTTCAAAAAAGTAACCTCTTGTGCTTCATTATTTTACAATCTGGTGTGTTTTTAGAGAGCAAACAAGTAATACCCGTGTTGAAGCCTTTGTTCCTGATTAAAACAGCAAAAATGTTGTTCAACTATTTTAAAATAGCCTGGCGTAACCTGATGAAGAATAAAATTTTTTCTTTCATCAACCTTTTCGGGCTTTCACTCGGGTTCACCTGCTGCCTGCTCATCGCACTTTACCTGCATTATGAAACCGGGTACGATCACTACCATAAAGATGCAGACCTGCTGTATCAACTGGGTATTGTATTTGAACAAAAAGGCAGTGCCACCGGCAGGCAGGCCCGTATTTCTGCACCCTATGCCCAGGCATTGAAACAGGAATTCCCTGAAATAACAGATGCTGCCAGACTTATCAACTTATACGATGAAGACAAAACTCTGCTGCAATACAACAATGATGGAAAAGAAAAAAATGCTTTCTATGAAACAGGCGGTTACCTCGCAGATCCCGGTTTTTTCCGGCTGTTCACCTACCAGTTCACTGAAGGCAGTGCAGCGGCAGCGCTTACACGGCCCAACAGCGTGGTGCTGACAGAAGCGCTTGCAAAGAAACTTTTTCATGATCAGCCCGCACTGAATAAAACCATCCATATCAGTAGCAATACCAATGGTGAGCATGATTTCCTGGTGACAGGTGTATTTAAACCGGTAGCAGCACCCTCACATATCGATGGCCGTTTTTTTATGAGCATCAGCGGGGGAGATGTGGAGGCGTATATAAAAAAAGAAGCCAGCAATTTTGCTACCGACAACATGTGTTATACCTATCTCAAATTAAAACGCGGTACCAATGCCAGAAAGCTGGAAGCAAAGCTGCCCGCATTTATACATAAATATGCCGAAAACGACCTGCAGCAAATGGGTATTTACAAACGGCTGTTCCTGGTACCGGTAAAAAACATTCACCTGTACACTGCCATTCAGCAGAATGTTACAGCAACGGGCAGCACCACTTATTTATACCTGCTGGCTTCTATTGCGCTGTTCACCTTGCTTATTGCCTGTATCAATTTCATGAACCTTTCTACCGCACGCTCTTCCAGGCGCTCTGCCGAAGTGGGCATCCGTAAAGTACTGGGTGCAGGAAAAAATGCCCTTGTCACGCAGTTCCTGGGCGAATCGGTATTGCTCACTTTACTGGCTTTCATGTTTTCCCTGGGCTTTACATCGGCCCTGCTTCCATTGTTCAATCATATTGCAGGACGTACGATCAGTTTTTCTTTTTCGCAGAATGCCGGGCTGCTTGGCGGTTTCCTGTTACTGGCTATTGTAACGGGGTTGTTTGCCGGCAGTTATCCTGCCCTGTACCTGTCGTCTTTTAAACCGGTAAAAGTGCTGAAAGGCCGCTTTGCAAATTCGCTGGCAGCTGTTTCTCTCAGAAAAATACTGGTGGTATTCCAGTTTGTGGTGTCAGTGACCCTGATCGTAGCCTCTGCAGTGATGGCAGGACAAATGCGTTACCTGCGCCGGGCCGACCTGGGTTTTATCCGCGATCACCAGCTGGTGATACCGTTGCGCAGCGAACGGGCAAAAAACAATTATGCTGTACTGAAAACAGCCATAGAACGGCATGCACAGGTTGTATCGGCAGGGGCTTGTATGTATTATCCGGGATTGCACAATATCAGCGACAATAATTTTTACCGCGACGGCCAGGGCATGGCCGATGCCAAACAACTGCACCGCAACTGGGTAGATGCCGGCTGGATGCAAACCCTTTCTATCCCACTGGTGGCCGGACGGCAGTTTTCACCGGCATTTCCTGGCGATACACTCCAGTCTATTATCATTAATCAAGAAGCTGTGCGCCAACTGGGCTTTACTTCTCCTGAAAAAGCCATTGGCAGCCGTATTTATTACAACAAGAATGAAGTACAGCATGCTTTCACTGTTATCGGTGTGGTCAAAGATTTTCATTTTGAAGACCTGCATATGCGTATCAGTCCTTATAGTTTTTTACTCACCCGAAATCCCGGGTCCATCAACTACCTTATTGTGCATACCGCTGCCGGCGATCCGGGTGGGCTGCTTGCCGATATCAGTGCTATCTGGCAAAAAACAATGGCTGGTGAGCCGTTTGAATACAGCTTTCTCGATGCCGATTTCCAGAGCAATTACGAAGCGGAGAACCGGCTGTATGCACTGGTGAATTATTTTACGGTGATCGCTATCCTTATTTCCTGCCTTGGTATATTTGGATTGGCCACCTTTAGTGCAGAACAGCGTACCAAAGAAATAGGCGTACGCAAAGTACTGGGGGCGAGTATAACAAGTATTATCATCCTGCTCTCAAAAGATTTTCTGAAGCTGGTGATCATCGCGGTGTTGATAGCATCGCCACTGGCCTGGCTGATCATGAACAAATGGCTGCAGGATTTCGCCTACCAGATACATATCAGCTGGCTGGTATTTGTTATCACCACTGTTTTAGCGCTTTTGATCGCCTTTTGCACCCTTTGCTTCCAGGCTGTAAGGGCGGCCATGACCAGCCCGGTAAAAAGCCTGCGAACCGAGTGATGCAGGCTGTGGCGGGAATGAAATGAATGTTAGCTCTGCCTGCGAACACAGGTGATGGCACGATATTTTCTGTTAAAACCAAAACCTAAACTTTCGCATGTATGAAAAAACTCCATGTTAAGTTGCCGGCACTTGCTGCCATTATGTGTGCCGGTATCTTCTTCAGTGCCTGTTCGGGCAAACCTAAAGACAGTGATATCCAGGCTGCTATTACCCAGAAAGCTGCTTCTGACGCAGGGTTATCGCACGTTAATGTTTCTGTTAAAGATGGTGTGGTAACATTAGATGGCGAATGCCCTGATGATGCCTGTAAAACCCATGCAGAACAGGCATTGAAAGATATCAAAGGGGTAAAGAGCGTGGTAAACAATATCCATATCGCAGCTCCTGCACCCAGTGGTCCGGCTCCGGTAGAGATCGCTGCTGACGATGCGCTGAAAACAGGCGTACGCGATGCAGTAAAAGATTTTCCCGGTGTGAAAGCCGATGTGGCCAATGGCGAAATTACCCTTACCGGAGAGATCAAACGTGCCAGCCTGCAGAAACTCATGATGGCGCTGAACTCCCTCAAACCTAAAAAGATCAATAACAATTTAACCATAAAATAAAGGAGGCCGTATGGCATTACAGGATAAATACAAAGAACTGATTGATGCGGCCACCGCCGGCGGTGTAACCAATCTGCAGGTGCGCGAACAGGATAATGTACTGTATATTGATGGTGTTGCACCCACCGGTACCGTAAAAGATAACCTCTGGGATATCTACAACAAGCTGGACCCCGATTACCGCTCCGGCGACCTGGTACTGAATGTGGATGTGGCAGCCATGGCTGCCGGTGCAAAAGCGACCGTAAGCACCGAATCCACCAACCTGAACATCCGTAAAGGGCCCGGAACCGATCAACCTATCATTGGCAAGGCCGCACATGGGGAAATTGTTACCCTGATCAGCAAAACCAATGATCAGTGGTGGCTGATTAAAACAGACGGTGGCAGCGAAGGATATGCTTCTGCCCAATACCTCACCGTACAGTAATACTCAATGCGAATAATAACAAAGCAGGCCCGGAACTTCCGGGACCTGCTTTTTTTATGGTGCCGGAAACCTGGCGGTGATGTATACTGCCAGTTCGCTTCCGCCGCAGTGCTGCTAACCAATTATACAGTTATCGCTGTAATGAAACAGGTATATCCTTCCGGGCTGGGCGATCTCATTTATTTTTGTATCCTATGCTGCCAAGGCAAGGGCAATGTACATTACTAAAATTATTACCAGATGAAATGGCCGAAACAGTTTACCGTAATGACAGGCATTGAATATCCTTTTATCCAGGCACCGATGCTGGGTGTAACCACACCACAAATGGTAGCTGCCGTTTCCAATGCCGGCGGCCTGGGTTCTCTTCCGGTGGGTGGCTTATCACCCGCCGACACCAGCTCACTGATACAAGAAGTAAAGAAACTGACAGATAAACCTTTTGCCGTAAACCTGTTTGCCCACAATATTCCCGCCCTGCTCAATAAAATACAGCTGGAGGAAATGCAGGAACTGCTGCAACAGTATTACACCGAACTGGAAACCGATTTTGTGAAACAACCGGCAGATGCCATGCAGTTTTACACCTATGCCGATCAGATAGAAGTGCTGCTGAAAGAAAAAATACAGCTGGTGAGTTTTACATTCGGTGTATTGAACGATGCAGCACTGCATGCTTTGAAAACACAGGGTGTGCTGCTGATGGGTACCGCCACCTGTGTACGCGAGGCGGTACTGTTGCAGGATAAAGGCATTGATATTATTGTGGCGCAGGGGATGGAAGCCGGCGGCCACCGTGGTTCTTTCCTGGATGAAGCCCATCCGCCGCTGATCGGTACCATGGCGCTTGTACCCCAGGTAGCAGATGCCGTACAGCTGCCCGTGATAGCCGCCGGTGGTATTGCCGATGGCAGGGGTGCCGCTGCCGCACTGATGCTGGGCGCCATGGGGGTACAGGTAGGTACTGCTTTTGTTACCTGTGCCGAAAGCAGTGTATCTGAACTGCATAAACAAACTGTACTGCATGCGGCAGACACCGATACCGTACTTACCAGGGCCTTTACCGGCCGCTGGGCCAGGGGCATGCGTAACCGCTTTATCACCGAGGTGGAAAATGCCGGACTGAATATCGCCGAATACCCCATACAAAACCAGCTTACTGCTGCCATGCGAAAAGCTGCTTTCCGCAAAAACAACAAAGAGTTCCTGGCTATGTGGGCAGGGCAGTTTGTGGCCAGAACAGGGCCGGTTCATGCCGCAGACATCGTTACCACTATCATGCAGCAGGCAGGGCAGTTATTATCCGGTACAGAGAAAGATGCTTTGCCGCAATAAGAAATGAATGGTGTAATTGATTGATTGTTTGATTGTTGGTGAAATTTACTTCATTTAATAATTAAGATAATCCCTGTTTTACTGTGTCTTAAAATTTTGTTGCTGCTAAAATCTGTTAAATAGTTGCTGAACAGGTTTACAAAAGATGAAACTGAATAAACATTTCAGTTGGTAACCTGTATAAATGCGCCTGTTTTCTTTGTCTATCTCATCTTTTTACTTACTGTTTTTTTATGAGTGGAAAGCATATTTATTTAATAATTAATAGCTTAGAAATAAAAAATGAAATATTTATTTACACTGCTTTTACTAACGGTGCTTTCATATGCTACTATTGCCCGTAGGGCAGATAACCCTGGCAGGCTGCCGGATGAGCTGGTTCAGTTCTTCGCAGGCAACTGGAAGGGAGAAGGGGCTTTTGCCAACGGCAGAAAAATAGCGGCCGGCGTTTCCTTTAAACTGGCACTGGACAGCAGCTGGCTTTCGTATGAGCATACCGATGAAGCGCCTAACCGGTACAAAGCCTTTTCTTTCTGGGTACCGATAAACAAACAGGGCAGTTTCTTGCCTATACATTTGATAACTTTCATGGGCACCGGCAGTTTGCCACTGACGGCTGGAAAAACGGTAAACTGGTATTAACCACGCAGGAATACTATGCAGGCAAGGGAATCCTGTTCCAGCATTTTATTTACGAAAAACTGGATGAACGAACATTCAAAATGACCTACGAAACCAGCACAGATGGTATTGCCTGGAAAATGGGCGATTACCTTGTTTTTACAAAGCAATAAAACAGGGCTAACGCTGAACCGGCTACCCGTTCAACGCCAACCCCGGTTGATTACTTCTTTACATAAGCGGTGGGGTTCTGCTGAAAACTATGCTTGCATTCCTGCGAGCAGAAGCCATACACTTTTCCCTGATAATGCACCGTGTCTTCCAGTGCCACTTTCAGGGGCATACCGCAAACAAGGTCTTTCGGATCATCTACCAGTGATAAACTAAACCGGTGCAGGGTATCTGTACCATTACCGGCGTTGTGCTGCATGGTTGCGGCAGAATCTGCTGAATCAGCCTGCGCTTGCTTTTGCTGGTTGTTACAGGCTGCTAAAAAAAGCAGTGCTGCCATTGTTATCCATTTACTCATTGTATTCATCAGCATTTGTTTTATACTGTTCAAAATAAAAGGCGAACCAAGGTATGATTGTTAACATGGAAACAATCATACCTTGGTTTATGCAGCTTGTTAAAAAAGCAGCGAAACATGTGCCATCATCCTGCCCCCGGTTTTCATGAAACCGGAAGCCAGGTTCTGCGCCAGCGGGTTCTGGTAATTGAAGCCAAGCGCGATTTTTTTCATAGACAGCTCCGCGCCGGCCGATCCCCACCAGGTATAACCGCCCGACTGGTCAATACTGAACCGGTGGTTCTCGGTATTGGTGCCGGCGGTTTCATATAGCACGCCAATAGCCGGGGCCATGGTGAGCTTTTGTGCGATATTCCATTTATAATAAGCCAGCAGATTACCGGTAAAAATATTGCCATACCTGTAGCTGTAGCCATTGTTGGTATTTATTTTATAGCTGGCCCTGGTGCTGAGGCCTGCATCCTGCAGGCGGATATCGTACATCATATTCAGGGTAAAATCAAGGCTGCCGGTGCCCAGCTGGAAATTATTCGGCGATTCTGTTACCCGCTCTTTTTCTGCCGGTTCATATTTGCCTGTGGGCAGTTTAAAACCACCGCCTACCCAAAGCGATTGTACCAGGCGCTGGTGATTGCCGGTAGTAGTATTGCTGCCCATCAGCTGGTAAAAGCCGGTAAAAGAAATATCGCCCAACCCGTTTTTATTGCCACTGAGCTCTGTACTGTTACGGGTATTGAAATTATAAGGCACAAATGCCAGCAACCTTATTTTTTTACCGATGTTCCATCCGCCCCATAGCTCCGCTGTATAATACCGCTCTTTCGATGTGAGATAGCTGGTACTGCCATCAGGGCCAATATGTGTGCGAACGGATTTATACTGGTAACGCAGCCCGATGAACCGCTGTTTAAAATCGGGCAGCAGGCCGATATAATTGCTGCCGAACCCGCAGCCACAGATATCACAGGCTTTTATAGCCCGCGTTGCCGCGAGCAATAAGGGCAATAGTACAATTATCTTCTTCATGCAATTTCATTTGAATGATGATCAAAAAAAATACCCGCAGCATCAGCATGCTGTTGAGCTTTGCTGCGGCTTATTGTTCTGCCAATTGCCTGTTGGTCACAAACCCTGTATCGTTTAATGTTTTCAGAAAAGCCAGCAGCTGCATTTTTTCAGTATTGCTGAGTGTGATGCCCAAACGGCCGTTCTGTTGCAGCAAGGGGTCGAGCGTAGGGGATGCCTGTACTTCTCCGGAATAATGATCCAGTACTGCATTGAGCGAATAAAAACGGCCATCGTGCATGTATGGTGCTGTATAAGCCAGGTTGCGCAGGCTGGGTACTTTAAAGCGGTATTTATCCGCCGCCTGTAATGTTACCGCATACCGGCCCTGGTCGTCATTGGGGCCTGCGCCAATACCATTGTTGCGGAAAGAACCATCTGTAAACAGGGGCTCTTTGTGACAGCTGCTGCATTTCTGCTGAAAAACCGCATAGCCCTGTTGTTCATCTGCTGTAAATGTTTCACCTTCTTTCCGCATCACCTTGTCGTATTTCGATTGGCTGCTGATGCATAACAGCATAAACTGGGACAGTGCTTTCATGGTTCTGGCTGTGGTGATCTCTTCAGAACCAAAAGCTTTTTTAAACAGTCCGGGATAGTCGGGATGCGTTTTTAATTTGCTGAGCACATGCTCAACGCTTTCATCCATCTCCACATGATTGGTGATCGGTGCTATGGGCTGCAGGTCCAGGTTGAACACTCCGCCATCCCACATAAAGCTGTTATACCAGGCAAGGTTCATAATAGGCGGTGCATTGCGGCTGCCGAGCCGGTCATCGATGCCATGGCTTACATCGTGCCCATGGTGTGTGAATGCCGATGTTTGTATATGACAGGTGCCGCAGGAAATGGTGTTGTTCCTCGATAGCCTGGGTTCATAAAACAACCTGCGCCCCAGTTCAAAACCTGCCTGCGTGATCTTGTTGTCGTTGAAATGATAAGCAGGCTGCGGAAAATTGCCCGGTTGCTGAAAGCCTGCAAAGCCGGTAATGCCCATGCTTTTGCTGCAAGCCAGCCATAGCATTGCCAGCATGCCCAGAACGGCTATATGTCGCTTATTCATCGTGTAAAATTTAATTCTCTGTATGATCGTGCCTGAACATGTGCTGGTAATTATTGGCGATGGTAACACTGAAATCGCTGAACATGACAGTGGGATTGGCCGCAATGCTAACTTTAGGCGCTCCGTTGAACACCTGCAGTATATCCACCATGATGTGCACATTGCTTTCGCGGTTACTGCGCACCCTTGCCACACCGGCATTACTGAGATCGAGTGTAATGGTTTTGATATTGTTGATGGTAGGTGCTGAATAACCGCCAAAGCCACCGATATGGTACCGGAATTTGTGCTGGCCGCTGGGGTCAACAGGCGCTGCTGCTGCATTGCCTTCCATTTTAAAAAAGATGTACCCGCTGTTCCAGCCCCAGTACATGCCATTGTCCATACTGCCGGCAGGGTCGAGTACACCTGTTCTTTTACTGATGTCCATTGTGCTGCGCAAACTATCCACACCCAATACAAAACTGAGCGAACTGTAATCGCCTTCGGGCACCCGTACTTTAACGAACTGGCTGGTTGCGTCAGCCTCTGCTACCAGGAAATAACTGCTGTCCTGCGGAACAGTGAACACCGTTCCTGTAGTGGTTTTAACACTGATATTACTGATGAAATACTGCAGCAGGCTTACAGAAAATTGTTCACCCGATGCATTGGTATAATTGCCTGTGTTCAGCTGCAGGTTCCTGTCGCCGGCTATATTATCGAACTGGACAGATAAAGTGGCGCGGGTTGTACTGTTTGTGCCAGGCCCTGTATTGCTTTTTTTACAGGAATACAAACCACCCAAGATCAGTAATGCATAAATGCAGGTATATCGTTTCATGATGACAATAGTATTGTGATGCCGGCTGCTTACCTGCAGCCGGCGATGAAGAATAAAAGAAATAAAAATGCATACAGGGCATTTCCCGCTGGAAAAACACCTGTACACTATTGAAAACAGTGCTTAACAGTGAGGAAGAAAGAGATTAATGCAGTGAAGAGCAGGGTGGGTGAAATACGGTAGCCGGCCTGTCAACAGGCAGGCCACTGTTATGACGATAGTATAAAGGACGGCTGTATGGCGGCAGCAATACAGTTAAACAATCAAATGCATGAGAGGCGACCTGTTCGGTTGAATGTGCTGTTTTTTGTACCGGCTGCTGGCGGTCTTTTTTTTCTTCGCTACCTAGCTTTTGCGTTAACAGGCAATGCGCGCCGCAGTGCAGCGCAGGATTGTTCCTGTTGATACAGAAATTACGGGCCAGGTAAGATTGGTTGGCATAAAAATCTGCAACGATCAGTGCTTTGCTGAAAGTATGGCCGGTAAAGGCTATCAGCAGTAAGGCAGTGACCAGTTGTTTAAAGAAGATTGTATAAATGCGGTTACCGTACAAAATATAAATGCTGTAATGTTTATGGCCTGGCAGGGTTATAGTTTAGCTATATCGGCAATCAGCCTGTTTATGGCTATACTGTCAGTAGCATCGTAAAAACCACGTATCCGGTTTTGCTTGTCTACCAGTGTTACATATTGTGTATGCACGAACTCCGTTTCAATGGATGCGCTGGAAACACTGTCGGCAGTAAGCAGGTAATCTTTTTCGGCGGCTTTGTACAAGGCATATTTATCCCCCGTAAAAAACTGCCACTGGTCACCGGAAGCACCCAGCATGGAGGCATAATTTTTTAGAACAGGCACACTGTCTTTTTCCGGGTCTACCGTATGCGACAGGATCACCGCATCCTGCCTGTTGCGGATGGCTTTGTATACTGCAACCAGGTTATGGCCCATTTTAGGGCAGATGCCTTTACAGGTGGTAAAAAAATATTCCACCACTCTTATTTTACCAGCCACCTCTTTGTCGGTAATGGTTTTACCATCCTGGTTGGTAAAGGAAAAACTGCCGGTAACATGTCCCGGTTCTCCCAATACCGGCAGGCGGGAAGCGCCCATTACGCGAAAGAGGAAAATGCCGGTAAGCACCAGCAGCGCCCCTGCCAATAAATACAAACCGGCATAAGCCGATAGCTGTGTTTTCTTTTTCATCTGTTCCTGTTTTTTATTGTACAAACGGAATAACGCTGTTTTTTTATATCATTATCTCCTGCTATTTTGCTGTGGCGCGTTTTTTATTGCGCCATTTGACATATAGTACCAGGCCTATTGTCACCATAATGATCTGCGAGGCAGCCCAGAACATGGTGCTGATATCTTTGAGCGTTTTACCGCCCCAGCCCATGAACTCATGTTTGTGCAGTGTGGCAAAACTATAGCCCTCAGCCAGCTCACTGTTGTTCACCATTACGGAGAGCCTGCCGGTACTGGTTTCTACATACCAGCGTTCATGGCCATTGAGGTTGTAATCCACTTTCCATACGGGCAGGCGTTTATCGGTAAAATTGTATTCGTTGTCAAAGCGGGTTTGCAGTTGTACGGAGCGGATACTGCTTTCCGGGTGACCACTGAACAGCGTGGCAAGGTAACGTGCATAACTGGCTTCGCCATCGGGCAAAATAGTTGTGTAGCCGGTAGAAACATAATCTACCTGCGGGGCAGCCACCTGCATGCTTTTCATGAGGTCTTTGCCTGTGCCGGTTTTGCTTTTTCCTGCGGCAGGCTCAAATACCTGCCAGTAATTTTTCCCGTTGATCTGTACCAGCCCGATATTGATAACCGGTTTTTTTACTGCAGCCATCAAAGCGGGCAAGCTGAACCGGATGTCTTTGGCTGCAAACAGGGGATGCGCATAGAACCGGTCCCTGGTATCTTCCTGCAGTTTGGAAAGTGCATGATAGCCGCCGCTGAAAGTGAACATCAGGGTGAACAGCGCCACCACGATCGCTGTATAACGGTGGTTGCGCCTGGCTTTTACCAGTCCGTTGCCATTTACTTTTTTGCTTTTGGTGGTAAAGAAAATATAAACACCCATCAGTGTTGTTATAAATGCAAGGGATACCAGCAGAAATTCCACCAGGTATTTTCCTTTTCCCAGCAAATCGAGCCATGCCCATGTATGTACCAGCCGGAAAAAGGTATCGAAAGCAGCGCGGCGGTTATCCATGGCAAATGCAAAACGGTCCTGCGTGGTTTCAACATATACCCTGATACCATCTGCCCGGTCGAAGTTTACTTTGTACACCGGCAGCAGGCGGTTGATGCTTTTATACTCGTTATCAAAAGCGGTAAGTCTTACAGCATCTGTAACCTGGCTTCCTTTCGTGTTTTTAAGCACACAAATGGATGCCGCATCACAGCAGTCGGGTACAGGCATTCCTGTTGCAGTTGTGGTGGTATCTTTTTGGTTGCCTTCCAGGAATATCTTTGCCAGGTATTGTGCATACAGCCAGTCGCCTCTTTTCAGCAGCTTGCCGGTTTTCACACTGAGATAATCGGGGATGGCATTGTATTTTTTCTGCACCTGGTAAAACCAGTTGGTATCAATATGCACCAGGCGAACATTGCAAAAACTGTCAATGCCGTTCTGCAGCAATGCCTGTTCAAGGTTCAGCCTGATCATACTGCTGTCAATAGCAACAGGTGCAATACCCTGTGTGGCTATTTTCGGACGGATATTGGTCATAAGCGGGTGCATAAACCCGCTGGCTGCCCATAATATCACCGGGATAGCGATAATGAGGGACAATGTCCTGTGCCATTTGTATATTTTCTTTTTCATCTTATCTGTTTACCGGCAGGTCTTGCGTCATTAATGCTTTTATTTTCCAAAATGAAAGGAGAGGCCGCCTGTGAATTCACGCGGATCGCCCAGGTTATAACTGTAACCATAACTCGATTTGCTGGCATAAGTGGAGTAATACCTGTTTAAAATATTCAATGCATTCAGCCAAAGTTCAAAGCGCCCCAGCGTGTAGCCGGCGCGTACATTGAATACATCAAAACCACTGTAACGCGAAGAGTTGGCATTGTCCATATAATAACTGCCCAGGTGCTGCCATTCTATACCCATGCGCAGGTGTTTGATAAATGCCGGCCGGTAGTTCACCTCTGCATTGGCAATAAACCTGGGGGCCGCACTCATTTCATTGCCGCTGTAGTTAACACCTTTTTCAATGTCTTCTATAAAACTGTGCCTGGCATTGGTGGCGCTGAGGCGGAAAGACCATTGCTGACCGGGTTTGTAAGTAATACCGTATTCGATACCCTGGTGCTTGGTTTTGCCTGCATTCTGGTTCAGGTAGCTGCCATCATCCTGTTTAACAGAAATGATCTCATTGGTGCCTTTCATCAGGTACAGGCTCCAGTCTGCATACAGCTTGTTTTCAAGCAGGGAGAACCATCCGCCTATTTCATAATTGAAAAAAGTTTGTGGTTTCAGGTAAGGCACTTTAACACCGTTGAACAATTCGGTTACCTGTGGCGGCACATATCCCTGGCTGTAATTGCCGTATACACCAATACCATGGTAATTATAGGTGAACCCCAGCTTAGGCGTGATCCGGTTGAAATCATTTTTGGTGGAAGGCGCACCTGAAGAGGCTGATGGAGGCAGATAATTACTGAAATGATAATGATAAAAATCGTACCGCAGCGCACCCACCAGTTTAAGGCCTTTTGCGGGACTGATCTCGTACTGTGCATAAGAGGCCAGGTTGCTGATGCCGGTTGTATAATTGCTCAGTGAAGAATCAGTAGGAGTAAAGCTGGTATAATTGCCCTTGCTGTCGCGTTGTATGCGGATATAAGTGGCGGTGTACGTGCTCGGGCTGATATCGGCACTGATGCCTGCTATTATCCTGCTGTTGAGCCAGCCGAAATGCTGCTGGTGCTGGGCAATGAACAGGTAACTGTTGAAAGAGCTGTTGTTGATCTGCCCGTTTGCCAGCAAGGGGTTTTGAAGATTATTCGATATATAGTACGAGGGGTTTTGCTTTACACTGTTGTTGCGGAACACCAGTGATACCTGTGTCTGGCTGTTGCTGTTCCATTGTTGTGTAAGCTGCGATCTTACCCGGAGAGCGGTCACTTTCCGGTAAGTGAATGAATAAGGTGTTGAATAATCCTTCCGGGCAAAATGTGCACTGTCCAGGGCGCCGGTCATATCGCTGTAATAATCCACGAAAGTGACCGCATTGCTGAGGCTGAGTTTATCATTCGCTTTATAATCTGCACGTACGGTTAAAGCTGTTTTATGAAAATCGCTGTAATCAATGGGGCCGTTATGCCGGTTGGCATAATAACCACTGGCAACCACGCCCCATTTGCCGAATGTATTACCAACCTGGATATCGGCGCGTTTATACCCGGTATTATTGGCCTGTATACTTACTGTGCCGCCGGCAACAGCGGGTGGTGCAACAGTGATGATATTCACCGCACCGCCAATGGCCTCTGCACCGTACAGGGAAGAAGAGGGGCCGCGGATAATTTCAATCTGCCTGGTGGCGGCCATATTCATTTCGAGCAATGCATTGTGGTTGTAAATACCCGATGTGCGGATGGGGATGCCATCTTCCAGGTACAGGAAAAGACTTTTGGTGGTCAGCGGCTGGCGGATGCTCATTTCGTGCTGCTCATTGCCCAGGTTCACCATATACACGCCGGTGGCCTTATTCAGCAGCTGATCCAGCCGGTTGGCTTTTGTTTCAGCCATGGTTTGTGCGCTGATGGTACTGATGGCTACGGGCACTTCGCTTCTTTTCTGGGCGGTTCGGCTGCCACTCACTACCACTTCCTGCAGTTTATTGCTGGAGGGCGCCAGTGCCGCAGCAATGCTGTGCTCGCGGGGATGTATTTCCTGTGTTTCATAGTTCACCGCAGAAATGAGCAGTGTCTCTTTTTCGCCAAGGCTGATGGAAAAATGGCCGCTGCCATCTGCCTGTACTCCCCTGTCTGTGCCCTGTACCTGTATATTGGCATGGGGGATGGCCTCACGGGTTATTTTATCCAGCACCTTACCCTGTACCACTGTTTGTGCAAACAGCCTGGTGCAGGTAAAGAATATAACGGACAGTATCAATAAAAATTTATACATGGTTAAACTTGCTAAGCGGTTATAGATGGTTAAACAGGTAATGCAGTAACTGCACAATATGCGCATATTGCATATAGAAGATCAATCCGGCTACTATACACAGCACCAGCCGGATGCCTGTTCTTGCTTTTTTGATGGACTTTTCATTGTACCATCTGAAAGAATCAGTCATGCTAATGATTGTCTTGTTAAATAAAATGCAGGATAGTACCGGTAAGCCGGTAACCTTATCCGTTTTTTTCAGTATAAAGCAGGTGATAACGCTTAGCAGGAGGGAGGATGGAAAAACTGTGCAGGCTGGTCAACCGGGTAACCGGTATTGCGGGGAATATTGAATTGCGGTGAGGTGGCTGCAGGATCAGCGGTAACCGTGGTATAAAAAGACCGGGAGGACAATACCTGGCTGCCGGATTCGTTTTTATGGCCGGGCTGCTGCTTTTCTTTATTGTCTTCCTGCTTCAGCTGTTTGCTGAGCAGGCATTTGCCGCAGCAGTTCATTTTGGGCCTGTTACGGTTTTCACAAAGATTTTTTGCAATAAAATCCCTGTTGGCATAGAAGTCCAATACAATAACAACCCTGCTGAACGTTTGTAATATAAACGCCAGCAATAACAATGCGGTTGCTAATTGTTTTGCCATATGAAACAAAATGGTGAAATAATCCTGTTAACAGGGATGAGCATACATGTGCGAACGGTATGCATCACGGAAAAATAACCGGCAGCAAACGGCTGCTGTAACTTTTACCGCTGCAATACGTATAACAGAGATACTTAACAGTGAATGGCTCAGGCACAGGGGGGATGGAAAAAAGAGGCGGCCACACCATCGGGGCAGGCAGCAGAATAAGAGGCAAACCTGTGCAGCTTTGTTTGAACGGGTATTTTAACCGGCAGTTCTGCAAAAGAAGCGCGCAATGCAATTTCGTAGCGCAGGTCGGCTTTCCTGTCGGGGTTTTGCTGGTCTTTCTTGTCTTCCTGCTTCAGGCGTTTATTGAGCTGGCATTTGCCGCAGCAGTTCATTTTGGGCTTATTCCTGTTTTCGCAGAGATTTTTTGCGATATAATCCCTGTTAGCGTAAAAATCAAGCACAATAACAGCCCTGCTGAAGCTCTGGCCGATAAAGGCCAGCAGTAATAGTATGGCGGTTATTTGCTTGAACAAAGGAATGGCTTTTCGCTGCAAAGATAGTGCACCTGGCAATTCAGCGCATCAAAACAATGGTGTTAGGTTGTTTTTATTTAAAATTGCAAACACTGAAACGCCTTCTGCCAGGTTCGCACACTATGAAATGAAAACCGAACGCAATGCTATGAGAGTACATTATTTTCAACACGTATCGTTTGAAGGCCCCGGCTATATTGGTACATGGTTAAAAAAGCACGGGCATGCTGTTACCTGCACCCATTTTTTTGAACCTTCTTATTCTATGCCTTCGGCAGAGGATGCGGATGTTTTTATTGTAATGGGTGGCCCCATGGGGGTATATGATGAAGCCATACATCCCTGGCTGGCAGCAGAAAAAACATTGCTGAAAACCGCCATTGCAAAAGGCAAAAAATTATTGGGTATCTGCCTGGGTGCGCAGCTGCTGGCAGAATGCCTCGGCGCAAAAGTGCAGCAGGCCCCGCATAAGGAGATCGGCTGGTTCCCTGTTCATGTAACCGAAGAGGCCATGAAAGTACCCTGGTTTGAAACCCTGTTCCCTTCGGGTATCACGGTGTTTCACTGGCATGGCGACCAGTTTGCCATTCCTGCCGGTGCGCATGATCTTGCTTTTTCTTCTGCCAACAGAAACCAGGCATTCTTGTACAAAAACCAGGTACTGGGTTTACAGTTTCACCTGGAAGTAACAGGTGAAACGCTGTCTGCGATGGTCACAAATGGCAGGGCAGAGCTGGATGAAAATATGTATATCCAGAATGCAGAACAGATCATGCAACAAAGCGCTGCCTGTATCAGCTGCAATAAATTAATGAGCGACCTGCTGGAACGGTTTCTTGGACCGGAACCATGAGCACTAATCATAAAAAAATATTGACCGCCGAAAACGGGCAAAGCGCTTGGAGAATGGCCCAATGCACGGGGATATGAACCATTTTTACCGGGAATACCTGCGGAAAAGATTTTTTAATAAAAATATGTAGTCAACTACGTATATTTGTGCGGTAAAGGTTTTTATATGGATCAGACGATACACTACCGCCAAGCAGGTAATACCTATTCAGAAAAGATCATCCAGCTTATATTGCCTATACAGCAAATGGAATTTAATGCCCCTGTTACGCTGGAAGACCAGCCCGACCTGTTATCGATAGAACAGAGCTATCATCAAACCGGCGGCGGGTTCTGGGTGGCCATGCAGGGCGAAGAAATAATAGGTACGATTGCCCTGATCGTGTTCGATAAAGGCAAAGGCGCTTTGCGCAAGATGTTTGTAAAAAAAGAATTCCGCGGAAAAGAACATGGCGTTGCTGCCAGGCTGCTGCAGATACTGCTGGATTATTGCCATAGAACGGGCATACAGGATATCTACCTGGGTACGATAAACAGGATGCAGGCTGCTCTCCGGTTTTATGCAAAAAATGGGTTTGTGGAAGTGGCCAAAGCATCACTGCCGCCCAGGTTCCCGCTGATGCAGGTGGACACCGTGTTTTATCACCTGTCACTTCGGGAGCAGTATGCAGCAGCAGAAAACAGCACAGCAGGTTTTACCGGTAACTGATACGGTACAACCTGCTTATGCTATGTATAAGCGGCCGGTAAAAATGCATAGCTGTTTTAAACAGGAAAAGCTTCTTTTACCACCCTTACCAGTGTTGCATAAAAGCGATCGGTAAGTTCGCAAGGAAAAAAATCAAATACATGCACTGCATCCGGTATCACCTGCAGTTCTACCGCCACACCGGCCTGCATCAGTTTCATTGCATACATAATTCCTTCATCCCTTAAAGGATCTAGCCCGCAGACCAGCATGAATGTTTTGGGTAGTTTGTCAAATGTTGTTGCAGCCAGGGGGCTGGCATAAGGGGAAACATCCTGCGGATGTTCACCCAGGTAATGCTTCCAGCATATTTCGGCATTGCTGCGCGTCCACAGCGGTGCATCAGCCAGTTCCTGCATCGATAGTGTGGAAAGAGTATGATCTGTAACCGGGTAAATCAGCAACTGGAAGCCAACGGCTGGCCCTTGTTCATCCCTTGCCATGCGTGCAATACCTGTTGCCAGTGCGCCGCCTGCACTGGCGCCGGCCGTCATTATTTTAGCGGCATCAACATGCAGTTCCGCTGCATGCTGGTTCAGCCACAATAAAGCTGCATAACCATCTTCTATAGCAGCAGGAAAAGGATGCTCCGGCGCAAGGCGGTAATCAACAGACACAATTACACAACCGCTATCCACCGACAGCCGGTACAATTGTGCATCTACCTGCTCAGGTATGCCGAAAACAAAACCGCCGCCATGAAAATAAAGCATGGCCGCTGCGTTCCTGGCATTTTGGGGCCGGTAAATATGCAAACGTATAGCTGGTGCGCCGTTTAACCCGGGTATCATCCTGTCTTCTACCAGCAACCCTGCAGGAACAGCTGGTACTGTACTGAGTGCCTCCTGTTTTTTTTCTTCCCTGAGCTGTGCAGGGCGATGTTCCAGTAAATCATCCGGCAAATCGAGGCCGGTATATTCTGCCAGGCTTTTTGCAAGTCCTGGGTTGATGCGTTGCCAATCCATCAGGTATTGATTGATTTTGTATGGTGGGCATACAAACCAGACAGCCTTTGCCAATTACCGGTTATGATGCAGCGGCAATGGTATCAGGCTTCAGGATGTGTTGCCATATAATCTTTAGCCCTTTCCAAAAAACTTTTCCGGGCAAACTGTTCTTCTACTTCAATGATGGCCTGCATCAGGTTGTTTTGTGTATCGATTAAATCGGCTGTAGCTGCGATGATGATGGTCCATACCGGTTGTATGGAGCTGACCAGTTTTTTGCCTTTTTCTGTCAGCTGTACCATTCTGCGCCTGCTGTCTGCCTTATCCCTGGCTGATTTGATCAGCTTTTTCTCTTCCAGTTCTTTCAGCAGGCTGATGGTTGACGGGTGCGTATAACCAATTTCTTCGGCGATCTCCACAACACTGAGCAGTGTTTTCATATGCAGGGTATAGATCACCGGGAACCATTTGGGTTCAAAATCCACGCCATTGGCCTTATAGATCTCCACACCATCTTTGCGTATGCGGTCGGCTAAACGCTGCAGTCTGGTGGCAATAGCCAGTATGCCCGATTGGTCAATTACGTTTGTCATACTGCAAAGATAGCTGCTCGCTGCAAGGAAATACGGCATGCCACATGCCTTTCCGTCATCCTGCCTGCGGCCCCAGTACCACTATTTTTCCCCTGGTTTTACCTGTTTGTATCTGCTCATGCGCTTCAGGCAGTGCTTCAAACGGGAAGCGGGCAGTTACATGCGATCGCAGGCGGCCATTGGCCAGCAATGCAGCGAGCTGCTTCATATCTTCTCCATTCGATACTACATGGAGGCGGTGGGTATATACTTCTTTTGCCTTTGCTTTAGCGGCCACGGCGCCTGTAAATTCAGTAAGCAGGGTAATAACCCGGCCGCCTTTTTTTACTGCATCGAGCGAGCGGAGCACATGATCACCATAGATGGGATCGAGTACAATATCTGCATCTGTTACCCGCTCTTCAAACCGTTCACTGGCATAATCGATAAATTCATCGGCGCCCAGCTGCAGTACAAATGTTTTGTTGGCAGCAGAAGCGGTACCGATCACATAAGCACCGAAGTATTTGGCCAGCTGCACTGCATAATGCCCCACACCACCTGCTGCAGCATGGATCAGCACTTTATCGCCTTTTTTGATTTGGGCATAAGTGACCAGCGACTGCCATGCGGTTAATGCGGCAAGACAAGCAGCTGCCGCCTCCTCGTGCGAAATATTATCCGGCTTTACTGCCAGCTGGTTTGCCGGTGCTGCTGTATAACCTGCATAAGCCCTGCCCTGGCCGGGAAAATGAACCATGCCGAATACCTGAGTGCCTTCCTTCAGTGCAGTAATGCCGCTGCCTGTTTTTACCACTGTGCCGGAAATATCCCAGCCCAGTATCCAGTTAGCTGTATCTTTCCCGGGCCTGAGTATTTGTTCAAGTGCTTCTTTCTGTTGCCTTACAAATGCATCCACCGGGTTAATGCCGATGGCCTTTATTTCAACCAGCACTTCATCTGCTGCGGGAACGGGTTCAGGCAGGGTTGTTAACTGCAGCTGGTCGGTACCGCCGTTTTGTTTTAATATGATCGCTTTCATTATTCTACCGGTGTTTGATGGTTTTTGTAAATTCGATGAACAAAATTAGCCTGTCGCTGCGGGATTGAGCAGTTGGCAGGCATTTGTAAGCTCCTAACAAAAATGTAAGGATGATGAAGACCAAGAAGAGCTCTACCAATTACCGCAATAAAAAGGCTTTGTATGAAGCCTGTGGTGAAGCCTATGCACTGGGGTTAATCGGCACCCGGTGGAAACTGGCTATTTTTTATGCACTGAAGAATGAAGCACTGCGTTTTTCGCAGTTAAAAAACAATATACCCGATATTACTGAACGCATGCTGGCCCTTAGCCTGCGCGAACTGGAAAAAGACCAGCTCGTACTGCGTAAGGTATATGCCGAAATACCTGCCAGGGTAGAATACGAATTAACGGATAGCAGTAAAGCGCTGGAACCTGTATGGGATTATTTGCGTGGCTGGGGAATAAAACATCGCGCAATGGTTGAAAACAACAGCCGGCTGCTTGAAAAAGCCTGCTGATGCCAGGGGTTGTGCGTGGATACGGTAAAAGAATACTACAGGTTTCTTGTACTGCGGTCACTGATATCGCAGCTCATAAAAATAGCGACTTCATTGTTGTTCTCCACGGGATCATACAGGTGGAGGTTTAACCCGGTGATGGTAAAGCCCATCTTTTTATAAAAACGGATAGCTGGTGCATTGGTGTTCTGTGTTTCCAGTTCAAGCAGCCTGAACCGGCGGGCAACAGCATGATCGATCACCTTACTCAGCAGCAGCCGGCCAATGCCTTTGCTTCTTTGTTTTTCGGCTACCAGCAGGCTGGTGATATACAGGGTGTTGTTCCATTTCCTTTCCTCACATACAATAAAGCCCAGCAATTGTGCTGCATTAAATGCGCCAAAGGAATGCCCTTCTTTCATCAGTTCATTGTAACCGGTTATATCCTCTGCAGTTGTTTGCCAGCTTTTTACATAAGATGTATCCAGGCTGGTGAGCTGTAGCAGGAATGACACGCCATCCAGTTTGGAATTGGACGTTATATGATAGTACTGATCAGAAGTATATCCATTCTGTCCCAGGGCATGGATCTGATCGGCGGTGATATGGGAAATGGGTGCAGCGGTGATCATACAGTTAATATAAGATGACCTGGCAAGATAACTAAAAACAGGTTTATTTTTTCAGCAGCGTATTATTGACAATTTTAGCCAGCATCTCTTCTTTCTGGTATTTGCTCATGGGTACCTGGAATTTTTTTACATGTAAAAGGTTGCCTTCCACCGCATCAATATAATTCATGTTGACAAGATAGGATTTGTGCGGCTGTATAAAATACCGGGGCAGTTTTTCTGCCAGTCCTTTCAGTGTAGAATGAGTGATGATCTTTTTATCCCTGGTATAAATAGCCACATAGTTTTCCATGGCTTCTGCAAACAGCATTTCTTCAAACACTATTTTTTCCAGCCGGGTTTCGGTTTTGGCGAAAAAATAATCTGTTGTTTCTTCCTGTTTTGAGCGGAAATAATCAAATGCCTTATTGGCAGCTTTTAAAAAGCGGTCGAAGGAAATGGGTTTTAGTAAATAATCCAGTATATCCAGTTCATAGCCCTGCAAAGCATACTGTTCATAAGCAGTGGTGAAGATCACTTTGGGAGGATTGCTGAGCTGCTTCAGAAATTCGATGCCGGTGATATAAGGCATTTCAATATCCAGGAACAGCAGGTCTGCCGGTTGTTGTTGCAGGATACTGTTGAGCTGGATGGCATCTTCGCAAACGGCTGCCAGCTGCAGAAAACCGGTTTTCTCCACATAGCCTGTTAATCCTTTGCGGGCAACAGGTTCGTCATCTGTGATAATACAACTGATGGTAAGGTTATGCATGTTGGTATTTCAGTTTTAATTCGGCAACAAAACTATTGTTGCGTTTTCTTGTGTGCAGCAGGTGTTTGCCGGGGTACAGCAATTCCAGTCTTCTTTTAAGGTTCTCCAGCCCGATGCCACCTGTTTTTTTAAGAAAAAGCTCGGCGGGTACAGAATTTTCTACTGTAAAAACCAGTTCATCATCCTGCCTGTTAAAAGAAATGTTCAGCAGGTAATCGCCACCCACATACTTGAAAGCATTTTCAACCAAAGGTAAAAACAGCAGGGGATATACCTGTTCACCATTAAGCGTGCTGTCAAAATATACCTGCAGCTGCAGTTTATCGGATGTACGGATCTTTTGCAGCTCAATAAAATTCTGCAGGTATTGAATTTCCTGCCTGAGCGGAACGGTTTGTTGCTGATCGTATAGCTGGTAGCGCAGCAGTTCAGAAAAACGTTCTACCGTTTTCTTGGCAAGGGCCACATCTTCATCCATCTGGAAATAAATGGTGTTCAGGGCATTGAACAGGAAATGCGGGTGATACTGCGCTTTCAGGAATTTCAGCTCGGTTTGCAAATGTTCATTGGTTGTTTTTTCCAGCAGCAGTTTATTGTGGAGATATACCTGTAATAATTTATTGCTTCTTACCACGGCATAGTAAATGAGAAAAAATAGCGTGGGAATAATGTTGATAGTGGCAAAATCGCCCCAGGACAAACCATCATCTGTGAGTGCGGCCATGGGAGTGAAAACGGCGTTGACACAAATAAGTGCGATCACGAACAGCCAGCACAGTTCTTTCAATATGCTTTTATAAGTGATGGATGTTTGCAGTTCTTTGTCAAATTTACGGAACAGCCGGTGCAGTGCATACAATGCAATATAGCCCATCAGCATGCAGCAGCTTATTTCAACCGTGTTGATGATCCAGCTTCTTTTCCAGAAACGGAAACCGGAAATAGTATCATCCACTACGCGAACGGTGATGTACACCAGCAGTCCGAATAAAGGTGGGTAAATATATTTTTGTAAACGATACTTCATGCAGGTACAAGTTACACTTTTTATAAAGTTGCTTTCATCACCCCGCAGCTGCGGGGTAAAGGTTGCCTGGCTTTACTTTTTACAAACCTATTGCAGCCGGTGCCAATGCCTGCGGCAGTTTGACGAATGGCCGCTGCAGGCCGGTCAATAGAAAAAAATGCGGTGGGACCACAGTTGACAACCGGATAGGGAAACGGAACAGCGGAATACGGAAATCTGCCCCACCAAAACAACATTCCAGTTGCGGCATGCCGGTTGTTTTGCTAAGCATGCATTTGCTGTTGCGGCTGATAAAGGCATGGCTATATGAACCGCTGTGGCTGCAATAATAATCGCCCTGCGGAACCAGTTAGGCCAGAACAGGGGTGTAAAACTTGTCATACAATTGATTTCATACAAACTTATTCTGCTGCTTGCGGCAGGTGAATGGAAAAAAGACCCCCTGAAAACAGGGTATTCTGCCGGCTTTGGATGGCCGGGAACAGGCCCGGTTATGGCCATAGTGCCTTTTTTTCAGCGAGTATCAAATTTATTTTACGATCATGTGTTGTAATTCAATAGATTCCTTTATTTTTGCGACCCCTAATGGTCCTGTGGCCGAGTGGCTAGGCAGAGCTCTGCAAAAGCTTCTACAGCGGTTCGAATCCGCTCGGGACCTCACAGAAAGAGTGTATTACATAAACCGCCTTTGGGCGGTTTTTTATTATATATTTGTTTTATGCGAATGACGATATCCGGGCTTCCGAAACATTTTGACAAGTTTGACCTTCAGCGTTTGTTCAATCCTTTTGGATGGGTAGATTATTCTAAAATACTGATCGATCCGCTCACCGGCCTGAGCCGGGGAAGGGGCATCGTTGAAATGAAGAGGGATGAAGAGGCAAAAAAAGCCATGGCTTCACTCCAGGGAAAGGTGTTGGACAAGAACCAGCTGAACATTAAGGAAGTTAAAGACCGCGGCCCCAAGGCCGGGTAATATCCTCCACCGGATCAGCTGATGATAGAAAAACGCCATCCTCACCATTTTCCCGGCAAATTAAGGCTGTTGTGGAAAGTGATCATACCAATATGCCTATAGTCATCACCAGTAGCAGGCAAGCATTGAATGATTAATACCATGGCCAGGCTTAGCTGCTTTGGCCAGTGAACCTGTTTTTAGGTTCTTACTTTTACATAGCCCGGTCCTGGCCCGCCCAGGTTTGTACCGGCCGGCTTACAATAACACTATTTCCAGGCATAGCGTATTGCCTGCCTGTTCACCAGTATTTTATTTTTTGAAACAGGGCGATGGATGCATTAACCGGAAAAATGCATTTCGATGCTTTCATTGACCCTGTGGGTGTATGGCTTAATAGAAGAACTGGCTGCCTGTAATTGGGTAGGAAGTATTTTTTTCTGGAAATGCGTAATGGATCTTTTGCTTTCAATCAGTTCAATAAGCAGTTCGGCTGCGGTTTTACCCATTTCAAAAGCGGGCTGTTTTACTGTTGTCAGCGAGGGATTGTACAGGTGTGAAAAATGAAAATTACTAAATCCTGCCATGGCGATATCGCCCGGGATATTGTAGCCCATTTTTTTCAAAATAGAAAAAACACTATGGGTTAGCCGGTCAGAAGCGGCAAACAGCGCATCGGGAGGCTGTGGCAGTTGCATCAGCCGGTTAATAGCATCGATGACTTCTTCTTCCAGCATACCACCGTGCATGCAATAAGCGATATAGTCAGGGTCAGGAACAATAGCATTGGCTTCGAGCGCCTGCTGGTAACCCAGTAATCTTTCTTTTGTGATGGAAATATGCGGTGAGCTGGTGATGGTAGCAATTCTTTTGCTGCCATTGTGTAACAGGTGTTGTGTGGCTTCATAAGCACCGCCCATATTATCTGCAACCACCTGGTGCGTGGAAATAGCATCGGTTACCCTGTCGAAAAAAACGATGGGCATACCATTACCGTGTGCAGCTTCAAAATGATCAAAGCGGGTGGTTTCGCAGGAAACCGATATCAGTAACCCGTCTACTGAACGCCATGTAAGGTTTTGCAGGTTCTTTACTTCATTTTCATAAGATTCATGGTTCTGCGTAATGATCACAAAATAATCTTTTTGCTGCGCCACAAATTCAATACCGCTGATCAGCTCTGAGAAAAAGCTGTTGGGGATAGAACACAGTACTACGCCGATACACCTGCTCTTGTTGCTTTTAAGGCTTTGCGCCATCAGGTTGGGGCGGTAATGGTGTGCTGTTGCATAGGACACTACTTTATCACGTGTTGCGGCACTGATCTGGTAGCTGCCTTTTAAAGCCCTGGAAACAGTGGAATGGGATAGGTTCAGCGCTTTGGCAATATCCTTTAGGGTTATACTTTTCATAGCAGGCATCGTTTGGTGAAGAAATACTGTTTAGTGGCAAACTTTTCAGATGGGTGTTTCGCACACGTTTGCCTGAATAATTCAAGTTCCTTTTAGCCTAAATTAATGTAAAAAGTGTTTATTTGACGAATAATAGTCAAAATAACTTAATCGATTAAGAGGTTTTGATATATAACACACAGAAATGCTTGCTGTTACATGAAAACAAACTGTTTATACCGGGTTCTTCCTACTAAGGATATGTATTTTAACCGGGTTCCATTTTTTTATTTGTCATTTGTACATTACAAAAACCATTTAGTGGTACCGGCCCCAGAGCTGTTACAGCTGCTGCCTGCCTGTTAAACAACCGCCTGTGAACAAAAAATTGTCTATTCATGATATCGCAAAGCAGCTGAATGTTTCTTCAGCTACTGTTTCATTTGTACTGAACGGGAAGGCGGCAGAGAAAGGCATCAGCAGTGCAGTGGAAAAAAAAGTGCTGAACCATGCTAAAAAAATAGGTTACCGCCCCAATATGGTGGCCAAAAGTTTGCGTACCGGCAAAAGCAAGATCATTGGTATGCTGGTAGAAGGCATTGCTGATCCTTTTTTTGCCAGCATTGCAAGAGGGGTTGAGCGTATTGCCTATCAGCTGGACTATAAAATTTTTTATGCCAGCACAGAAAATGATGAGGCGATTGCGCGAAAGCTCATTGGTGCTTTTCGCGATGCACAGGTAGATGGGTATATTATTGCCCCGCCACCAGGTATAGAAAAAGATATAGAGCAGTTGCAGAACGATAATTTCCCGGTAGTGCTGTTCGATAGGTATTTTACCAACCTGCCTACACACAATGTGATCGTGGATAATTTCAATGGAACCTACCAGGCCACCCGGCATTTTTTACAAAACGGGTGCCGCAATATTGGTTTTATTACCCTACAATCTGCACAAACACAGATGAACGACCGTTTGAACGGTTATATAAAAGCGGTAGGCGAGTATGGCTTAAAAACCCATATCAGTCAACTGCCCTTTGGGCGGGGTAAGGAAGAGGTAACGGAGATCTGTCATTTCCTGGAAAGTAACCTGCCGGATGCGGTGCTGTTTGCCACAAACTATTTAGCTATCAGCGGACTGGAAGCTATTTATGCGCTTAAGCTGCGTATCCCTGATGATATTGCCGTGATTGCATTTGATGACAATACGCATTTTTCCCTGTTCTCTCCATCCATTACCGCAGTATCGCAGCCTGTGCACGCTATATCCGAACAGGTTATCCGCCAGCTGATGAGCTGTTTGACTGACAAAGAGAAAATCGCCGAGAAAGAAACGATTGTTCTCCCGGCAGAGCTCGTGGTACGCGAATCGTCGGTGGCAGCAAAAAGAAAAAACGGGTTGACGCCGGGGCATACGGTGAACCAGCGTGCCCTGCGTAAATAATTTTTTAACAGGTTTAACTTAATCGATTAAATCATACATCACCGGATATGAACGGGCCGCTTTATCTTACCACTACTTGCAACAGGAAAACAAAACACTGGTATTACCTGCTGCTGGTATGGACAGCATTGGTGCTGCACTGCAGCCTCTCCGCGCAGGATATAGAGGTTCCTGCAGTATTTCATATAGCGCACCCGCGTTTGCCGGGCGGCAGCAATGATAAAGCAAACCTGCAGCGGCTGGTGCAGGAAGAAAGCTGGGCAAAAGATAGCTACCAGCAATTGAAGCAGTCTGTTGATCCTTATGTAACCCGCCATCAGACCGATACTGCCTGGATCGTATCGAGGTTGCAGATGTATTGGAAAACACATGCCACGGATGTGTTCATCAAAGGCGGTGTGTATGATCATGCTGAAGGATATGCACCTGTGCCCACCGTACGGTTTACCGGAACAAGGGATGCTGTAAGCGTATATGCAGCCCCGGAAATAGAAGATATACAACCCTGCATGGATGACCCCCGTGGCCTCTTGTATGTGAATACCTCGCTGCCGGGTAAACCACTGGAATGGGCACCCCAGGCCAGAACAGGCAGGGTAGTGGAAGCCATCAACCGGCAGCTCATGAACATGGCGCAAACAGCTGCTTTTGTGTACTGGATCTCTGGTGAAGAAAAATATGCACGCTTTGCATTTGACCTGTTCAATACATATATGAACGGCATGTATTACCGCAAAGAACCGTATGACCTGAACCATAGTCATAACCAGACCCTGGTAGGCCTCTCTTCTTTTGAGGTGATCCATGAAGATATTCTCAATGAACTGGCGGGTTGTTATGATTTCTTGTACAACTATATCAAAACAAAGGCTGCTGCACAAATACCGCTGTATGATGCCTGTTTAAAAAAATGGGCTGACCTGATATTGAAGAACGGCGTGCCCTTTAACAACTGGGACCTGATCGAAGCCCGTTTTGTAATGACCATTGCATTGCTGCTGCAGAACGATGCAGATTACAGTGATGGCAAGGGAATGCATTATTACCTTGATTTTATCCTCAACAGGAACATGACCCGGCAATGGTCGCTGCGACGCCTGGTGCAATATGGCTATGATGCCCATACCGGCATATGGGCCGAATGCCCCGGCTATTCCATGAATGTGGTGAACGATTTCATGAGCTTTGTAAGTATGTTCGACCGGATACTGCATATTGATCTGTTCAAACAGTTGCCTGTATTGCAGAAAGCTGTTCTGGGTACAGCACAGTATATGTTCCCGAATGGATATATTGCCGGGTTCGGTGATACGCATTACACACCGCTTGCTACTACCGCGATCAGGCAGGCGGTGGAAAATGCACAAAAGAACCATAAACCCGGCCAGGAGGCATTGTTTACCGCCATGCTGAAAATGGTCGATTCCCTGAATGCTGCAAGCGCAGTGGCAGAAGGTGTAACACCGGGCAGCACGCATAGCAGCACCGGCAGCGGTATAGCTGCATTGCTTAACCGCTCTTCTTTCCGGTTATCACCGGCGCTCCCTGCAGGCAACCCTGCTGATTTTATGAGCGCTTCTTTCTATGCACCCAATGTAAGTTTTTTGGTACAGCGCAATGGACTGGATTATGCCAATGGTCTCATGGTTACCCAATCCGGCTCGCTGGGTAATCATGCACATGCCAATGGTATCTCCATTGAATTATATGGTAAAGGCATTGTGCTGGCACCGGATGGCGGTATAGGCACTTCTTATTTTCAGCCTGACTATGCAGAGTACTATGCACAGTTCCCGGCACACAATACGGTTGTGGTGGATGGCATCTCTGCCTACCCGGTAATGAAAAGCAACCATGGCTATGCTGTGAAAAGCTGTTATCCATTACCATCGGCAGATAAAAATATTTTTCCGCTGGTAAATTTTGCCGACCTGTATTTTCTGGAGCCGGAAACCAATGCCGGGCAGAACCGGCTTACCGGTATTATCCGCACCAGTGATTCTTCCGGTTATTATGTAGATATTTTCCGCTCTGCCAGGAAAGACCAACGGGATAAAAGACACGATTATTTTTATCATAACCTCGGCCAGCAACTGGTGCTGACAGATCCAGACGATCATCCCCTGCAGCTGCAGCCAACTACACAACTGAGCTTTGCCGATGGTGACCAGTTTGGCTATGATTACCTGTGGAACAAACAATCTGTACAAACTGCCCGTGATATAAAAGCAACCTATCACCTGGCTATACCAGGCAGGAAAGAAGTGCAGATGCATGTATGGATGAAAGGCGAAGCCGGGAGGGAAATATTCAGTGTAAAAGCGCCGCCTTCTAAAGCTTTCCGCAATAGTATGATCCCCGATAGCATTGCATCACTTCCCCTGCTCACCCTGGTGAGCAGGCAAACAGGAGAAGCCTGGTCGCACCCGTTTGTGGCTGTATATGAACCATCCGTTGAGGCATCCGCTTCAGTGAAAGCGGTGCACTACTTCAACCCGGATGATGCTGCCGTTAATAATTTCACCGGTATTGCCGTGCAAAATAAAACAGGCAGTACTGAATACATTTTTGCAACACCCAATTCCCTGCAAACGATCCGTTACCGCGACAAACAATTTTCCGGTACTTATGCCGTGATCAGTGAAGACACAACTGGTGTACACTACCTGTTTTTAGGAAACGGTAGCAGGCTCTCAAAAGGCGGGTATTGTATCGCCGCGCTGAAAGGGGTTACGGCTGCAGGCATTGTCCATGCCGGCAATGGATGGTTTGTGCATGCAGAAAAGCCAATCCGCCTGTCGCTACCCATTGCTGCAATACAGGGAAAAAGCAAACTGCTGCTGAAAACAGCCGGGCAGGCGATCCGCATCAGCGGTAAAAAAGCAAGAATAAACAATGCAATAGTGATGCAATTTATGCTGCCTGCATTGCCTTATACAAAAATGATCTTTCAATAAACCCTGATCAGAGAAAAATACAACGCATGATGAAACCTATTATCGCATTGCTCACTGCGCTGCTGCTGTTAACAGGGAACGGCCGGGGCTTCGATACCGATCAAAGCCTGGATTATTGTGTAAAGCAGGCTGCCAGCACTGTCGCAGCCATGGATGACTACAGGCAGATGCCCAGAAGCATTGCCGCCGGCCAAACACGTTGGGAACGCATGCCTGTTGAAGACTGGACCAGTGGTTTCTGGCCTGGTATTTTATGGTATATTTATGAGTACACCAAAGACAAAACATGGGAAGCGAGGGCCGATAGTTTTACCCGCTCGCTTACACCGCTGGCCTACCGTAGTGCAGCACATCATGACCTGGGCTTTATGCTATACTGCAGTTTTGGAAACGGCTACCGTTTAACAGGCAACAGCGCTTATAAAAACATCCTGCTGGCAGGGGCAGATACACTTGCCACCTTGTTTAATCCCAAGGTAGGCACTATTCTTTCCTGGCCGGGCATGGCAAAAGAAAAAGGCTGGCCACACAATACCATTATCGATAACATGATGAACCTTGAACTGCTGTTCTGGGCAGCGAAAAATGGCGGTGGCAGAAAGCTGTATGATATCGCTGTACAGCATGCTACCACTACCATGCACAACCATTTTCGTCCCGATTATTCAGCCTATCACGTAGTGGTGTACGATACCGTTACCGGTAAAAAAATAAAAGGCATTACACACCAGGGTTACAGTGATGCGTCGATGTGGGCACGAGGACAGTCATGGGCCATCTATGGCTTCACCCTTTGTTACAGGGAAACGCACAATACGGCATTTCTTGACTTTGCACAGAAAGTAGCGGATGTTTATTTGGCGCATCTCCCTGAAGACCTGGTGCCTTACTGGGATTTCAATGACCCTGCCATACCAGGCGCACCCCGTGATGCTTCTGCCGCAGCCATTACTGCTGCTGCATTGCTCGACCTGGCGCAATGGATGCCCGATAAAAACAAAGCCGGTTTATACCATGATAAAGCGGTGAAAATGCTGGCAGTGCTGTCTGCAGCTCCTTACAGGAGCGGTAATATCAACAGCGCTTTCCTGTTACATTCCACTGGTCATAAACCTAAAGGCGGAGAAGTGGATGCCTCTATTATTTATGCGGATTATTATTACCTGGAAGCTTTGCTGAAACTGAAGCGGATGGCGCACTAACAGAAGGTCTGATCGTTTCATGCCAGAAAACCTATTTAATCTATTACCTGACAGGCTATATAAATTGATGACTATGCACTTATACCGGATACGGTCTTTTTTATTGCTTTTGTATTTCATAGCTGTTGCTGTACAAATGAATGCTCAGCCTGTTATACTACCAGGTACACAGGTACACCTGTTGTCGCCGGATAAAAACCTTTCTGTTGAGTTTTACCAGAAAGAAGATACAGCTCATGCCAGGATGATGTATTTCAGACTGACCTGGAAAAACAAGGTCATAGTGGAAGAATCATCACTGGATATAGAATTGGATAATCACCTGTCTGAGGAAGCCATGGCCCTGAAAATAGACCACCATGCCCGCTGGTGTGAAAACCTGGAACTGCGCAATACAACAACTTTTACGCAGGATACCAGCTGGCGGCCTGTTTGTGGTGAACGGGATGTGATCAGGGATCATTACAATGCAGCCACCATTGAGCTGGTAAAAAAAGATGATCCTGATTATGTAATGCAGGTGCAGCTGCGTGCATACAATGAAGGCATGGCACTGCGTTATTTTTTTCCCGAACATCCCAAAGGCAGTTACTACCGGGTAAAAGCTGAACGAACCAGTTTTACCTTGCCCCAGGGCACCCGCGCCTGGTATACAGGATGGGCACAGGGCCCTTACCGCTTACTGCCCTTGCAAAACTGGCCTGATGAGGCCGAGCGACCACTTACCCTGCAGCTGCCTGGTGGACAGTACGCCTGTCTGGCCGAAGCTGCGATGGTAGATTATGCAAGAACAAAGTTTGTGCTGAGCAAGGAAAAACAGCAGACCATTGTTACAGCCATGCATGATCCTGCCGACCTGATCTCGCCTTTCGGTACTCCCTGGCGGGTAGTGATGGTGGCAGACAAGCCGGGTGAACTGATCGAACACAATGGTCTACTGCTTAACCTGAATGAGCCCAATAAAATACAGGAAACAGGCTGGATACAGCCAGGAAAGATTATGCGCGAGATGACGCTTACCACGCAGGGCGCCAGGGCTGCCATCGATTTTGCGGCAGCGCATCACCTGCAGTATATTTTGTTTGACTGGAAATGGTATGGCCCCGCTTTCAGTTTCAGCGCTGATGCAACAAAAGTGGTAGTGCCGCTGGATATGCCCGGTATTATACAATATGGAAAGGAAAAAGGGGTGGGTATCTGGTTATATGTAAACCAGCAGGCCTTGCTGCTGCAGAAAGACAGCCTGTTTACTGTATTCAGGAAATGGGGAATAAAAGGAGTGAAGTTCGGTTTTGTTCAGGTAGGCTCTCACCGCTGGACCACCTGGCTGGAAGATGCGATTCACAAAGCTGCGGAAAACCATATCATGGTGAATATACATGATGACTGGCGCCCCACCGGTGAACAACGTGCCTGGCCCAATCTCATGACAGCAGAAGGCATCCGTGGCAATGAAGAAATGCCCGATGCCACACACAATACCATCCTGCCATTCACCCGTTTTATGGCAGGGCCTGCGGATTATACAATTTGTTATTATGATCCGCGTATTAAAACCACCCATGCACACCAACTGGCACTGGCGGCTATTTATTATAGTCCCATACAAACCTTGTTCTGGTACGATAAACCGGCGGCTTATCACCAGGAACCGGAGATCCGCTTTTTTGAGGAGATCCCAACGGTATGGGATGATACAAAAGTACTGGACGGCCGGCCCGGGGAATTTGTTGCTGTTGCCAGGAGAAGCGGCAGCAGCTGGTTTGCCGGAGTGATCACTAATAATGAGGCAAGAACCATCCGGCTTCCCCTGCATTTCCTTTCTGGAAATAAACGGTATACCGCCACTATTTATTCCGATGACCCCGCAGTGCATACTGCGACACAGGTAAAAATAGAAGAACGGGAATTACGGTCAACAGATGTATTAACCATTCAATTGCCACCATCCGGCGGACAGGCTTTGTGGATAAGGGAAGGGGAGTAGGGGGAGGGGGGAGTGGTTGAGAGGTTGAATGGTTGAGAGGTTGAATGGTTGAGAGGTTGAATGGTTGAATGGTTGAATGGTTGAATGGTTGAATGGTTGAATGGTTGAGTGGGATTGGTAATTAGTAATTAGTAAAGGAAAGTAATTATTCACGGTGTGTAATAGTACTCACGACTGACGATTGACGATTCACGGATAGTGTTAATTTGAGAATGTGTGAATTTGAAAATTTGAAAATGAAGGAGGATGGTTGAATGGTTGAGAGGTTGAATGGTTGAGTGGGATTAGTAATGGAAAAGTAATTATTCACAGAGTGTAATAGTATTCATGACTGTTGTTTCATCATCTCGATTCGATTCTCGTCTCTCGATCTCGGGTAGGATAAAAGCATTTTATGAATGGTAATACCGCAGCTCTTTTTCCACTCACGACTGACGACTGACGATTCACGGATAGTGTTAATTTGAGAATGTGTGGATTTGAAAATGAAGGGGGATGGTTGAATGGTTGAGAGGTTGAGAGGTTGAATGGTTGAGTGGGGATTAGGAATTGGGGGGGGCGAGGAGGGGCTTCGGGTGGAGGAATGGTATTGTTGTTTTCAGGCAGTACAAAAAATAAACAACTAATTTTTAAGCATTAACCAACTATATGTCTTATCCTGTTAAAATCGCTTTTATTGCAGCACTGGGTGGTTTTTTGTTCGGCTTTGAAACAGCTGTTATTTCCGGGGCGGAGAAAACCATCCAGCAGTTGTGGACACTTAGTTCTTTCTGGCAGGGTTTTACTGTTGCATCCAGTTTGATAGGTACCGTACTGGGTTCGCTGGTTGTAGGCATACCTGCTAAAAAAAACGGGCGGAAAAAAATATTGCAGGCTATTGCCCTGGTCTATATTGTTTCAGCCATTGGCTGTGCTTCTACTTCGGCATGGCTGCTATTTGTACTGTTCCGGTTTATAGGTGGTGTGGCGGTAGGCTCTTCTTCTGTTGTAGGGCCCATGTATATTGCAGAAATAGCGCCTGCCAGGTTAAGAGGAAGGCTGGCAGCTTTGTTCCAGTTGAATATTGTGGCAGGTATATTCATTGCCTATCTCACCAATTTCCTGTTTGTAGGGCTTGGTGAAGATTCATGGCGGTGGATGCTGGGAATTATGGTGATACCGGCTGCTTTATTCTGGATACTGCTGCGCAGCATACCTGAAAGTCCGCGCTGGCTGATATTGAATAACCGGGAAGCAGAAGCTGTGCCCGTTATGCAAAAGCTGGATGAAGAAAATGTGCAGGCTGCCATTCAGTCTATCCGTGAATCGGTAAAGGAGCACAAAGAAAAATTATTCCAGAAAAGATATGCCAAGCCCATCCTGTATGCGGTATTACTGGCCATGTTCAACCAGCTGGCGGGCATCAATGCCATCCTGTACTATGCACCACGCATATTTGAATTGGCGGGCTTCAGCCAGAAAGCAGCTTACCTGCAACCGGTATACATCGGCGCTGCTAACCTGGTGTTCACACTGCTGGCGCTTTCTGTGATCGACCGGTTCGGCCGGAAAACATTGCTTACAATAGGCTCGGTGGGTATGATCATCTTTCTGGGACTAACCGCTTATGCTTTCCGTGATACCGGTTCTGCAGGTAGCGATGTGCTGGTATACCTGGTTGGGTTTATCGCTTTTTTTGCTTTTTCGCAAGGCGCTGTTATCTGGGTATTTATTGCAGAAATATTTCCCAACTCGGTTCGTTCACAGGGCGGATCGCTTGGCAGTTCCACACATTGGATCATGGCAGCCATCATCTCCTGGACTTTCCCGGTGATTGTAGAAAGCAGCCCCAAAGGAGGGTTTTATTCATTTGTCTTTTACAGTTGTATGATGTTGCTGCACCTGGTTTTTGTTTGGCGGGTATTGCCCGAAACAAAAGGCAGGTCACTGGAGCATATTCAAAAAGAACTTGGTATAGAATAACATTTATTCATATGACAATATTTGTACAACGGGTTGCTGCAGCCGCAGCCGGCTCTATGCTTTTCGTGCTCCCCTTAGCAGCACAGTACCCCGGGCAGAATAACGACCTGCAGGTGATCGCCGGGAAAATACCGCTGAAGGCGCAAAGCTTCCCGCTGCAGGACGTACGTTTACTGAGCAGTCGTTTTGAAGAAAACAGGCAGCGGGATGCACAATGGCTGCTTTCGCTTAGCAACAACCGGCTGTTGCACAGTTTCCGGGTAAATGCCGGCATCAAAACAAGTGCTGTAGCGCTTGGGGGATGGGAAGGGCTGGATATTGAACTGCGTGGTCATTCCATGGGGCATATCCTGTCTTCCCTGGCACTGATGTATGCATCTACCGGCGATGCTGTGTATAAAAATAAAGCCGACAGCCTCGTAGCCGCACTGGCAGCAGTGCAGCAGGTGCTGAACCAGGATGGTTATCTCAGCGCTTTCCCCCAGTATTTTATTGACCGTTGTATTGCCGGGCAGGGCGTATGGGCGCCCTGGTACACCCTGCACAAAATAATGGCGGGCCTGCTGGATATGTACACTTATGCCGGCAACAAGCAGGCATTGGATATAGTATCCCGCATGGCAGGCTGGACTTACAAAAAGCTGTCGCCGCTTACACAGGAGCAGCTGGACGTTATGCTGAAGAATGAATTCGGCGGCATGAATGAAGTGTGTTACAACCTGTATGCGGTTACCGGTAATAAAAACGATCTCGCGCTGGCGGCTATGTTTTTTCACCATGCCGTGCTGGACCCGCTGGCCGCGCAGCAGGATAAGTTGAACAAGCTGCACGCCAACACGCAAATACCCAAAGTGATTGGTGTGGCAAGGGGCTATGAACTGACAGGGGATGAGCAGGAGAAGAACATCGCCCGTTTTTTCTGGGAAACGGTCATCAATACACAAACCTTTGCCACCGGCGGCAACAGCGACAGGGAACATTTTATAGAACCGGGCAAATTATCAGAACACCTCAGCGCCTACAGTGCAGAATCCTGTAATACCTACAATATGCTGAAGCTGACACGCCATTTGTTTACCTGGACAGCCGATGTAAAGTATGCCGACTACTATGAGCAGGCATTGTATAACCATATTCTGGCATCACAGGACCCGGAAACAGGTATGTTCTGTTATTTTATGCCGCTTCAGCCGGGCGCCTTTAAACTGTACAGTAATCATGATCATTCATTCTGGTGCTGTGTAGGCAGCGGCTCTGAAAGCCACGCCAAATATGGTGAAGGCATTTACTACCATGACGACAAAGGCATTTTTGTAAACCTGTTTATTCCTTCCGTGCTGAACTGGAAAGAAAAAGGCATACAATTGAAACAGGAGACCCTTTATCCTGAATCGGGCACCATTGCACTTACGTTCACTGGTAACAGCCAGGGCGTGCTGCCTTTGTACATACGTTATCCTTCCTGGGCGGTTTCCGGGGCTGTTGTAAAACTGAATGGAAAAAGCATCCGTGTACAGCAGCAGCCGGGCAGTTATATCACGCTCAACAGGCAATGGCATAACAATGATAAAGTGGAGATCATTTACCCCATGTCGCTCAGAACCGTGACCACACCCGATAATCCTGCAATAGCCGCCATTGCTTACGGCCCGGTGATCCTCGCGGGAGACATGGGCACCGAAGGAATGAAAGCGCCCGAGCCTTATGCAGCACCAGATGCGCCTTATACGTATTCTAATTATAACTACCACGTGCCTGCAGGCCTGGTACATACACTGCAGTTGAAGCAACCGCTTACTGCATCCATCCGCCCTGTTGCCGGTGCAGCACCGCTTAGCTTTGAAGCGGCGTCGCCTTCAGGCAAAATTTCGCTGGTGCCTTTTTACAGGCTGCATCACCGCAGGTATGTGGTGTACTGGAACCTGCAGTAACAGTTGCCGGCAGGATGGTATACAGCAGATACGATAAACGGAAACATATCATTAAAAGAAAAATGCGGAGCATTACGTTCAGTCTCTCCCTCGCGCTACTGTTTTTCTTTACTGTAGCTGATGCACAGCAGGCGCCGTCATCGGGGGCAAAGGTATACGATTTTTCCTGCATACAACAGAAAATACAGGGCTGGGTAGACAGTGGTTATTACAGCGGCGCTTCAATAGTGATCGCTGCAGGAAAGGATAGCCTGTTGTACCGCAGGTATTTTGGCAATTATCACCCTGAAACAGTTGCCTACATAGCATCAGCAGGTAAATGGCTAGCAGCTGCAGCCATTGCAGCAGTAGTGGATGAGGGCAGGTTAACATGGGATGATCCGGTGCAACGTTGGTTACCGCAACTGGCAGGTACCAAAGGGAAGGCCACCCTGCGGCAACTCCTGTCGCATACAGCCGGCTACCCCGATTATCAGCCTTCAGGCAACCCGCCAGATCATTACCAGACGCTGGCTGAATCCGTTGCACACATTCAACCCTTACCGGCCGATACCTTGCCGGGAACGCTGTTTCATTACGGCGGACTGGCCATGCAGGTGGCAGGCCGTATGGCCGAGCTGGCAACCGGGAAGGACTGGCCAACTTTATTCAAAGAAAAAATAACAGGCCCGCTGCAGATGCTGCATACTTTTTTTACACCTGTTGATACCACGCCCGGGCATAATCCCATGATCGGTGGTGGCGCCAGAACAACACTGGAAGATTATCGTCATTTTCTTTCCATGATTGCGCAGAACGGTTGGTTCAAAGGCCGCCGTGTATTATCACCAGCCGCTGTCGAAGCCCTGCAGGCCAACCAGGTAGCAACGGCTATCGTGCTGCCCGGTGAGTACGTGGAAAATGCCAGAGCATCCCTCCGGAAAGATATTTATGGACTGGGCGAATGGCGGGAAGAAGTGAATGCGCAGGGAACAGCAGTACTCATCAGCAGTCCCGGCTGGGCAGGGGCGTATCCATGGATAGACAAAGCCACGGGCACATATGGCTTTTTCATGGCAAGGGTGAATGTAGAGAAAGCACAGCAGAATGGTTTTTCATCGTTTTATGCAAGCCCTGTACTGCCCTTGATGGTAAGGGATGTGTTGCAATCTACCGTTGATACAACCGTTAAGACAGGCTTTGTACAGGCAGGAGCAGCACGCCTGTATTATGAAGAAACCGGGAAGGGAGAACCGCTGATACTGATACATGGCCATTCGCTCGATCACACCATGTGGGATCAGCAGTGGCATGCACTGGCGCGTTATTACAGGGTTATCCGTTATGACCTTAGGGGATATGGCCGGTCATCCATGCCGGAAGAAGCCCATGCTTTTTTACACGCAGCGGATCTTTACCAGTTGATGCAGCAGCTGCATATTGCCAAGGCGCACCTGGTGGGTTTATCGCTGGGTGGTTTTGTAGCGACTGATTTGCTGGCGCTGCATCCCGAACGGGTATTGTCTGCCGTACTGGCAAGCGGCAACCTCTTCCCGGTGCCAGGGCCTTCGCATCCCATGGATAGCGCGGAAAAACAACAACGGTACAAAGAAATAGCGGCGCTGAAAAAGAAAGGGATTGACCGGATGAAACGCGAATGGTTCACTATACTGCTCCGCTCCGGCGGGTCACAGCGGGAAAACATGCGCGCTCCTTTATGGAAAATGATTGCCGAATGGGATGCCTGGCAACCGCTACACCTTGAACCAAGACCGTTGCTGGGTACAGATGCGCCCGCCCTGCTGCGCAGGCAGCAGGTACGCCCACCGGTACTGGTGCTGGAAGGCCGTTCGCCGGGTAATACTGTGCCGGAAAGCCCGGAAATACTGTCTTTATTGCCGGGCGCGAAAAGGGTGTTCATTGAAGATGCCGGCCACCTGTGCAACATGGAACAACCTGCTGCTTTTAACAAAGCGGTGCTGCAGTTTCTGCGATCAGTAAATGATTGAAGTACAACTGTTCCATATCCTGGAGATATGGAACAGTTGTACACTACATACTGGCCATACGCCTGCACACGTTTGCCTAAATATTTCCGGCTAAAAACTAGGAGGATGAAATACTTAATTGTTATTTTGACAATTAACAGGCCTGCTTACTTAACCGATTAAGTGATTGGGAAATATCCCGCTTAACCGGATACATTATTCTATTTTAAACGATTGCTTATGCATCCGCAACAAACCAATATGCCTGCATTCGGGGGCAAAATGAATTGCTGTATCCTGCCTGTACCAGCTTGCCTGCCGGTTTTTTACCCGCATAGGTTACCTGAACTTTTTCTATCGGTGAAAGCATAGATTTATTGTAATGAAAACACGTTATCAAGCGATACTTGTTGGTTGTTACAACCTGCTGGTGCCGCCATTTTTTACCGTCTTCTAAATCGATTAACACAGCCGCCGCAGGGCGCAGCAGTACCAGGTTTAGGGCCTGCAATGTATTGCGAATGCAGGCTGAAACATCTTATACCTATCGTTCTTTCTATCCAAACCTTCAGATAATGAAAATCAAAACGAACAGTCCCAACAGCCGTTGCAGGCTGTGTCAACGGCCTCTTTTCAGAAGCATGGGTCTGCCGGTATTGTTTACACTACTGGCAACAGTTACAGTGCACCGCACTACCTGGGCCCAGGTAAAGCAGGTTGCTCCTGCCCAGCAAACCATTACCGGCATTGTACATAACGAAGCCGGCAAACCACTGGAAGGTGTAACCGTATCTATTAAAGGGAGCAATACTGCCGTGGTAACCGGTGCAGATGGCAGCTATACCATTACAACCACCAGCGCAGAACCGGTGCTTTTGTTCAAGTATGTGGGTATGGCTGATATAACACAGCCGGCAGACCATACGGGTGTGCTGAATATTACTTTCAAAGAAAATGTATCGAACCTGAATGATATTGTGGTGGTGGGTTATGGCACCAAAAAGAAAGCCACCCTTACCGGTGCAGTATCAACGGTCGATTCAAAAATATTCCAGGACAGGGGTGTTGTATCCAATCCACTATCTGCCCTGCAGGGACAGGTACCCGGCGTTATTGTTACGCGCAGCTCAGCTGCACCGGGGCAGGAGGGATGGAGCTTCCAGATGCGTGGCGCTACTTCTACGAATGGCACCGACCCGCTGGTGGTAGTGGATGGTATTCCCATGGTTGGTGTAAATGCACTCAATTCCATCAATCCGCAGGATATCGATAATATGTCGTTCCTCAAAGATGCCGCTGCTGCTATCTATGGTGCACGGGCAGCCGGTGGTGTGGTGCTGATCACTACAAAAAGAGCCAGATCGGGTGTACCTTCTATCCAGTACAATGGTTCTGTTTCACAAAAAAGAATGGGACTGAGGCCCACATTTTTAACGGGTGACCAGTATGGCAAATACATGCTGCAGGCTATTTCCAATGCCTCACCCGGCGGTGTGGCTGATGAAGGTTGGATATGGACCAAATATGCCCGTGCCTGGATCAACCGGCCCGACAGCCTGTATATTGACAAAACTGTTCCGGGTTATGTAGAAAACATCGGCTTTACCGATGTGAAAGATTATACTTTTTTCAATACAAATCCCATTGATATCCTCTGGGGCGATGGCAGGGCTGTTTCCACACAGCAGGATCTGAGCCTTTCTGCAGGCAACGACCGTATGGGTTACCGTTTCTCCCTCGGCTATATGGACGATGGCAGTATGCTGAAATGGGGCAATAATTCCAATAAACGCTACAATATCCGTTTTGCCTACGACTACAAGTTCTCGTCAAGACTGAAAATATCCACCAATTTTTCTTACGAAAAGAACGACATCATTTTTCCCACCCGGCAAGACCAGATCAACTACGGTTCACAACCCGGCTTTCCCGTGGCCACCAAAAACGGGCATCCCTATGCATGGGGCACACAGTCCGCGCGCAACTGGCTGCTGCAACTGGGCGGCGACAGCAAGAATTACACTACCCGCTTGTTCTTGAACACAAAGCTTGATTTTAACCTGGCAAAAGACCTGAACCTGGTGGCCACGGTAGGGTATAACTGGACATCACAGGATATCAAAAACCAGTACCGCTCCATTACCAATATTTACAACTATGCCGAAACCTACCAGTACCAGGATAACCCAACTGCCGCACAATCGTGGTACCAGCGCGGCAGCAGTTCAGATGTATATTACAATACCAGTGCTTACCTTGAGTACCGGAAAAAAATAAAAGAGCACCAGATCAGCGCCACCGCCGGGGTGAACTATGAAAAAGAATCTTACGATTATTTCACCACTACCACCAACTACCTGGCCAATGACGATATTCCTTCATTAAGCCTGGGGCTGGGCGACAATACCACCCGCTCCAATAACGAAACCATCAATCACTGGGCCATTGCTTCAGCCTTTGGCCGCTTCAATTATTCTTTCAAAGAAAAATACCTGTTTGAAGCCAACCTGCGTTACGATGGTTCTTCCAAGTTTGATGCAGACCACCGCTGGAAATTTTACAAAGGCCTCTCCGCCGGCTGGCGCCTCACACAGGAAAGCTTTATGCGTCATGTTACCTTTTTCAACGAACTGAAGCTGCGCGGCTCTTATGGCACAGTAGGCAACCAGTCGGGCATCGGTTATTACGATTATATACAGCTCATCAACCTGAGCAATGCAGGCCCCGTACTTGGTCCCTATACTTCCCGCAGTGTAACGGCCGGTCCTGCCGGTACACTGGTTAGCTTAAACAGGACATGGGAAACCGTGGAAAACAAAAACCTTGGTGTCGATTTCACCCTGCTGCACAACCATATCACTGGCACATTTGAATATTTCTGGAAAAGGAATAAGAACATGCTGCTGAACCAGACCTATACCGCAGTGCTGGGTGCCGCAGCGCCTACCGCCAATATAGGTGAGCTGAAAACCTGGGGCTGGGAAGTTGCGCTCGGGTGGAAAGACAGGATAGGCAAGCTGTCGTATTATGTAAACGGTACATTGACCGATAACCAGAATAAACTGGTGCATTATGGCGGCCGCAATATTGTTACTGCCGGTATGCAAACCATTGAAGGGTACCCGCTCAATTCTTATTTCGGGCTGCAGTACAATGGCCGTATCCAGAACGACAAAGAGGTGGCAGACTATGCCAGGCTGGTCAGCGGCAATAGTATTGGTATGCCGGCAGCCAACCAGATCATCAAAGGCATCAACATGTATAAAGACATCAATGGCGATGGCACCCTTACCAATGCAGGCGCTACCCAATACCTGCTGGGAAAAACAGATGCCAATGGCAAACCCATTCCGGACGGCGATGTGGTATACCTGGGCAGCAGCGATCCCCGCTATGTGTTTGCACTGAACCTGGGTGGTGAATGGAAGGGGTTTGATTTTTCTGTTGTACTGCAGGGCGTAGGCAAGCGGAACATTTACCGCCGCAGCGACTGGAGCATTCCTTTCGGCACCATCTGGCAGGGGCATGCCAACTGGTGGGTAGGCAAAACATGGACACCGGAAAACCCCAATGCCGAGCTGCCCATTCTTACTACGGCCAACAACGGCGGCTTTGGCAACTATGGTGGTTACAATTACCAGATATCAGACTGGTCTATGCAAAGCGGCGCCTATATGCGGCTGAAAAATATCGTGATCGGTTATACCCTGCCGCAAACAGTGAGCAATAAATTAAAGCTGCAGCGTTTAAGGGTTTACTTCTCCGGCAACGATCTCTGGGAGATCACCAAAGTGCAGGACAAATGGGACCCCGAACAAACCAACAATATCAGCAGCGGTGCGCAGCGATACCCTTTTTACAGGATGATCACGTTTGGTGTGAATGCCACTTTTTAACGGCTATTGCTGAATGTAAAACCTACAAAAAAAGAACGGATGAAAAAAACAATCCTACTATATACCACGCTCGCCTGTACTATGGCAATACTGTTGCTGCCTGGTTGTAAAAAAGCACTGGACCTGCTGCCGCAAGACCAGGTGTCTGATGCGAGCTATTGGCGCAAAGCCGGCGATTTTAAACTGGCGGCCAACAATTTTTACGGCTACCTGCGCAATTTTACCCAAACCAATTCGGCCAGTGATTCGCGCAATGTTACCGATCTCGGGGCCGACAGAAGTGATGTGGCCCGCGGTAACAACACATTGGTATCATCCGATGCCAATTACAGCAATGCCTACAACTGGATACGCAACATTAATTACCTGCTTGCCAAAGCAGCAACATACAGCAAACCGGCAGAGCTGAAACAATATGTTGCAGAAGCCAAGTTCTTCCGTGCCTATGTGTATTTCGATAAACTGCTTACTTCTTACGGTGGTGTCATTCTCATCAAAAACGTTTTGGGACCCGATTCTACCGCGCAGCTCAACGCAGCACGGAGCAGCAGGGATGCAACGGTCGACTTTATTATCCAGGACCTGGAAGCCGCTATTCCCGACCTGCCGATGGAAAGCGATATTGCTTCGGCCGATAAAGGCAGGGTAAGCAAACAGGCGGCACAGGCCTTTCTCGGAAGGGTTTGTTTGTATGAAGGCACCTGGCAGAAATTCAGGAATGGCGATGCCACACGCTACAATGCACTGCTCGATAAATCCATCAGCAACAGCAATGCGGTGATCAGCGGCAGCCAGTACGCCCTGTTCAAACCCGCCGCCCTGGGTGATTCGGCGCTGAAATACCTGTTCATTCTCGAAAACCAGAAATCCAACCCGGCCAACATCACCAAATCGGCTAACAACGAGTACATACTGTCCGTTCGATACGAATCGAACAACCTGCTACGCACTGTGGGCAGGCAGATCTCTTTTGAATCGCTGGGTGCGGATATGAGCCGCAAAATGGCCGATATGTATCTCTGCAGCGACGGGCTGCCCATCAGCAAAACCAAAACAGCTTTCAGCCGCACGAAAATGGTATCAGAATTTGCCAACAGGGATAACCGCATGCGTTATTTTATGATGATACCGGGCTATCCCTACTGGCAGAACGCGGTGAACTGGCACATCAACTGGGACTGGAGTGCTGCCGACCTGGCCATTGCACGCCCGCCGCAGGATCCCTGGGCCAATGGTATCACCGGTTATGAAAACCAGCAGTGGAGTGCTGAACGCCAGGTGCCCAATTTCCAGGAAGGATATGATTACCCCGTGATACGGCTTGCCGAAGTATACCTCAACTATGCAGAAGCGGTGTATGAACGCAACGGGAGCATCGGCGATGCTGACCTCAACAAATCGCTCAACCTGGTACGTTTGCGTGTAAACACCAGCAACAGCATGCCGCCACTGAGCAATGCACTGGCAGGCGCCAACGGGCTGGATATGCGCGAAGAGATCCGCCGTGAAAGAAGCGTGGAGCTGCAGGGCGAGGGCTTCCGGTTCGACGACCTGAAGCGCTGGTACATTGCGCAGGGCGAATTAAACAAACCGCTGATGGGCGTACACTGGACCGGTACCGAATATGAAACCGTGTATGCTTACAGCGGCAATGGTACACCGCCTGCAGGACAGAAAAAGAAACCCAATATCACCCTCGATGGCAATGGTGATGTAATAGCCGATCCTGTAAGCCAGCGGCATTTTTCTGAAAAAAATTACCTCATGCCGCTACCTACATCAGAACTGCAGCTAAACAAAAACCTGGTGCAGAATCCTGGCTGGTAGCCATGATCGTTTCCTATAGCAATCCCAGGCGGTAGTTGTCTAATTGCTGCCTTTTTTCCGGTACCCTCCCTGACAACAACAACCGGTTAAGCGATCGGTCTGTAAAAGCAGTACCGCAACCGGTGTGCATCATCCCTTTGTTTGGTTTTAAAAATAAAAACACAACGTTATGCATGCCAATTCTACCTTTTACCAACTGTTCCCATTTATCCGCAGCGGTAGAGCCGCTGCTTTTTTCCTGCAAAGATCAGCCTGCTACCTATACTGTTGCCTGCTGCTTGCCGCACTATTGCCGCTGCAAACCATAACTGCGCAGGTATTTGTGCATCCCGGCGGGCTGCATACACAAGTTGATCTTGACCGCATGAAAACACAAGTGGCTGCAGGTGCTCATCCCTGGATTGACGGATGGAACAAACTGATCACCGATCCGCAGGCGCAGAACACTTACAATGCAGCACCGCAGGCCAATATGGGCGTAAGCCGGCAGCGTGCCGATGCCGATGCACATGCCGCTTACCTCAACACCATCCGCTGGTATATTTCGGGCGATACCAGTTATGCCGCCTGCGCCGTTCGTATCTGCAATGCCTGGTCGGCTAAAGTGAACCAGGTGCCCGCAGGCACAGATATACCCGGCTTAAGCGGCATCCCCATTTTTGATTTTGCCATGGCTGCAGAGCTGCTGCGTATTTATCCCGGATGGGATACCGCCAGCTTTAACCGCTTTAAGAGCATGATGCTGACATATTTTTATCCTGTATGCCATAATTTTCTCACCAACCACAATGGCAGCTGCATCAGCAATTACTGGTCTAACTGGGATATCTGTAATATCGGCGCCATCCTTACCATGGGAGTGCTTTGCGATGATAGTACCAAGTTCAATGAAGCCATCAGTTATTTCAAAACAGGGCCTGGTATGGGTAGTATCATCAACTCGGTGTATTATATCCATCCCAATGGAATGGGGCAATGGCAGGAAAGCGGGCGTGACCAGGAACATGCGCAGCTGGCCGTGGGTATGACGGCAGCGATCTGCCAGGTGGCCTGGAACCAGGGTGTTGACCTGTTCGGTTACGACAACAACCGCCTGCTGGCCGGTGCGGAATATGTAGCCAGAACCAATCTTTCGCTACCCGTTCCCTATGAAGCATACAACAATTGCAAAAATGCCAACCAGCGTTGGGTATCGATCAATGGTATGGGCCGACTGGACGACCGGCCGGTGTATGAAATACTCTACAACCACTACGTGGTACGCAAAGGCCTCAGCGCACCGAATGTGCAGGCCATGGCACAGCTGATGCGGCCCGAGCACGGCAGTGCCGATCATTTCGGTTATGGCACCTTAACGTTTACACTGAATGCGGCGGCATCGCCTTATCCGCCTTCACCGGCACCGCCTGTTCCTACAGGACTTACGGCCACAGCAGGAGTGGGGCGCGTAACCCTGCAATGGCAGGCTGCGGCAGGCAGTACCACGCAGGGCTATACCATTATGCGGGCCACCAGCAGCGGCGGCCCTTATACCGTGCTGACTTCCTGGGCAGATAATACATCCCCTCAATACACTGATTTGTCTGTTACCAACGGCACTACCTATTATTATGTCATTGCTGCCGGTAACCAGTCGGGCAACAGCAGCAATACGGCAGCAGTAAATGCCACACCGGTTGCTGCAAGTGCACTGCCACTGGGCTGGGCCCGGCAGGATATAGGTACTACCGGCCGGGCCGGCAGCGCAGCTTTTGCGCCGGCAGGTGACAGCACTTTTGTAACCACCGGCGCTGGCAGTGGTATTGGCGGTACAGCCGATGCGTTCGGTTTTACCTATGGCAGCATCAGCGGCGATTTTACCATTACTGCACGCCTGCTAAGCATCGGCGGCACCCTGGGTAAAACAGGCATCATGATCCGCGAAACGTTGAACCCTAATGCCAAAACCTTTGTCATGAAGCTGGGCGATGCAGGCTGGCGCCAGGCTGGCTTCGGCAGCCGCACCACTACCGGCGGATCGATGAGCTGGATAGGTGGTAACGATTATACCTGGCAACCTGCCTGGTTCAGGCTGCAGCGTACCGGCAGTACTTTTACTGCTTATGAATCTTCCGATGGCATCACCTGGTTTACTGTAGGCAGCAGCACGGCAACAGTCTCTGATACCTGTTATATTGGGCTGGCCAACTGTTCAGGCAATACTGCTGCGCTCAGTACAACCACTTTCGACCATGTTAGCATTATCTCTTCAGGTGGCGGCCTGCCCGCTGCCCCGGCCAGTATTACCGGTACTGCTGGCAATACAAATGCACAGCTTAGCTGGAGCACGGTAAGCGGGGCATCTGCTTATGCCCTGAAACGGGCTGCTACCAGCGGCGGCCCTTATACAGCCGTGGCTGCCAACCTCATAGCCACCAGCTATACCGATACGGGCCTGGTAAACGGAACGCCGTATTACTACGAGGTTACAGCCGCTAATCTGAAAGGCGAAGGAGCTGCTTCTCCCGAAACAAGCGTCACGCCTGTACTGCAGTTGCCCGTTGCACCCGCGGCGCTGAACGTAGAGCTCGTCAGTAACAGCCAGGCCAGCTTAACCTGGAGCAGCAGCCTAAGTGCAACAACATATGTGATCAGAAGGGCAACAGCAAGCTGTGGCCCTTTTGTCATTATTGCCAGTACCGGCAATACACAGTACATCGATACCATCGCCCCCTCATTTAGTTATTATTACCAGGTGTCTGCAGTAAATGCGCTGGGCGAAGGGCCGGTTTCCGCACCGCAGTGGGCGCGCTGGGGCACAAAACTCAGCGGTACTTTACTGGGCACAAACGGCTCATGGAATAACAATGCTTCCACTACCAAAAGCGCCGCGGTTGATGGCAACCTGAATACGTATTTCGATGCTGCACAGAGCAACGGTGCCTGGGTGGGTTACGACCTCGGCGCCGGCAACAGCGCTATCCTCAGCAGGGTACGCTATGCACCCCGTGCGGGATATGAATCACGCATGACCGGTGGTGTATTCCAGGCTGCTGCCAGCGCCGATTTCAGCGATGCTGTTACCCTCTACACCATTCCTGCTGCACCGGCAAGCACTGTACTTACCGCGCAGGCTGTTACCGATTCCGTTCCCTTTCGCTATTTCCGCTATCTCGCTCCCAATAACAGCAATGGCAACGTGGCCGAAATAGAGTTCTGGGGCCAGCTGGCCCTTGCACCCGTTATTACCAACGCCGATACAATATATGCCGCAGCCGATTCGGCTTTTCATTATACCATCACCGCAACACAAGGCCCTACACAGTTTACCGCATCGGCACTGCCTGCAGGTTTACAATGGACCGCCTGCAGCGGCAGCATCACAGGTGTGCCCACTGCAACGGGTAATTTTCCTGTAGTGCTTACTGTATCCAACCAATGGGGCACAGCCACTGATACGCTCTGGCTTATTATCCGGCGTAGCCAGGCAATTACACTGAATGCTTTTCCTGCTAAAATAATAGGGGATCCTGATTTTGCCGCAGGCGCCAGCAGCAGTTCTGGCAGGCAGATAAATTATACCAGTTCCGATACTTCAGTGGCCAGCATCAACCAGGGTATCATCCACCTGAAAAAAGAAGGCCAGTGCATCATCACTGCCACGCAACCGGGTGATAGTGTGTATGCAGCAGCCAGACCGGTTGCACAACCACTCCTTGTTAACCGGCTGCTACTGGCTGTGCAATACCGCGATGGCGGTGGTAATCAGCCCGCCAATAACACCATTCAACCTTTTATACGCCTGCAGAACAATGATTCTGTCGCCGTTGCTTACCATGAACTCAGGCTGCGTTACTGGCTCACTGCCGAAAATTATGCAGGTATCCAAACCTGGATCGATTATGCAGCCATCGGCAACAACAATATACATGCACAGTATGTACAACTACCTGCGCCCTGCCATGGCGCCTGGGGGTATATTGAATACCGTTTCGACAGTACTTGTGGAAAGTTGACACCGTCCACTAATTCCGGCGACATACAATCACGCCTGGCCAATACCAACTGGGCATTGCTGGATGAAACAGATGATTATTCTTACCGCAGCAATGCCACCTATGATACCAGTACCTGTATCACCCTGTACCGCAACGGTGTACTGGTATGGGGAACAGAGCCTGTAGCGGTACCCGCTGTGCTCAGTGTAAAAGCCTATTACCAGAACCGGAACAGCAACCCGTACACCAATACCATCCGCACTTATCTCAACCTTCACAACGAAGGCAATATCCCGCTCAGCTATAGCGGTCTCGTTGCACGTTACTGGTTCACGAAAGATGGTAATGCAGATCTTAACAGTTGGATCGATTATGCCGCAACAGGCACAGCATTGCTCACCAGCCGTTTTACAGCACTTAGTCCTGCGCAGGACAGTGCGGATACTTATTTTGAGCTGCGCATCGATTCTGCAGCAGGCAATCTTTATCCGGGCAGTAACACTGGTACTATCCAATACCGCATTAGTAAAACCGACTGGAGCAATTTTGATGAAACCAACGATTATGCTTACCTGCCTGCAGGTGCCTGGGCATCTAATCCACATATTACATTGTATTACCAGGGACAGCTGGTATACGGTACAGAGCCGCCCGTTGCAGGCATAACAGCACGCACTGGGGCATACCGTATGCCGGCAGCCAACAGCCATACAGCACTGGTAGTTCAGTCTGCAGGTAAACAAGCAGAAACTGCCGCCGCAACCTTTGTTTATCCCAACCCGCTAAGCGGAACAATATTTTATATCAAACCGGGTTTGCAATGGCAGGGCAAAGACCTGCTCATTAATGTATACAATGCCGGCAGCAATAAAATAGCTGTTAAGCAGGTAAAACAATACCGGGGCGGCAGTATCGAAATGCGGCTGCCGCAACGACCTGCTGCCGGTGTGTACCTGGTGCAGCTGAATAACCAGCCCGCTGTGAAACTGCTGGTAGTACAACAATAGATGGTTGTATTTATTTCTTCATATAAACCTTAAAGCCGTTCTATACCCGCAGGGTTGGAGCGGCTTTGTTTTTACCGGTTCATCATGTATCCCTCAAGCGGTAGGGCCGTTTTTGAAATGCTGATGATCTTGTTGGGAGGGAATATACTTTGTGGTTTCAGGATGAAAAAAACTGGATTTATTAAAACCCTTTGTTCTAAAAATGAACGTTCCTGTATCAAAACCGAACATAGACATTAATTATAAAGGTTTATCCTTGTGAAATACAGACTGTTGTTCCTGGCAAGCAATTAGCTGGATAAAACCAACACCTCACCAAAACTGCGTCGCATGCTTAAGAATTATTTCAGCATTGCATGGAGAATAGTACAGAAGAACAGGGTTTCTTCTTTTATTAATATTTGTGGTCTGGCCGTTGGGCTGGCGGTAGCCATACTTACCGGGCTATGGCTTAAAGATGAATTGTCTTTCAATAAATACCACGGGAATTATGAACATATCGCCAAAGTGGCGATAAAAGGAACGGAAGAGAAAGGCAGGTATGTTAGTTCCACTTTGTCGTACCCTCTGGTTAATGAGTTGAAAACAAAATACAGCGATCGCTTCAAGTACCTTGTCAGGGCTTCCTGGGTACAGGAATGCATACTGTCTTCCGGCGACCAAAATATATCCGGCACCGGGCAATATATGGATGAAGAGGCGCCGGATCTGTTTACTTTGAAAATGATCAGGGGAAGCCGGGATGGTCTGCGCGATATCCATTCCATTATGCTTGCTGCATCTCTGGCAAGATCATTGTTCGGGAATGCAGATCCGATGGGGAAAATTATTTCTATCAATAACAAAACCCATGTAAAAGTTGCAGGTGTATATGAAGATCTCCCGATGAATACAGACCTGCACCAGGTCAGCTTCATTGCCCCGTTTGTGCTATGGATAGGTCAGATAGACTGGATAGGACGCGCAGAGAATGACTGGACCAATCATTTTCTTAAACTTTTTGCAGCAATAAAACCCGGGACAAATTTCGAAGCTATTGACAGGCAAATAGAGAATATTGAGATTGAACATATCAAACAGATCAAGGACCTGAAGCACCAGCAGCAACTGAAGGAGCACCCACAGGCGGTACTGCTGCCGATGGCCGGCTGGCACCTGCAGGGTTCAGACCGCAGAGGTAACCCGGATGCCTCTGTAAAGAGAATGGTCTGGCTGGTGGCATTGATCGGGACTTTTGTGCTGCTGCTGGCTTGTATCAATTTCATGAACCTGAGCACAGCACGATTTGAGAAGCGGGCGCATGAAGTGGGTATACGCAAAGTCATTGGCTCATTAAGGATACAACTGGTTTTGCAGTTCTTCTGTGAATCACTTGCCATGGTTGCCATTGCATTCATGATCGCCCTTTTACTGGCAACTGCATCCCTCGGTTGGTTTAACCAGCTGGCTGATAAGCAGATGAAAATGCCCTGGAGCGATCCTTTTTGCTGGATGGCATGTATCGCATTTATCTTTATTACAGGCATTATATCGGGGAGCTATCCCGCTCTTTTCCTTTCGTCTTTCAGGCCTATAAAAGCACTCAAAGGCGGCCTAAGTGCCGGCAGGGGAGCTGTATTGCTGCGTAAAGGCCTGGTGGTATTCCAGTTCACTATTTCTATTGCGCTGATCAACTGTACCATCATCATCCTGCAACAGGTACAGCATGCTAAAGACCGGCCGGTGGGATATACCAGGGAAGGGCTATTGATGATGAAGATGAAATCTGACGATTTCCAGGGAAAGTATGATCTTATCAGGCAAGAATTAATGAATACCGGCGTAGTGGCAGAGTTTGCAGAATCAATGGGGAAAGTAACGGAAATTGCTTCAGGTAACGGGGGATTTGACTGGCAGGGAAAAGATGAGAGTAAAGACCCGCAATTTGGTACACTGGCCGTGTCTGCTGAGTATGGGAAAGCCGTGGGATGGCAGTTTATAGAAGGCAGGGATTTTTCGCGTTCAGCTGCCAGCGATTCAATGGGTATGGTTATTAATGAATCAGCTATGCGGGAAATGGGATTAAAAGAGCCTGTTGGTACTGATATTACCTGGACCTGGTGGATGGACAGAACGAAAGTACTGCACTATAAAATTATCGGGGTGGTAAAAGATATGATCATGGAATCGCCATATGAAGATGCAAAACCGGTTGTGTTTTATCAGAAAGGACATAACGGCGGACTGAGCTGGATGATCATAAAAGTTAAACCCGATATTGGTATGAGCAGGGCTTTACCGCAAATAGCTGCGGTGATGAAGAAATTAATTCCTACTGCGCCTTTTGATTATAAGTTTGTTGATGAAGACTATGCAATGAAATTCTCTGCTGAACAACGGATCAGCCGGCTGGCAGGATTCTTCGCCGCACTGGCCATTTTTATTTCTGCCCTGGGGTTATTTGGCCTTGCTTCATTTACTGCTGAGCAAAGAACAAAGGAGGTGGGCATTCGCAAAATACTGGGTGCTTCCGTGCTCCATGTATGGGGCCTGTTGTCGGTGGAATTTGTGCTGCTGGTAATGGCTTCCCTGCTGATCGCTGTTCCGGTAGCTTATTATAGCATGTACAACTGGCTGCAGAACTATCATTACAGGGTATCGTTATCGCCATGGATATTTGTGCTGTCTGGTGTTGCCGCATTGCTTATCGCGCTGGCAACAGTAAGCGCGCAGGCAATCAAAGCAGCGGTAGCCAACCCGGTAAAAAGTCTGCGAACAGAATAATGGGGCTTCCTGCTTTGAATAGATAAATAGTATCGGTGTAATGCTGAAGGCATGCTGCCTGCTTTATACCGCCCCTCAGTTACCTGTGCGCTGCAGTGTGATGTGTACCGGATACTTTCCCAGCATGCCATCCAGCAGCAGCCCGCCCGGGCTGCTGGCCGCGGATATGGTTCCGCTGAAACCTGGCTTGCCTGTGGGAGTGCGCCAGTTTATTTGCAGGTGATCGTTTTGTTTTGTATAACTGCCATTCCACCTGTTTTGCCATGAGTTGAATTCAAAAACACAACTGTTCCTGACATCAAAATAAACCATGGTAAGTATACTGTCTGCGCAACTGTTCCGGGAAAGAACCTGCTGTGCTACCCTCAGTTGCTTTACTTCGTATTTACCGGTAAGCTGCGGGTGTTGATCGGCTTTGCCATGCAGGGCAATCAATAACAACGGAATATAAATGATGGAAAGCCGTATGCCTGTTTTAATGTATCCGGGAAGGCGAAGCGTGGATAACTGCGCTGTTGCAGAGAAGAAAAATACTTTTAGCCGTTTGAATTCTATGAACAGGAAATACAATAGTCCAGCCATTATGATGGAAGCATGTACAACCACGCTTCCGCCGATCTGGTAAAAAATATCCATCAATAAAATATTAGTCAGCACAGGTAGCAGTACAAATACACCTGCCAGCCTTGTTCTGCTGAAAAGCAGCAGTGCCGCTCCTGTGATCTGTATGCCTGCTATGATACACCCGAACAGGTAAGAATGACTGAAAAAATTCCAGAACAGTTCGGAGGATGAAAAATTCCGGTAGGGAACATCGAGCTTGCTCAGTGGCACCACCAGCTGTAAATGACAGATCTTTTCCCACCCGAACATTGCCAGGTCGAATGCTACCCCATAACAGATAAGCCCCTGCCAGAAAGCAATTGTGGCAGGATGGTCTGTTTTCCGGTGCTGCCATATAAAAGCATATACAACAGCGATGGCCAAGCAAATGAAATAAATAAGGCCAATAAACCTGACAGGTATCCAGTTTCTTAAGAATGTAATGTTCATCCGCGATGTGTTTGCACCGATCACACATCCTGCAATAAGGCAGGTCATGAATTTTTTAATGAAGCGAGGCTTCTGCATACTGAATCGCTTTGGTTGATATAAGGATCACTGAAACTAGATGCCTGAATATAGAATTTCCATAAGAAATTGCCAGGATGTAAAATAAACGGTGCTTTAAATCCGGTAGTTAAAAAGCCTGCTGCCTGCCAGTTAGCAGGCTTTGATAGATCCGGCAGGATGGCGGTGATACAACTGCAGGTATAAAAAATACCCGTTTTTAGGTATTGTTATACCTGCCAATAATAGCTTGTTTTGTAACCGGTGTATTCCGGCGGCCGGGTGAACCAGGTCGCCTATTCTTTTATAAAAAACCTTAAATGAGAGCTATCAAACGTATCACCAGGCAGACTTTGCTATGCGGCATCCTGTCTGCAGCCATAACCGGCGCAATGGCACAGAAAACGGCGACCTATGTTTTTCCTTCCATACCTTTTAATGAAGAAGAAGCAGCCAAACAAATGGAAGAAGGCACTGCCACCATTTCCGGTATTGCCAAAATAAAAAAGAAAGGCAGAACTTATTTTCCCTGGCAGAAAGACCAGATCAACCTGTTCCCCGCTACACCTTATATCATGGAGTTTGCAGAGCTGAAGAAAAAATATACAAAAGGAAAGAAGATCGCTTCTATAAGCAATGAGGCCTTTACTTACCGTATTGAAGGAAGGACCACTGATGACAAGGGTACTTTCGAGTTCAGGAACCTGAAACCCGGTAAATATTATATCGTTACCTGGATAGATTATGAAAAACAATACGACTATAGTGTACGTACAGGCACCGAAACCGCGTACAATATGTTAGGAGAAATAGCCTATTCTGTACCTATTTACACTACTTACACCCAAAAATATGCAGTGGAAATGGAAGTGTCCGGCGTGGTTGAAGTGAAAGCCGAAGGGGAAACCGTAACCACCGTGATCACCAATTAAATCAGCACAATGAAACAATATAGTATACTATTCAGCCTGGGATTGATTTTTGCCTGCAGCGCAATAGCACAGAATGTGAAGTTCCTTGATCCTAATTTTAAAAAAGCCTGTATCTACGCAAAGGTAGACCTGAATGATGACGGAGAGATACAGGTATCCGAAGCACAGCAGGTAAAAGTGCTGTATGTGGACAAACGCAATATCGATAACCTCACGGGGATTAAAAATTTCACCAACCTGGAAGAGTTCGGGTTTTACAACAATGATATCCGCGAAGCAGACCTGTCCGGCCTCAAAAAGCTCAGGGCTGTATACGGGTTCTCTACCAAAATGGAAAGGATCAACCTGAAAGGTTGCACCAATATTGAAAGCCTATTTCTCGCTTTTAATACGCTCCGCGAGATAGACCTGGGTGGATTAACCAAACTAAAGGAGCTGGAACTGAGCAATAACCAGCTATTCAAACTGGATATCAGCAATCTGCCTGTGCTGGAAACTTGCAAGCTGAACGACAACGAGATCAGCACGCTTAATTTTACAGGTTCCGATAATATTAAAGAATTGCAGTTACAGAAAAATAACCTCAAATCATTGGATGCAAGATCCCTTAAACATCTTGAACTGCTTTGGGTATGGGACAACCATGAACTGAAGGTATTGAAGGTAATGCAACTGAGAAAACTGGCCGATCTTAATGCATGGGATTGCGCGCTTTCCAATATCAACATGAGCGGATTGGTGAGCCTGCGGAAATTCAACTGGTAGGGGTTGGTTGATTGGTTGATTAGTTGATTGGTTGAGTGGTTGAATGGTTGAATGGTTGAATGGTTGAGTGGGGGTAGTGATCATGGTTTCAGGGCTGATGAACTTGGTGCGTTCAATGGTCGGTGAAAAGGGTAAAAAAATGGGTAGTAAAAAACGCACGATTGACGATTCGCGAATAAGACGCGGGGAAGAAAAATATTTGTTAACATCCGGATATGCATGCCGCTATTTTCTGGCAGACGTATTGTAGTAATAAATTGGATTGTTTTGATTGATATGAATGGGTACGGCCTTAGCTCAATTATCATATTGGCCGGGGCCTGACTGGGAGGGATATTCTTGTAGTTCATTAATACAATTCAAATTATTAAAACAAAGGAGGTTTTATGGCAACCAGGGAATTAACCAGGAGGGGCGATTGGTTACCTTCTGTTTTTGATGATTTTTTCAAACCTTGGAATGCATGGTTTGACAATAGTAAATCCTGGAATAAAGGGCGGGCAACCATACCGTCGATAAATATCGAGGAAAGTAAAACCGGTTACAAGATGACAATGGCTGCACCGGGTTTGCAGAAATCGGCTTTTAAAATTGATGTGGATGGTAATATGTTAACTATTAGCAGTGAAAAAGAAGAAGGTGATGAGGAGAAAAATGCCCGCTATACAAGAAAAGAATATAATTATTGTTCATTCAGCAGAAGTTTTACATTACCTGAAGATGTAAAGCAGGACGCTATTGAAGCCAGTTATGAGAACGGCGTGTTAAAACTGGTTATCCCCAAAAAAGAAACATCCCAGAAATTGTCAGAGACCAAGCATATAGCCGTAACATAAATGGCTTCATCCATATAAAAATGTGCAGGTGACAGGGCAACAGGAAAGTTATACAGCCGATATGTAGCCGGATAAAAGAAGATGTCTTTTCAGAATGGCCTGGCAAAACAATTTATGCTATGGGCCATTCCAGCCTCTAGCTGGAAGCTAATGACTTGCAGCTAAAAACAAATGACTACCGCAACTTGGGTGAAATGATGAAAAAGATATTGCCGGTATGCGCCGGCTAACAACAAACACTACAAACGGCTAACAACAAACACTACAAATATGAAAGCAATACAAATACATACCTATGGCGGCCCGGAAGTGTTGCAACTGGAAGAAGTTGAACGGCCTGCCATTAGCGGCAATGAGGTGCTGGTTAAAGTATTTGCCAGCAGTGTTAACCCCGTGGATTGGAAAGCCCGTGAGGGGTACACGCATCATTCTTTGGGTGCATCACCAGCAAATTTCGGTAAAATAGAGTTTAGCAGGGGGATTTATGGTTGCTTGCTAAAAGGTTAAGGGGTTTATGAAGAAAGGTAAAGTGCACAAGAGCGAACGTGTATATTTACAAAAAGCCTCGCAACGTGAAAAGGCTTTTTGTAAATACGCAAAGCGATAATGACACTTTAACCTTTCTTCAGCCTAAACCCCTTGCCGTTGTTGGTGTTCCCGCCTCCCTTACAAATAAAAAATTGGAACACCAACAACCGGAATGAAGTTCATGTGCAAACTTTTTATTTTCCTTCATAGCGGTTTGTTTGTTGGCTTTATGTTTGCCGCCAATAGCAGTAAAGGACATTATCCCCATTACTCCAATACGGCAAGGAACACCAACAAAATTTTAAACCGTTTCATAGTTAAAAGTTTAATGTTAATGATTAACCGTTTTTACAGGACGGTTATAAAAAACCTGTTTGTTACCGTATAAGCAGTATGATGGCCTGTTGTTGCTACCAAATTATTTTAAAGTTCTTCCATGCGGATACGTTCACTTAGAAAAATGTTATATAGTCAGTCACCAATAAATTAAAATGAATGTTTGAAATAATCTGCGTCTATAACCGTACGTAAATGTACCAACTTGTAAGGTGCCGGAACACTTTATCAGTTGTCGGTCAGAAGACACGGCAACGGCTTAAAAAATTGTCCACGCGGGAGTATTTTACATTCCTTTATTCATCGAGTAAATTGACCAGCCTGATAGAACTATTACTTTATAACTCCCCTGTTTTTACAATAACTGGTTCAGATAATCGGGAAGTTTCCAGTAATTCTTTTGCTTTGAGTAAACGTGCTTCACGTAGATAGTTAAACATTGTATCTCCGTACACCTGTCTAAAGCCGGTCGTTAATTTGATACCGGCATACTTGGCAAGATATTCCAGGGTGAAAGTAGTCGTAATATTTTTATCAATACATTCCTTCACGGCATCAAACGAAATGCTCAGCGGAACTGGAAAATTGTCAACCTGATTGCCACCGTTGAGTTTCCAAATCAACGGTTAATATTTTCAGGGGCGTTATGCCATTGGTAGGTCGCCGGTCAGAAGACGCGGCAACGGAAGTTATGCTAAGGCTCAATAAGCACTTGAAGTTTTTAAATATTGAACATCACCTAATGGATTATTCTTCACTTGTTTCGACGTAGGAGTTTTAATTCCTGTATTCATATACTCTGTGAAAATTACTTTCACTTCTTCTAATAGTTCTTCCGCTGCCGCTGCTCTATCCAAGTCATTCATTTTTCTGTAATCAGCAATTCTATTTGTTAGTCTTCGAGCAAATAACATCACGTAATAAGTAACAGGCTTCCTAAAGAAGAAAAGAAAAGTGCCCATCAAAAAGGCATAAATAAGATAGGCAAGAATGCCTCCCCACCATCTATAAAAAAAGCCAAGAACTACTCCAACAAGCATTAACAAATTAACGCCTATAGGAATGTTGCTTGGCCACCCGTCCATAAACGCGGCTTGGTTCAATTTAACCATTTGCTTTCCTTCAGAAGTATCTATTAATTCAGAAGGTGATAAAATCTTTGCCATCCATAAACTTGTATTAAAAAGGCCATCGCTATATGGAGTTAATAGAGAGGCCAGTATTTCTATTCCGATAGCGATATAGAGAATCATATTAGCATAGTTAATATTAGGTAAGTCAAACCATTTTTAAAGCTGATGCCAAATCTTCCGGTATGCTACCGTTTAGTTTCTTCACAATTTCTAATTCTCTTCTTCCATTTTCATTGTCCCCAATTTCTAAGTAAATCTTGCATAAGGTATAGTGCGCCTTTAAGTACTCAGGTCTTAAATGAATAGCTTCTTTCAATACTCTAATTGCTTCTTCTTTCTTTCCTATGTCATTATAAACGGTTCCCAGATTGAAATGTAATTCAGGACGGTTAGGATTTAATTTTAGCGCCTCTCTATAAGCGTCAATTTCATTTTCTTGTTGTCCATTCTTTCCGTATGCCAGTCCGAGATTGAAATATGCTTCTGCTGATGTTGGCTTTTTCCTAATCTCTTCTTTGAAAGCTGCTATTGCCTTGTCATACTCTCCAGCTATATAGTATTTACGACCCGCATTGCTAATGCCGATGTACCAAAATGCAAAATATAGCGAAGAAAAAATCCACAATAGTTTAAGCGGCGTTGCCATACTCAATAGTCCTAATACGAATGATGCAGGTATCATCCAAAGCAAATGAAAATAAGAAAGGTGAAGCAGTGGCACTAAAACCACAGAAGCCGTCATTAGAAACCCTTGCAGTTCCATTGACTTTTCAGTGGCTTGTTCACTTTTGGCTTTTTGTCTTATTCTTAAACACCATACTAAAGTGAATAAAATACTAAGCCCAAAAATGACATACTCAATAATGTTTGTAAAAGTGCCCATACAGATAGTTTAGGTATTAGCTAATCCTAATATACAAAAAAGCCGCCCTTTTAGGCGGCTCTTGTATTATTTCTTTCCAAGTTCTTGTTTTAATTTTTCAATCTCTTCGTTTTTCTCTTTCAACATTCGTTCATACAATTCCGTCAACTTTTCAATAGGATTGATGTTATAAACAATAGATTGGGAATGGTCATTCATGTTTTCAATGTACAACATAAGGTCTTCTGCATCAAATTTTTTAATAGCTGAAACACTAACTCCCAATTTTTCAGCCACCTATTTTAGCCTTTCATCATCTATATGAGCGGTAGCTTCCAGCTTTGAAATAGCGGCTTGACTTACTCCCATCCTTTCTGCAAATGTTTCTTGTTTAATACCCTTAATTTCCCGGATCCGTCTAATATTATCACCTAAATTAATTGTGTCCTTCATGACTTGGCAAATTTAATAGAAACAAAGGTTATAAAATATAACCGGAAAGTAATAAAATATAACCAAATAATGTGTTAGTGGCTGGAAATTATCTCTTTATTTGCCCGAAATCCCTAAAATCCGTTCCCTATTCCTTATTTCCAGACCTGGTGGTTGCCGGTCGAACTTGTTGGTTAGAAAATGCAACAAGGGCATGGCAACGGCTGGACTATGTAGTGACTACATTAAACTTTATATGAAAAAATTACTCCTTTCCTTATTAGTATGCAACGCATTTCACTCCTATTCACAAATACAAAGGCTAACGGAAAGGAGAAACGATACCGCAATAAATAATTACATCAAAAAGATGCCACTGGCCGACAACCAGTATTTCAATACAGAAAACAAAAACTTCATTATACTTTTCACCATTGTTCCTGATAGGGCATTAAATAATAAAGACTCTTTGCTAAAAGATAGCAGGCGTGCATACAACGAACTTTTACTTAACCTTGGCAAAAGAATGGAAAATGAGAATATGATTTTGCCTATTGGGGAAAAGAGACGGATAAAAATAATGTCAGCTTCGCATACATACATAATCACTATAACGGCGAAGCCTCCTATAGCTATCAACAAGATATATTGTTAGCTCCCGATAATAACGTTAGACAAAGGTTAACTAAGTTGTCATACAATAAGTATGTGCGGCATCGGTTAGACGGCAATGGTCTTTCAATTGCCTTCACTGTTATACTAAAAGACGCCAGCAAATTCAATCAAAAAATGGCTGAAAATGATGCGGTGAAATTTCTAATTAAATATATAGGTGAGCAATATTGTCTTTATAAATTTCTTAAGATATTCTATATTGACCAATATGGTGGAGACATAACCATGTATAATGGTAAGGTTAGCGATATTATATTAACTGACCTTACTAATTACTTGATAACAGAAAAAGCAAAACCATGAGTGAAGTTTATCAATTTTCAATTGACGATTTTCATAAAGGTACAGACAAGGCAAAGCGTTATGTCATTGGGCAGTATGCTACAAATCTTTTAATTGTAGCAGCCACATCAATAAACAACGCTGCTAAAGCTGAAACGATTGTTAATGATGTCTACGTGGAAATGTTTAACCATCCCGACCAATTCCACAGTCAGAACGCAATTAAAGAATTTCTATATAATAGAGTGAATGAAGAGTGTGAGAAGTTTAAAGCTTTATAGGTTGCCGGTCAGATGACACGGCAACGGCTGGAGAGTTGCTGCGGTTTTCATATCTCCTATTTGATTCACCAGATATGTAGCATCAATCTTTTTCAGTCCACCCATTTCATTTTTTATCTCAATCCCAATTTTTTCACTTTCACTTGTCTATTTTCTCGTTCCAGTATTGGAAATTCCTTCTCTGCCATCATCCTTATTGCCTTTACCATCGTTTTTCTCTACTCTTACTGCATCTTTTAAACCGGCCTTAGCTTTAGCATAGGCCACATTAATATCGCGCCAACATAATGTACCATCCCGATTTATCGGGATACCAAAACTGGCGCTCCATTGCGTTAAGGATTGAAGTAAAGTGCCATGCACTACGGAAAGCCTGACCGCTGCAACAAAAATCAAACTATATCGCAGCGGGAACGCCCAAATAAAAATAATTATCGTAACCGTTTTCATGGAAATAAGCGGATTTAAGTTAGACGTTACATCTTATATCCGAATAAATAACCGGCTCTCAACAAACCTTTATGAAAAAAAACGCTGTTAATCATCTTTAACAGCCTGCAAAGCACTGCACAGATAGCACGTTTGAACGAGACAACAAACGATATAAGCGTAGCACAGCGAATTACAAAAATGATACTGGCCGACAATCAATTTTTCAAACGAGCAATCCTAATACTTCTATCCTTATAAAAAATACTAAAGGAACTCCTATGAAATAAAAACTTGTTAATTAGCCGAAGCAACTACTTATACAAAGAAATTATAAAAACTATCCGCAAAGAAGGGGCAAGCATAGATATTGCGTACATAGGGCAATACACGGATAAAAACAACGCTATCTTTTCTTATTTCCGCAACAAGTATCAAGGGCTGAACATAGCAACTTACCGAAATTTTAATGACACACTATTAGCCACAGATAATAACGTGCGCTTACGATTGAGCGACTTAGAGGGCAATTTGTTTGTGAGGCATAAATAGAACTGGATGGACTAATGACTTAATATAGTTATGACGTTTTTATTATGCGGCCGAAGAGATTGTACAGGAAACTTTCATGGGTCTTTGGGAGGGGAGAGCAAACCTGGGAGATGTGGAGGTATAATATTGTTTTATAGTCGTATTGTAGTTGATTACATTGACCGCTACGGGGGCGAAAGTGTACACTATGAAGCACAGGTGAAAGAATTAATAGTAAATAATCTTGCTAAGGTATTAAGGGAAAGAAAATGAAATTTATAAAAGCTGTGCTGATATTCTTTTTTCTCCTTTGGTTGTATGACCTAATATGTTTACTTAAAATCTTACTATGATGCCTGAATTGTGCCGGATTTTTCCCCCTGTAGTTGGCGGGCTTTTAGGCGGTTTATTAGGCGGTTTTTGTTCGCCTGCCGGTTGCCCCATATAGGCCCAAACGGGCCGTAAAACGGTTGTAATGGCCTTTAAACGCTGGTCGGGCCTGTTCGGGCCGGGCCGTAGGCCGTGACCGTCCCCGTTGTTTGTCCGGGCTGTTTAACTTGCTGGTAATGCACCATTCTTTGCCTTTTATCCCCGGATGGGATGTGTCAGGGGTGGTTGAAGATACAGGGCCGGCAGTAAAAGAGTTCAAAAAAGGTGACAGAGTGTATACCCGGTCAGATAGTAACCGCAATGGAAGCTATGCTGAATATATTGCTGTTCCCGAAACCGGGCTGATGCGCAAACCGGTAACGATAGATCATATCGGCGCTGCAGCTATCCCCCTGGCCGGACTTACAGCATGGCAGGGCCTTTTTACCCATGGCAAGTTGCAACCAGGGCAAAAGGTTTTGATCCATGGTGCATCGGGTGGTGTGGGCACTTTTGCTGTTCAGTTCGCGAAATGGAAAGGGGCTTATGTGATCGGCACAGCATCTAAAGAAAACCATTCTTTTTTACAGCAGCTGGGTGCAGATGAGGTTGTCGATTACCATGTACCGGATTATGAAAAAAATATCCGCGATGTGGACCTGGTATTTGATACCATTGGTGGTGATACACAAAAACGGTCATTGCAGGTATTAAAACCCGGTGGCCTGCTGGTTACTACATTGAAAGTGGAAGACAGTACCAAAGCAGCTTTCAGGGAAAAAGGCGCAGGTATCACCAGCATGCTTACTGAAACCAGGAAAGAAGACCTAGACGCTATAACCAGGCTGGTTGATGAAGGCAGGGTTAAACCTGTGATCTATAGGGTATTCCCTCTTGAAAAAGCAGCAGAGGCAGAACAGCTGAGCCAGTCAGGGCATGTTCGCGGAAAGATCGTTCTGCAGGTAGGGTATTAGCATCAATACCTGCTGCTATAAAGCAGCTATGTTTTTGCTGTAGATTTTTTAACGCAATATCCGTGGACTAAATTCATCTTGCTTCCGCCGGTACAGATCCCGGTGAAACGGTGGTAAAGATCACCTGCAGCTTATTGTAAAAGAGCAATAGGATAAATCCGGATAAGCAGCATTTTTATATTGTGGGTTTAATAACCATTTCGTGCAAAATAAGTGTGGATATTTTTCTCTGTTGCTTTTTATTGCAGGAACAGTGGTTGTTAAATTATAGTATAAAATGCCGTATTATATGCATATTTCATTGGTGGCCGATACTGTGATTTTCAGGAATGGGTTAAAATGAAAATGGTAGGCATTTATCGAGTGCTGCTTACCGGCCTGGCTGGCCGTTGTTTCGCATCAAAGCTCATGGGGCCGGCACCAAAATAGGCAATGAGCAATGCGCCGCCAAGCATGGATAAGTTTTTCATGAACATGACCATCTGTATTTGCTTCATTACCGGGTCGGTTACCGCCCAGAAATTGTGCATCAGGGGTGTTACCGGCACCAGGAACAGCACAATTAACCATGCGCCGGCCCTGGCCTTATAACCCAATACAATGCTGATGGCACCGGCAATGGCAATAATGCCGGATAAAGGAACCAACAGCCAGGCGGCCGGAACATGCTGCGAAGCGGCAGCATGAATGCCTTCGCTGGAAAAATGATGAAAGGCAGTTTGTAAGAAAATTAAGGAGAACAGGATCCTGCCTATTAATACGATCGGTTTCATAATTCTTTGGTTTATTGGTGAACAATAAATACAGACTAAATAGCAGAAAGAATAGTACCAAAAAATACGCTGTTTGATGAACCTGTTTAATTTGAAAAGCAGTAAGGTTTTCATTAAAGCGGAACCGATCCTGCGCAGGCTGCTTCCTGGCCAAGTGGATATTTTTATTGTACGGATTTTGATCGGATAAATGCAGCGGCAGATTTGCCTGGTTTTGTCCTTTGCATTTTCAAACATTATAATTCCAGTGTATGAAAGACCTAACCATTCGTAACCGGCGCCAGTTTCTGAGGCTGGCTGCTCAAACTGGTTTGATTGCCGGTTTATCGTCCAGTATTTTGAGTGCACATGCAGCGCCTCGAACCAAAGGATCATGGGAGCTGGCCGAAAAACTAGCGGAGAAAATACCTTATGTACAGCGGCCATTGCCGTACGATTTCAATGCATTGGAGCCGGTGATCGATACCATGACCATGGAAATACACTATAGCAAACATGCCCAGGTATATGCGAAGAACCTTTCGGATGCAGTAAAGGCAGAAGACGTGGATACAGATGCCACTTCTCTTGAAGCATTGCTGGGGCGTATTTCAAAGTATTCTGAAAAAATGCGCAACAATGCAGGAGGGCATTATAATCATGAACTTTTTTGGAGAAGTATGTGCCCCGAAGGCAAGGATGGAAAGCTCTCCGACGGTAAACTCAAGCAGGCCATTGATAAAACATTTGGTTCTGTTGATGCATTCAAAACGAAGTTTTCCGATGCAGCCCAGAACCGTTTTGGTAGCGGGTGGGTATGGCTGGTGAACACGCCTGATAATAAACTACTGATCGGCTCCACACCTAACCAGGATAATCCACTGATGAACATTAGCGAGCTCAAAGGCATTCCACTACTGGGCCTGGATGTATGGGAGCATGCTTATTACCTTAAATACCTGAACCGGAGAGCAGATTATATTGCTGCCTGGTGGAATACCGTTAACTGGGCTACCGTAGAGCACCGGTACAGTAATGCATAGCGCGTGTCTTCAGTCTGCAGTCGGCGGTCTACAGTCTGCAATGTGTATCTAATAGTCACAGACTGCCTACTGTGGACTGACGATTCACGGGTATAGTTGAATGGTTGAGTGGTTGATTGGTTGAATGGTTGAGTGGAATTGGGAATTAGTAATTCGGGTATGTCGATTCTCGTTTCTCGTTTCTCGATATCACTCACGTCTGACGATTCACGGGTATAGTTGAATGGTTGAATGGTTGAATGGTTGAGTGGTTGAGTGGTTGATTGGAATTGGGAATTAGTAATTCGGATATGTCGATTCTCGTTTCTCGATATCACTCACGACTGATGATTCACGATTCACGATATCGTTGTTTGACAACTACCTACTGAGGACTGCCTACTGCCTGCCGGCATATCTGATCTTCGAGTGTATGCGTATTAGTTTTATCCTGAAAAAATCATAGAACATGGTGATCACGAGTAGGGCTGCCGGGATAAAAAAACTTTGATAATGCAGGCGGATAAAGCAAAACCCGCCCAATATACCGCCAATAAGAAAAAAGCTGATGATCACGATCCTTAATAAAATCCGCTTCCTGATCACCGGCAAGGCCTTGCGTTTATTATAATGAACTGCAGCAGATAGATCAATACCCAGGTCGGTGACCATGCCTGTAAGATGCGTTGTACGAACGACTGATCCGGAGATCATTGATACCATACTGTTTTGTATACCCATTGCAAAAAGAAGGTTGCCGGCAAAGTATTCTGTTTTTACAACAGAGCCATCGAAACGGTATCCAAAGCAACCCACAAAAACCAGTAATACTATTTCTGCAATAATAGAAATAGTATATGCATAAGGTTTATCCCTCCCTGTTTTAGTGATATATAAACTGGAAAGAAAAGCGCCTGTCAAGAACAGCAGCAGCCACAGTGCGATCATCCTGGCCGACCGGAGATCACCTTCAGTCAATTTTACTGCCAGTAAAGCAGCATGACCGGTTACATTGGTGGTGAGCACAGCAAATGCAAGAAAACCTGCTGTATTGACAAAACCTGCTGTGAGGCAAAGCAATACGGCTAACCTGATATTGTGTTTGTAGTTTCGTTTTTGTCCTGTATGCCTCAACATCTTTTCCCGGTTTGGTAAGTGCAGTGTAAATGGCTATACAAATTTTCTCCTTACCAGCAGGGTCTCATCGCCGGATGCTGCCCAGCGTTCCAGGATGGGACTGTCTATTTTTTCATAGATCTCCATTAAATACGGGTTTTCTGGTAGTGAACGGTATGGAGTTAGCAGGAAATAGCTCGAGATAATATGATCCGTTCTGCCATCGCCTGTCAATGCTTCCACCTGGAGGTATTGATAGCCCTTCTCTTTGAGCTTTTTCCATACCTGCTGATTGAATACCACCATAGCGCCCTCGGTTCTGTTAAGGTCTTTCATAATTACCGGTTAAATAACATTAAATAGGGCTGATCAACATTCTTGTGCACAATTTTCTGTACTTCTTTAGATCCCGGGAATACATGTTTTTTCATAGGCTTCTTGTCTGCAAAATCTTTATCCGGTTATGGGATGACTGCTTCATAATTGTCCCCTGCTTTTAATTTCCGGTTCATGTTGCAGTGATCGCCGGATACGTGCCAATTGGATTTTTGCCAGTTTGATATTGCTCCATTGATGCGCATCCAGGTCAAGAGGACTGAATCCTGTCAGGTGGTGCAGGATTGTCTCAACCAGCTCTGGTGTAGGCAATCCTGCTTTCTGCATCCGGTCAACTTCGCCGAAATGTGCTTGGATAATAGGTATTATTGCGGTTTGTTCCCTGGCAAATAATATCTCATTAATAAGTCTGCTGATAAATACCGGATGCTCGGAAGATGTCATTTTGTTCTTGTTAATATTTAGTAGATATACCGGTTGGTTTACCAGCCATGCATATGTTCTTTTATCACCCGTTCAGGTGCTTCCGCCTGTTTGGCTGCCCAGTCGGGATCGTATTTTACAAACCAGCTCAGCCACAGACTTCTCGATAAGCGCATGAGAGGAGGTTGCAGTACGATCAGTAGCAATGTGTTTAGCCCAAGCCACCAGAATATCCGGTTATCATAAATAGAGAATCCCACCAGCAGTGCCCAGGCTATTGCTGTTGCTACTGAAAAGGCTACTGTCAACGCATAGCTAACATAACTGGTTCCATAATAAAAGCCTACCTCCAGCTCTGTGGGTTGCCCACATACCTGGCAGTGATCAGTCATTTGCATGAACCGGTTTTTTCTGAACGCATAAGGATTGCCGGATAAGAACAGGTTCCCCTGCCTGCAGCGCGGGCATTTGCATTGAAATACACTAACCAGGTAAGTTTTTTTCTTTTCCTTTTCTTCAGCCATTTTATTATGCAGTTTTTATCCAGCAGTTAAATAAACCACTGGCATCATTTTCCACTGAGACATAACCATACGGAATTTCATCAAACAGGCTATGGTAAGTAACCAGCCGGGTGCCCACAGGTTTTGCTTCCAGTAGTTTATACAAATACCCGGTATAATAATTATAAAGTCCCTCTGAGCAAACAATGTCATCATCTATACGCTGTAACTCATCCATCAGGTTTTCGTAAAAAGCGTTATAGAAATAGAAATGATCAAACTGCGCAAAATCCAGCTGTGTGAAATTGCCATGGATGAAACTGACATTTTCTATACCCAGCGTATGCTGTGCCTCCCTGGCTGTCTTCACAAGCGACCCTCTCTGCTCCACACCTACAAAATGATTATTTCCGAAATAACAGCCGGCTGCCAGGCAGAACTTGCCAACCCCTGAGCCAATATCCAATACATTGGTGCCCGGCTCGGCAGCCAGGAATGATGCGGCTTTTATGGCAATTTCAACGGGCGACCAGTGTTGTTTGGATAAGCGCCTGATATGTTCCGGGTATAGCCTGTCAAAATCTGTATCTTTCACATAACCACCTGTAATAACCAAAGGATCATTCATAAACAGTATCTCTTTCTTTCTGTTAAAGGACTGGTTCTTTTATAGTACTGATCGGCAGTAAGCAGTGCCGCCAGCTGCTGATCTTTTGTGCGGATAGCGAATAGCCAGCCCTTATCCTGTGGGCTGATTTTAATATAGTCTAGCTGCACTTCCTGTAAACCTTTGTTTACAGACAGCAGCCTGCCTTCAACAGGACAATGAACCGGGATAGCGTATTCCCTGTGGTATAGTGTTACTGCCAGCTGCCCTTGTTTCAACTCGCTGTTCACCGGAACATTCCATTGCAGGTAATCAATGTGTGGTATACCGATTAATTTAAAAGGGGCAATACCGGCAAATGCCAGTTCTCCTGAAAAACAGGCCCATTCGTGATCATAGGTGTAATAGAATTCTGTTCCGGGATGAGCGTTGAATTTCATTAGACAAAGTTATCTTTATGCCGGTTTTCTTTGGGTTACATCTTTTCAACTATTTCATTGATAAAAATCAACTTTTGTAGAAGTTTTGTTGCATCATGAGTTTAAAAGGGATCTTTCCGGTAGATAAATGGAGCTTTCACTCAAACACTATCCTGGATGGTTTAACGGATAAGGAGATGGCTATGTTATGCGCCCATATGACTGATCTTCATTTTAAAAAAGGAGAATCCATTTTCAAAGAAGGGACAACAGCTTCCGGTATTTATTTCATCCGCAAAGGCAAAGTAAAAAAATACCGGGTGGATAAAGAGGGGTATGAACAAATTATCTATGTTGCCAATACCGGGGAATTGATCGGCTATCATGGCATTGTATCGGGTGATAACTATCCTGATTCTGCTGCATCCCTGGAAGCAAGCCTTCTTTCCTTTATTCCCAAAGAAGATTTTCTGGCGACGATAGCCTATTCAGCCAGGTTTAATATCCAGTTATTAAAAGCCGTTAGCCATGAATACCAGGTTTTGTCTAACAGTATTTCTGTTATGGCGAGGCATACAGTAAGGGAGCGGCTGGCCATATCACTGATCATTCTACGGGAAAAATACAAACTGCCCGGGCAGCCCGGCAAGCAAATTGTTATTGATATTTCCAGGAAAGACCTCGCCAGTATGACTGCTACCACAGAAGAAAATGTGGTACGTTTATTAAAAGAATTTAAACAGGAAGGCATCGTTGCAACAGAAGGAAGACGGATAATGGTACTTGATGTAACGAAACTGGTGAAGGTGACTAATTATAATAAGTAGTTGAAGGGTTGAATGGTTGAAGGGAATTGGGAATTAGTGATAAATATTGGCTCACGACTGACGATTGACGATTCACGAATATCGTTGTTTGAAAAACTGCCTACTGAGTACTTCCTACTGCCACTGCCGACTGCATTTACCGGTTTGCGACAATTATTTTCCTTCTTGTGCCATTTTGGGATTTTTCACTACTGCCGTTCTATATTCATGTAAAATCAAAGATCAATGACAATGAAAAGAGCCATGCGGCTGGCTATTCCGCTATGTATCGTGTTTATTGCAGGTACTGCTATTTCCTGGCACAACAGTGATGATCGGGTAAAAGAGGAGATCGGGAAAATGAACAGGCAATATGGTGAATCTTATGTAAAAGGCGATTCTGCACTTTACCTGCAATGTTATACACCCGATGCCTGTGTACTGGTAGCGCATGCGCCGCAGCTCTGCGGACAACAGGGGCTGATGTTCGTATACAAAGCGGCACGCAGGATGGGAGTGCGGAATGTTGCTTTTACCTCTCTCGGTTTTTATGGGCAAACCGATGAATATGTGACCGAGCAGGGGACTTATGAGCTTTTCGATGAAGGACAGCATTCACTAGACAAAGGTAAATTCCTTGTTGTTTGGAAAAAAACGGCGGCAGGTTGGCAGATGTTCAGGGATATGTCTAATTCTGATAGTAAACCTGTACACTAAACTATTCTGATTATTGAGGTTGTTTTTATGCGCCTTATTTCCGGTATTGTTGTGGTGTCATGCCTGTCCAGCTCCTGAATGCACGGGTAAAAGCGCTAAGTCTGCGGTAGCCCAGCATCCGGGCTATTTCCCCGATAGGATGCTGGTTATTGTCCAGGTAATGTATGGCCATTGTTTTGCGGATATTACCGGTGAGTTCCTGGTAGGTGATGCCTTCTTCCCGCAGCCGGCGCTGCAGGCTGCGGGGACTTACATGCAGGTTGGCGGCAATCTCTTTCAAAGCCGGGATGCCCAGGTAAGTATTCTTTTTAAGCAGGCTGTTTATGCGCGCTGAAACTGAACCGTTCTGGTTCATTAGATGCTTGTTGCTTTCTGCATATTGCAGTAGCAGTGATTGCAACTGGTAATTGGCCGATAAAATAGGGGCATCCCATAGTACATCATCAAAATCCATGCGGTATTCCTTTCCATTGGATACTTTTTTGCATCGCAGCACTCTTTCAAATTCAGAACGGTGTTTGCGTGCATGGGGAATGATCACTTTTTCCGGTTTCATTTTTGTGAGCAGCAGGCCATCCAGTTCATGAAGAATAAATGCCATGGATAGTTCCAAAGTCTGCCTTTGCATGAGCGGGAAAGCAGCTGTTTTATTTTTAAAAGGAAGCAGTTTAACTGTAAATCCATTCCTCGACCGGGGCCGGATCACTTTCATATCGAAAAGATCTGTCAGCAGGTAGGAGTAGGCCGCACATTTTTCCAGGGCTTCTCCTACTGTAAAGCTGTTACGGATAATGGTTCCGATCACACCCAGTGCAGATATTTGCATAAGCTCTCCGAAATGTAATCCAAAAAGCGGATCAGCACTGAGTTCCAGCACATGCTGCCATAACAACTCCAGCTGCATGGCACTGATGCGGACTGCTTTATTACCCTGCAGCGATTGCCAGTTGATCCCCGCCAGCCGGCATAACTGCTGTGCCGGAATATCCTTTTGGATGGCATAAGACAACAAGGCGATCACAAAATTCTTCCTATAATCCACCATTGGTTAAAAGTACAATTTGTTTTCAGGTACACGCACTACTTCTGCCAATATCCATTAAAAGTAGCAGTGGCAGTGATCAAACAACGATATTCGTGGATCGTCAATCGTGAGTGAAGGAAGAATCGAGAATCGAGAATCGACATATCCGGATTACCAATTCCAAATCCCTACCAATCAACCTTTCAACCACTCAACCCTTCAACCCTTCAACCAATCAACTAATCAACCACTCAACCCTTCACCAGCTGAATCGCAGTGTGACTACGCAGCCGCCGGCCGGCTAAGCGTTGGGCCCAAAAATACCAGCTTCAGGGTAGTAGATGGATGGGTTTTACCGAGTACTTTTACACCGAACTTCATAATCCTTCAAAAAAATGAAATGCTGTAAATACTGGCTTCTTTGTGCGGTGCTTATTTTCTCTACCGTGCAGTTGTTCTCACAAAACAATAGTAAGGAGCAGGCTGAATTGGCAGATACAACCAGCAAATTGTATAAGAAAAAAATGGAAGCCTTGCGCAACCGTTATATAACAGACCAGTCTTTTGCCAGGGGTGTCAGGGAGAATTTTAATATCGGATCCTGGGTAGGTGAAAAAATTGCTGACCTCATCTCCAGCTGGGGTGCGCCTAGCCGCGTAAGTACCGATGGGGCAGGAGGAAGGATATATGTATATGAATCTACCTATACCAACAGCGGCAGTAATTATACCAATGGCTATGTGGTTACCGATGGCTACGGAAATGTTACCGCATCGCGGCCTTCCAGTGGTTCAAGCTGGTCGAACAACTACACCAATTTTAAGGAGGTGTATGTAGACGGGCAGGGAAAAATTACACGCATAAAAACAGGAACAAGATGAGCCGTTATCTGAAATTTTTTGCTATTCTATCATCCGTATTGATCCATTTCCAGGTAGTATCGGCACAGGGGTATTACGAGGTGAGATCGGAGGTCATTGAAAGAAAGGATGTAGTAGGAAAAAAGATGAAACTGTTACAGGTGGCGCTGAAAACAACCACCGGAACACCTTTTATTTCCTTTGCTTTTCCGGGTAAAAACACAAAGCAGCTACACGATGCTGTTTTGGGATATGTAAAAACCCTGACCACCGCTTATCCTTATTACTATAAGCTGCAGATAGATGATCATGTTTCCGGCATATCGTACAGGTGCTTCGAAACAGTGGGTATGCATGATTCCTGCTTTGCGGATATCTATGCACTTACTTATATGAATGTAATTCCGTCAAACGATACGCTGTATGTGCAGGTAAGCCCTGTTTCGCAATTGTATGCCACCGCTTTTCATGCGCAATTGCAGATAACATCGACAGATGCAGTGGCCTCTGTAAATGATGTTCCTTTTAATTTTTACTCCTTTATTCAACCATCGATGGTGCTCCAGGAAGGCGGTCAGGCTATCTGGTCAAGAAAAACCATTCCCATGCGGCTGGCCTATCCCGAAAGTATTTATGACCCGGAAGGGAATATAGTGAATGCCTATAACAAACAAGTGATCGAGCGGTTTTATGATCATCACCTGGTGGCGCTGAAAAAATACCTGGATAAGAACCTGGATTGATTGTTCTAGTGTTTGATTGTTCTAGTGTTTGATTGTTTAAATGTTCAATTGTTTTATTGTTGATTGTTTTGGAGGGGCGATTGGTGGAGGATTGTGGAATTTGCATATTTTATTTTATTACGCTTCATTGGTGTCGATGACATCGGTTGCTGCTATACGGCCTACCTGCCCGTCTTCCAGGCGTACTTTAATGCCACGTGAATGATAGGCTGCCGAGGTAAGGATATCTTTAACAATGCCATAGGTTAGCTTACCGCTGCGCTGGTCTTTTTTAAGAATAATGGCTACTTCCAGGCCGGGATATATTTCTTTTCTGTATTGACCGTTCATAGGATGCAATATTAAGCAGCTATCCTGAATATCGAAAAAAACATCTTCCTCGGGTAGGGAAGGGGGCTGCAATGCAGCGCCTGTGTTTTTTTATTACTGTTGTTTATATGATTATCCTGTTTTGTTCCACTTGTATTGAATGGTATTGTATGAATTAATATTAACTTAATAAGTGCTGCCTATATTCGTGGCTCATTCCGCGTAAGCGAAACAAATGAGCGTAAAGCCTGAATACCAAACACGTACTGCAAAAGAAAACACTGCTACAGGTGATGAAACGCCGGTGGCGGCAGTGCAGTATGAAAAATTTGAGGAAATATTCCGGCAAACCAAAGACAGGCTTTACCATTTTACACTGAAACTTACACAAAACAGCAGCGATGCCAAAGATATTCTGCAGGAATGCTATGGCCGGCTATGGGAGAAACTGCCGGAAATAAATACCCGGGAAGAGGTACTGCCATTGCTGCTCACCTATGCCCGTCATTGTTTTATTGATCAGCTTCGTAAACGGGAGCGCGATGCGTTATTCCTGAGTAAATTATCTGCTGCGGCGCCTGCAACAGAACTTGCTTCCGCCGAGTTATTCCTCAACCTGGCAGATAAAGAAAAACAACTGCGTATATCCCTCGAACAGCTTCCCGCCAAACGGAGAGAGATCTTCTCCCTGGTAAAGGAGAAAGGCTTCAGCCATAAGGAAGTGGCAGAACAGCTGGGTATCAGCACCGCTACTGTAGAAAAGCAGGTGAGTTTATCACTCAAATTCCTGCGTGGGGAAATGATACCCTGAGCTGTCTATGTTACCATAATATTAACTCCGCTTTTTATTTACCGGTTCGCGCCGGTTCGTTCGTGTTCTGATTGTGCCGCTATCAATTCAAAATGGCCGATTTACAGGATGAATACAGCGCTGTTGGAAAAGTACCTGAAAGGAAACTGCAGCCCGGAAGAGGCGAAAAGAATAAAGGAAATGCTGGATGCAGATCCTTCTATCCTTGATGCATATATGTTACGGGCAGCAACAGAGCCAGTAACAGAGCCGATGCCAGAGGAAATGGCGGCAGAACTGCTGTCGGGTTTCCGCCGCGAATGGGCTAGCCACAACAAAGCACAGGAAGAACCAGCCCGCATCAGCCGGATGGCTCCCCTGCGCAGGATACTGGGCTGGTCAGCAGCTGCGGCTATATTGACCGGCGTGCTGATGCTGGGCTGGTTTTCGGGAAAATTCCGCACAGCTGATTATGCACTACTGGAAGCCAATACAGGCGTGGTAAAGCAGGCTTTTTTGCCAGATCATTCTGTTATCTGGCTGAAACCAGGTGCAAAGCTCCGTTTTGATCAGAAAGCATACGGCACCCGCCAGCGTTTTATTGAGCTGCTGGAAGGTGAAGCTTTTTTTGATGTTGTACACAATGCCGCCAGTCCTTTTATTGTTCAGTCCGGTAATATCTCCACAACAGATATAGGTACTTCTTTCGATATACATAAAGATGATGCCCATTTACAGGTAACTGTTACAGTGGCCACCGGTGAAGTGGCTACAAGTCACAACGACCGGCCTCTTAAACATATTCTGCCAGGCGAAAGGCTGGCTATATCCACATTAACCGGGCAATATACCAGATCAAAACTTCCCGGCTGGATGGCTTCCATATGGAAAGAGAACAGCATACAGCTGACAAATGTTTCTTTTGCCGAATTAACCATGGCAATGCAACAATTGTATGGTGTGCATTTGCAAACCCTGCAGGCTTCTATTAGCGAGCAGACTTATACCATTCAACTGAAAAGACAAACACCACCCGACCAGGTGATCAAAGTGATTTGTTTACTGGGACAAAATCAATACAGGAAAAAAACGGATGGCACTTACCTGATATACTGATCAGGCTGAACAATACAAGAACATTCATATAAAAAAGGCGCCTGCGGGCGGCCTGCTGGCATAACAACTGGTTAGCCATGCAGTGGCTACTGTTATGTCAATTTTAAAACAACCATTAACCACCATGAAAAAAAATGTTCCTGAACAATATTTTTCGGGTATCAGAAAACTGTCTCTAACTGCGATCTGCATTCCACTTTTTGTGTGTATGCTTTCGGCGCAGGGCCTGCTGCAGAAAAAGATCACTGTGCAGTTCAGTGCACAACCACTTGCATCGGCGCTGCTGTATTTGCAAAATCAATCCGGTATTTCCATAGCCTTTACGCCGGCACAGGTGAAAGCCTATAGCATACAGCATGGTGTATTCAAGCAGGCAGCAGTAGTGGATATTTTAAAAGAGCTGCTGAAAAATACTTCGCTGCAGTTCAGGGAAACCGATGGGTATATCGTGATTACACCGGGTAGTAAACCAGCGCCGGCAACAGAACAGAAGCCGGCGGCAAAGCCTGTAAAGGGGCAGGTGAAAGACAGTAAAACACAGCAGCCGGTAAGTGGGGTAAGTGTTTTTATACAGGGCACGCATATGGCAGCTATCACAGATGAACAAGGACGGTTTGAACTGCAGGTAAAAGATTCTTCAGCAATACTGGTGGTTTCTTACACGGGTTATGAACCACAGTTTATTACGGTAGTCGGAAAAACAGAACTGGCAGTTTCGCTGAAGCCCGATGTGAAAGCACTGACAGGTGTAACTGTTGAAGCCAGGCGGAGGATGAATACAGAAGCCGTGCTGCTGACCGACCGGAAAAATGCAGCAGTTGTATCGGATGGGATTTCTGCACAGAACATCGAAAAAACAGCCAGTATCACTACCACACAGGCCCTACAACGTGTAACAGGTGTTACCATCAGTAATGACCGGAATGTGGCCATCCGCGGACTGGGCGACCGCAATGTAGTGGCACAGCTTAATGGGGCGCGTTTGTCGGGCGCCAATCCCGATCAGAACTCACCACCGCTCGACCTGGTGCCTGCAGGTTTGCTGGAAAGTGTAACCGTATATAAAACCGTTACACCCGATAAACCGGCCGATGCCACTGCCGGCATTATCGAACTGAAAACAAAATCCATACCCGAAAAAATGTCGCTGAGTATTTCCGTGCAAATGGGTACCAATACTACTACCGGTATCGGCGGCAGCTTCAATACATTTAAAGGCAGCGAGCTGGGCGCCTTTGGTGGCAATGTAAAACAGCGTGACCTGCCACAGGCATTTTATGATTTAAACAAACAGTTCCCACAAGGTTTTGCGCAGCTCTACCGCTTCATGAACGACAGCCGCAATTCTCCCGCCATGGCCGACAAGGCTTATGCCATTGATAAAATGGAAAAAGCTATTCTGCCGGTGCTCATGAACTCGTACCGCAATGCTGCACCCAACCAGATCTATACGCTGGGGTTTGGCAACACGTTCAAACTGGGCGGTGAACAGCGTATCGGGTTGGTACTGGCATTAAACTATTATAAAAGAACTACGGAAAAATACGATGGTGTGCTGAACCAGTACAGCATTTACCAGGGCGGACCTTTATCTACCGTTACCATACCCCCTTATACTGATCCCAATAACCTGAACCTGGGAAAGTTCATCGGTTACAGGGAAAATACAGGCAATGAACAGCTCAATGCCGGCGGACTGGCAACCCTTACCTACCAGTTGAATAAACGCAATGAAGTAAGCGTACATTTTATGATGAACCAGGGCGCACAGGATGGCGCTACCAGCCTGGATGGCCGCTATGATAACACAGGCATGCCTTATACCATCACCAATAAAGTATACCAGCTTACACAAAGTTACCGCACCTTTAATACGCTGCAACTAAGAGGGGAGCATAAGCTTACTACCGGTGAATATGCGCCGCAGATAAGCTGGAATCTAAGCGGTTCCAGGGCTACAGAGCTTGATCCTGATTACCGTTTTTTTTCACTTATTGCCGACAGCAATGTGTACAATGGCTCGCCCATACATGATTTACAAGGTATAGATGTAAATGATTTGTATTTCCAGCCTTTGCGCGCTTATGTTTCGATGCCGGGTGTTGGAGGTGTCAATATTGATCCCAACGGCAGAAAATACCGTGAACTTGTTGAAAACAACCGCAACTATACCCTCGATTTTGCGCTGCCCTTTAAAGCCGGTGGCCAGAAACAGCAGCTGAAACTGGGCGGTTATTACCTGAATAAAGAACGGCATTTCAGCGAATACGTATTATACCTGCCCGATCAGCTGGGTACGGGCACATTGACAAATGATCTATTCAAATATTATGGTAACCTCAATGCCTATGTAGGTACTGGTAATATAGGTTTTAGCAATGGCAGTGATTACGAAGGACAGTGGCGGAAACTGGGCTTTTTGTATTATCCGCAAAAAACATTCAATAATTATTCCGGCGTACAGCGGGTTACAGCGCTGTATGGTATGGCTGACCTGAAGCTGGGCAGCAAGCTGCGGGTAGCAGGCGGTGTCCGTTTTGAATCTACCACCATCCACGGTACGGTAGATACGGTTGGCGCCTCTACCGACCCCGCTATCAGTAGTTATAAACGGGTGATCAATCCTCTTACATCCTATAAAGTAAAACTGGAACCTTATTACTCCGGCAGTATAATTTACACGCTGAACCAGAACATGAATTTCAGGGCTGCTTATGCTACCACGCTGGCACGCCCTGAACTGCGGGAGCTGATGCCCACACTGGCTTTCGACCCTTTCCAGAATGCGGTGGTACAGGGTAATATTACTTTGCAAAACCAGAAAAGCCGCAACATCGATTTCCGCTGGGAATGGTTTCCTGCAACGGGTGAAGTGTTTTCTGTTTCTGCCTTCTATAAAAAGATTGATCAGCAGTTAACCAAAGTATTTGCCAACGATTCCACGGCTGCCAATCCCAAAGGCGCTACGTTTAATATTGTGCGTTACCAGAACGATCCCGAACAGGGTAAGGTGTATGGACTGGAATTTGAGCTGCGGAAAAGCCTGGGTATGTTGTCGCCTGCTATGCGTAATTTTTTCTTTGGCACCAATCTTTTACTCGCCCGCAGCGTCATCCGGAAAAACAAAGAACGGCTGGATGCCAGCCGGTCAATAGACCGCTATGCATCTGCCTACAGCCCTGTGTTTGAACAACCGCCTTATGCGCTGAATGCTTACCTGGATTATGACAACAAAAAATCGGGCACCAATGCCACGCTCAGCTTCAACGTGGTAGGTCCGCGCCTGGTACAAGTACGCTTAACAGGCGAGCCTGATATCTATGATCATCCTGTGCCCACGCTTGATCTTGTATTCAGCCAGCGTTTGTACAAAAGACTTGTGCTGAAAACTTTTGTCAAAAATATACTTGACCCGCAGGTGCAGCAATACTATGCTGTGCCGGGCGATAGTTATACTAAGTTTCATGGACGTACCTATCTCAACAGCAGTTATCGCCAGGGGCGTGAAATAGCGGTGGGGTTTACCTATAACATGTTTTAACGCAAGGTTCCATCTGATCATTGAAAAAAAATATTAACGGATGAAACAACTGATACTCCTTTTTTTGCTGGCTGGTGTATATGCTTCTTGCACCAAAAGAATAGATGCTGTACTGCCCGGGCCACCATCTGTTTATAACAATACGCCCGGCTCAAACAGTCCGGTGAGCTTATTGAACCTGTATGAGCAATATCCGGCAGATGTTTCAGTGAACGGCAGGCAGTTAAGCACTTTCATGTATGTGGGAACAGGGCCGGTCGGTCCTACACCCTGGTTCCCCAGCGGCCAGCTGGCTTATGGCAAACTGTTCACCATACCCGATTCATTGTTTGATGCGCGCGGTTATGCCACAGTAGGGTTGTACAATACCATCCGCACAAAAAGTTACCTGTTCGATTCCATTGTGCCGGTTAGTTCTTTGTACCTGCGCAGCAATCCTGATAGCCCGAAACTGGTGATCGTGTATCCCAACTACCTGAAAGATCCACTGAACACCGGCAGCATACCCACTTATGAAACGAACGCATTGCTTGTTCCGGGAACAACGGCTGCGCCGTCTAAGTCCGACTATTTTAAAATACGCATTATTAACCTGGGTGCCAAAGCAACAATACCCAGTGTGTACGATGCCATCAGTCTTACTTATGCCAACGGCAGTGCAGTGAGCAGTAAAACCAGCAATATCACTTACCGGCAGGTGAGCGATTATATAGAGCTGCCTTATGGCACTTACCAGTTTAAAATAACGGGCAGCAACGGAACATTTGTGCAGGAATATCCCGGGCCGGTACTGGATGCGAATGGTATGCCGGTGGCACTGAAAGGTCAGGCATACAGCAACCTGCGCACATTTAAGCCTGGTGGTATTTATACATTGCTGGTGTCATGGCATAGCTTTCAATATGGCTATGATCTTGCCAGGGTAGATTACCCGGGTATCACACTGATGAAAGACAACAGTACAATGGCCAGCCCCAATTATATCCGCATGCAGGCGGTGAATGCATTGCCCGGCACCAGCAATATTCATTTCGCTGTGGATGGACAGGATCTCGGCAGCTTTCTCAATTTCGGGCAATACACCGATTATGGCCAGTTCAGCATAGGACCCCATAAAGTGCAGGTGCTTGATGCCAATAATACAGAGCTGGCATCTACTGTATTCAATACCTATTCGCTTGATAACATCACCATCTGGGCCTGGCAACAACAGGGCAGGGTAAACCTGCTTACCACCAGCAACGACCTGAGCATTTCAGGCGAAGCAGAACAACTTAGTATTGGCTTCCGGCCACTTCCGCCAACGCAGCTGGGTGCAGGCTTTGGCTGGCAGTGCAGGTTTCTCAATTTGTGCGAAGATGTGCCTTATGCCAGCTTCCTGGATCAAACAGGCAGCTTTGCCGATGGGAACTATAGTTACAACCAGGAGGCAGCCTATAAACAACTAACACCTGGTTATGTGCGGGCAACCAGTCCTTATGTGGGATACTCCCTGTTCGCTGCTACCAATAGTGCGGGGCCTTCATTTGGTTTGAGCAGCGCAGCTATCATCAGCGCCTATAGATCAGCAGTTGATACGGTGGCCGGCACACCACTGGGGCTAACGCTTGATCACCCGCTGATTGCCAACCCTGCATTGTACAAAAACAACAGCAACCTGCCTTCTGCAGAAGCGGGTTTATACACTATTGCACTTATAGGCCGTACAAACAGCAATGATGCAGCCAGCAAGGCCCGTCTCATCGTTATCAAACACAACAAATAATCCAGGATATGTATTGTAGAAATATTGCTCCTCTATATTGGCTTTGCCTGTTCGCTGTGGTATTGTTGTCGGGCGGCTGCCAGAAATACGAAACGCTGAGCCCTGTAAAACCGCCGGCTTACCTGCGTGTATTCAACAGCATCACGAATTACGACAAAGGCGACCTGCAGCGTATCAATATACGCACGGGCAGGGTACTTACCGTACTGATCGATCCTGTTGTGAGCGATGCACGGCATATACCGCAAACAGCTGCTACCATTGGCGATTTTATTTATTCCCGCGCTTTTTATGCGGCGCCATATGAAACAAGGCCCAATGTGCAGTTCGCCAATACTGAATACCCGGGAAGCTACCCGGTACGTGTAGCCGGTAATATCAACAACCTCGACCTGTCGCGCTGGGCGCAGGTAACTTCGGGCGATCACCGGGTGATGATCCTGAAAAGAAGCGTGGCAGGTGCTAACAATAAACGCTATTTCGACAATTTCCCTGCCGATCAACGGGACAGTGCTTTTGTAGTGGCGCTGGATACCACGCTGCATTTTACAGAAGGAGAAGTGTATACACTGGAAGTGGGGAACAGGAGCGCCTACGATGCTACCCAGCTGCAGGGATACCTGCGGCAGGAAAACTTTACCCGTGAACATTTCGATACGGGAAAAGTGTATGTGAATTTTTATAACATGCTCACTGATCCCTCTGCACCCAGTGCACTGGATGTGTACGTACACATGCAATACATCGACAATTGCGTGGGGCCATTGAAAACGCTGGGTAGTGGAGGGCTGAGTAGTAGGCCATGGACTTATTCCCAGGATCTTCCCACTGATCCCAATGGAGGGTTTCTTCCATACAATACACCGGAAACCCTGCTCACCAAAATCAGCGGCAAGTTTGCAGTATCATCTCCTTATGTGGCATTGCCCATGCCGCCGCTTGATTCTTTTTACTACCATGAAGGACCCGCCTTTGGTCAGTTCCGCCTGCCGTTTGACAGACCTAAATATGTACTGAGCTTTTACCGTCCCGGGCAAAGCGCGGCCACCGGTTCTGCGCCTTATGCAGAATTGCTGGCTGACGAATTCAATGCGCCTGTATTGAACAATACATCGGAAGACCTGCAATGGGCCTACTGGTCACTGACACAACCGATGGATCCTGATGTGCCTTATATCAGCAGCCTCTACCAAACGGTTACCTACAACAATGCATCCAGGGTGTTTCCACTGGTGAGTACGATTGAACTGCTAAATACCTATAGCGGGCTGAATGCGCCTACTGCGCTGGTAAAAGCTTTTCAAATAAGCCTGCAGCGGCCATACGAGGCTTCTTTCATCAAATAAATGACCGATTGAACATGAATAAACATATCTGTTATCGTTTCACCTGTTGGGGCTTGTTATGGCTGCTGGCTGCTGCCATGGTGGTAATGCCGGCCTGCAAAAAAGAAGGCCTCGCACAACCACCTGCGGCAGATACTACTGCTGCGCAACTGATGATACTGCAGCCCAACCCGTTCCAGCGCCCGGTAGATCTGTACTCCGTTTACATGGACACCGCGAAGCTGAATGCGGCGCCGGTTGCCTGGCCCGGTTTAACGCGTTATGTAAAAGCCCCGTCTGGCAACCGCTGGCTGTTTGGTATGCTCGCGGGCACTTTTGCCAATTATTTCTATTACCCTTTTTATTTCAAGCCCGGTGCCAGCTATACCATTTATAGTATCACTTCACTGTCAATAGGGCCGAATAAATATGCTTTTATAGAAGACGACCTGAGCGCTCCACGGGCAGGCTATGCCAAAATACGGATGATCCAGGGCCGAAGCTTGCTTGCGCCAAATACGGATGGGCCTTTTGACTACATTGTTCAGGGCGGCGATACACTAGCGAAAAAGCTGGGTTACCGCAATGCGCCGCTGCCTGACAATGCCTGGCCCGATACCACCAGCTTCAGGCAATTGCCCGCCGGTGATTACCGGTTTGAAGTGAAGAACAGCCTGGCTCCTTATATCTATCAAACCAGCCTGCAGGCAACGCTGCAGCCGGGTGGCATATATACACTGCTCACCACAGGACTGGCGCAGCCCGACAGTTCACTGAAAACCGGCATCATGCTTATTCAAAACAAATAATTCATCCTATCAACCATAGCAACAAAAACGAATGCGAATGAAACGGACCTATACAATTTTTCAATGGCTGGCTTTCCTGTTTTGCCTGCCTGTTGCCAGCCGGCTGGCTGCGCAGGATAAAATATGGGGCTTCAGCACAAACGGTGGCAACGATGGCACCGGCTCCATCTACCGGATGAACCCGGCCGATAATTCCCTGCAAAACATATTCAGCTTCAAGTCCGATACGGTTAACCAGGGACTGCAACCTGTCGGTAATCTTATTGCTTACAACAACAAGTTGTATGGCGCGGCCAGCGGAGGAGGACTGAACAACGGCGGTTTGCTTTTTTCATTCGATCCCGCAACGGGCAAATACACTGTATTGTATACATTTGATGGTACACATGGCAGCTCGCCCAATGGCAGTCTTACCTTGTTCCAGAACAAGCTGTATGGATTAGCCCACCAGGGCGGTGCCGCTGACGGGGGGGTGCTTTTTTCATTTGATCCCGCCACCAATACTTACAGCGACTTGCTGGAATTTGCCGATGTAACGGGTATTTATCCCAATGGCGGTCTTACTGTATACAACAACTTTCTGTATGGTGCTAACAGCAGCAGCGGTGCCAAAGGTGCAGGTACGGTATTCCGGTTCGATCCATCGGCTACCACCAATAATCTCATCTGCATATCTCTTACATCTCCTTCAACAGGAGGCAGCCCCAACGGGAGCCTGGTGGTATGCAACGGGCAGCTGTTTGGCCAAACAACGGCGGGCGGTGCAAAAAGAGTAGGCACTATTTTTTCCTGCCCGCCCGATTTAAGTAGCATTACCAACCGGCATAATTTTACCTATATCAATTCATCCAGTGTGCCTGAAGGTGGCAGGCCGCATGGCGCGCTGGTAATGTACAAGAATACACTGTACGGCCTTGCAACAGGCGGCCCGGATGACGGGGGAGGGATACTGTATGCCTTTACACCTGCCGCCGACCCTGCCAATGACAGCTATGTACTGAAAGTAACAACAGGGTTGGGAAGCACTATGCCGGGTAACAGCTTGATCGTTTACAACGACCTGTTGCATGGTACTACCAATAACAGCAACAGTACAGGTGGCAGTACTGTATTTAGCTATGATCCCAACGGCACGGCTACCACTGTCACTAAACTGACTGATATACCTGGTACTGCTGGCCATCAAGACGCCTTACTGGTATACAACAACGGTTTATGGGGTGTACTGAATTACGGCGGGACGGCTGGCAACGGTGAAATATTCCGGGTTGATTTAACCACCAACCAGTACCAGCGGGAGATAAGTACAGGTATTGTTAATCCAGATAATGGAGCAGGCCCTACCAGTACACCTGTGCTGGTAGGTGGTTCGCTGCTGGGCGCCACCAATAAGGGAGGTACATACAACCAGGGTATTCTTTTTTCGTATAACCAGTCAACCGGTGTGTTCACGAAACTGGCCGATTTTGATGGATTGAATACCGGTTCGGGCCCGGGTAAGCTGCTGGTGAGCGACAGTGTGGTATACGGTGTTACTTCCTCAGGGGCTGCGAAAGGGCAGGGCGCTATTTTCTCTTACGACCTGCGGAAAAACGATGGCATCAAAAAACTGGTCGATCTGGATGCCAATGATCCCGCAAGCGGTACCGGGCAGCGGGGGGATATGGCGGTTGTCAACAACAAACTATACCTCACACTGGCGTATAGCGGGGCCCAGGGTTTTGGCGGTCTGTATGCATACGATATAGCGAGCAAAACCTTATTGGCAAAGCATTCCTATAATTACCTGGATGGCCATGGTTACCTACCGGCAAGTGGTGTAACCCTGGGTAACAGCAATGTATTGTACGGCCAAACCACTTATGGTGGCAGTAATAGTGCAGGTGTATTGTTTTCATTCGACCCCGCAACAGGTACTTATACCGAACTATATAACCTGGCGGTAAATGGTTCGGGTTCGCTGACCAATCTTATTTATTCCGGTGGTAAGCTCTATGGTGTTATTAACGGGAACGCCCCGCAGGTGTTTTCCTATGATATCGCCGGCAACAGTTTTAATATCCTGCATGCTTTTGATCAAAACACAGAAGGGGTGCCTGGTGGGATGTTTACTTTGTCTGGCGCGAAGCTGTACGGTATAATGTTCTCATCTCCCTTCAATATCTGGCAGTGCGATCTTTCCGGTAACAACTTTGCCTTTGTGCAGCACCTGGATGTATTGGGAAATGATTTTTCCAATACAGGCCTGCTTACTGTTAGCCCGCAGCCACAGCAGATCAGTTTCAGTGATCTGACTGTTGCCTATGGTCATGCAGATGTTGATCCTGGTGCGAAAGCCAGCTCTGGTTTGCCGGTAAGTTATACAATAGGAGATCCCACTATTGCGACTATAGTGAATGGTAAACTGCATTTGTTGAAAGCAGGCAATACACTGATCACCGCATCACAGGCGGGCAACGATGCCTTTAACAAAGCTGCCGATGTGCAGGCCAATCTCACCGTGAACAAAGGCATGGTGCAGGTGATAGCCAATGATACCACCATGGTATATGGCAAAGTGAACCCCGCGGCATTATCGTTGCATTATACCGGCTTTGCGGCGGGTGAAGATTCTACCGTATTAACCACACCAGCCACCGTTACCACCGATGCTACAGCCGATGCGCATGTAAGGCAGGGCAACTATACCATTACCCCTGCAGGTGCTGTGGCGGTGAATTATGATTTTACTTATACAAAAGGTGTACTCACTATTGCACCTGCGCCGCTTACCATTAAAGCCGATGATAAGCAGAAACTGCTGGGTGCACCCGACCCCACATTCACAGCTACAACCAGCGGCTTTGCCAGTGCTGCCGATTCCGTTACACTCAAACCGCAGCTGGTGTTTACACTTGTACCTGCAGAAGAAGGCGCCAGTGATATTGTTCCTTCCGGCATCAACTCGGCCGATTATGCCATCACTTATATAAAAGGACGGCTCACAGAAGACAAGTATGCCTTTGATCCCGTGACAGCCAAATCTTATGGTGCACCGGATTTTGTGCTGAGCGCAAAAGCGCTGAATGGTGCTACTGCCGGCTTCAGCGGTAACAATCCTGCAGTGGCAACAGTGACCGCAGATGGGAAAGTGCATATTACAGGCGCTGGCACCATTACATTTACGGCATCATTCCCTGCCACCGGTGCAGATGCTGCCACTACGCGTACACAAACCATCACGGTAGCACCGCAGCTGCTCACCGTAAGGGTAAGCAACCAGCTGGTTTACCTGGGCGATGCTATACCCACCCTGCGTTTGCAGTATACAGGGTTCGTGAACAATGAAGATTCTTCCAGCTTAACTGTACAGCCTGTTGCCTTTACCGCTGCTACCAACACATCACCGGTAGGTATCTATCCTATCACTGTAAGTGGGGGGGTGGCAACCAATTATGCTTTCAACTATATACCCGGTGTGTTAACCATTGCCAACCGGCCGTTGCTACCTCAAACCATCAGCTTTGCAACTGTTGCAGATAAAACCTATGGTGATGCAGATTTTGCAGTGAACGCCACCAGCGATAATGCTGCAATACCTGTTACGCTGCGCAGCAGCAATTCGCGCGTGGTGACTATTACAGATGATAACACCATTCATATTGCCGGGTCAGGTACCGTAACCATTACAGCCTCACAGGCCGGTGATGCCACACACAGTGCAGCAAAGGATGTAACACAAACCTTCACGGTGAACAAAGCGGTACTTACCATTACTGCTGATAATAAAACCAAATTTTACGGTGCAGCTGTACCCGATTTAACGCTGAGCTACAGTGGTTGGGTGAACAATGAATCCACTGCTGTGCTTTCTACTGTTCCGGTGGCCAGCGTACCCGTTTCCACTATCACGCCTGCAGGCAGTTATACCATCAGTATTTCACCGGCTGCCGCCAGTAATTATACATTCCGGTATGTGCCGGGTACATTGGTGATCTTACCGGTACAGCAGGTGATCAGTTTCCCTGCGCTGACAGCCAGGGTATATGGTGATGCAGATTTCGCCGCCGGTGCTTCCAGCAATAACAATACCCTGCCTGTTGTGTACAATAGTAGCAATCCCGCAGTGGCTACGGTTAGCGCGGATGGTACCATTCATATTGCCAGTGCAGGTGCCGTTACTATTACCGCTTTGCAGGCAGGCAATAATAATTTTGTGGATGCAGCAAGTGTATCACAGCAACTGCTGGTACGTCCTGCACCACTGGTGATCACACCCGATGATAAAGTGAAAATACAGGGACATAACAATCCTTTGTTCACCTTCAATTTAGCAGGCCTGGTACAGGGTGATGACAGCAGTAAGGTGATCGTGACAGCGCCTGTTGCGGTAACAACTGCCGGTAATAATTCCTTCCCCGGTTCTTATCCCATTACTGCCAGCGGTGCAGTAGCCAATGCCAATTATGTTATCAGTTACCGAACCGGCACACTGAAGGTGATTATCGACAGTACAAGACACGATAACAGACTGGATGCATGGTGCAGCAGCCCGGGACAGCTGGAGATAAATGTGTTCGCCGTAGCAGACCAGAAAGCAACGATAGAGCTCTACAGCCTGTATGGCCAGCGGTTGGTTAGCCAGCCAGTGTACCTGGCAAAAGCCAGCAATAGCTTTCATCTGCCGGCTGCTAATCTCTCCAGCGGATTGTATATCGTCAGGGTAACTGGTGAATATCTTCAGCTGGTACAAAAAATAAGGATCAATCATTAAAACAAGCCTCTCATGAAACTTCATTATATACAAGTATATACGCTGGTGCTGCTGTGCTGCTGCATTACAAAAGCCCGTGCGCAGAACACTGCTATTAACATGACCACAACTGCTGTACCCTTTTTACGCATTTCCCCCGATGCAAGGGCAGGTGGTATGGCTGATATGGGCATTGCGACTACTGCAGATGCTTACAGCAGTTTTCACAACCTGTCTAAAACAGTTTTTGCGGCAAAACCTTCGGCCATCGGCGCCAGCTATACCCCCTGGATGCGCGATATGGTGAATGGGGTATACCTGGCCGGCCTCAGCGGTTATCACCAGCTCGATCATGAACAGGCGATCGGTGTAAGCCTGCGTTATTTCAATGTGGGCGATTTCCAGGTAACCGATTACAGCGGCAATAAACTGCAAACGGCCCATCCGCGGGAGTTTGCGCTGGATGCAGGGTATGCACGAAAATTATCTGAACGGTGGAGCATGGCGCTGGCACTGCGTTATATCAACTCTAACCTGGCCAGTGGCTCTGTCAATGGCAGCCAGTACAAAGCCGGTAACGCTGTGGCTGGTGATATCTCGCTGTATTATCATGGCCTGGATGCCAAAGGACAGGGATGGAGCGGCGGATTGGTTTTGTCGAACCTCGGTTCTAAGATCAGTTATACCAGTGATGCCCGTAATAAAGATTTTATCCCCGCATCAGCAGGCTTGGGCGTGGCCTATACAACCGTAATCAATGAACAGCACAAACTGATGATCGGTGCAGAGCTGAATAAACTGCTGGTACCTGCTGTGCCCGCTGATTCTGCAGGTATCGCTGATTACTATGCCCGCAGTGTGCCGGAAAGTTGGGTTAAATCATTCAGCAACCGCGATTACCAGTTTTCTGCCGGACTGGAATATGGCTATTCAGATTTGTTTTTTGTACGGGCAGCGTATCACTATGCCGATAAAGCCAAAGGTGGCCAGCCTTATTTTTCTGCCGGTGCAGGACTGCATTACCATACTGTTGCTATCGATTTTTCTTATCTCGCCTCTTCCGGCAACGGCGCTACGCGCAACCCAATGTCTAATACCATACGCCTGGGCCTGAGTATAGCACTTGGCGCCAAACAGTGAGTTCACAGTTAGTAAAACAAGAAAGCTGAGATATGAGCAGACTTCATAAAAAATATTACCGGTACCTGTGCTGCTTTGCAGGCATGTTACTGGCAATGATGCGGGTGCATGCACAGGAAACAACGGGCCGCATCATGGGTAGGATATCAGATACCACGGGCCAGGCATTGCAGGGCGCTGTTGTGCGTGCCGTGCACCAGCCCTCAGGTACAGGCTATAGCGGCATTACGGGTAATGATGGCCGTTATTACCTCACCAACCTGCGTGTGGGTGGCCCTTATAGTATTACAGTTACACTGGTAGGCATGGCGCCCGCCACGCAGAATGATATACAGGTGAGCCTGGGCAGTATGCAAACATTCGATTTCAGCCTGCAACCGCAGGCCGAAGTATTGAATGAGGTAGTGGTGAAGTCGGCTTCGCGTAAGCCCATGCCCAACAGGTTTGGCACAGGCAATAGTTTTTCACGTGAGCAGATACTGAACACGCCATCCACAACCCGCAGTATCACCGATATAACCAAAATGGTGCCGCAGGCCAATAAAGACAATAGTTTTGGCGGCAGCAATTTCCGCTACAACAATGTGACCATTGATGGCGCGATTAATAATGATGCTATCGGGTTTAGTCCTTCGGCGGGTGGCATCAGCGGCACCAGTGGTATGCCGGGTAGCAGTACACGCACCAATCCTGTAAGCATGGATGCGATAGAAGATATACAAGTATACCTGGCGCCCTATGATGTTAAAATAGGCAATTTCACCGGCGGCAGTATCAATGCGGTTACCCGCTCGGGAACCAATAGCGTAACGGGTTCCGTGTATGTGTATGGCCGCAATGCCGCGCTTACCGGCAGGGAAAATGCCGGTGATAAAAGCAAAATGCCTTCTTCCTTTCATGAATACCAGGCAGGTTTCAGGGTGGGTTTTCCCATCATAAAAAACAAGCTGTTCTTTTTTACCAATGAAGAACTCACTGACAGAACAGATCCTGTTATGCAGGCCGCCGGTTCACCCGATGCAGCCCGGGTAATTGATGAAGCCACTGCCAAAACAATTCGGGATTTCCTCGTGAATAACTATCATTACGATCCCGGTACTTATGGGAATTTTGATACCTATGCCCGTTCGCAGAAATTATTCAATCGTCTTGACTGGAATATCAACGACCATCACCAGCTTGCTTTGCGGAACAACCTGGTTTTTTCCAGGTCTACCAATCTTGAGCGTGATGAACTGGAGTTCCGTTTTTCAGGCATTGCCTATAAGCAGGTGAATAACCAGAATACCACTGTGGCAGAATTAAAGTCGCGCTTCAGCAACCGGCTTTCAAACAGCCTGCTGCTGGGCTATTCAGCCATTCATGATTACCGTGACCCGGGTAATCCGGCATTCCCGCAGGTGCAGATACAGGGCAAAACACCCGGCACGACTATTTTCCTGGGCACCGACCGTGAAGCCAGTATTTTCGATATGCGGCAGCGTACAACAGAGATCACCGACAATCTCAGCTGGTACCATGGCAAGCACAGTTTCCTGTTTGGTACGCACAATGAACTGTACAATATCCAGTATGGCTTTGTGAACTCCTGGAATGGCAGGGTCGATTACCAGGATAACCCGGCAACAGGTCAAACGGCTGTACAAACACTGCTGGCAGGCATGCCTGCCAGGGTAAGGGGTGCATACAATTATATCAACAATACAAGAAACTACCTGCTGGCCAATCCTTCGGCATTGTTCCATATTAATTTTTACAGTTTATATGCGCAGGATGAAGTGCAGGTGAACAAACGCTTTCGCATAACAGCGGGATTAAGGCTCGACTATACTGCTGTGCCCCGCAAGCCCGTGATCAGCTACCGCATGCAGAATGCGCTGGTAGACGGACGGCCCGACAGCAGTTTCAGTTATACCCCACTCAACCAGATCAGCAATAACTACCTGTCTAAACCGGTTCTTTCACCACGTGTAGGTTTTAACTGGAACATTATAGGTAACAATGAACTGGTGCTGCGTGGCGGCGCTGGTATTTTTACCGGCCGTATACCTTTTGCCTGGCTGGGCTATAGTTTTTACAACAATGGCGATGGCTATGGTTATTACGACCAGCGTGCCACCAATACCGGTTTTGTGAACGGCAGCAGTGTACTGAATGCACCGGTTAATGGTATCGCTGCTTTTGCACAGGCCAATGGACAGAATATTGATAATAAATACATCGGTGCCACGCAGGTAGATGCAGTGGACAATCATTTCAAAATGCCGCGTGTACTGCGCAGCAGCTTGGCAATCGATTACCAGAAAAATGGCTGGAAGTTTACCCTGGAGGGCATTTACACCAAAACACTGTATGATGTAAAATTCATGCAGGTGAATTATAAGGGTGTGTATGCCTACTATGCGTATGATTCCATGACACACCGCCAGCCTGTTTTTACGGGTACTGTAGATCCCAGCCTGGCTGCAGCTTATGAACTCGGAAATACCACCAAGGGCTACCGTTACAGCCTTACCGTGCAGATCAGCAGGCAGGCTGATAGGGCGCCGGGTTTTTCTGTCAGCTATACATACGGGCAATCCAAGGATATTTCCAATGGTATCCGTAATTCGATGGAAAGCAACTGGCAACTGAACCAGGCATTACAGCCAAATAACCCGGGCCTTGCCTGGTCAAATTTTGATATCCGGCACCGGATAACCGCTAACCTGCAATACAGGAAAGCCTGGAACGACCAATGGGTATCGCGGTTTTCGTTGTATATCCAGTCGCAATCTGGCTCACCCTATACCTGGGGTTTTGTAAATACCAGTATCCAGAATAATGCACAGCAGGTAAGCTTGGCGTATATACCACAGCGCGAAGAAGCAGTACAGTTTTTCCAGGATGTATATGACAAAGCAGGGCAGTTGGTACAATCCCGCCAGCAGCAGGCAACAGCTTTTAATCATTTTATTGACCAGTACCCTTACCTGCGCAACAGGCGCGGCAATTATACCGAACGCAATATGGGGCGCACTCCCTGGAATACCACCGCCGATTTCCGCTTTATACAGGAATGGCACCTGAAAAATAAAAACCAGATCAGTTTTACGTTTGATATTATCAACCTCACCAACCTGCTGAACAAGCAATGGGGCTGGGCATATTTTTCGCCCAATACATTCAATTCAACAGCCAGCGTAGGACTTACACCGTATATCCCGAATAAAGTGGTTGCCGGTTATCCCCAATACAGTTTTCTCGACCCGGGCAAACCGTATTCAGTTGATTTTTTCAACAGCAGGTGGCAAATGCAATGGGGCATACGGTATAGTTTTTAGGGTTGCACTTGCTACCACATGAATGCATATTATGAGCGTATTAACTTATTCTTTTATTTACCTGTAGCGATGGATTGGCGCGTGTTCTTTGAAAATGATAAAACATGAAAAGAAAATTAGTATGGATCGTTGGTGGGTTGCTGGCCTTCGTTGCCTGTAAAAAAGATATCCGTACAGCGCTGCCACTTGCCGGTAAAACCGGTTTGCAGGATAATGTTTTCAGTACATTCACTGCACCGGAGTATATGGTGGATTCTATTATTACAGCTTACCCGGACAATCCCTTTGGTATAGATCATATTGTGCAAACAAAATATGCTTACAATGCGACCAACCAGATCAGCCGGATATTTACTTATTCATATGAAAAACTGATCAATTCCGTGATAGGCTCAACGAAGAAAGATACCACTGTTTCTTTTTATTATGACAACAAGGATATAACATACAGTGATAGATCTTTTCTGCTGAAATATTCGACTTCTGATGATGGTGTTACTTTTGATACCAACTGGGATATCACTTATACCAAAGACAGTGCAGGCTTGTATTCATCCAGCACAGAGCGGTATTACCTGGGTTTGGATTCGCCGGTTGTTATACAACACAAGTATACCTACCCGGGCTTGAATGATACTGACCCTGCTGTATGGGATACTGAATCGAATGCTGGTGGCACAAGTGGCAATGCTTTGCGGAAATATACTTTGCTAAACGGCAACCTGGATGTGTTCAGTTATTCGAATAGCAGGAACCCTTCAGGCCTGAAAACCGGGCTGCTGTACACCTATGATGCAACAAAACCGAACCAGCCCGGTGATGCGCTGGTAATTAACCAGCAGTTGCAAACTTATGCGGGTAGCCCGCTGATACGCTGGAAAAACCTGACCACATCGGTGAGCCTGCCCACAGGTGTCAGAACCTTAATTGGTGACGACCCGGAAGCAATAGGTGCAGACCCCGAAGGCTTTTACCTGTCGTATAAAAACGTTTCATTTTCTTATGAATTCGATGGGAAAGGACGTGTGTCTAAAATAACAGAAACCGGTATCCGCAATCTCAGCGGCAAATTGGAAGTGATCAGGACCAGGACAATTAAATACCTGATACAGTAATACGGCGTAGTATATATCCCCTTTCATTAACAAGTGGCCTGCCTGTATATGGCAGGCCTTTTTATTGTTTAGTTCGCTTACTTAATTTCCAAGCGTGTGCTTGATCACTGCTGCAGCCCGCAGCACCGCTGTTTTTACAGCGGGAATATGGGCCAGCGGGTTCAGCAAGCCATAGTCATGAATAAGGCCGCCATACCTGGTGAGCGTGACAGGAACACCGGCTTCATTCAGTGTTATAATAGATCATCTGCCCGCCGTTTACTATACTTAGCTTTCTGTTATCTCACCCATAACTTTGCACAGAAGTGATGTCAAAGTTGCCAATTCATCTTTGGGTAAAGATTTGTAGACTTTCTTTGTAACATGTTCCCTGAAATTTTCAGAATTGTCAATAATAAACCTGCCCTTGTCGGCTACGCTTAAATAGAAGATCCTGCGGTCTAACCTGGATTGCTTTTGTTCAATGAACTTATTTTCAATCAGAAATTTAAGCTGCCTGGAAATCGCAGGCGCACTTATGTTAAAAGCTTTTGCTATCTGTTTTCCTGTGCTTTTATCATTCCGGTAAATGTATTCGATGATGTTGTAATGCGTCGCTGTAACGCCGTTTATATCACCTTTGTTCATATTCGCTAAAATAAAACATTGCAATTCAGTAAATACATTATAGAACTTTTTTTGGTCTTTGTTCATGAGAATAAAAATAGTTAACTTTGTTAACTATTAGCAAAGTTAATAATTATGAAAGATATTGTCATAAGAAATGCAAGACAGAACAATCTAAAGAATATCTCCCTGCATATACCCAAAAACCGGATCACTGTTTTTACCGGTGTTTCCGGTTCGGGAAAATCTTCTTTGGTGTTTGAAACGATCGGGGCAGAAGCACAACGCCAGTTCAACGAAACGCAGGACAGTTTCATCAGAAACCGCTTGCAGCATATCGGTGTGCCGGCAGTAGATAAAATTGAAAACCTGAACGTTCCCATCATCATCAACCAAAAAAGATTGGGTGGAAATGCAAGGTCTACTGTAGGAACAGCCACTGATGTATACGCTTCCCTGCGCCTGCTGTTTTCCCGGATGGGCAAACCATTTGTAGGATATTCTAATGTATTTTCATTCAATAATCCCCTGGGCATGTGCCTGGAATGTGAGGGGCTTGGTTTTGTACAAACAGTTGATGTGGATGCGCTCATAGACAAACAGAAATCTTTGAATGAGGGGGCAATAGTGTTCCCGACTTTTCAGCCTGGTGGTTGGCGCTTAACAAGGTATACGCTGTCTGGTTATTTTGATAATGATAAGAAACTGGAAAATTATACTTCAGAAGAATGGGCAATGCTTTTAAACGCTCCCGAACACAAACCAGAGAACCCTCATAAGGACTGGAGGAAAACTGCAAAATATGAAGGCGTGATCCCCCGGATAGAAAAGGCCTTTTTAAGGAAACAATCAAAAGAGAATATCACCAGGAAGGAGGCTTTGATAAATATTATTATAAAGAAGCCTTGTCCGGTTTGCCAGGGTAAAAGATTGAATGATAAAATTTTGTCCTGCAAAATCAATAACAAGAATATTGCCGACAGTGCGGCGCTTTCGATCGATGAACTGTTAGCGTTTGTCAGCGCCCTGCCATCCGGAATGTATGAAGTAATACTTGCAGAACTTAAAAAGAAACTTCAAAACCTGATCAGTATAGGATTGCAATATTTAACACTGGACAGGGCCACAGATACGCTTTCTGGTGGCGAAAGCCAAAGAATAAAAATGGTCAGAAATCTTGGGAATAGCCTGACAGACCTACTCTATATTTTTGATGAGCCAAGCATAGGGCTTCATCCTAAGGATTTACAGAATATTGCTTCGATCATTAAACAGATAAGGGATAAAGGTAATACTGTTTTAATCGTGGAACACGATCCTGATTTGATTAAGACCGGCGATTGGATCATTGATATGGGCCCACAATCAGGGAAGAATGGTGGAGAAATTATCTATGAAGGTACATTTGAGGGATTAAAAAACTCAAAGGGAAAAACCGGTTTGTACTTTGCAAAAACACCTGGCATTCATCGCAAACCAAGGATCGCGAAGGAATACCTGGAAATTAAAAATGGTAGCTTATATAATCTTAAAAACATTAACGTAAAGATCCCTCAAAACCTGATGACAGTGGTTACAGGCGTTGCAGGCTCAGGTAAAAGCACTTTGATTAATAAGGTGCTGCCTAAATTTTATCCCGGAATAACCCTTGTTGACCAGTCTTTATTTGCCACAGGTATACGTTCCAATTTGCTCACCTATTTAAACCTGTCCGATGACGTGAGAAAACGATTTTCAAAAATGAACAATGTGCCTGATAAGCTTTTTAGTAGCAATAGTGAAGGCGCCTGCAAGAATTGTAAAGGAATTGGCGTGGAAAAAATTGATCTGGCATTTATGGACGATATAGAACAGCCTTGCGAGGTTTGCGGCGGTTCGGGTTTTAAACCGGAGGTGTTAAAATATTTGTACAGGCAGAAAAATATTGTAGAGATAATGGGTATGACGGTTGAGGAAGCCATTGGTTTTTTCCCTGACAAAATATATCAAACCGCCTTTGATATATTGCTCAGGTTAGGATTAGGTTACCTTACTTTGGGGCAGCGGCTGGACAGTCTTTCAGGAGGAGAAAGACAACGGCTGAAATTGACCAGAGAACTGAAACATTCCAATAAAATAATCGTGCTTGATGAACCAAGTACAGGCTTGCATCCAAGCGATACCCAAAAACTCCTGGATTTCATGAACAGCCTGGTTGACAAGGATAATACTTTAATCGTTATTGAACATAATCTCGATGTGATCGCTGAAGCAGATTGGATCATTGATATGGGGCCGGGTGCAGGTAAATATGGAGGGAATATCTTGTTCACCGGGACAGTTGCAGATTTGTTGAAAGACAGGGTTTCCATAACAGCAGCGTATTTAAGACAACATTTAGGTAAAGGAAAAATAGGTAAGGCGTATGGCTTACCTGTTTGTACTAATGTCCCTTGACCCCAATGCAGCAGGCCTGCTTGTTCTAATGCAGTTCATTGCGCGGGGCTTCCAATCTTCGCCAGGGTTGTAAGTTACGGTGTTTAAATGGGCTTCACCGTTTTGCTTATTTTTAAAATTTCGGTTTATTTTTATAAAAAACAGCACATGCGCAGTCTTACCATCCTCCTTATTACTACCCTGCTTTTTACGGGCAGCGGTTTTGCCCAAACGCTTAAAGACAGTGCCTCAATTGTGCAGGTGCGGTATGAGCCAAGGCATCATGATGTGGTAGACAATGAATGGGTGAGGATACTTGATGTGCATATACCTCCCGGCGACACCTCTTTTTTTCACAAGCATACAACGCCTTCTGTTTTCCTTGTACTGAGCAATACCAAAACCGGCAGCCAGGCGTTGATAGAGCCGCGGCGCAGAACTTTTAGTAAAGAAGGTATCTGGTTTGAAGATTTTACCGATACACCCCGCATCCACCGGGTATGGAATGCGGATAAAATACCTTTTCACACCATTGATATTGAACTGCCGCATAAACCAGGGCATACAATAGCGGCGCCGGTCAGTGATCCCGCATTCCAGCTATTGTTCGATGAAAGATCAGTCAGGGGTTACCTGGTAACGATTGGTGCAGGAAAATGGGTTGACCTGCCCGGCCGCTCAACACCGCTGGTGGTGGTGGGCCTGGCCGATGCGCATGCAGCTTCCTCTGTAAATGGCAAACCTTTTCATGAAAAAGGTGATTATCTTTTTTTGCCTGCAGGTGAAAAACTGGAGATCAGCAACCGCATGTCTGCCGGGCGCGAACAGTTTGCTGTGATTGAATTAAAATAACGGCAATGCCTGGTGTTGCCAGCACTTTTGCATAACGTTCGCAATTAGGGCGGCAATAAATAAATGTTTTGCTGACAATACACCGGCTACTGCACCTATTCAGCAAAAAGCGATCTAATACCTGGCTGCCAGCCCTGCTTCAAAAAGGCCGACATATAGTTTATTTATATATGCATCATTATTTAATAATATACAAAGAAAATACCGCAATGGATATTTTAGATAAATTGCGTCTCTGAATGGAAGCAGTACAACTTCATGAACTAATCGAAGATATCTCTGAAAACGATAGTCAGCAATCGTTTAAACTGCTTTTTGATCAATTCTCCGGGGCGCTTCTCAGTTATGCCAGTTCCATTACCAATAACAGGGCTGTTGCTGAAGAAGTGGTGGCAGATGTATTTGTCAATATCTGGCAGAAAAGAAAACTGCTGACAAATATCAGCAGCCTGCGTTATTATTTGTATTCCGCCTGTAAAAACACCGCGATCAATTACCAGAAAAAGAAAAAAGCCACCCTCATTGATATAGATGAAATAGATGCGGCATATTTGAGAACAGACCAGGATCCGGAATCAGCCTGTATCAGCGCCGCGAACCTCAAAATTATTTTTGAAGCCATTCATACCCTTCCTCCTAAATGTCAATTCATTTTCAAGCTGAACAGGGAAGACGGCCTTACCTATAAAGAGATCGCCAATATACTGGGCATTTCAGTAAAAACGGTTGAAAACCAAATGGGTATAGCCTTTAAAAAAATCATGGAAATAGTAAAGGTCCAGCTGCCCGAAATGTCTGCCAGCTACCAGCAGCGTGTCCGATAAAATTTTTTTTCCTGTTTTGGGGGTTTTCAAAAAAAACTTTGTCTTTTAAATTATAAGGCAGGTTTTTTATGGATGAGACAAGGTTTCTTGAGTTATTGTCAAAAAAGCGATCGGGTGCCATCACATTACTGGAACAAAAAGAGCTGAACGATCTTATCCAGGCCAATCCCGCGTACGGTGAAATGGCAGGGGTGATAGATGACCTGTACCATGTTGCTGACAATGCATCCGCCAACAGCGAAGCACACCAGCAACTCTGGAACACTGTTCAGGCAAGGTTGCATACAGAAGAAACAGAAAAAGAACAGTACAGCAATACCGGGCGGAGAAGATGGATCAATATTGCGGCAGTGGCTGCTTTATTACTGGCTGTTGTTGCGCTGGCTGCGGTTTTTTATAACCAACATAGGGGAGAAGAAGTAAAAAGCAATATCGTTTCAACCAAGAAAGGCAGTAAAACAAAGATCATTTTACCCGATGGTTCTGAAGTGTGGTTAAATGCGGACAGCAAAATTTCGTATACCGGTGCTTCAGGCAGGGAGATCATGCTGGAAGGTGAGGCTTTTTTTGATGTGAAGAAAGATCCCGATCACCCTTTCGTGGTTATTACAAAAGAAATGGCTGTAACCGTGCTGGGAACTTCCTTTGATGTACGGGCTTATCCCGGCGAAACCAATGAACAGACCACGCTGATCAAAGGTGCGGTAGAAGTTATGCTGAAAGGGTATGGCAATAAAAAGATCGTGCTGGCGCCATATGAAAAAATATCTGTCAATACGACCAACACTGCGAAAAATACCACGGGCACTTCATTCAGGCTGAATAATAGCACGGAAGCTATCCGGCTCAGCAAAGTAAAAGGTGATACGGCCTCTGCTGTTCCGGAAACACAATGGATAAAGAACACCCTTGTTTTTGATGACAAGCCATTCGATAAAATTGCGCTGGAAATAGAACGCTGGTACGATGTAAAACTGCGGATACAGAAAGAAGACCTGAAAGAAAAAAGGTTCAATGGTGTGTTCAATGACCGGTCACTGGTGGAAGTGCTGGAAGCACTGGGGATAGCCGGGGAGTTTCATTTTAAAATTGAAAATAAAACCGTAACCATCTATTAAAAAACTGCCTTATGAGAAAAAATACATAGCCATCCTGCTAAAAAAATGGCGAAGAATGTTCGCACCATCCTCCGCCCGAGTAAAATGAGATAACCGCTTTCGGCAAAACGGAATTATTCACTTACCCAAGTGTAAAAGTATGACAAAAAATCATGAGACGCTAATCAATTTAGCGCTCAGAAGTGTATCCAAAGCCCTGCTTTTGATGAAATTATCAGTATTCATTGTTTTAGTTTTTTCTTTCCAGAGTTTCGCTTTCCATGGCTACACACAAAAGATCAGCCTGAATGTGCAAAATGAGAACCTGCAGTCAGTATTAAAGAAAATAGAAGCACAGGGCAGATACAATTTTGTGTATAAAAGCGGCATACTGCCCAGTGAGCATTATGTGAATATGGATGTAAGCGAGGCTTCCCTCCAGTATGTGCTTACTAAATTACTTGCCAGTACCGATCTCGCTTTTAAAGAACTGAATAACGGGATGGTGGTGATATACAAAAAATCAGAATCAGTAAAAAGTATTGTCATAACAGGAAGGGTTACCGATGAAAAGAACAACCCGATAAACGGCGCAAGTGTAATGGAAAAAGGCACTTCAAACGGAACAACGACCAATAATGAAGGCCTTTTTTCCCTGGAAGTTTCCAGCGCCAATGCCATACTTGCTTTTAGCTTTATAGGATACCAGCCGCTTGAATCCAGGATAACACCCAATGAATCGAGGCTGGACATTAAATTGGAGCCCCTGACGGAAGAAATGAAAACTGTAGTGGTGGTTGCCTACGGTACAACCCGCAAGCGCGACCTGGTGGGTTCGGTATCACAGATCGGTGCTTCAGATATCAAAGATATTCCTACCGGCACATTTGCTGAAAAGGTGCAGGGTAAGCTTTCGGGTGTGCAGCTGAGCCAGACAACAGGCCGGCCGGGCCAGGGCATGAGCTTCAGGATACGCGGTGCGGCATCTATTGGCGCCACCAATAACCCGCTGGTAGTGGTGGATGGTATACCAATTTCAGGCACCACAGACGCTATCAACAATATCAATCCCGATGAAATAGAATCGATCTCTGTTCAGAAAGATGCTTCTTCCACCTCTCTCTATGGGTCGAGGGCAGCGAATGGCGTTATTATTATCACCACAAAAAGGGGCAAGGCCGGTAAAGCGAAGATCGATGTAAATATTTTCAACGGTATTGCCACACCCATGTACGAACGATCACTAAAGGTGATGAACGGCACGCAGCTGGCAACCTACATGAAAATGTTTTATGAAGACAAAATAAAGTACGAAGGTGCAGGCACTGTTCCCACCGCATACCAGAACCCGGAACAATATGGTGAAGGCACCAACTGGTACAAGATCATACAGCGGAATGCACCGGTAGAAAATTATAGCGTATCCGTTTCATCGGGTAACGATAAAGCCTCCCTGTTCTTTGTCGGCGGCTTTTTTAACCAGCAGGGGATATTGAAGAACTCAGGCTATAAAAGAATTTCCCTGCGCACCAATTTTGATTACAAGTTAAACGACAATATCAAATTTGGTGTAAACCTCGCCCCATCACTGCAGTTAGAGCACAATAACCGGCAGGGTACAGGGTTTAATGTGGATGGCCAGCGAAGCATTCTGGCCAGTACTTATATGATGCCTTCAATGGCTTCACCCTATAATCCTGATGGCAGCCTGGCAATCGCTATCAATCCCAATCCCGCAACCGGTTTTCCTTCACTCGCCAGCTGGCCCAACCCGCTCAGGCAGTTGCAGGAGATCAATGATGATGCCAACAGGCTAAGGCTGATGGGTAATGCATTTACAAGTATTAAACTACTGCGTGATCTGGAATTTAAGTCATCTTTCAATTTTGATATAAGCGGGTTCACCAGGAAAAAATTTGTGCCTTCTACATCGCGTGGCGGGTTTAATTTGCCGCCGATAGATAATCCCTCTGCAGGTTCGGGCAGAACGGCTTATGCTGAATCGAATACCAATACCAATTATTACTGGAACCAGGAGGATGTGCTGCAATACAGTAAAAAGATTGGTAAGGAACATAGCATCAATGTGCTGGCCGGTTTCAGTGCACAGCGGTTCACTGATTACAGGAACAATATGACCGGTGAAGACTTTTCCGATAATTCCATAGAATATTTAAGCTTAAATAACAGGTACACCGTTGCTAACAGTACATCGACAGCCTGGAGCATGGCCTCGTTCTTCGGAAATGTGGACTATATTTTTAAAGACAAATATTTGCTGAAAGCCGCTATCCGCCGCGATGGTTCTTCGCGGTTCGGGTATGGTAACCGCTGGGGTACTTTTCCTTCAGTGGGTGCCGGATGGATCGTATCTGAAGAACCCTTCTTCGGCAATAAGCGGATCGTTGATTATTTAAAGGTCAGGTCAACCTATGGGCTCACCGGAAACAATGAAATCGGTGATTATACCTCTATTCCGCTGGTGGGTATCAGCAATTATGTTTTCGGGTCGGGGCTGGCTCCGGGCAAGGTGCAGAACAGCCTGGGCAATTCCCTGTTAGGCTGGGAAAAAAATAAACAGCTGGATGCCGGTGTGGATATCGGCCTTTTTAAAGACCGTATACAGATCTCTTACGACTATTACAACAAGATCACTGATGGACTGTTGTATCCTGTTCAGGTACCGTTATCCTCGGGTTACAGCAGTGTTTTTGACAATATCGGAACCGTAAAATCATGGGGTCATGAGATATCGGTTTCTTCCAGGAACATGGTTGGTAATTTTAAATGGACAACCGATTTTAATATCTCATTCAACCGCAGTAAAGTAACCAAACTGGGTGTGACCAATTCGGCTATTGCAGGTGGCGCAGGAACAACCATCAATGAATTTTCTGACTGGAAAACAGAAGTGGGCAAACCGATGGGCCTGTTTTATGGCTATGTTTTCGATGGCGTATTCAAAAACCAGGACGAGTTTAACAAGGGCCCCAAGTATTACAACAGCTCTGGCGTGTTGCAATCTGTGGTGGGCAGCGTGCGTATGAAAGACCTGAACGGCGATGGGAAGATCACCGCCGATGCTGACCGCGCATTTATCGGTGATCCTAATCCCAAATTCATTTTCGGGTTAACCAACAGTTTCAGCTACAAAAACATCGATCTCGCCATTGTACTGTCTGGCACTTATGGCAATAAGGTTAAGAACAGCATGTTTGAAAGCCTTTACAACATGGATGGATTGTTTAATGGCGTACCTGAATTGCTGGGCAAATGGCGCTCGGAAGATGACCCCGGGAATGGCCGGGTGCAGCGAAGCCAGGTGGCAGGGCAATCAACATTGCTGTCGAGGGCCGATAACAGCTATTTTATCAAAGATGGCTCACATATTACCGTAAACAATATCACCATCGGGTACAGTTTGAATAAGCACAAGTATTTCCGCAGCCTGCGGGTGTATGCAACCGTGCAGAACGCTTACATCTTTACAAAATATGAAGGTAACCCGGAAGTAAGCTCAAACGGCTTGAACGGTGTATCGCAGGGCGAAGATATCGGTGCATACCCGCTGGCCAGAACATTTACCATAGGCTTTAACCTGGGCTTATAATTATTGGTTTCTTATTTATTAATCATTTCGATATCATGAAATATACATCATTGCTGCTGCTTATATGCATGGCGGTTTTTTGTTCCTGCAGTAAATTTCTTAACGAAAATCCCCGCACACAGCAAAGTGTGAACAATTTTTTTGTGACGGCGGGCGATTTCGATCAGGCACTGAACGGCGCATACAGTGCGGTAAGGGGCATCTATGGCTCGCCAAGTGCCTGGCTGATGGGGGAGATGCGTTCAGACAATACACACTATGATTACAAGGCATCCGATCAATCCCTGCTGGTAGTGCAGCGGAACAATATAGCCGATTTTACCGATGATAAATACAATGGGCAATCATCCCCCAAATGGGGCGCCGATTTTAATGCCATTGCCGCGGTGAATAATATTTTAGATCATATGGGTAATGGGGTACTGAAAGATACCGCGCAAAGCCGGATACGTGGTGAATCGCTTTTCTTAAGGGCATTGTCTTATTACGACCTGGTAAAATATTACGGGGCTGTTCCCATCTATTTGCATGAAGTACAGAACAGGGACGAAACTTATGTGGGAAGATCTTCTGTTGATGAAGTGTACAACCTGATCATTGCCGATTTAACAGAAGCAGGGCAGAAGCTGGCGGCGCCTGCCTTCCCGCAATCGGGAAGGGCAACAAAAGGCGCGGCATATACCTTGCTTGCTGATGTATATCTATCGAAGAAAGCATATGCACAGGCTGAAGGATTGCTGAAACAGGTAGTGCAAATGGGGTATGCTTTGCTGCCTTCTTATGCATCAGTGTACGACCTGGCGAATAAGAACAGCAGGGAATCTGTATTTGAAATACAGTACAATGCTTCCCAGCAGGGGCAATGGAGCAATTTTATTTACAACTTTATCCCGCGTATGACCAATTCGGCTATCATTACCGGGCCTTCACAAAACACGGTAACCAACCTGGGTGGTTTTAACATGCCTACTGATGACCTGATAAAAGATTATGAACCGGGCGACAGCCGTTTGGAAGCTTCCATTGATATAGCAGAAGGCTCTTTTGATGTCAATGATAATTTTATATGCACGGCAGTAAAACCCGTCGCCGGGTATGTGGCTCCTGCAGGAAAAATTGGCCGGCCATTTATACAAAAATACCTGCACACACATTCCATCGCCAGTCAAACCAATGACAACTGGCCGGTATACCGTTATGCCGAAGTATTGCTGTTACTGGCAGAGGCGTTGAATGAACAGGGAAAAGGCAATGAAGCACTGCAATACCTGAACATGGTAAGGCAGCGGGCTTTTGGTGCAGGGCAGGGATTGATCGCAACCACTGATAAAACCGAACTGCAACGCATCATACTGCATGAAAGACGTGTGGAGCTCGCATTTGAAAATAAAAGATGGTACGATCTGGTGAGGTCTGGCAAGGCCATTGAAATAATGACTGCTTTTGGCCTGAAACAAAAAAAGCAGTACAGTTACCTGTCACCTGACAGTTACAATATCACCCCAACCAGGTTGCTGTTTCCGGTGCCCAATACAGAAATACTGCTAAACCCCAAGCTTACGCAAAACGACGGCTATTAATTAATAATGCACAATATGAAAAAAAATAGTTTATTGCTGTTGCCGGCAATGGTTGTTGCCTGCCTGCTATCCTGCAAAAAAATGAATGATAATTCGGTTACTGATGCGAAAGCAAAAGAAGAGGCAGCCCTGCTTGCCAGTACCGCCTGCGGATGCTGGATAGGCTGTTGTAACCAGCAGAACAATACCATTGAAGCATATGATCCTGCGGTGTACGACTGGAATAGCGCCAGCGCTTTGAAATGGAGTTTTAAACCGGCCACCGAAGGCGGCTACAGCGATTATGAAATTTCATTATGGAATAGCGGCCCTGCTGCATTGAAGCTCAGGAACACAACGGCATTTGCCGGTACTTCGCAGGCTATTGTTACTGCAGCCGGGCAACTGGCCACTATCGCGGCTTATCCCTCAGGAAAAAAAATATGGGTAATGGGGTATGCAGCAAGTCCTTCTGTAGGCATACATTCCGCCGAGCTATTGCCCAACGGCAATATTGCCCTGGCATCTGCAGACAGGAACTGGGTGCGCGTTTATTCTTCCTCGCAGCCCGTGCCCAATCATGACAAGATCGGTGAGTTCTGGCTGGGCTCCGCACATGCTGTTCTGTGGGATCCTACTTATGAAAGATTATGGGTTACAGGCTGGCTGCCCATCCATAGCGCTAATTATTGGGATCCGCTTAACCAGGTACTGACTGCATTAATTGTTAGCGATAGCGCCGGTGTGCCAAGGCTAAAGGAAGATGCAGACAGAAGGGTAGTTTTACCCGGTATGTACGGGCATGATGTGTATCCCGTTTATTATGATGTGAACAAGCTTTGGGTGACGGTGAATGTAGATAAAACGAATAACGAAAAAGGTGTTTACATTTATGATAAGGTATCGCAAACATTTGCTGCGGCACCCGGTGCCGCCAACCGCAATTTTGTTAAATCTATCGGTAACCAGCCATCAGGGCAGATCGTGGAACTGCGGCCTTCAAGTCCCAGCACAGGCTGGATCAACGACACCGTTAGCTTTTATAACAGCGATGGCAGTTATCATACCGTCAGGATAAAAACAGGTGCCCAGTTTTATAAAGCAAGAGTATTTAACCCGGATTATCAATAACACCAACAGTTGTTCCATGCATTCAAGGCTTGCCTGCTTATTGTTTTTTGTTCTGGCTGAATATATACCCGTTCTGGGGCAGTATACCCTTATTCCGGCACCATCAAAAATAACAGCGCAGGAAGGACAGTTTGTTTTTCCTGCTGCTGTACGTGCGAACGACAACAAAGGTGCCATCGCTTACCTGTTCCATCATATCAAAACCACGTACGGGCTTGCCATACCTGTTTCAATGTCTGGTACAAAAACCGATATTGAACTATTGCCTTATGAAGACAATGGAGTGGAGGAATACTATAAACTATCGATCCATAAACAAAAAATACAAATACAGGCCGGCAGAAAAGGCTGTATCAATGCTGTACACACACTGATGCAGTTGCTGCAATACCGGGATAACAGGCTTTCCCTTCCCTGTGTTGAAATAGAAGATACACCCCGGTTCGCTTACCGGGGTTTTATGCTGGATGTTTCAAGACATTTTTTTACAGTAGATGAAGTGAAATCGGTCCTGGACTTAATGGCTTTTTATAAATTGAACATGTTTCACTGGCATTTAACCGATGACCAGGGGTGGAGAATTGAAATTAAAAGCAGGCCCAGGCTAACATCCGTGGGTGCCTGGCGGGTAGCCAGGCAGGGCGATTTCAATAAGCCCGAAATAGCACCTCCGCAGCCGGGTGAAACAGCAACCGATGGAGGGTATTATACACAAGAGCAGGTAAAGGAAATTATCCGCTATGCGGAGGAAAGAAATATCCGGGTACTCCCTGAAATAGATGTACCGGGCCATTGTATGGCCGCTATTGCTGCCTACCCGGAACTGTGTTGTACAAGGGATACTTCAATTAAAGTGAATCCGGGCAGCAGTTTTGCTAAATGGTTTCCCAATGGTACCTATGAAATGTATATAGATAATACACTCAACCCTGCAGACGAAAAAGTGTACAGTTTCCTCGAAGATGTGTTCAGGGAAGTGGCTATATTGTTTCCCTATGAATACATTCATATCGGTGGTGATGAATGCTATAAAGGCTTTTGGGAAAAAGATGGGAACATACAAGCCTTTATGCAAAACCACCAGTTGCCCAACAGCAAAGCGCTGCAGGCATATTTCATTAAACGGGTCAGGCGTATTTTACAGCAGCACAACAAAAAGATGATCGGTTGGGATGAGGTAATGGAAGAAAATACCGGTAATGATTTTGCTGTGATGAACCGCTTTGGCGAGAAAAGCCAGCGCGAACAGCTGCAGAGAAAAATGAATATTGTAATGGTCCCGGGAAAGCAGGGATTGTATTTTGATTATGCGCAAAGCCCTTCACCCCTTGAGCCCATTAATCATGGCGGTAATGCACCCGTTACAACCCTGTACGCCTACGATCCTGTACTGGCTGGCCTGGATAAAGCAGCAATTGAACATATCATGGGTGTTGAAGGTTGCCTTTGGACCGAACATGTTAAAAATATGTCGAAACTGGGCTATATGAGCATCCCGAGGATGATGGCACTGGCAGCAGTAGCCTGGTCTGGCGGCCAAAACAACAATGAAAAAGATTTTTTTGAAAACAGGTTGCCTGTTCATCTCGCTTACTGGGATGCAAAAGGATTTAATTTCAGGGTGCCCACTGCTTTTCCTTACCTGGATACCACGCTGTATGGCCAACAATTTCATTTCGAATTAACAGCTCCTGTTGCGCACGCGAAAATCTATTACACACTGGGGGGCCGCCCTCCCGGGGATACAGATGACGAATACACCCGGCCATTGCATTTTAACCTGGCAGCAGGACAAAAACTGGAACTGCAAACCATCGTGATAACACCATCAGGCAGGCGCAGCCTTATTTCTAAAACCGTTATGATCAACCATCAATGAAATGACAAAGCAGAACATGGCATCATTGACAAACAACCGGCGAAATGCAATTCTCTGTATAGGTATACTGCTTTACCTGCTGCCTTTGTTCGCCAGTGCACAGGTAACTATAAAAGACAAGACCCGCAATTCCTTTGCCTCGGTGGAAGCAGGCTTTGGATACCCGCCACAGGAATATGCACCCACGCCCTTCTGGGTTTGGAATACAAAGATTACCAGGGCTGTTATCGATTCCATGCTGCCGGAATTTAAAGAGAAAGGTTTTGGCGGCGTATATGTACATGCACGCCCGGGTTTGGTTACTGAATATCTTTCCCGGGAATGGCTGGATAATTTTAAATATGCAGTGGAACTTGGTAAAAAACTCGGCTTGTATGTCTGGATATATGATGAAAACTCATATCCCACGGGTTTTGCAGGAGGTTTACTGAATGAGCAGATGCCGGCATCTTACAACGAGGGGCAATTGCTCACGATGAAGAAAACTGCAACGATTGACAGTGCAGGAACCAATATATTTATCTGCCTGAAAAAAGAGGCAGAACGGTTTGTCGATATCACTGCTGAAATAGCTAAATACCGCCATGAACCCGGTACATATTATATTTTTTACAAAGAAAATTACCGGATATCCAACCGTGGCACGTTAAATGGCCCTGTCGGTATCTCGTATGTGGATTTAATGCACAAAGGTGTTACGGAGAAATTTATTGACATCACTTTCAATGGGTATAAAAAAATAGCGGGCGAAGAGTTCGGTAAAACCATACCCGGCGTTTTCTCCGACGAACCTTCTATTATCATAGAAAAAGCAGAAAGTGTCAGGTGGACACCCGACCTGTTTGAGACCTTCAGGAAAAAATGGGGTTATAGCCTGGAAGAAAACCTGCCTTCCCTGTTTGAAGAAACCGGCGACTGGAAGAAGGTACGGCACAACCATTACCAGGTGCTGCTGGAATTGTTTGTAGAACGGTGGTCTAAACCAATGCACCGTTTTATGGAGAAAAACAATTTAAAATGGACAGGGCATTACTGGGAACACGGCTGGCCCGACAGCTATCATTGTCCCGACAATATGGCCATGTACGCCTGGCACGAACAACCTGGTATCGATATGCTGTTCAACCAATTTAATGAAGAAAGCCCCAATGCGCAATTTGGTAATATCAGGTCGGTAAGGGAGCTGGCAAGTGTAGCCAACCAGCTGAACAAAACAAGAACATTGAGCGAAACCTACGGCGGGTCAGGATGGGATGTACGTTTTAAAGACCTGAAGCGCCTGGGCGACTGGGAATATGTACTGGGCATCAATTTTATGAACCAGCATTTAGCACACATGTCTTTAACCGCTTCCAGGAAATATGATTATCCGCCCAGTTTTTCTTACCATAATCCCTGGTTTAAATATTACAAGCAGTTGAATGATTATTTCAGGCGATTGTCGTTTGCACTCTCGCATGGTACCGAGCAGAACGATATTCTTATCCTGGAACCGACAAGCGCTGCCTGGATGTATGCGCTCAAAGGAAAAAATGATCAAAGACTGCGCGAAATAGGGATCTCTTTCCAGCGATTCATCACCCGGCTGCAAAAGGCACAGGTGAACTTTGACCTGGGCTCTGAAAATATTATAGAGCATAATGGCAGCATAGCACGAAACCTGTTTAAAGTTGGTGCGGCCGCCTATAAAACAGTGATCATTCCACCGGGAATGGATAATATCAACCTGCCTACTTTCCGCCTGCTGGAAAAATTTTTAAATGGCGGCGGCCGCGTTATTTCTTTTCAGGAAGTACAAAGGATCGATGGTGCAGAGGCCTCTTCCATGCTAAACTCCCTGTATAAAGCAGCAACGCATGTTTTCGCAGACACCACGCAGGATATAAGCGGGAAGCTGGCTGATACAGCGTTTGTCATCAGGGCAAGCGGTGGGAACCTGTATCATCAAAAAAGAAAATTCAGCGAAGGGCAGATGGTATTTCTTGCCAATGCCAGCATGGATAGTACTGTGGCCGGGCAAATTACAACACATGGCGGCACGGTGAAGCTGCTGAACTTGTTTACAGGCAAAACGGAGATATATGCATCGGAAAACCATAATGGTAGCCTGGTGATCCCTTTTAAATTATTGTCTGCAGAAAGCCTGTTGTTGTTTATTGCAGATAGCAGTAAAGCAGGCGAAGGCAGGCCGGTAAAACGAACACCGGTTCCTGTTAAAACAGGTGAACTAACCATAGAACGGCCGCTGCAAAATGAACTGGCTATTGATTTTTGCACACTCAAAACCGGCGACTCCACTTATCATAATATTCATATCAACAATGCCGGTAATATCCTGTTCAGGAAGAACGGGTTTACAAAAAATCCCTGGAGCGACCAGACACAGTTTAAGCAGGCCATTGTAGAACGCGATACTTTTTCTGCCAATACAGGTTTTACTGTTTCGTACAAATTTTTTATCGATGGCCGGTTTGATTATAAAAACTTTCAACTTGTAACAGAGCAGCCCGGGCTTTGGGATGCTGTTTTTATCAATGGCAATAAAATATCCTGTATTCCCGGGCAGTGGTGGCTCGACAGGTCTTTCGGTGTTTTTTCCATAGGCCGTTACTTGTTGCAGGGAGAGAACATTGTTACCCTTTCAAAAAACAGGATGAGTGTTTTTGCAGAGCTATCCCCTTTGTACCTGTTGGGAAATTATTCGCTTTCACCCGGCACTGCGGGATGGGATATCACTGCACCGAAACCCCTAGTACCGGGCAGCTGGCGCAGGCAGGGCATGCCCATGTACAGTCATGGTATTGTTTACCGCAAAGATTTTTTCACGGAACAGCAGTTTAAAGCTGTGCGGGTAACACTGGGGCGGTGGAATGGAACCGTAGCGGCAGTTAAACTGAATGGCGTGTATGCCGGCAATATTATTGCAGAACATAGTTACCTCGATATCGAAAAAGGATTAAAAAAAGGCAGGAACATTATTGAAATTGAAGTAGAAGGCAGTCTTAAAAACCTGCTGGGGCCTTATTACAACCATCCCGCCCCCGGACTGGCTGCACCCGGGTTGTGGAACAACATACAAGCGCCTGTTCCGGGTAATGCATATGATCTCACAGATGATGGTCTTTTTGAAGATTTTACAATAGAAAACCTGCAATAGAAAACAGCTTTGCAGCGCCCTGTCTGCAGCCGCAGTTCTCAGTCAGCAGTTCTCAGTCAGCAGTCAAAGACTGGTATAACTCATAGCTAGTGGCTCATAGCTTCTAACGGCCACAAGCTATGAGCTTCCAGCTATGAGACGGAAATGATCGTTACATTTGAAAGCCTTTCAACTCAAAAAGCCTTTCTGCGTTTTCCGCGCATTCCGCGAGAGGGAGCAGTCTGCAGTGCTCAGTCAGCAGTCAAAGACCGGTATAACTCATAGCTCATGGCTAGAGGCTCGCAGCTCCTGACGGCCACAAGCTATGAGACGAAAATGAGCATTACATTTGAAAAGTCTTTCAGATCAAAAAAACCTTTCTGCGTTTTCCGCGCATTCCGCGAGAGGGATCAGTCTGCAGTCAGCAGTCAAAAACTGGTATAGCTCATGGCTAGAGGCTCGCAGCTCCTAACGGCCACAAGCTATGAGCTTCCAGCTATGAGACGGAAATGATCGTTACATTTGAAAGCCTTTCAACTCAAAAAACCTTTCTGCGTTTTCCGCGCATTCCGCGAGAGGGATCAGTCTGCAGTCAAAGACAGGTATAACTCATAGCTCAGGACTCATAGCTCTCAACGACCCTGTGTAAATAATTTATATATGTATATAAATTGTTAATTTGACAATTTTAAAACACCCTCTGCCTAAGGAATAACGTATGATAAATGAATGCTTCCTGGCATTCAGTAATCGATTTTCCTGTTTTGCGTTAAAACAATCAGCATTTTTGCATAAAACCGGGCAAACAGCTGGGCCAGGTGCTGCACATGCAGCAGAACCGGTGCCTGGTGATGCCTATGCTATAGCTGCTTTTTGTTAAATGACGAATATGAGATTTGTTCTTGGTGTTTTAATACTGGTGTTACTGACTGCGCGGCCCGCTGCCGCCGCTGATTTCCCTGTGCGTTACCTGGGTATAGAAAATGGCTTATCCAACAATGCGGTTACCCATATTTACCAGGATGCAAAAGGGTTTATGTGGCTGGGTACTTACGACGGACTGAACCGCTACGATGGGTATAAATTTAAAATATACCGCAACCGTATCGGCGACAGCAGCTCGCTTGCCGATAACAGCATTTATTATATTGAAGGTACAAAAGACAACCGGCTATGGATAGGAGGCCGCAAAGGGATCAGCATTTTCAGTCCGCTGAGCGAAACATTCATCCCCGCCTACTATACACCGGCAAACGGCCGGCCGGAAGAGAGACTGGCCGGGAATATCCACGCCATAAAAGCCCTTACTGCAGGCCAGGTACTGGTAGGCTCAGAAACCGATGGACTGCTGGTGTTTAATGCCAGCGGCAACAGGGGCAGGCAGGTAGACCTGCAGCATAGTTTTGATTATGAAGTAACAGCGATCGCGCAGGGCGATGATGCCCGCTACGCCTGGGTATTTGTGCAAAACAAAGGCCTCTGCAGGTATACCGTTGCCAGCGGCAGGCTGGAACTGGTTAATACCCAGCTGCTGAAAGCCAACTGCCTGAAACCGGACCACCAGGACAATATATGGCTGGGCTCTGAAGATGGCCTGTTCCTTTATTCCGCATCAAATAACCGTTTTTCTGACAATTATACAAAAGGGTACGGCAAGGTGGTGAGTTTGTGCGAAGACAGGCAGGGTGTGCTGTGGATAGCCTCAGATGGGTACGGCATCCTGCAGCTGGGGCCAGGCAGCACAAAAGTAGTGCCGCTTGCTTTTTCAGGAAGAAATGAAGTGCTCAGCAGCAATGCGGTTTATTCTATCTGCGAAGACAGGGATGGCCGTAAATGGGTAGGCACCCTGCGGGGTGGTGTTAATGTGATAGAAGTAAGAAAAAATCCTTTTGAACTGCATTATTTCGATACCGGTAAACCATTTGGCCGCATCAATAATTTTATCTTCTCCTTCTGCGAAGATGAACGGGATTATATATGGGTAGGCACCGATGGGGCAGGTTTAAAATACTGGAACAGGAAAACCAATCAATGTACCAACTACACGGCAAATCCATCAGACAAAAACAGCATCAGCAGCAATTTTATCACCAGTATCCTGCGCGATGCAGCCGGTCATGTTTGGGTGGGTACCTGGTTTGGCGGTGTTAACCGGTACAACAGCCAGCAGCATGCATTTGAGCATTTCAGCTGTATCAATCCCTTTACCCGAACCGAAGAAAAAAATATATGGGTACTGTATGAAGACAAACAGCGGCGTTTATGGGCCAGCACTACCAATAACGGCACGCTTTACCTGTTCAATACAGCACAGAACCGTTTTGAACTGTTCGATAAACAACTGGTGAATATGCAATGCCTGGCAGAAGACAACAATGGTGCTTTCTGGGGTGGCAACTATCATTCACTCGTAAAAATTGACCGGGAACATAAAAAGCACCGGGTATATCCCATAGGCTATACGGTGCGCTGCATTAAAGAAGACAGGCAGGGCAATTTCTGGGTAGGTACTGATGGTGGGGGATTGTTACTGTTCAACAGGACTGATGGCAGCTTTACCCGTTATACCGATGCCAATGGTTTGCCCAGTAATTCCATTCTCCGTATGCTGGAAGATGACAAGGGTAATTTATGGATGAGCACCTTTAACGGCCTGGCCTGTTTTAATACCCTTACTAAAGCCACACGCAGCTTTGCCCAGTCTGACGGTTTGCAGAGCAACCAGTTTTCATACAAAGCAGCGGGCGTGCTGCGTTCGGGCGAATTTATGTTTGGGGGTATAAAAGGATTCAATCTTTTTTATCCTGACAGTGTATATATCACTGCCACTGCGCCGCAGCTGTACCTTACCGGTATCAGGGTGAATAACCAGCCGCTGGAACAGAACAGCAGCTGGGTTACACGGCATACCAGCGATGACGTACAGGAAATCACCGTTCCCTACGATAAAGCAGCCCTATCACTGGATTTTGCAGCATTGGAATACACTTCTCCGGGTAAGATCAGCTATGCCTGTTATCTCGAAGGCTGGGATAAAAGCTGGAACTATGTGGCCGGAAGCCGTACCGCCAATTATACCCGCCTGCAGGAAGGAAAATATGTGTTTAAAATACGGGCCACCAGTGCGGCGGGGGTATGGGGGCCGGAAATTTCTACGCTCAATATCATTGTACTGCCTCCCTGGTACCGGAGCTGGTGGGCCTACCTGCTGTACAGCCTGGCTGTGCTGACTGCTTTTTACCTGTATATCCGCTACACATCGCGCCAGCAGCGCCTGAAATATGAAGTACAACTGGCCAGGCTGGCCAATGAAAAGGAAAAAGAGCTGCACGAAAAAAAGCTGTCTTTTTTCACACATGTATCGCATGAATTCAGAACACCGCTTACCCTGATCATCAATCCTGTAAAAGAGCTGTTGCAAAACGGTGAACCGGAAGGCGGGCATAAAGCGCTCAATACCATCTACCGCAATGCCAGGCGCTTGCTAAGCCTGGTAGACCAGCTGCTGCTTTTCCGTAAAGCCGATTCAGAAGGCGATAAACTGCATCTCAGCCGCCTGAATATGACCGAGCTGTGCAGGGAAGTGTATCTCTGCTTTACCCAACAGGCCAAAGCCAAACAGATCGATTACCGGTTCAGTGCAGGAGAGGAGGTGTTGCCCGTTTGTGTTGATTATGAAAAAACAGAGATCGCTCTTTTCAACCTGCTTTCAAATGCATTTAAGTTTTCATCGCATGGTGGAAAAATTGAATGTGCTGTTGAACGGCAGGGGCAGCAGGTGCTGATAACGGTGACAGACGATGGCTGTGGTATTCCACCCGGTATGGGCGACCGTATATTCGAAAAATTCCAGCAGGCTGAAAAAGCCAATGCAGCAACCGGCTTTGGCATCGGGCTTTACCTGGTAAAACAGTTCGTTGAAAAACAAGGCGGCAGGGTAAGCTATACCAGCCGTTTACAGGAAGGCTCGAGTTTTACGATCACACTGCCCATTGCCGCAGATGCATCTGCACCTGTTGTCAACGGCCAGGCAGCTGCAGTACAGCATACCTTGCTGGAAGAATTGATGGAAGAAACCAGTCTGCCCGCAGGGGCATTGTTGGCTGCAGCCCCCGAAAACGGCAAAACGGCGGAAGAGCTGGTTACAGAAAAAAAATCGATACTGGTGATAGATGATGATGCCGAAACCCGGCAATACCTGCGGCAACTGTTTACCCCTGGCTTTATGGTGTATGAAGCCGATAATGGGCTGGCCGGCCTGGAGCAGGTAGCCCAATGCCTGCCCGACCTGGTGATCAGCGATATTCATATGCAGGAACTGAACGGGCTGGAGCTCTGCCGCCGTATTAAGCAAACAGATGCCCTTTGCCATATACCCGTGATACTGCTTACAGCAGCGGCCTCTGCAGACAGCCGCCTGGAGGGTATTGAAGGCGGTGCAGATGATTATATCACCAAACCTTTTGAAAAAGAGCTTTTGCTGGGCAAGGTGAATAATATTATTAAAAGCAGAAATGTGTTGCAGCAGTATTTTCTCGATCGCATTACCCTGAAGCCGTCCAGCGTACGGGTACCGGCAGAATACCAGGATTTTTTGAAACGCTGTATCGAAATTGTGGAGCAACACCTCGATGCCGATGATTTCACCATCAAAAAATTTGCCCAGTCTATCGGGATGAGCCATTCGGCCCTGTACAAAAAAGTGAAATCTGTTTCGGGGCAAACGGTCAATGCTTTTATCCGGTCTATCCGTTTGCGGCGTGCAGCGGTACTGATGCTGCGGGAGAACCTGACCATTAACCAGGCCGCTTTCCAGGTGGGTATCGGGGATAGTAAATATTTTAGAGAGCAGTTCTTCAAGCTTTTTGGTATGAACCCTTCGGAATACATCAAAAAATACCGCGATTCGTTTAACCGTGATTTTAATTTGGTAAAATGATCAAACTCATTCTGTAATTGGGAGGGGATAAAAACTGGGCCAACAGGGGGTGTTTTAGGGTTTTATCACCAGTTCGATACGAATTTACCCCCTAAAACGAATGATTTACTCCCCTTCGGCCCGATGTGGGGCACCCTAATATTGTGCCTTCATCAAATTGCTTGACGCATGAAACGACTGCTTCCGTTACCCCTACGCTGCGGATTCCCGGGCAGACATTACTACAGGATGACCGGTATATTTATTCTGAGCTTTTTTGTATTGTTCTTTACAGCCACATCCTCCCTGGCGCAGAAAAGGGCCGTGAGCGGAAAAGTGGTATCGGGTTCAACACCTGTTCCCGGTGTAAGTGTTACGGTAAAAAGTACCGGCACGGCAACAGCCACTGATAATAACGGCCAGTTTACTATTAATGCCGCACCCGGCGATACGCTTGTGTTCAGTCATATATCTTATGTACCGGTTGAACTGCCTTTTACAGGCAATGGCCATCTCAATGTTCAGCTGGAACTGGCCAACCAGAATGCCGGTGAGGTGGTGGTGGTAGGGTACAGCACCCAGAAAAAAGCCACGCTTACAGGCTCTGTATCTGTGGTGAAAGGGGCTGATATGGTGAAAAGCCCGCAACCCAATTTATCCAATGCACTCGCAGGCCGTTTTTCCGGTTTAATTGCCAATAACCGCTCGGGCGAGCCGGGCTATGACGGTTCGGGTTTCTCCATTCGCGGACTGGCCACCACCGGCAACAATGATGTGCTGATCGTGGTGGACGGTGTGCCGGGCCAGATAGGTGGTATGGAAAGACTGGACCCCAATGATATTGAAAGCGTCACAATTTTAAAAGATGCCTCTGCAGCTGTGTACGGCAGCCGTGCCGCCAATGGTGTAATGCTAGTGACCACCAAACGTGGTAAAACAGGCAAGCCATCTATCAGCTATAGCTTTGGGCAGGGGTTTTCTTCACCCACCCGTTTGCCTAAAATGGCAGATGCCGCTACCTATGCCACCTTGCAGAATGAAATAGCCTATTATAATAACCATGCCGGCGGATTGAACCAGATTTATACTGCCGACCAGATCAAAAAATATGCTGACGGCTCCGATCCGCTCCACTATCCCAATACCAACTGGCAGAAAGAAGTGCTGAGAAGTTCAGTACCGCAACAGCAGCATAGCCTGTCAGTAACGGGTGGTACCGAAAATGTACGTTACTATGTATCGCTGGGCATGATCAACCAGGAAGGCTTGTACAAAAATGGTGTAACCAAATACAACCAATATAATTTCAGGTCTAATATCGATGCCAGTATAACAGAACGGTTAAAAGTTGGGCTTTACTTATCAGGCAGGGAAGAAGACCGCCTTTACCCGCAAACCGGCGCAGGTGATATTTTCCGCTCCATCTACCGGGCTTATCCCACTGTAGCAGCCCGCTATCCCAACGGGTTCCCCACTACTGGTATTGAAAACAATAACCCGGTGATGCAGGTGACTGATGCCGGTGGTACCAACCGCAATCCCACGCAGGTGTTCAACGGCATCTTAAAAGCCAGCTATGCCATACCCGGTGTAAAAGGGCTTTCGCTCGACGGTTTTTTTGCGCTGGATAAATCCTGGAGCTTCACCAAATCATTCAGCCGCCCCTATAACGTATATACCTTTGATGAAGCCAACAATATCTATAACCAGGTGGTTGTTGGCGGATCTGCCGGTGCCGCAACGCTGGCAGAAGCACAGCTGAACCGTTACCAGCTTACTTCCAATATCAAGATCAACTATATCAGGCAGCTTGGCCGCCACAATATCAATGCTTTCCTGGCATATGAGCAAAGTGAGATACAGCAGGATAGCCTGGGGGCTTCCAGGCTTAATTTCCCTTCACCGCAAACACCTGAATTATCACAGGGCGGAGCCGCCGCTACCGATAAAGACAACTCGGGTAACAGCTATCATTTTACCCGTAAAAGTTATATCGGCAGAATAGCCTACAATTACATGGAAAAATACCTGCTCGAAGTACAGGCCCGTATCGATGGCTCTTCTACTTTCCCTTCCGGTAAACGCTATGGTTTTTTCCCCTCTGTATCAGCCGGCTGGCGTATATCCAAAGAAAAATGGTTCACTCCATCGTTTATCAACGACCTGAAACTGCGTGGCTCTTATGGTACGCTGGGTAACGACAATGTGGGCCTGTTCCAGTATTTCGACAACTATACTTTTAATAACCAGTATGTGATTGGTGGCAATATCCACCCGGGTATTAACCTCATTAAACTGGCCAACCCCAATATTACCTGGGAAACCGCCAAGAAGCTGGATCTGGGGCTGAATGCAGTGCTGTTCAAAAACTGGACAGTTGAGTTGATCTATTTTCAGCAGAAGCGCTCTAATATCCTTACACAACGCAATGCATCCATACCACAGATATCCGGTATCGTAAACCCTTATGGCAGTGATCCGCTGGTACCTTCTGAAAATATCGGTAAGGTGAACAGCAGCGGTGTGGAAGCCTCTCTGGGCTACAACAGTTCGGCAGGCAAAGATTTTCATTATAGCATCAGCGGCAATTTCACTTTTGCCAAAAGCAAGATCGTCTTTATTGATGAAGCCGCAGGCGCACTATCTTACCAGCGTCAAACAGGCAGGCCTTTAAACACGTATTTATTATACAATGCCATCGGTATTTTCAAAACCCAGGCCGACCTGGATAAATATCCCCACCTGCCCAATGCACAATTAGGCGACCTGATTTATGAAGATTACAATCATGACGGCAAAATAACTGCAGATGATGCCACCAGGACAAAATATGGCAATATACCTGAGATCACTTACGGACTTGTACTGGGTGCAGATTACAAAGGATTCGATTTTGCAGCCGTATTCGCCGGTCAGGCCAATGTAAGCCAGTATGTACTGCCTGAATCGGGTACCATCGGCAATTTTTACAGCAGCTGGGCCGATAACCGCTGGAGCCCCACACATACCGGTGGCAGCTATCCACGTGCCGATGACAGAGCTTCTTCTTCTATCAACGGTGGGTTGTACAGCAACAATTTCTGGCTGAACAATGCAGCATTCCTGCGATTGAAGAATGTACAGCTGGGTTATTCCTTCCGCCCGGCAGTGCTGTCAAGAATAAAGATCAACGGCCTGCGCGTATACGCAAGCGCATTCAACCTGTTTACCATTACCAAAGTAAAAGATTACGATCCGGAAGGCAGTAATGCAAGCGGCCAGTTTTATCCGCAGCAACGCATTGTGAACCTGGGTGTGAACGTGAATTTTTAATCCTAAAACAAGTGTAATGAAACTACGAATAATCAACTATTCATTTATAGTGTTCCTGGCCGGTGCGCTTCTCGCTTCCTGCAAAAAGAACTATCTTGATATTGTACCTACCGACCGTGTGTCGGATGTAGCTATACTTGCCGATTCCTCGCTGTTTGAAGACTATGTGATCAACCGCTATCTCAGCATCAAGCTGCAGGATAAAGAAGGAGAGGGCAGCAACCCGGGTTTTGGAAGAGGCTTTGAATATGCCATGTGGAGCTCTCTTTCCGATGAATCCATCTACAACAACGATGACAATACCTGGCTGATACAACGCGGTCAGCTGGCGCCTGAAAACACCGGTATAGCCGGTACCATATGGGGCCGCAGCTACCGCAGCATCCGCGAATGTAATTATGCGCTGAACAATATCAATGCGGTAAAGATGAGCGATGCACACCGCAACCTGTTGAAAGGTGAGTTGATGTTTATACGTGCTTACCGTTACCACGATCTCATCCGCAATTACGGTGGTGTAGTGCTGATGGGTAGCAAAGTATACAACCTGAGCGATAACCTGACAGATGATGCGCTGTTCCAGAAATCATCACTGAAAGATTGTATCACTTATACTGTTGGCCAGCTGGATTCAGCTGCCGGGCTGCTGCCGCTGGACAATGCTGCAGCCCTCGACCCCACAAGGGCAACCCGTGGTGCGGCTCTTGCTTTGAAAGCACGTTTGTTGCTGTATGCGGCCAGCCCCTTGTACAATGTTGGCTCCTGGCAGGATGCTGCCGCTGCAGCCAAAGCGGTGATCGATATGAACAAATATGGTATCAGCAGCAACTATAGCAGCCTGTTCACCAAAGGGGGCAGTAATGAAATCATATTTGAACGCCAGTTCGCCATCGGCGCCCGTCATGTATGTTTGGAAATTGCCAACGGGCCTAATGGATACAATGGCTGGGCCGGCAATACTCCTTTACAGAACCTGGTGGATGCTTATGATATGGACAATGGTAAACCCATTGCCGACCCCTCTTCCGGATATGATGCGCAGAACCCGTATGCGCACAGGGATGCCCGTTTTTATGCCACTATTCTATACAATGGTGCGCCTTACCGGAACAGTACAATACAAACCTATACACCCGGTGGTAAAGACAGCAAAGACGGTCCTTCTAACTGGAACACTACGAAAACCGGCTATTACCTGAAAAAGTTCATGGATGATAGTAACCCCATTGATAACCCCTGGAATGTAGCAGGCCTGCAGCCCTGGATATACCTGCGTTATGCAGAAGTGCTGCTGAACTATGCCGAAGCACAGAACGAATCAGTGGGGCCGGATGCCAGCGTGTACAGTGCCATTAACCAGGTAAGGCAAAGGGCCGGTGTGAACATGCCGCCGCTCACAGCCGGTCTTTCACAGTCGCAGATGCGCACAGCTATACAAAAAGAACGGCAGGTAGAACTGGCTTTTGAAGAACACCGTTTTTACGATGTGCGCCGCTGGAAAATTGCCGGTACCACAGAAAACACACCGGCTTATGGCATCGATGTAAAACGCAATAGCGATGGTTCTTTCCTGTACACACGCAAGGTTGCGCTGGATGGTAAAACCTTCAGTGATAAAAATTATTGGTTACCTATTCCACGGTCAGAGATACAGGCATCTAACAACAAGCTGAAACAGAATGATGGCTACTGATGAATATACATAACCGTTCTCATGGAAACGTTCATTTTTAACCACAAAAATGTTTTTTATGAAACGATGGTATTTGTATGTATGTCTCGGGCTTGCAGCCTGTTCTAAAAACATGCAGCGATCCGGTGCGGAGGAGGATGCCGCAAAGAAGAACGGTCCGGCAGCCCTGCTGGCCATTACCTCCGATTTTAAAGGTGTGAACTGGGCCGATCCCAATGATAATTTTTCAGACGGACTGGTGGTGCCCAGCGGGCTGAGCGCTACAGATAATTATGCTACGGTGCAGTCAAAAGCATCGGGTATATTATCGGCTTTTGCCCAGCAGGGCGCTAATACGGTTCGCCTGCCGGTGAATCCTAGTACAGTTTCAGGCAGCTGGTGGGCTGCTTATACCGGTGCCATTGACAAGGCCATTGCTAATGGAATGCGGGTAGTGCTGGGCTACTGGGAAGGCAGCAGCTCGAAAGACGGGCTGGTGGATGATCTGCCTGCTTTCTGGCAAATGTGGCAAACCATTACCAACCAGTACGGCAGCAACAGCCAGGTGTATTTTGAAGTGTTCAACGAACCACATGGATATAGTGTGAACGATCTCAAAAGCCTGTATGCACAATGGCTGACCAATTATCCTGCTATCCCGGCAAACAGGGTATTGCTCGATGGGGCAGGATATGCCACCAATGTAAACGATATTGGCTCAGACAGCAGGTTTGCTTCGTGTTTGTTATCTTACCACATGTACACCTGGTTTGATAACAGTAAAACCACCTCGGCAGACTGGGAGCAGCCCATAGGATCGCTGAATTATCCCGACAGGACGATCGTCACTGAATTTGGTTGCTCAATGACCAGCGGAAAAAATTACCTGGGTGCACCCGGTTCAGATGTAGAGATCACTTACTTGCAGGGTATGACCAATGCACTCCGCAACAGGCAGCTGGGTAGTATTTACTGGCCCGGATTGCGAACCGGTGACAGCTACAGCCTGTTAACCCTGAACGGCACCACGCTCAGCGTTAACAACAATGCGGGTTTACAGCGTGTGCAATATGGCTGGGGTAATATTTCCGTTACACAGCCTCCCGGTGTTTTTGATGCCGGTGCTTTTTACAAAATCCTTTCCCGCGGCAGCGGTAAAACCCTGGATGTAAACGGCAGTTCAACAGCTGATGGTGGCAATATTATTCAATGGGATTACTGGGGTGGTAATAACCAGCAATGGGCACTGGCTGCCGCAGGGAATAATTATTTTACTGTTGCCAATCGTAACAGCAGCAAATTGCTGGATGTAAGCGGCGGTTCAACCACAGCGGGTACCGGTCTTGTTCAAAATACAGGAAACAACAATAACAGCCAGCAATGGGAGGTTACAGATATTGGTTATGGCTATTATAAACTGATTAACCGCAACAGCAGCCAGTCGGTGGATGTGAATGGCGGATCTACCACCAATGGCGCCGGTATTATTCAATGGTACTGGAATGCCGGGCGTAACCAGCAATGGCAGATTGTAAAACTTTAATGAACAGGATGGCGTAAGCCATCCGCCATCCTGTTATTCCCTTCAACAGATGAAGACAGCAGCAGCAATAGCTGTGCTTGCATTGACAACAGTAAGTACGCAGGCACAGAAAAAAATAAATGTAGCGATCGATTTTGCAGAGACCAGGCAAACCATCCATAATTTCGGCGCATCCGATGCCTGGAGCTGTAAATATGCAGGCAACTGGCCCGATGCAAAGAAAGAAGCAATGGCAGACTGGCTGTTCAGCATGGATACCACTGCCGGCGGGCAGCCCAGGGGTATCGGGCTTTCGCTCTGGCGGTTTAATATTGGTGCAGGCAGTGCACAGCAGGGCGACAGCAGCGGCATACAAAATGCCTGGCGCAGGGAAGAATCATTCTGGGAGCCTGATAGATCCTGGAATTTTAAACGGCAGGCAGGGCAGCTTTGGTTTCTGCGTGCTGCCCGTAAAAGAGGCGTACCACAGTTCCTGGGCTTTTTAAATAGTCCACCGGTGCAATTAACGGTTAACAAAAAAGCATTTGCTACAGGGGGCCATACCAATATCGCTGCATCCAACTACGGTGCACTGGCAACGTATATTACTAAAGTGATCAGTGGCCTGCGGGCTGCAACAGGCATTACACTGGACTATATCAGTCCGGTCAATGAACCACAATGGGACTGGAGCGATGGCGGCCAGGAAGGCTGCCCCTACAACAACGAAGAAGTGTACGGCGTGGTGAAACAGCTCAGCGAAAAACTCAAAGCCGCAGCCTTACCCACCCGCATACTGGTTACGGAAGCAGGAAAGCTCAATTATCTCTTTGCCGGGGAAGACAAACCTCAAAAAGGCAACCAGGTCAATGCATTCTTCAACAGCAGTTCGCCTACCAGCCTGCTGCAATTGCCACAGGTATATCCTGCAATCGCTGCGCACAGTTATTTTACCACATCACCCGACAGTCTGGGGATCAGCGTAAGAAAAAAACTGGCGGCAACACTGGCCGGCAATAAAAGAACAGCATTCTGGCAAACGGAATATTGTATACTCGGTGATAATGCGGGAGAAATAAACGGTGCTAAAAAAGACCTGGGCATGACTGCGGCGCTATATATGGCCCGTGTTATTCATAACGATCTTACCATTGCCAATGCAGCTGCATGGCATTGGTGGCTGGGGATTTCATCGTCTGATTACAAAGATGGACTGGTGTATATAGACAATAACCAGGAAGACGGCTCTTTCAGCGACAGTAAGATGCTGTGGGTGCTGGGTAATTACAGCCGCTTTGTTCGTCCGGGCGCCAGGCGTATACAAACAGTGCTGCAGGATAGTACCGATGCACATGCCCTGCTGGTATCGGCCTACCGCAATACCAACAGCACTGTTAGCGTAGTGGTGGTCAATAATAGTGAACAGGCTGTTGAACTGCAGCTCCATAGCAGGCATGCAAAACTGGGTGCATTGCGTAGTTATACCACCAGCGGCGATGCTGCCTTACAGCCTTCAGGAAGAAGGTTCCCTGCTGAAGAACCTATTGCTATTCCGGCACGTTCTGTTGTAACACTTACAGGTAAATTATAGCGGGTTGTAGCCTGTTTGTTCACCAGGTTCTTAATGCACCCGGCATGGTGAATATCCATTCGGGTGTAACCTGTTGCTGCGCATTATGCACGCCGTATTAGGGATTAGCTGCTGTATGCAATGGATGGTTCAGTATATGTATGTCCTGTGCAGGCATAGCTTTGCACCAATAGAAAAATGTTTTTTCCTTCCTTATTTTCTGCCATATCCAGCACTATCACGGCATGGCCGGGAAACCCGCCTTTGATCAGTTTATCACCTGGTGCTATGGCATGGAATGAAGTAGCCGGTTTTAGTTGTTTGCTGAGTGAACTGGTGCCGTACCAGGCCAATACCTGCTCCAGGTGGTGATATCCAGTACGGCGAACTGTGCAAATTGGTTGGCCTTGGCTGCCCGTTGAAAAATCAATTTAAACAGGCCAGAAGAAAAAGAGCGTGCTACTGGTAGTGATTGGAGGCAGTAATAAATAAAAACCTATCTTTCCTGCAATGAATAATCCTGTAAGGTGTATTCAGTATATTCTATACAACCGACAATTGTTGTACAATGCCCTTGTTTCTTCTTGTTATGTTGCTTGCCGGCCAGTTTAATGGTGCGCAAAAAAAATATGTATTTGAGCGCCCCGAAATGGGCTCGCCGTTCACTATCACCATCTGTGCGGCAGATTCGGCTGCGGCCGCTGCAGCTGCTGAACTTGCCTTTGCAAAAGCCGCATCGTTGAATGCGATACTCAGTGATTATATAGACAGCAGTGAAATATGCCGTTTAAGTGCTACCAGCGGGCAGGGGCGTTATGTACCGGTGTCTGAACCCTTGTTCGATATTCTCCGGCGATCTGTAGAAGCAGCGCGCCTCAGCAAAGGCAGTTACGATGTAACCATAGGGCCTGTTGTAAAACTGTGGCGGAAAGCCCGTAAAACAAAAATATTCCCTGCTGCGGATTCGATACAGGAAGCCTTACAGCGAACCGGTTACCGGTATATCCATCTCGATACTGCTGCCCATGCAGTATGGCTGGAAAAAAAAAGCATGCAGCTGGATATTGGTGGATTGGGAAAAGGCTTTGTGGCGGCGCGTGCATTGGAGGTTATCCGGGCCAATGGCTTTCCCTGTGCAATGGTTAATGCCGGTGGTAAAATTGTAACAGGCCAGGCGCCACCGGGTGAGAAAGGCTGGCTGATCGGTATTAATGCACCTGGAGAAAAACAGGAGATACTGCCACAACTGCTGGTGCTTAGTGAAACCTCGGTGGCAACTTCAGGAGATATTTACCAGTACGTGGAATTTAATGGCAAACGCTATTCGCATATTGTAAATCCCAAAACCGGTATCGGCATCACCCAAAGAAAAAATGTAACGGCGATTGCCGCCGATGGCACCACTGCCGACTGGCTGGCCACCGCCTGCAGTATCCTTTCGGTCAGGGAATCTTTCCGGCTGATCAAGCGCTTTCCCGGTGCGGCTTTGCTGATCATGGAAATAGACGGCAGCAACATAAAAGTGCACCGGTCTGCAGGTTTTGCAGGTTATTTTTACCAGGCGGGTAAGTAATGCATTGTATGCAGCGGGTAATGACCTGATAAAAAATGTTAAAGGAAAAGAATGCAATGGCCTGTTAATAAGTTTTAACCATACAAAACTGCCTGGTATAAAAAACTGTATTTAGCTTGGTGTATATGTTAACGACTATTCCCTGACTATGAAACACAGCTTCTTATTGGCAGGTTACTTGTTCGCGCTGTTCGCCTGTCATGCGCAACCTGTTCAATCCATAGATAATCTCTACAGCTTTGCTCGGCCATACGGATATGTACGGTATTTTTATCCCGGTGATGCAGCTGTGGTTGCCGACTGGGACAAGCTGGCTGTTTATGGCGCAAGGGCGGTAGAAAAAGCCGGAAGTTCACAGGCATTGCAGCGTGTTTTGGAACAATTATTTAAACCATTGGCACCTTCACTTGCTATTTATTCCACCGGCAGCCAATCACCCTTCAGCGCAGCAGCATTCATACCTGCTGATACCAGTGGTATGAAAGTGGTTTGCTGGCAGCACAATGGTTATGGGGCCAGTGGTTATAGTCAAACCTACCAATCGATACGTACCAATAGCTACCAGGTAGTGAACGGTAAAAAAGGAAACATAACCAACCAGCTTTTTGCAGACATATTGCCGGCAGGCAGTACAATAAAAAAAGATATCGGCAGCGGGCTATCCATTACCATGCCAGTAGCGCTATGGGGTAAAGAACAGGCAACCTATCCCGTTACCGATACAGCAGGGCTGATGAAGCAAAATAAGATCTTACAGGCGCAGCTGCCCACTTCGCTGACCGATGATGACCTTTATGTACGGCTCGCAGATATTATCATCACCTGGAATGTGTTTCAGCATTTTCATCCCTATTACCGGGAGTGGATAACCAATTGGGATCAGGATCTCCGGCAGGCTTTGGCTGATTGCTACCAAAACCGGACTGCTGCTGATTTTGAACACACGCTTAAAAGTTTTACGGCTAAAATGCACGATGGGCATATTTTTATCAGCAACCCGGCTGAAGCTACCAGGGGATGGCTTCCCCTGAAATGGGAGTGGATTGAAGACCAGCTGGTGATCACCCATGTTTTATCCGCTTCTCTGGCGCTGCAACCGGGAGATATTGTAACGGCTATTCAGGGCATACCGGTTAGCAAGTATATCAGCACAGCCAGTCAAACAGTTGCTGCCGGTACGCCAGATGCACTGATGGAACGAACGCTGTTTGAAATGGCCATCGGTCCAAAAGATAGTGTATTGCATTTGTCCCTGGCAACAGCCGGGAATGAAAGACGGGAAGCAGATATATCATTTATACTGAACGGGGCTGCATACTTCGCTTCCCTTCCACAGAAAGAAGCTTACCGGGAAATTGATTCCGGGACCATTTATGTAAATCTTTCAGCAATGCCCTGGAAGGAAATAGAAAAACGGCTGGAACAATTGGCCAGGGCTGCAGTTGTATTATTTGATTTGCGCGGTTATCCCAAAGATGAAAACGGTGTTTCCATCCTTACACACCTGATACGGCAACCGGAAAATGATGAATGGATGCAGTTGCAGCAGATACTATTGCCTGATCATGAAAAAACTAGCTGGAAGAGCTTAGGCTGGCATCTGCAGCCTGCTCAGCCGCATATCGGCGGCAAAGTATTTTTTCTCACCAATGGGGAGGCTATCAGTTATGCTGAATCAGTAATGGGGTATGTTAAAGGATTACAGCTGGGCACCATTGTAGGCGAACCTACTGCCGGCACCAATGGTGATGTTATCTGGGTGGTGCTGCCTGGCAAATGCGCTTTTAGTTTTACCGGTTTAAAGGTGATCAACCATGATGGAAGCCAGCATTTCATGAAAGGCATTCAGCCTGATATCACCGTGCACAAAACCATCAGGGGTATTGTAGCAAAACGTGATGAGGTGCTGGAGAAAGCACTGGCATTGAGTAAGAAGGCAGAATAATGTTCGCTGCTCAATAATGGTAAAGAAATAAATTAAATAAGCGATCAAACAAGCGGCCCGCTTTGCGGGCCGCTTGTTTGATGATATAAGCAATACCAGCTCAACCAATAAACACCGCCCCATCGTCCGGAACAAAACACCTGTTGGCCAAACCTGCTGCGGCCACCATTGCCTGGCGGATCTGTTTCCTGCTTTCCGTGCTGTGGTTAACAGCTTCCAGGTGCACAACATAAACAGGGGCTCCGGGATAATACCCGCACAGTGCGACAATATCTTCAATGCTCATAACGATCGGATCACCGGTGGTAAAACGGGCCGCACCACCATTCACCACTATTTGTGTGGGATGGTATTGGTCTAATGCCTGCTTTACTTCATCGCACCAGATCGTGTCTCCTGCCAGGTATAAACGCTGCTGTTCGTGCACAATAACATAGCCCGATACTTGTCCCATCCGTTTACCGGTTTCGCCTGTACCATGCCTTCCCCCGGTACGGTGAATGGTTATTCCCTTCCATGACAGGTGATCACTGATCTCTGTTACATGGGTAAAACCGGCCTGCATAATGCTGGCGCTGTCGCCGGGCTGGCAGAACAGCGGGATATCTTTGCGAAAAAGCTGCTGTGCTGTGGTATCCCAATGGTCCCTGTGCAAATGCGTCAACAGCAGGGCATCTGTTCCTGCGATCAGCCGGTTGCACTCTTTTGGGTCAAATGGTAAATCACATACAGGGTTGGGTATATCATTGCCTGTGCCCGGAATGGCAGGATAGCTGCCTTTGGGTGCCAGCATCGGGTCTATCATCAGCGTTTGTCCGTTCACCTGCAGTAACTGTGTTGCATTACGGATTAATTGTAACTTCATCAGTGAATTATTTGATGCAAATTTGCTGCTTTGTATTTGCTGATGCAAGAAGGTTACTTGCCGGTAACCTGTTCACTAATTTGTTACCATGGATAAAGACCAGTTCAAGTATTGCGGATTGCGTGTGGCGCTGACCGTTTTGTCGGGCAAATGGAAGCCGGTTATTTTGTTTCACCTGTTTAACACCGATGAGATACGGTTCACCGAGCTATGGAGAGCCATTCCCAAAGTTTCTAAAAAAGTGCTGCTGGATCATCTGCGGCAGATGGAAGAAGACGGGCTGATCATCCGGGAAGAAAAACACAGTTTTCCACCGGAAGTGAGTTACCGTATTGCCGGCAAAGGCAGGGCACTTGGTGCTGCACTGGCCATGCTGGAAACATGGGCCAATGAATATGCACGCGCAAAGGTAGACTGTATCCTGAAGGGGGAAAAACGGTTTGATCATGCCGGTGAATAGCACTGGGTACGGAGTATTAATTTAATTCAGCTAATAGCAGGTCAGTCATATCGAACCGCGGGAAATCGCCTTTATTACTGAGCAGGATGATAAAAATATCTTTATCCGGTTGCCTTACCAGCATATCAAAAAAGCCCAGCTCAGTACCCGGGTGATACTGGATGATATGTTTTTTTGAAGCCCCGAACTGCAAACGGTCGATCATCCAGCCATAACCATAATAGGCTCCCCATTCATCCCATAGTACCCTGGGCTTGAAAAGCTCATCCTGTTTTTCCTTTGGCAGCAGGGTATTGGCCGATAGTGCATTGTGCCACAACAACAGGTCTTCGGCGGTAGAAGTGATGCCACCTGCCCCAATTACATTTTGCACAGGATAAAGCTGTTCCGGTTCGCCGTTCACATATCCAACAGCGAGATGACTGGTATCCTGCCCCTCTTTGCCAAAATAACTGTGCTGCATACCCAGCGGTATAAAAATTTTTTCGGCCAGTACATGACCATATGGTTTACCGGTGACCTGTTCTATTATGGCAGCCAGTGCCACAAAGCCTGAATTGGAATAATTCATTTGCGTGCCGGGTTCAAATTCCAGCGAATCACTGCAAAATTGTTTCACCATTTCAAGGGCTGTATACTTCTGTGTAAATATTTTAACAAGATTGTTTTCATCATCCAGGTAATTGGGTATGCCCGACTGGTGTGTCAGTAATTGACGGATGGTCACTTTCCCATTCTGGTAGCCGGGTATAAAACGGCCTGCGGAATCATCTATGTTCAGTTTGTTTTCATTGGCCAGCTGCATAATCAGCATGGCGGTAAACTGTTTTGAAGTAGAGCCTATCCTGAATTGTGTTTGCGGTGTATTGGGCAGCTTTTTCTGTTGGTTACACAGGCCGAATCCTTTTTCATAAATAAGACTGCCCTGGTATTTCACCAGCGCAACACCATTGAACTGTTCTTTATGAAAATAAAACGACAGGATAGAATCGATTTTTTCCCTGGCACCTGCTTTATATTTCGATAGTTGCCGGGCAAGGGTTTGTTTGTAATTCAGTGTTTCATTATTGGCCCGTATTACTTTAATGGCCGAATCCACTTTGAAGTCGGCGAGGATAAGGTTATAATCGCCCCAAAAAGCATCGGTGCTGTCTGTATTTTTATCCGGCGCCTGTGTTTCAATAAGGCTGGAATTGCGTTGCACTTCTTTCCTGGTAAAAGCGGTTACTGCTGTGGTATCAATACTTGTGGTCAGGTAATTAAACCGGAGCTGCATGGGGTTTAGTTCAAAACGTCTTCTGCCACCCATGATGCGCCAACGGGCAGTGCCATAGATATGGTCCAGGTAATATTTGCTGCCATATTTTTTATAGGTAACATAACCGCTGTCGCCCAATAAGCGTATCTGTACACCCAATACTTTTAAAAGCAGCCGCTGGGTAAATTTAAATTCCCAGTACTGTATGCCTTTCGGACTTTTATATTTGACGAACTGCAGAAATGCCAGGCTATGTGTGTCTATATAAATTGTTCCCTTATCCAGCGCTTTTTTCACATCCTCTTTTTGGTCGAACCCGATGGAATAAGCTTCCTGGCCATTGTAATCGACCAGGCCATTGTAGGTGAATACATGGTCTTTTAATCCCTCTTTGCTCAGTAAGCCGGAAGCGCCTGCATTGCTTACAATATCCTCATCCATGATATCTTCCGGTTTGGCGCCGATATCAATGCCGTCAGCATTGCCAAAAACTGTTTGATCCTGGTCCCAGCGGGCTTTGATCACTTTCAGCTGTTTGTTCCGGCGTGCATAGTTTTCATTGTGCACCTGAACAACTGCTTCTGAAAGATCAATGATCCTTTTTTCCTTTTTACCGGTCATCCGGTAAAACCCCTGACAGGTATAAGCGTTGACCGGGTAGTTCTCCGGTATTTTTTCTATTGCCCGTTTAAGCAGGTGCAGGGGATTGATGGTTTTAATGGTCACTGCAGCCAGCTGGCTGCTTTTTTCCGCCAGGGTGATGGTTCTGGCACTGGTATCGGTGTAGTTCAGCAGTATGCTCACAGGCTGGTAACCTACATGGGAAATATGCAAGCTGTCTGGTTTACGGGGGATGGGTATTTTTAATACAAATCTGCCTTCTTCATTACTGATGGTACTGATGCCGCTGCCCGACCAGCTGATGGTTGCATAGCTAACGGCTTTACCGCTGCCCGCACTGATCACCGTGCCCTTTAAAATAGTTGTATTGTTTTGAGCCGTACAGGTAAGTGAATAAAAAAAGCTCAGTGTAAGCAATAGGGTGGAGGTTTGCTGCATAAGGGAGTTAATTGGTATGATGAATGTACCCTGCAATCAGCGAGCCTCAAAGCAGGTATACCTATTTAACATCTTCTATGGCCGTTTTTAACGATTTCAATAGTGTCTGGCGATAGTTTCCAGAAGGAATTGTTAAGGGAATGGAAGTCATTCCTCCTGTAAAATCAACGGCCCGGTCTTTTTTAGCGCTGATCATCCGTTTTATCGTAAAAGCGCAGTTTTACTGAAGCGGTTATTGTGGATGCCTGCATGCTGTTTTTATGCATATCACCGGTTTCTACTATTCAGGATATATATTAGCTGAATAAAGTAAACGGAGCCTCTTTTCTATCCCTGCCTGCTATCTTTTCCATATACATATATAACGCCCTGCATAATTAAATTATATACAGTAAAATATAGGTACAAAATTTATATATGTTACTGCCTGTTTGTTTTTAAACCGCTAGGAATATATTTACAATTATTTTTATCCCTAAAACCAACTGCATATGAGAAAAAAGTCATGGCTATTGTATTATTTATTCCTGCTCTCCACCATTCTTCTCGCGGGAGCAGCTTATTCACAAACATTTAAGGTCAGCGGAACAGTCGTAAACAAGAGCGGAGTACCTATCGACGGCGTTTCTGTCAGGGTACAGGGTAAATCGACCGGCGCCATTACCAATGTGGATGGTTTGTTTTCTATCACTGCCAAACCGGGAGATGTACTTGTATTTTCCGCGGTCAATTACAAAGATGTTATGGTGAAACTGGGCAAAACAAACGATCATCTGGCCATAAATATGGAAAACAGGGAAAGTAGCCTGGATGAGGTGGTTGTAACAGGATATTCCCGCGTTAATAAAACACAATTCACAGGTGCTGCTTCGGTGATCAGTGCTAAAGCAGTTAATGAAGTGCCTGTAGGTGCTTTTGACCAGGCATTACAGGGACATGCGCCAGGACTGCTGGTGAATTCCGGCTCTGGTCAGCCAGGTACCAGTGCCAATGTAACGATCAGGGGTGTAAGATCTATACAGGGTGCAGGTGCACAGCCGCTTTATGTAATAGATGGTGTACCGGTTGCTGCACAGGATTTTCAAACACTGAACCCTGATGATTTTGAATCGCTCACTGTTTTAAAAGATGCTTCTGCCGCTGCATTATATGGTGCGCGGGGTGGAACAGGGGTTATTGTTATTACAACCAAAAGAGGTAAGGCAGGTAAAACAACGATCACCGCCAGAAGCCAGCTGGGTTTTACCGAAGCGCCTAATTTTTCCCGTTTAAATTTGATGAACACCAAAGAAATGTTGGGCTATGAAGAGCGTATGGGCCAGATTTTAGGATCTGCAACTACACCTAATACACCGGGATGGATCTACTCCAAAAACAATCCAACTTATGCTACACTCAGCCCTGCACAGCAGTCACGCTACGATTTTATGTTGGATAGTATAGGAAAGATCAATTCTGACTGGAGCAAGATTTTATACCGCAAAGGTTTTTCCCAAATGCATGAAATAAGCGTCAACGGGGGAAATGATAATACAAAGATTTATCTCTCTGCAGGTGTTTTCGATCAGAAAGGTATCGACCTCAAAGCTGCATTAAGGCGTTATACAACCCGCTTCAATATCGATCACACCACGGGCAATTTATCTATTTCCTGGAACAACCTGATCGGCTATTCTGTTACCAATCTCTCAGAAGGTGAAGCCTTGGGCAATTCTGCGCGGAACCCTTTTCAAATGACCTACAGGGCCAAAACATATGAAAATCCGTATAAACCCGATGGTACTTTGAATTATGGCGCCAACACAACGCTCGCTTTAAAACAGATCGCCAATGTGCTGGAAGGAATAGAAAACTCGTCTTTGGTACAAAAGCAGCTTAAAATTAATTCAGGGCTTACTTTGGCATACAAAATACTGCCATCCTTAACTGCAAAGAATGTATTTGGCATTGATTACTCTTCCAATGTATGGCAGCGGTATATTAATCCCGCATCTTATGTGGGCAGCACTCAACCATTTCAGTCAGGTATAGATGTGGAGGCCTATAATTCCGTTGCACAGCTGATCAATACATCCAGCCTCACTTTTGCAAAAAGAATAAACAATGTACACGACCTGGAAGTGGGCGCTTATTTTGAGGCTGTGCGTGGGTATGGAAAAGGATTGGGCTTTACTTTGTATAATTTAGATCCCCGCCTTTCCCAAACAGGGCAGGGGGCAGGGCCATTGCCCACCAACGGGGCTTCCACTTATCCGCAAAATGCCACCAGTGCTAAATCAGGATTCGGTATCCGTTCTTTCTTCGGGTTGGCAAGGTATACCTACAATGATAAATATACCCTTAGTGCCAACATCAGAAGGGACGGTACTTCAAGGATCGTGAATATATCCAACAGGGAGATCACCACATGGTCTGTAGGGGGTATATGGAATGCTATCAAGGAGAATTTTATGCAGCAACAGCATGTTTTATCTGATTTAAAAGTAAGGGCTTCTTACGGTGTTGTTCCGAATATCGGAAGTATCCCCACCAGCAGTTATGTTGTTTTAGGTACCAGCGCAAACAACTGGGTAACCGTAACAAACTACCAGGGCCCCCAGGTTCCCTCTTTTGGTACCAACCAATATGCAGGTTCGCCATTGACAGGGCTGGCACCCACTTCTCCCGGTAATCCTAACCTGAAAATTGAAAATGTTCAGGAAGCTGACCTGGGTGTTGACTTTGCTTTATTGCATAACAGGATAAGAGTAACAGTGGATGCCTATCACAATAAAACAGTAGACCTGTTTGTTAACCAGCCATTAAGTGGTACAACAGGGTTCTCCAGCTTAAGTATCAATGCGGGAACCATGGTGAATAAAGGCTTTGAATTTACTGTTAGTGGTGATGTGATCAAGAACAATGATATGACATTGACCATTGGCTTAAATCACGCTATTAACAATAATAAGATAACTGACCTGGGCTCTGTGAGTGAATATCCCCTCGGAACTTTTCTGATAAAGAAAGGACTTCCTTATGGCACGCACTATACGCCTCATTATCTGGGAGCAGACCCCCAAACGGGAATGCCGAAATTTGAAACAGCCACCGGTATTACCAATGATGCAGCTTCGGCTCCCCAATATGCCAAATTCGGTACCTACTTACCCAAACATGTAGGTGGCATCAATCTTGATTTTACCTATAAAGGATTTAGCATCGGTGCATTATTCTCCTATCAGTTTGATGTGGTGCGGAGTAACAATATCCGGAACTGGATAACAAGAGGCACACCAGGTTACCAGGCATCTGTGAATGGTTCAAGAGAACTGCTTACCAACCAATGGCGTAAACCGGGAGACAATGCTTTCTATCAATCCCCGGCATATGACAGGGGCTTTACTTCTTCAGATCTGGAAAATGCGAGATTTCTCCGGTTCAGAAATTTAAACGTTGGCTACCAGTTTTCCAATGTTAAATTTTCAGGCAAAACAATATTTAAATCAATCAGGGTATATGTACAGGGCCAAAACCTTGCTGTATGGAGCCCCTGGCATGGTTTAGATCCTGAAGATGATAATAATATCAGCTTAAATGAGTATCCGAATCCAAGAACATTTGTGGGCGGTATTGACATTACTCTTTAATCTTTTTAAACCAGAATAGAATGAAACAATATACATTGGTATTAATAGCTTTTGTTTTGCTTGCGGTGTCATGCAAAAAAGATCTATTGGATGTTAAAGAAACCGATTTTATAGGTGGCGATATCGCTTTACAAACAGTAGGCAATAACCAGCAGGCCATCATAGGTGCTTATGCCGGTTTGGGAACAGAAATGGATGTATTATTAAATGCCACTTTTGCCGATGAAGTAAAGCCCTCCGAATTTTATAATGCGGCAACCACCCATGAATGGCAATACACATCAACAGATATAGGTATAAGAGATAATTTTACCGCATTCAACGTTTTTTACCGCGTTGTAGACAGGGTGAACAGGGTTTTACGGGCATTGCCCAAAGCCGATTCTTTAAAGGCGGAAGATAGTACTGCAGTGCGTAAGCGGGTAAGGGGAGAAGCGCTTTTCTTAAGAAGCTTTTGCCATTTTGAGCTGTACAGGTATTATTGCGGGAATTATTCAAGCGACGGACTGGCACTGGCCTATATGGATAGCTCATCGCTGGATCCGAAGCCGAGGATAAAAATGGGAGAATATTTTAAACAGATGAATGCTGACCTGGCAGAAGCCAAAACACTTTTGCCCAACAATCTTACTGATATCACAAGGGCAACAAAACTGGCGGCATCTGCTTTGCAGGCACGTATTGCCCTTTATATGTCAGACTGGCCCAATGCCATTACTTACAGCACAGAATACATCAGTGCCATTCCGCTTGCGAACAGGGCACAATTTCCAACTATCTGGACTGATGCGGGCAATAATGAACTGGCCTTTAAATTGAAACGTTCTTCTTCTTTAAGTGGCCCTATCAGCACAGGTGCAACTTCCAGGATGGGTTCGCTATTCCGGGGCACTTCTGCCAATGCAACGGCTACAGGAATAGGAACCGTTAGCTGGCAGCCTTCGGATAAACTCTGGAATAGTTATGACCAGGTGAATGATATCCGTTTTAATAGTTATTTGAAGAACGAACCGCTGCTCGCCAGCAGGAAACCCCGCCTGGTTCAAAAATATGCAGGTACAGGCTATGCAACCGCTGCAGAAAATGTTGCCGATGCCAAGGTTTTCAGAACTTCAGAAATGTATTTGATCCGTGCAGAGGCAAAAGCGGAAACCGGCGATCTGGCAGGCGCTGCCACAGATGTGAATACACTCAGGGCTGCAAGGATTACCGGTTATACGGATGTAAGCTTTGCATCAAAAGCAGATGCTATTACCGCTATATTATCAGAACGGTTTAAAGAACTGGCATTTGAAGGTCATCGTTTCTGGGATTTGAAAAGAAGAAACCTGCCGGTAGAACGGCTGGCCTCTGATGCGCCAACTCCGGCGGGAACAACACTGCCAGCAGGCAATTTCAGGTTTTTATTACCGATCCCCAATACAGAAATACAGGCCAATAAATTAATGGTGCAAAACCCGGGATATAGCAACTAATATCCTCTTTAATAAAAAAAGCCGCTCTGTTCTTTGAGCGGCTTTTTTTATTGTATTAAAACCAGGTCTGTGTATTCTCCTGCCGCCCTGCGGCGCTCACAATACCGGTGAACCTGATATCGGCATACGTGATTACCGGTGGTTCTTCTTGAAATGGCGGTGGAGTGGAAACTTCTGCTGGCGCAGCAATAGTAGCCGGTGCCGGTGTTTCCACCACTGCTTCTTCGGCTATGGTAACAACAGGTGCTTCAAGCCTGCCGGTCACTGTTGCACCGTTTTTTACAAGTATCTTTTTTGATGCAAACAGGTCGCCGGTCACTTTACCCAGCACCACGATGGTTGCGGCTTCTATGATACCGGTTATTTCAGCTTCTTTGCCAATAAGGATTGATCCATTGATGCGAACATTACCGGTGAGCTTTCCATAAACAGCACCAGGCCCGGCTGCAAAAAGATCACCGGTAAAAACAGCACCCCTGGGTACACCAAAGGCACGGGCAGATGAATGCCTGAATATGCGCAGAAGCTGTAATGCCATTGCTTTATTTGATGGTTCCGTTGGTTGCTTCTTCCTGGAAAACCGAAACAACTGTACTTGAATTACCAATATCAATACCGGCACAGCGCTGGTGGTTCCTGTCTGATATCCGGAATGAATTGTACAGGTAACCCACACTGGCCAGCTTTTCAGGATCCGGTGCAATTTCTACGGGGATGGCATCGCCGTATTCCGTTTTGAAACTGTCTACCAGCTCAGGATAATGAGCACCACCGCCCATCAGGTAGATCTTTTCACAGCTTTCGTAATCCCGGTTGGTAAAATATTTTCTCAGCAGGGGAGTTACCACTTCGCGGTAATACTGCTGCAGTATTTCTTTTCTGAGTTCTTTGATATCGGTTTTGCGCCTGTTGAGAAAAATATGCCCTTTCATCATCGCCTCATCCAGCTGGTGGCTGTTGCGCATTTCCAGGTAATTTTTCTTGCCCAGCTCGCGCCCGAGATTGTCTATGGCATATTGCAGACCATGAGAACTGAAACAAGTGCGGTGGATCAACCCGTCGCCGGAGGCCATACCACCTTCAATTGTTCCAAAGCCAAGGCTGATGGCAATAAAAGTTTCCGGCTGCTGGTTTTCGAGTATCTTCTTCAGGCCAATGATGCAGCCCACTATTTCGGGGATCACTTCAAAATTATCTATTTCAAAAGCAATTTTCTTTACATCGCCATTGTTGTTGAATGTACGGGTATCGTACTCGATCATGAAATGGCGTTTCTGCAAAAACTGTTCAGCTGCTGTTTTATAAGCGTTGTAAGTAGAAAAAGGAAAGCCTGTGGTGATCACCAATGGTTGTTTTGTGCGCTCTGCCAGTTGTAATAAAGAGCTGCGGAACAATATATCAAAATCGTGTTCGCCGGGAGAGGCATTAACGGTACGGCCCGGATTGATGCCGCCATTCCTGGCAAGGTTGCCGACAATGTACCAGTTATTGCCGCTTTTTATTTTAATGCCTGTTAGCAGGTCTTTGGCAGAATTCTCCGTATTGCCAAACGCTGTTTCAAAAACGCTTGGATACTGGGCAGTGAGTATTTTCATGTAGCATTGATAATGATAAACAAGTTATCAACATCCCTACCGTAAAAAGGAATGCCTGTATTAATTTATGATGATATTTTCAGGGTGATGCACGCTAAAGAAAACAGGCGGTAGCCATCCATTTATAACATGACCCCTGTCTAAGTAATTAGGTGTTAATCGTTTACTATAAGCAGGCCGGGCAATATTACGGTTTCAGTTTTTTCAGGTTGCTGGCACCATTGGTGTTGTTGGGATTGAGCTGTAGTGATTTTTCGTAGTACTCAATGGCATGCGCCTTGTCGCCATCGGCTGCGCAGGCTTCGGCAAGGCTATCCCATACATTCCATGATTGCGGAAAATCTACCGTATTCTGTGTGAAGATGGCTATGGCGTCGCTGTTCTTTTTCATTTGCAGCAATAAGTACCCCAGGGTGTTCATGCTTGATTCGCTTATTTTCTTCCCGGTTTTATCGCGTTGTTCCCTGTATATTTTCAACGCTTCAGCCGCGCCGCTGGCTACGGTTGTTTTAAGCAGCTGTTGCGCAGGTGAGTTGTAATCGTCGTAGTCAAGGTAGGCGGGAGCCTGGTGTTCACGACCCACCGTGTTTTGCAATATATCTTTTGTAAAAGATAGCCCGTTAGCTCCGTCAGCAAAGTAAACTATGGCATTTTGATCGCGCAGTGATACAGTAAAATAGGCTTTGGCATCCCCATTATCGCCCCAGTGCCAGAGTTGGGTATCCTGTGGTTCCGTTTCCAGCCCAACCCCCAAACCCCAGGCCAGCTGCGGGTATTGGGCATCTACCCTTACCTGCGGGCTCAGCATCTGTTGCCAGGTGGATTTTTTCAGCCCGGTACCCTTCAGCAATGCAAGAAGGAACTTGGCATAGTCGGATGCTGTTGTTTGCAGGCTGGCGGCAGCATTACCCTGGTCGTGCGCGGTATCTTCTTTCGCATCCTGCGGCTGGATCCTGCCGCTTACTTGTCCCAGCAAATTGTGCCTGTAAGCTTTCAGTGAATCGTAGCGCCTGCGCCAGATATAGCTGCTGGCATTCATCCCCAGGGGCTGCAGTGCATAGTGTTGCATAAAGTCTTCCAGTGACATGCCGGTTATTTTTTCCACCACTTTCGACAGGTATACAATGCCTTCTCCTGAATAACTGAATTTTTCGCCCGGTTGAAAATGTATCAGCAGTTTAGGAGAGTTGTCTTCATTACGCCAATTGGGAAAGCCGCTGGTATGGGTGAGTACATGTCTTGCAGTGATCAGGTTGATGCGCTCATCACCGGTTATATCGTAGTTATTGCCCAGGTATTTATTCAATGGTGTGTCGAGGCTGATCTTGCCTTCATCAACCAGCTTCAGTACCGCATAAGCAAATACCGGTTTGCTGAGAGAGGCTGCTTCGAAAACAGTGTTGAGGGTAACCGGCTTTTTGGTATCTGCATTGCTGGTGCCGAATGCACCGGTCCATACGATATACCCGTTTTGGATCAGCGCTGCAGAGAGGCCGGGAACATCTGCTTTGTTTAACAGTTGTGGAATGCCTGATTTTATCCGGGCGATGACCGCCTTCGTAGAGCTGCGTTTACTGGCCGGTGTTTGAAAAATGGTGTCGGTTTGTTGTGATTGCGCAGGTGCGGCAAGCAACTGCAGCAGAAGCAAGAGTGAGGCAACTGCCAGCCTGGAATACATCATTGTATATAGTTATTCGGGGCGAAGCTAATCAACTGTCAGGTTAAATACAACCTGAACCCGTAAACGGCCAGCTCTCCCTGCATAAAATCAAGATCTTCCGATCTGCGGAAGCCCATGCCTTCATACATTTTCCAGGCTGTTTGCATGGCTGCGGTACTGTGAATGATCAGTTGCCGGCGTTTATGGTTCCTGGCCCTTTGTATGCATTCGTTCGTTAACAGTTTACCGATGCCCAATCCCCTGGCTTCCGGTGCCACGGCCAATAGCCTGAAGCCTGCGGCATCCCGCTCCCGGGGTGCGATACCATCAGATCCATAGTACTGCATATCGTTAAAATAAAGTACGGCACCGAGTATTTCATTGCTGGTGGAGACTGCTACCAGCAGTTCTGTCTGGGGCTTTTCGGTAAATGCACCAACATTCAGCAGAAGATGGTAATAGGCCGGTTGCTCAGATTGTTTGGGAAATCCTTCCAGTTGTGCATAAACACCTGCAACCAGTTGCCCGATCTTTTCAAATTCATCAGGATATGCGTTCCTGATGGAATAGCTTGGCTTGTTCATTTGACGGTCTTTTCCTGTCTATATATGCATTGCAGACCAAATGTAGCAATACCCTGTATATATTTTCACAGGTATTCGCCGATGCCGCCATTTTGGTTTATTTCTGCCTATTCTAAACCGAAGCAGGTAACTTTGCCCCTGTTTTACTGTATCAATGTTAACCACCGGCCGGCACCCGGCATGCAAGAGGATATGAATAAAAAAAAGCAGGGCATAGATATTATAGATAAGATACTGGACGCCTGTTATGCGCACAATCCCAACAAGCTGTTTATTATGAGCCTGATGCACCAGTATGAAGAGCGCGGCAGCCTCAGCAAAAAACAACTGCAGGGATTGTTCCAGGTAGCGCAGAAAGTAAAAGACCTGCCTGCTGCCTGGCTGGCAACGCTGGAAGCCACTTTACTTAAAATGCCCGACCGTTTCAAATCATCGATCCATGAAAGCACCACGGCATCGGATGATTCAAAGAGAATGCAGGCTGGCGATACCATTGAGGCAATACTGGCCAGGTATCCGCAACATAAACGGGTACTGTTCCTGCGGGCGAAATATGAAAAGCAGGAACAGCTAACCACAGCAGAAATGGAAGAGCTGGAAAAGTTCAAACGCCTGCTGCTGAAATAGCTGTTTAAGAAACGGCATCCTTGCCAATAACGGTCCAGTCTTTATTGCCATACCCTTTTTCTATCCACCGGTCCATTTCCCTGGCGATAGCAGGCACCACGGCGAGTGTAGTGCCACCCTGTTCGGCCGCCTGGATAAACAAACCCGTGTCTTTGCGTGCCATATTCAGTTCCCAGGAAGGCTGGTCATAATTACCGCTGCCTACGCGCTTTAATCTTGCCGGCAGCAATGCGCCGGGGTTCCAGGAATTAAACAGGGTGCTTACCTCTTCAAAAGAAATATGCAGTGCTTTTGCAAGCGATAAAGTATCTGCGATACCGGCGGTAAATGTTACCAGGAACAGGTTGCCGATGAGTTTCATGGCAGCGGCCTTGCCTTCTTCTTCGCCAAAATTGATCAGCTGGCCTGTCATGCCGGATAGTACCGGTTCCATTTTTTTAATCACATCCTGGTTGCCGGATACCAGCATGATACCGGTACTTTCCAATGCATTCACAGGGCCCATGAACACCGGCGCGTGCAGGTAAGTGAACCCTTTAGCTGCCCATTCTTTTGTACGCTGTACAGCGCCTTCAGCAGAAGTGGTGGTATGATCGATAATAATAACACCCGGCTCAAAGCCCTGGCTTGCGGCTGCAAGTACTTCGTTCACGGTAGCATCATCTTTCAGTGTAAGATGCACCAGTGAAGCGCCTTTTACAGCGGCAGCAGGCTGTTCAAAGGCAAGGGCCCCATCTGCTTCCAGTGCTTTCGCTTTTGATGGTGTGCGGTTCCATACCTGTACTTGTTCTCCTTTTCTACGCAGTGCTTTTACAAAATTGGCTCCTAAAAGCCCTGTACCTAAAAATGCTATCATGATAATTGAATTGTATGCCTAAGTTAAACACAATTTGGTGCAGGATGTTCGGGAGCGGAGGGGCGTATTATTAAAAACTCCATCTTAACCCCGCACTGAGAAAATAGTTAGCCGACAGGCGATGGAACGGCGCGGTTGTAAACATTTGCGACAGGCTTTTTTTCCTGAATTCCACTCCGCTATAAAAAACGCTTCCGGCAGCAGCCACAAAATCAACCTTCTTGCTAAGATGCAGCGTGTTTTCTAATCCCGCACTGATCTCTTTGTATGCCATCAGCCGGCCGGTATCAGGACGGTTCTGCAGGTTATAGGCTTCACCGCGTAGTCTTAAATTCAGCGCGATATTGTCTTGCTTGTTCAGGTTATAGCTGATGCCCGCTTTCTCCGGTAAATTCAGTTCTATCTTAAACTTGTGTTCGGTTTGCCATTTCATGATAAAAGCCGGCAGTAACATAGGTACACCAAATGTATTGGTGAGCACTGCCCCAAAACCATAGGAGAAATGTGGATTGGCTTGTTTTACAAACAACACACCGCCATTGATAAAAATATCATTCGTGCTGAATTGCTCCCTGTCATAACTTACTGCACCGGATAAAATAGCCATTAATCCCCATTTACCGCCGAGGCTGCGGTAGTGTTGCAATGCCAGTTCTGTTGTCAGTAATTCGGAGGGAAAAATATTTTTATCATATTTTTCATTGCTGAGCTTACTGTAAGAGCCAGATGCTGCCAGTGCCCATGATCTTGTTTTGTGTGTAACCGTATCCGTTTTATTGCTCAGCATACAACTGATACCGAAATTATACCGCCGCTGTGCAGTGGTAGCGCGGGTTTTCACACTGTCTTCGGGCCTTATGTAATGAGAAGCCGGTAAATAATCTACACTAAAAGCAATGCCAGGGCCTTTGAGGGAAGCGGCACCCAGCTGCGCCAATAATTTTTTTCCGGGTAACAATACGATCAATACGAGCAATACAATTCCTTGCCTTTTTTTGAGGAGCATACTAACTGTCTGAGGGTGGTTAATGTGATTCGAGAAAATAGACAATGCAGTGTTAACCTACCCCTATCATTGGCAAAAAAAATATAAACCGGCCTGGCTGCCGTAGTCAGTATATTGTTCCGCAGCTATCGTTGTCAATATGATTATGGCCTCACCATGGGTTGCGACTGACTGCACAAACGGTTGCCGGCTGCCAGTATACGCGGTGCAGGGTTGTCGCTGTGTGGGTCTATATTGATGGTTTGGTTGCCGCCGGAAGGAATAGCCCGCAGTTCAAGACAGGTACCGCTCCAGTCCAATGCGAAATACAACCTGCTGCCATCGGGCGACCAGGATGGATACCATTCTCTTACATCACTGCTGGTTAACTGTTGCAGGTGGCTGCCATCCAGGTTCATTTTCCAGATATGTTTATTGCTTACAAAGGCTACCTGCTGATCGTCGCGGCTGATATCCAGCTGGCCGGGAGCATCCGGAAAGCTACTGCCGGTTTGTATTTGCTGCGCCGTGGTGAGCGCCTGGTTACTGAGATAAAAACTATTGCCGGCGGTCATCAGCAGCCTGCCATCTGAAGTCCAGGCATAATCGCTTACACCTTTGAATGCTTTAAGAGCCTGGCCATCCCTGTTAAAAACAGCCACATATTTATCCGGGTAGGTAGATGCGGGCTGCCAGATAACGGCGATCATGGATTTATCTGCCGACCATTTGGGAATGCCGCTTACATATTGTGATACCTGGAAATTTTTTACCACAGTACCATCGGTTTTGTAGATCGTAAAACTGACATTGGTGGAATTGAGGGATTCTGCATAAAATACGATCTCTGTTCCATCGCGGGTTACATCGTACCGCTCCTGGTGCGATTCCTGCGCATTGCTAAGAATACTTTTTTGTGTACCGCTTTGCAGGTCGTACACATAGAAAGCCGTATAGCCCGAATAAAAAAGATGACCGGAAGCATTTCCCCCACCTCCAGGATTATTGTCAGCATGTTTACTGCAGGAAGTTAACAGGCATAGCAGGACTGGTAAAAGCAGGATCGTATTTTTCATGGTGAACAAGTTTGATAGCCCAAAATTCCTGCTTGTGCAGGTGCCTGTCAATCGCCATGATCCATGATTTTCATCTGCCGGGAAAAAAGGATGCCCTTCTACCATAATCAGGGGATTTTTCCCTGATTAATGAACTATTTGCCGGAAATTTATCAATTTCAGGTATGAAAACACTGCGCCCTGTTTGGCTACTGCTATTGTTACCGTTTGCCGCTGTTGCCCAACCCAACTACCCGCATATGGCAGACAGCCTGCTGCAATTGACCGGCGCACCACGGCCCGATACAGCCAAAGCGCGCTTGTTCTGCGAAGTGGCGGAATGCTACATCAAAAACAACCGCACCGACAGTGCACTGCTTTATGCACGCATAGCAGACAGCCTGCAGCAAAAGCAGCAGTACGCCTACGGCATAGCGCGGGCTGCTTTTGTATTGGGCAAAATTTATTCCCGCTCCGGTGAGCTGGATAAGGCGGTGGCCGCATACAACAAGGCACGCCGCATTACAGAAAAAGATACCGGCTACCAGGCCCGGCGGTTGTTTGCTATTGCTACCGGCAATTTATCTGCTGTCATTGGTAAAAAAGGTTATCCAGACCGCGAGCTGGAAATGCTTTTAACGGTGATCCCTGTTTTTGAATCGCTGAAAGACAGTGCTTCACTGGCCGTGAGCATGTTCAACATCGCTTCTAAATTTATCAATGCAGGCCAGCCGGGTAAGGCATATCCCTACCTGATGAAAAATATTGAACTGGTTCGTTTAAAAGGACAGCCAGACAGCAGGGCTGCTGCTTATATCACTGCCGCCACACTGCAGCTGCAACTGGATAGCCTGCCACAAGCCGGTGAATATCTTTCCCAGGCCCGCAGTGTACTGGATACAATAGGTGCCAACAGTTTGTGGGGCGCTTACTATTTGTATGCTGCCCTGTACAACAGTAAAAAGGCCAATTATCGCGAGGCAGAACAACTGTGCGCACAGGCTGCTACGGTGATCGAATTGTACCATGACCGGAATAATCTTTACAACCTGTTGACGGCAGAGATGAAAATTTATACCGCCCAGCAGAAATACATACAGGCGATCACTGCCGCACACCGTATTTATGCTATGTCGATAGAAGACAGGTCTGCTTACTATCACCTTTCTTCACTGAAAGACCTGTACGAGCTGGAAGAAAAAGCAGGTCACCCGCAGCAGTCTTTTACTTACCTGAAAGCCTATGCCACGCTGAAAGACAGCTTGGACCAGCAACAGATCAAATTGCACCTTAACGAACTGGAGCAGCAATACCAGGCCAGTGAAAAAGAAAAAAATATCCTGGAACTAAAAAGCCAGAACGATATTCAGCGGCTGGCATTGCAGCACGGCCGTTTCAGGCAAACCATATACCTGGTGGCACTGTTTTGTTTTGTACTGGTGTTGTTCTTGTTGTTCCTGCTGCTGCGTAACCGCCAGCGGATAAGCAGGCAGCGCCACAAGCTGCTGGAGCAGGAACTGGAAAAAGTAAAACATGAACAACAGATCAATAATTACGCATCGATGCTCAATGGACAAGAGCAGGAGCGTAGCCGCCTGGCCCGCGAACTGCATGATGGACTGGGTGGCAGGTTATCGGCCATACAACTGAACCTGGACAGGCTGCCGGAAGAAACCGGCGAAGTAAAAAATAAACTAAGCAGGCAACTGGGCGATTCTATGGCAGAGCTGAGACAGATAGCCCGCAGCCTTACACCCGAAACCCTGTCGCGTTTCGGGCTGGCAGAGGCATTGAAAGATTATTGTCACACACTCAAAGAAGCCGGTGTTAATATCATTTTCCAGGCTTTTGATATCAGTGCCGATATTCCTTACCCCACGCAGCTGATGTTGTACCGTATTGTACAGGAAGTGATCACCAATGCAATCAGGCATGCGGCTGCCAGCCGTATACTGGTGCAGTGCTCACAACAGGAAAATGTGGTTTATATTACAGTGGAAGATGATGGTAAGGGCTTTGATATGGCCAGTACACACAAAGGCAGCGGACTGGAAAATATCAAGGCAAGAATCAATCACCTGAACGGTTTGCTGGATATACAATCAGCTCCAGGTGCCGGTACTATCATAAACATCGAATGCAAACTGCCATGACAGAACAGGTTATCCGCCTCCTGATAGGAGATGATCATCCCCTGGTAACAGAAGGGCTTACCACGCTGCTTAAACAACAGGGGCATATTGCCATTGTAGGTGCTGCAGCAAACGGGCAGGATATACTGGAACAGGTAAAAACAATTCCTGCAGATGTGCTGCTGCTCGATATCAACCTGCCCGATATGAACGGTATCGATATCTGCCTTAAAGCCAGGAAAATGAATCCTGAGCTGCGTATACTGGGACTGAGCAATTTCAGCGAGCGCAGTATTGTGCTGCGCATGCTGCACAATGGCGCTTCAGGGTATTTGCTGAAAAGTGTGCCGATACCTGAGATCATCAGGGCCATTGAAATAGTGGCAGACGGGGGAATTTACCTCAGCCGGGAAGCGCAGGAACTGCTCACCCGGCAGGAAGGTTTTGAACCCGATGAAAAGCCTGTGCTCACTGCCAGGGAAAAACAGGTGTTACAGCTGATCGTACAGGGGCATACTTCTCCACAGATCGCCGCACAGCTGTTTATCAGCCCGCTGACAGTAGAAAGTCATCGCAAAAACCTGATGCAGAAATTTAAAGCCGCTAATGTGATTATACTGGTGCGCAAGGCGGCAGAATGGGGATTTACCGGTTAAACCCGGTATAAGCGCGCTGTTTTATTTCTTCAATTAAAGCGAAAAACATTCCATCCGGCTCAGGCCGGCGCGCCGCGGGGCTTTCTTGTTTAAGTGGTATTAAAAAATTTCCAGCCTTGAATTGTCCCAATGCTCTTTGGCTACCCGCTGCTCTGCACTGCCACGGTCAAAATCCCAGAACCTGGCTGCATCAGAAGAACAATGCAGTATCAGTTCATGATTACCATGATCGGTGACATACATGTTAGCGCCGCAAATGGTGCAGGTGTGGCTTATTGTTTCTTTAGTGGCTTCCGGATAACTTGTGCTCATATACTTTCAAATTTAACGCCTTGCCGATCGTGATCACTCATGGCAAAATGTAGCTGAACATGACCGGCGAACTATATTGACCTTTCCGTTACTTCTTTTATAAGGCATGGGTGTTTATGCTGGGTTAGGCAAGCCAATTGCAACTGCAATTTCTTTAAATAAATAGTTCACTTTGTCTCTTTTAAATGTTCTTTAACTTTTCTACTGCTGGTAATGGTGATGCCTGGTTGCTTCCAGCATGACCAGCTTTGTTTGGGCATTTCACCTATTGCTTGGTAAAAGCCCCATTTCCGGTTTTATCACCGCGGATCATTATCCTGGTCAATTCTTCTCGCCATATCACCTTTCATACAAATTACACAGAACGCACAGGTTGTTTGCGTATCTTAACAAAGCTGTCTTTATTGCATGCGCATGCCTGCAACAGGTACATTGTTGCAATATCAACCGGCAGCAGTACATACTTCTTAAACAGCCGTGATGAAACTGGAAAGAACCTGTTTTTTTCAGGAACAATTCGTGTACGGCTGCATCTGGCGCATGTAAAATAGAACCAAATGAAACATTGTCTGTTTTATTTATTGGCCGCTCCCCTTTTTTCGCCGGTCACCTATGCGCAGAAAACCCTCTCTTACCAGCCCCGCATTGAAACCTGCGACTGCAGGTTTAAAGTAGACAGCAGTTATATTGCCAACGCACCGGAAAAGCTGAAGGCAGATTCGGTTTTTCCCTACAAAGTGGACAGCAGCTTTACAACCCGCTGTGGTTACCTGGTTGTGCCGGAAAACAGGAAGAAAGCATCATCCAGAAGTATCAAGCTGCCGTTTATTATTGTAGAAAGTAAAAATCCGGATAAAAAGAAAGATCCCTATCTTTTTACCAGCGGGGGCCCCGGTAACAGTTCTCTGGGTTGGGCCAATGGTATAACAAAAAGTACCGTGATACAAAGCCGTGATTGTATTGCTTTTGAACAGCGCGGCACCCGGTATGCCATACCTTATCTCCGGAGTTTTGAGCTGGATATGGCTATCCGGGAATCGTACCGGAAGAACCTCCCGAAAGACAGTATGGCGATCGTAGGCGTAAAGCGTTACTGGAAACGGCTGGAAGATAAAGGCGTTGATCTTGCAGGGTACAGCACCGATGAAACAGTGGCTGATATCGATGACCTGCTGGCAGCATTGCATATTGATTCGGTTAACCTGCTTGGCGGCTCGTACAGTGGCGGACTGATGTTGGCTGTTTTGCAGAAAGATCCGGCCCGTGTGCGCTCACTGGTGCTGGATTCCCCGCTGCCAACTTTTATCCCCATTGATGAGGATGAGCCTGCTAATTTTAATGAAGCACTGCGGATATTATTCCGCCATTGCGAAAAAGATTCTTCCGACCAGGCCCTTTATGGCAATTTATGGGAAAAATTCAGCCGGTATTTTACATCGATCGCAGATAAAAAATTTTATTTCCCTTATGTTGAAAAAGGAACCACCGATACACTACAGGTTGAATACACAAAAAACGAGCTGCTCGATGCCATCGAAGGCAGGTTGTTGTGGGGCTCGCTGAAAGATGTGCCGCAAGTGGTTAATGAAATAATAAGCGGCGATCATGGGCCTTATATCAAACAAAAGCTGGATGATATTTTTAATAAAAACACTGCACCAGACGGGATGCGCATTTCTGTTTATTGCGCAGATGAAGCGGCTTACCATAGCCAGGATATTGTTCACCAACTGTATAAGGTATACCCTTACATGAACGGCTACCATATCAACGATGTATACAAAACGCTTTGTGACTGCTGGCCTCAGGCACCCGTAAAACCAACAACCAAACAGCCATTTTATTCGGATAAACCTGTTTTGATGGGCGATGGTGAAATGGACCCGGGATGCAGGCCTTTGTACATGGATATGGTGCATCATTATATGCCCAATAGTCAGCGGGTATTGTTCCTCAACCGTACACATGGTGTAGGCGGCAGGGATTTTTATGAGCTGATCCAGCAGTTCCTTGATAATCCCCATCAAAAACTGCATTCAGCCAATAAAGATGTTATAGTGTACTGATAGGCAGCAGTATGCCATAATACGGCTGTTCACGACCGGCGTACATGAACATTTTGTTTGCTGCTGCTTTATTCAATCATTAAATTCAACAGGTGGAGCAGGTAATGCTACAGTTCATCACCTTATTGAGGGCAGAACAGGGGAATCAGGCAATTTTGCGGGAACTACCATTCCCGTGTAAAGCAGCTGTATCAAAGAACATGTTAATAATATGTAATGGAGATCAGGCCTGGGTAGAAAGGATCAAGCATCGGCAATATTCCAATGGAAGCAACCGTTTGCAAAATTTTCAACAGGTGAGGGTGCGCCAGTATGGTTGACAACAAAACGCTGGCACACCTATTATCCCGGGGTGTAAATGTATCGCTCCGCTACAGATAAAAAACAACGATAACAGATGAAAGAAACAGGAAAAGGCAGTACAAAAGACCTATCTAACAATGACAGCCTGTTCACCAACCGGGCTGTCCGGTATTTGTCCAGGGCGGTCACCCTGTACGTATTGAGTATTATTTTTAAATCCTTTGACCTCACTTTTATTCATTCCACTGGCTGGTTCAGTTTCCGGTCGCAGCTGTTCAGCCTGATCTATGTGGCATACGGGCTGATTGCCTGGTCTGTAGCCATTTGGGTGGCAAAGCTGACAGAAAGCAGAACGCAGCAATGGTCTTCAGCCAACCAGCTGGTTATTCGTTGCGCTGTATTGCTATTGTTTGGCATACTGGTGGCCCTGGGCTTCGGATTTGTATACGGTGCATCTGATATACTCTTTTTTAATCGCTATGAAGCCTGGAACAGCTTTTTGTCTTTGAGTTATGAACTGCACCTGGGGGCATATATGTTTTACCTGATGATGCTGGCTTTTAATGGCGTTATTTTTTATTATAAAGGCTGGAAAGAATCGCAGATTAAAGCTGAAAGACTGATGCGGGAAAATATCCAGGCCAAATACGATGCGCTAAAAAACCAGATCGACCCGCATTTCTTTTTCAATTCACTAAGCGTATTAACCAACCTGGTGAATAAAGACGCTGACCTGGCGGCCGATTATATCACACAGCTGGCCAAAACACATCGTTATATACTGGATAAAAAATTTGATAACCTGGTTCCGCTGGAAGCGGAGCTGAAGTTCCTGCAGTCTTATCTTTTCCTCATCAGCATACGCCGGCAGGGCAGTATCCGCTTCAAAACCACCATTGACGAGGCCACAAGAAAAAATAGCATGATACCACCCGCCACTTTGCAGATGCTGATTGAAAATGCCATCAAACACAACCGTTTTTCTGCCAATGAGCCGCTGGAGATCTCCATCAGGAACGAAAACGGTTTTCTGCTGGTGGAAAATAATATCCGTAAAAAAATAAACCCTGATGTTTCATCGGGTATCGGGCTGGAAAATGTACAGAAAAGATATGAACTGGTTTGTGGCCAGCCGGTGACCATACACAAAACTGCCAGCAGCTTTCTTGTTAAACTACCTGTAATTATATCATCATGAAGGTGGTCATTTTTGAAGATGAGCAGCACAATGCAGAAAGGCTGATGCAGCTGCTGGAGAAATGCGAAGGCTATATTGAAATAGCGGCGGTGATCGATTCGGTATCGGAAGGGTATAAATGGTTATCACGCAATAGCGGTATCGACCTGATATTGATGGATATCCAGTTGTCAGACGGCAACTGTTTTGAATTGTTTAAACAGGCTGATATCAAAACACCGGTCATATTCACGACTGCCTACGACAGTTTTGCTTTGCAGGCATTTAAGGTGAACAGCGTAGATTACCTGATGAAGCCGATCGAGCTGTCTGAGCTGCAGACCGCATTGAAAAAGTTCGAGCAGTTCAGGCCTGCCAAACAGCAGGTTGACCTGAACGGGCTGGCAGAGGCTTTTTTTAAAAGAGACAGCACCCGGTTCATGAGCAGGATCAACAACCAGTTGATTTTTGTAAAAGCCAAGGAAATAGCCTATCTCCATTTTACCAGGGGCATAACGGTGGCCGTTACTTCGGGCGGGCAGCAACTGCCGCTGGATTATTCATTAGACCAGGTAGAAAAATTACTGGACAAACATCTTTTCTTCCGCATCAACAGGCAGTTTATTGTGCATATCGATGCTATCAAAAAAATAATGACCTATTACAACAGCCGCCTGATACTCCAACTGCTTCCCGATACGGAGGCTGATGTGATCGTAAGCCGCGAAAGGGTAGGGGATTTTAAAAACTGGCTGGAAGGCAGGCATTGAGCCCGCTATTGCACAATGAACCGCAATGCCGGGAGCAAAACATATACGGCAAAACCGGCTTCATACTTACTGGAGCCGGCTTTGCTGCACACTGCATCAGGCATATGCATCTTTTCTGCCAAAATCAATATCATGCTCCGCCTGGTCAGTGAGCGGTACTTTGCCCCTGTCGAGCCGTACCGACCGGGAAAAAAGAGAGATCTTTTTATCAAACAGGAAGCGGAAGAATAATTTGGTCCAGGAAGTATGGTAATACAAGGTATCGTAAAAACGTGGCGCCATCCTGCGTATCCTGGGCAGGCGGTTCCATGGCACTGAAGGAAAATCGTGGTGCTCATTGTGGTAACCCATATTAAACGCAACAGTGTTCAGCGCACCGTAATAGCTATAGGTTTCCTGGCCTTCTTTTACCACATAATGCTCTTGTATCCACCTGGCGCCCAGCGGGTGGAAACCCACAGAGAAGAAAAAGCTCAGCAACAGGAACACAATGGCCTTGCTGCCCAGCAACCACCACACGGCAGCGGTGAACACAACCTGTACCAGTATATTCACCGCCTGCCAGCCATCGAAGGGTTTTACTTCTTTCAGCCGCGATAAACGGAACACCTGGAAAAAAGGATAGAGCAACAGCCATATCGCTTTACCCGCAAAATGATTGTTGATGAGCCTGGCTTCCCAGAGATTGGGCAGATCGCCATCCAGCTCATGTACACCCAGGAAAGAATGGTGCTTGATATGATACCGCTCAAAGGCAATATAGGTGGGGAACAACTGTGGCAGGTTGGCCAGCAGTCCGGCCAGCCGGTTACCCAGTGTACCCCTGAACAACAGGCGGTGTGTACATTCATGGATCATCACAAATAAAGCATGGATAACAAATGCGCCCACCGCATATGCCACCACTACTATCAGCCACCATGACTGCTTTGCGAGTAATACAGCCATCGCCAGCTGCAGACCCACCAGCCCGGCGATAACAAAAAGGGTATTGGGATTTTTACCGATCAACTCCCTTACTTCAGGATGCGCTTTCAGTATTTGCCGGGTTCTTGTCCGGTGCGGTTCTGTTGCCGGCGACAGGATAAATGCTTGCTCGTTCATTTAATGCACTTTAAAATAAGTAATAGCATCTCACCCGGGTAAGGCAGCTTTTCTGCCAGCCCCTGCCCGGGTAAGCAGGATTTCGCTCGTTTTGCAGGAACCTGGTTCCTGTATGAGTTGAGATGATAAAGATGGGTGCAGCGAAAAGGGCCGCCATGAATTATTTACCGAGCTGTAGGAAAAACAGATTGAACTGTTGACCCCGTTAACAGAATGCGCAGCGGGATCAGCAACGAAAGAAGGATTTATTTACATTAGTTATTAATATAATATGTTTTTTTGCTTCCTGCTATTTCCCCTCATGAAATATCCTGCCTGCTTTCGCGCCGAAACCCGAATTTTGCATTCTCAAAACTTTATTATGAACGTGATACCTGAAAGTGAACTGGTGATCAACAGCCGCGGTGCTATCTATCACCTCGACCTGCGGCCCGAGGAACTGGCACCCATCGTGATTACCGTTGGTGACCCCGACCGGGTAAGGGAAGTAAGTAAACATTTTGATACAGTGGAGGTACAACGCCAGCACCGTGAATTTGTTACCCATACCGGCAGGCTGGGCAATAAGCGTATTTCAGTGGTGTCTACAGGCATTGGCCCCGATAATATAGATATCGTACTGAACGAACTGGATGCACTGGTGAATATTGATTTTGCCACACGCACCATCAAATCTTCATTAACTAGTTTACAGATCATCCGCACCGGCACCAGCGGTTCGCTGCAGGCCGATATACCGGTTGACAGCCTGGTGGCCAGCACACACGGATTGGGTATCGATAACCTGCTCAATTATTACCGTCATGAGAACAATGATGAAGAGAAAACACTGATACAGCAATTTGTGGCACACACACAAATAGACGGACAGTTTTCGCAACCTTATATTTCACATGCAGGCGCTTCTGTATTAAAACATTTCGTAGACGGGTTTCACCATGGCATTACTGTTACCTGTCCGGGCTTTTATGGTCCGCAGGGCAGGGTGCTGCGTTTGGGTTTAACCAATCCTGAGCTGATCAACCGCCTTACAGAGTTCAAATATGGCCAGTACCGCATCACCAATTTTGAAATGGAGACCAGTGCTATTTACGGACTGGGTAAATTACTGGGCCATCAATGCCTTAGCCTCAGCGCCATTGTAGCCAACCGTATCACCAAAACCTTCTCCAAAGACGGCGCCGCCGCAGTAGAACAACTGATTGTAAAAACGCTGGGAGTGATTGGAGGGTGGTAGAGAGGAAGCGCAAGTCGCGAGCAGGCGTGAATCTCGAGTGGGGTTAGCTGTTGTTCGATAGAGGTGTTTGGTACACCGGGGCGTTTACTGGTGTATCATCACTAGCTGTTTACGGAAGACAATGAGGAGCGCAAGTCGCGAGCAGGCGTGAATCGCGGGTGGGGGGTTAGCTGTTGTTCGATAGCCGGTGCTTTATACGGTTTCGACAGAATTGGCTATATTGCTTAAGGCAATGTATCGGAAGGATATGCTGCCTTACAAATGCAACCTATTCATCAGTGTAAAAACACCTTTATGCTAACACTATCCCACAAAAAGCTGGATGTGTATCAAATTGCTATCCGGCTGGCTGGTCGAAGAAGTCTATAAAGTCACACGCCATTTTCCGCCGGAAGAAAGATTTGTACTGGTTAGCCAGTTGCGAAGGGCTGCCATTTCGGTTTGCAGCAATATTGCAGAAGGAGCTTCCCGCAAATCTGTAATGGAGAAAAAACGTTTTTTTGAAATATCCCGGAGCTCCCTGGTTGAAATAGATACCCAGATCGAAATTTCCCTTGTGATTGAATACCTGAAAAAAGACGATATCCCTTTGCTGGAACACTACCTGGAGCAGTCTTTCAGAATGCTTTGCAGGATGGTTGAATAAGACAGGCGTCCTCCTGAAGCCCAATCTGTCCCGGCAGGCAGGATTATTGTTAAACTGTCTTATTTTCGCATAAATTGAGTGGACAATCACTTGCTTTGCTGATATTGTCACTTGCGATTCACGCTCACTCGCGACTCGCGTTACAATTACAGCAACAAAGCGATACAATGTTACAATTATAAGAATGAGTTAAATACGGATCAATCAATGGAACTAAGCTTCTTCAAATACCAGGGAACCGGCAATGATTTTATTATTATCGACGATCGGGAAGGTAAAATTGAACTGTCTACAGAGCAGGTGAATAAACTCTGCGACCGCAGGTTTGGCATTGGCGCCGATGGACTGATGCTGCTGAAAGAGCGGGAAGGATACGATTTTGAGATGGTTTATTTTAATGCCGATGGTAAAGAAAGCACCATGTGCGGCAATGGCGGCCGCTGCCTGGTGAAATTTGCCTATCACCGGAATATCCGCAGGAATAAATACCATTTTATCGCGGTGGATGGTCCGCATGAAGCCACGATCGAAGACAATGGCTGGGTGCACCTGAAAATGAAAGATGTGAATGGTTTCAGGCAATATTACGGCGATTTTATACTGGATACCGGCTCTCCGCATTATGTAAAAGATGTAAGAGGGCTTAGCAAGATCGATGTATTTGCCAAAGGCAGGGAGATCCGTTACAGCGACGAATTTTCTGCCAAAGGCATCAATGTGAATTTTGTGGAAGAAAAGAACGGCAGCGGTATTTCTGTACGTACATACGAAAGGGGTGTAGAAAACGAAACCCTGAGCTGTGGTACCGGTGTAACGGCAGCAGCACTGATTTACGCCCATAACGACAAAGGTTTTAACCGGATAGAAGTGCAAACACCCGGTGGCCACCTGGCTGTGGAATTCGAAAAAACGGGTGAAGAGCATTTTGAAAATATCTGGCTCTGCGGCCCTGCCGATTTTGTATACAGCGGAACCATAACAATCGCTTAACAATGCTCCGGTAGCACCCGTAGTATTACCGGCTTTCTTATCTTAACTTCGCCCGGCCCCAGAACCCTTACACAACCAGATGATCCAGTATTTTAAAAATATCAACCACCAGACGATTGAGATAGACAAGCCCGAAAACGGTGTATGGGTAAACCTGGTACCACCGTTTAAGGAGGAAGAGTTTGTAGAGCTGAGCGAAGCGCTGACCATCCCCATCGAATTTCTGCGCGATTCACTGGACATTGACGAACGCCCCCGTTATGAACTGGATGGCAATGTGCGTTTCATCGTTATCAAAACCCCGGCTGAAAACAATTCTTTTAACGACAGTGATGCTTATTATATCACCATCCCCATCTGCATTATACTTACCCATAACCAGATTGTAACGGTGAATTCCTTTGATAATGGCGCGATCAAAAAATTTCTCAATACGTTTGAAAAAAGGCACCCCGATAAAAGAAACATGATGGTGCTGAAAATTTTTGAGAAAGTCGTGCAGAATTTCATGGAATACCTGAAAGAGATCAACCAGAAGCGCAACCTGTACGAGCAGAAGCTGTACGATAGCAACCGCAATGAAGAGCTGCTGTACCTGATGCGCATACAAAAAAGCCTGGTATATTTTGTCACAGCCCTGCGCAGCAATGAATTGCTGATGATGAAACTGGCCCGTACCAATTTCCTGGGGCTGAATGATGAAGAGAAAGAATTTCTCGACGATCTTATTGTCGACACCAGCCAGGCCCTGGAAATGGCCAATATTTATACCACCATCCTCAGCAGCACCCTCGACGCTTTTGCCAGCATTATCAGCAATAACCTGAATAATGTAATGAAAAGGCTTACCTCTATCACCATTGTTCTGTCGCTGCCTGCACTGGTTACCAGTATCTATGGTATGAATGTGGATATTCCCTATTCGCATTCCACGCATGCATTTTATATCCCCGTTATACTTTCCCTGGCCATATCTGTGGCGATCAGCTGGTTTTTTATGAAGAAAAAATGGTTCTGATATGATCGCCTTATTGCATCAGTAAGTATGGTATGCCTGCCAGGCAGTGGGCACTGATTATTGTTTTATCCCGCGATCCAGGTTCATCCGGACAGATAAGGTGTATCAAAAATCACCGTTTTTCCCGGTTGAATACCCCAATTTTGCTTCCGGAAATGAAATTGGATACCAAAATAGTATTTATGCAAACAGGAAATATTACAGTGGGTTTTGTTATTGCGAGTGAACAACAGCTGGACTGGATAGCCCGCTGTGGAAGAGAAATGTATACAGCATTGTTCGGTAGCGCATTCAGTAAAGATGATATAGAAGATTATCTGCTGCAGCAATATGCTGCGCCCACACTGGCGAAAGACCGCACCGATGTGTTCAGGGAAGCAATAGTTGCCAGCAGCAATGGTACAGCGCTTGCCTTTGCACAATTGGTTTCTGGTGCCACTGCCCCGTATAAACCAGAAAGCAGGCAGCCTTTACAGGTAGATAAAATTTGTGTATCACCCGGTGAGCGTTTTGGCGAAGCAGCACAAAAGCTGCTGGAAAGAGCAGAACAGATAGGCCGCCAGAGAAAACATGATGTATTGTGGCTGGGGGTATGGGAAGGCGATCAGCAGGCCCTGGCATTTTACAGTTCCCTTGGTTTTAGCGTGTATGGTAAAACCGGTATGCAGGTAGGCAATACCAATACACAACAGGTATTGCTGCAGAAAAACATTGCCTGAAAGCTGCAGCAGGTGGCAGTGAACAGGCCGCAGTAAGGCATTGTATTTTGAAAGCTACTATTTCCATGTTAGCTTTGCGGTTTGGTGTACCCGATTCGTTTAAACCGGGTGGCCGGATCGTTTACTATGAAGCATTCCCAACTTATTGGTATAATAGCAGCACTGGGCCTGATCGCCGTTTGTTTTCTTCCCTGGAGTTATGTGGCCAGCAAACAGCTGGTTATTTCGGGCATGAACACGGCTGGTACCAGCTTCGGCAAACCTGGTATGATGAATATTATACTGGCCGCTGTATCTGTGCTGCTGTTCCTGCTGCCTAAAATATGGGCCAAGCGTACCAACCTGTTCATTGCAGCATTGGGACTGGCATGGTCTATCCGTAATTTCCTGCTGGTAACATCCTGCCTGATGGGAGAATGCCCCGAGAAAAAAGCCGGGATATTCCTGCTGCTGTTATGCGCCGCCCTTGTTTTACTGATGACACTTTTCCCGAAAATAGAACTGAAACGGCAGGATTAACACCCGCGGCACTGTTCGGTGACGATCTTCATTCTTCGCTGTAGCCGGCAACCGCAGCCAGCCCGCTGCATCCCTGGCTTCTTCAATAACCGGCTGGGGATAGCCCGATAACTGTAATATCCGTATTGCATTGCGTGTGGTAAGCGGCCCGCTTTTCAGCATATGATCGAATACCAGCTGGTCATCGCGGATGGTATCTTCAAAATGGTAAAGATCATAAGCCGGTGCCAGCATACCTGCCAGCTCAATATCGTGTGTAGATACAATGACCAGGTGATTGTTGCGGTTAAGATAAGACAATACTGCTTTGGCAGCTGCAACACGCTCGACCGTATTGGTCCCTTTAAACACTTCATCCAGCACAAACAGGCATGGTTGTGTGCCTGAAGCCGCATCAATAAACGCTTTCACGGTGGCTACTTCCTCCATAAAATAACTCTTGCCGTTCAGCAGGTCATCGCTGATGCGGATAGATGTATGCAGCTGTAGCACCGGAGCCTGGTAATAGCTTGCAAAGCAGGTGTAAAAGCTTTGCGCCATCAGGCTGTTGATGGCAATGATCCTGATAAAAGTGGTTTTGCCCGACATATTAGAGCCGGTGATCAATATGCTTTTATGGTTGATCTCGATAGAATTGCGTACACAGCCCGGTACCAGCGGATGGTATATTTCACGGGCGATTATTTTTTTCTGCTCCTCCATCAGGAAGGGCTTGCACCAGCCACGATGGCTGCTTCTGACAGAGGCAATGGCAATAGCTGTATCTATCTGCCCGGTAAAACTGATCAGGCCGCTGATGGCGGCTTTTCTTTTTTCCAGCTCGCGCATGCACGAGAAAAAAGCACTCAGCTCAATCACGAACAGGGCTTTGATACATTCCAGTAAAAAAAACAAAAACCTGGCCGAGCTCATCTTTTATATATACCTGTTTAAACAGGCCGAATTTCCGCAGGAAAGGCTGCAATGCCCGTATCTCTTCTTCCGGTGTTTGCTGCACCGGCAATGCTGCCTGCGAAAGCTGTTTGGCTGTGCGGATCAGAAGCGCCAGCTGCGGTAATGATTTCAGGTGGCGTTGTGCATTGAACTTGCCCCATAAATGCAGGAAGGTGTTCAGGGCAAACGGCAACAGGCTCCAGATAAGCAGTACCGGGAACCATAGCGAGCCCAGCAGCAATACCAGCACCAGCAACTGGTCAAATAAAAGCCAGCGGGCCCAGGAAGGCTGCCGGAAATAATTTTCTTCCAGCAGGGTGGCAATATAGTAAGCATCATCTGAAGAAAGCTGCAGCAGCAGTGTTTGCGCTGCTTCGCGCGCTGCTGTTTCCTGTTCAAAAAAAACGGTCAGCCGGTCAAATGCATGCAATGCGGCTATATCCTGAGTGGGCTGGTGCAACTGGCGGAATAGGTACTGACGCCCGGGCTTACTGCAGGTTCTGTCCAGGTATTCAAACAATGGATACAGGTCGAGATCGTTGGCTGTTTGTTGGGGCACAACAGGCGTGCCTGTGGCGGTGCTGATACGGTTATAGTATTCCAGCATGGCAAAATCGCGGTGACCGGATACGGGTTGCCCCCATTGCGCACGCAGCTGTTGCAACAGCCTGTTCTTTTTTCTGCGTGCCCGCCACGATTGCAGCAGGAACAGCAGGATAAAACAAAAAGCCAGCGTAAAAAGCAGGTAAACAGGGTTCATGGATGTAAAAAGATCATTGTTCAAAAAATGCCAGGCTGCCGCCTACCCAGGTTTTATCCTGGTTATACCGCACACCGATCATTTTACCCTTGCTCAACCTGGCCAGGTTATGTGTGGCTACAGGCCTGGATGCGCCGGGTTGCCAGAAATAGAAAATGCGTATTTCGGCTTTTGAAGGCTGATCGGGTGTTTGTATGATCTCTGCATAATTTACTTTACGCTGCAGTATCCAGTTATGCGGGTCGGCTACTGCATAAATATCTTCCGGCGTAACATCGATGATCACTCCCTGGCCTGCAAAGGAGAACAGGGGTTTTAGTACATAGCGGCTGAGCTCTTCGGGCAGCTCTTTTATTTCATTAAGAAAAAAAGTGGGCGGCACATAAGGGTGCTCAATAAAAGGAAGGGTGTATTTGCTGATGCGGTAAAACCAGTTGGGATGCGGTATCCATTCTACATCCAGCTCCTCGAACAGCCATTGGCCTTTTTGCCGGATGGCTTCGGGTTGCTGCAACAGTTCATCAAATATCACCCTGTTGTATATACGCCTGATCCTGGTTTTGCGGCCCTCATTTATATAAAACAACTGGTTGCCTTCTTTGATCAGTTCGGTGATGCAAACGGGGTGTATGCCCAGGTATTCCTGTGTACAATAAAAATCGATACGTGTTTTTTGTTTATGCGGCTGTATTTCGAGCAATACCACTTCTTCAGGCTGGCAGCTGCCCAGTATAATTTCTTTTAATAATGCGAGATAGCTGTCGCGGTTAAAACCATTGAGGTAATTGCTAAGTTCACCTGGTATATGCAACTGGCTGCGTGCTGTATCTGCCAGGTAGGTTTGAAAGGCGAACAGGGTGGGGAAGCCCTGCATTTCTATAAGCTGTGGTTCTGGCTCACCATTTTCGCCCAGGCAGATACCAAAATCGAAAGCGATAAAATGCGGATAACTGTTTTCATTGGGTACCCGCAGTGCAGGGGGGATGGCCGCATCGGTCAGCGGCATAAAATTGGGCGATACAATAAAATCGACAATGCTTTCGCAGGCAGCCAGCATTTTATCGCGGAAAGCCCGGTCAATAAACACCGGCGTTTCGGCAATCCTGAACTCAATTGTACCGGGATGATTTTTATCCAGTGCCTGCAGGTATTCACTATACAGCGCTGCCGAAAACTGCCCGTTAAACCATTTTCTGTACGATGGTATCATGTACTTCTTTTAGCAATAATGAAAATATACAATACCTTTTATTAACGGGCAAATATCTTATGAACGGCCGGTCATAGCTGGTATAAAGGCATTATGCTTCAAGCGGCTGTTCCAGCAGCATATGGGCTGCCTGGTTCAGGAAATTGGGAAGTACATGGCTGTATGTCCAGTGTATTTTATCGGGGTCGTGTAATTGTTCTATCATGCTTTGCCATTTTGGCTCGCCGTAGTTTTCTATCACGGTACTTTTCTTGTCTTCCCGCTGCAGGTACATGCTCATGCCCTCTGCATCGGCTTCGGGATGAAACTGTGTGCCGATGGCATATTCATTAAAGCGGATAGCCATCACCGCTCTTTCATAGGGCACATGCGGCCTTTCCTTTTCGATGGCCAGTATATGGCCGCCCATTTGCTGCAGCCGGGAAATATCGGGAGAGATAACCTGGTAATCACGGCTGTCCACTGCATAGAACGGATCCTGTAAACCATTGAACACAGGTTCCTGCAGACCGCTTTCCAGCATATGCACCGGGAAAATACCAAAGGCGGTGGATCTTCTTTTACAAACTTCGCCTGTTTCAAAATAACGGCAGGCCAGCTGGAAGCTGTGGCAGATAAAGAAGACCTGTTTGAGGGGCTGATCGGTAGCAACAGCCTGGCTGTTCCATTGCTCAATTGAACGGATCCAGGCAAAATAACGGTTCTCCCATTCACTGTTCTTGCTTTCCAGGGGCGAACCGGGGCCGCCTGATGAAATATACAGATCGAAAGAAGTATCGGGCAGTTCCATGGCTACACGAACATCAAATTCGCGGCAATGTACTTCTATATCATTGGCCTGTGCCCATTGCCGGATGATGGCGCGGATACAGCGCATACCCTGGTTGGACTGCCCTTCGTATAAATCCAGTATTGCTATGCTCAGCTTCCTCATGGGTGCAAAAATAAAATTTTTTGCAGGAATGGCCCCCTGCCCAGGCAAAACAGCCTGTTGCTGCAGAGTATGAGAAGAAAAAAACAAGAATAAGGTACTGAGTGTAAGTGATATAACCCGGGGTTGGCGTTGATGGCAGTTTGCAGTCGGCAGTGGGCAGTCTGCAGTTTGCAGTGGAAATTTCTTTTCTTGTATGCTGGGGAGAGATTTATTAAGGCTTATATATAATTCTTCAGCAATAAGCCTCTATAAAATGACGCAAACGGTTGCGCTTTATCTGATACATTAATTGTACTATTTTACTGATCGTTGCTAACTGCTTTGATACAAAGAAATGAACCGGCTGCAGCAGCAACCAAAAGAACAACTATGCTGATAACCGAACTTGTTATACTGCCCAGGCTTCTTGGTAATCATTTCTTAACACCTGAATGCGGCGACTATTAACGAAATACATCTCTATTTGCAATCAGATTTTCAAGCGGCTTGTTTATGTCAGATTTGCTGTATCGTATACAATTCAAACACGACCAACTTGCCTTTAAAGAATTTTATGAAATAAAGGTTGTGCGGCTGTTTCAGTTTGCCATGGCTTTTGTGAAGAACAGGGAAATTGCCGAAGAGATTGTCAATGATACCTTCCTGAAGCTGTGGAATAAACGCTGCGAGCTGGATAGCATTGGCAATATTGATGTGTACTTATATGTTGCTGTTAAAAATGCATCACTCAATGTGCTCAGGCGCCATGTGCACAAGCATATTGCCATCAGTGAAATAGAACCGGAGCACCTGTATGTTCATGTGAATCCCGAATCGGCCATGGTTACTTCCGAGCTGCAGCGGATCATTGAAAAAGCCATTAATACGCTGCCGCCCAGGTGCAGGATGGTGTTTAAGCTGATCAAAGAAGACAAATTATCTTATAAACAGGTAGCTGCTATTTTAAATATCTCCACCAAAACAGTAGATACCCAGCTGGGTATTGCATTGAAAAAACTGGAAGGGATACTTTGTCCTTTCTTAAACCAGCCTTCAGCTACTTCGCAACACCATTGATCTTATCTATCACAACAATAATAGCTGCAGGCAATCAGCTGGTATACTATTTTATTATCTGTTGTTAAGCTTAAAAAATAAAAAAAATCAGCCATCGTTTCAGGAATCTGCTTTATCCCTGTGTCCTTCCTGTATAAGCGGATAAATACTGCATGGAAAAAAACAGGATACTGGAACTGCTGGCATTAAAAATGGGCCAGGTTGCTACTGACCGGGAACTGGAAGAGCTGGAGCAGTTGCTGAATGAATTTCCCGAATACCACTTTATGAATGACACCACCGGGGCGCTGCAGATGGATTTTTATCCTGCATCCGACGCGGAAAAAAAAGCATTCATTGAAAAGAACTGGAAGGGCTTATCTGCTGCCATGCAGCAGGATGCCAGGACTGCATCCGGGCCAGAGCCGGTACAACCCTCACTGATACGGCGCTTACCGGTATGGATAAAAGCAGCTGCCGTGATAGCTGGCATATCCATGGCCGCAGCGCTCGTTTTCAGGGCTGTTCATCTATCCGGTAAACAATATGCCACCATGCCGCAGGTGATAGCGAAAAATGGAAGGAAGATACAGCAGGTATTGCCGGATGGCAGTTCTATCTGGTTAAACGCAGGCAGCTCCCTGACTTATGCGGCTGGCTATGGGAAAAGCAACAGGGAGGTATTCCTGCAGGGCGAAGCCTATTTTGATGTGGCGCCCGATAAAGACCTGCCCTTCCTGGTACATGCAGGCAGGTTGACCGTAAAAGTACTGGGCACCAGTTTTAATGTACGGGCATACAAAGAAGAGGCAAACATCGAAACCGCACTCATCAAAGGAAAAGTGGAAGTGCAGGTGGATGATGAAGCGGAAAAGAAAATTGTATTGCTGCCCAATGAAAAACTAACTATTCCAAGGCAGCCTGTCGCAGATAGCCTGGCATCGGCTAAAATGAACGAGCCCCAGGTGAAATACGCAGTGCAGGCCCTGTCAAAACAAAACGATAGCGCCGGGTATAATGAAATAGCCTGGATAAACAACCGGTTGGTTTTTTTGAATGAACCATTTGATGTGGTAGCGCAAAAAATGGAGCGCTGGTATGATGTCAGGATCCATTTTCTGCGCCAGTCACTGGCACAGGAGGTATTGTCTGGCATATTTCAAAAAGAAACGATAGACCAGGCATTGCAGGTAATGCAGATGACCACCTCTTTTTCTTTCCGTAGAGACGGGAAAGATATTTACCTGAAATAAAACAGCCCCAAAACAATCCGTATGCACATTATTCAAACATAGCAACAGCAAACAGAAACAAAGAGGGAAGAGCTGCAACTCTTCCCGGAAGGTTTCAGAATGCGTATCCGGAGTAAACGCGTTGAAGGCGGTATTTACTCCTATTCTTAACCCATACAAACAAATTTATGCAAAAATTGAGACAGGGGAAATCCCCCGTTTCCATTCGTACCTGCCTACAATGGTTTTTCCTTATGAAATTGAGTATCCTGTTGGTCATGGTTACCTGTATCCATGCCTCGGCCCGTGTGTTTGCACAACAACGGTTTACCATCAAAGTACAGCAGACCACGGCTGATAAAATCTTCACTTCCATCCAGCAAGAGAGCGGCTACCGTTTTTTTTACAATTATGCCTTTATTAAGAAACTGGGTAAGGTAAACCTGTCAGTGGAGAACGCCTCTTTGCCCGATATTCTCAATAAAGTGCTCAATGGCCGCTTTGCTTACAAGATCATCGATCCCGATATCGTGGTGATCACCGAACTGCTTAATGCCGCAATGCCAAAGGAAGAAATACACGGCTCGGTATACACCGAAAAAGGCGAGCCCATACAAGGTGCATCTGTTCGCATAAAGGGCACGCAAACAGGCACCGTGACCAATGAAAGAGGCGATTTTACCCTGGCTGCTGCAGGCGATGCCCTGCTGGAAATATCTTTTATAGGATATGAAACACGTGAAATAGCCGTGGAAAGTAAAAATAACCTGACCATCCAGCTGAAATCTGTTTCAACAGGTTTGAATGAAGTGGTGGTGGTAGGTTATGGCACACAGCGCAAGGCCAACCTGACAGGCGCAACTGCCACCATCAGCGGTGATGTGCTGAGCAACCGTACCATCGCCAATGTGGGCCGTGGTTTGCAGGGGCAGGTAGCAGGGCTCAACATTACCTCTGCCAGCGGCCAGCCAGGCGCCAGTGCCAAGTTTAATATACGTGGTTATACATCCATCAACAATGGTGACCCTTATGTGCTGGTAGACAATGTACCGGTGGCCGATTTGAATGATATCAACCCCGATGATATTGCCAGCGTTACCGTGCTGAAAGATGCGGCCGCCTCTGCTGTGTACGGCTCCAGGGCTCCCTTCGGTGTAATTCTTATTACCACCCGAAAGGGCGCAAAAGGCGCGGTGAAAGTGGCCTACAGCAACAATTTCGCAATGCATAAAATAACGCATCTGCCGCAGGTGGTAACAGATCCTTTTACGGTGATGAGCATGAAAAATGAATCGTACCGCGCATATTATGGTACCAACCTGTATTCACAGGCCGAACTGGATTATGCACAGAAACGTTCAAAAGATCCCAGTGTTGCCACAACCATCCTGAACCCTTCCAATGCACAGCTATACAGTTATTTCGGCGCCACCAACTGGTTTGAGGAATTGTATAAACCGGAGAACTATTCTTCCAATCATACCCTGAGTGTGAGCGGTGGCGGTGATAAACTTACCTATTATCTTTCCGGTGGTTTAAACAGGCAAACAGGTGTGTACCGCTATAATCCCGATGTGTACAAACGGTATAATTTCAGGGCGAAGCTGGATTTCGCTGCCACCAAATGGCTCACTATTTCCAATTACACTGTTTACAACCGCAAGAATTATGATTATCCCTCTTTATGGACATCCGACTGGACAGCAGGTGACCTGTACCATGAAATTGGCCGCCGGCCCTCTCTGAGCGTGCTCAAAAACCCCGACGGCTCCTGGACTTCCGACGGTGCAGATATCGGTTTTCTGCAGCAGGGCGGCAGGGGTAATACCATTAATGATGAATTGCAGAACACCACAGGCCTCACCATTTCGCTGCTGCATAATGCATTGCACCTGCGCGGCGATTATACATTCAGGAACAGCAATGAATACAACCGTCAGTTTCATGTAGCCATTCCTTATGAAAAAGGCCCGGATCAAACAGTGTACTATGCAGGGCATAGTGATGCCTCAAATTATTCTGACAATACTTCCTACCAGAACCTGAACCTTTATGCAGATTACGAGAACACATTTGCGCGGCAACACTATTTAAAAATACTGGTGGGCTTCAACCAGGAGCAGAACAAATACGATTATTTCTCTGCACAGAACAACCAGCTTATCAGCAGCAATGTTGGCTACCTCGACGGCACCTCCGGTGCCACACCGGTAGTAAAAGGCAATGCATATAGCTGGGCAGTAAGGGGCGTGTTTTACCGGGTGAACTATGCTTTTGATAACCGCTACCTGCTGGAACTCGATGGCCGTTATGATGGTTCTTCGCGCTTTCCGCGGAATAACCAGTATGTGTTCTTCCCTTCTGTTTCTGTAGGCTGGCGTATTTCGGAAGAAGCTTTTTTCGCTTCTCTCAAAAATGTGGTGAACAACCTGAAAATACGCGCCTCCTATGGATCGCTGGGCAACCAGAACACTTATTATGTAGGTACTACCACACTTGATTATTATCCTTATATCCCCAGGCTTGGCTCCGGCTCGATCAGCAATATACTCGGTGGCATACAGCCTATTGCCGTAACACCACCTAACCTGGTATCACCCACATTGAAATGGGAGCAGGTGTACACCCGCAACCTGGGTATCGATGTTTCGGTTTTCAAAAAACTGGATATCACCGCAGAGCTCTACCGCCGTGATACCAAGAACATGTTGTCCAAAGGCTTCCAGCTGCCCTCAGTACTGGGTGCCAGCCAGCCGCTGGAAAACGCGGCAGACCTGCAAACCAGCGGATGGGAACTGTCTATGGCTTATAATGATGAATTCAGGCTGTTGGGCAAAAGTTTCCACTATACCCTGCGCGCCAATGTATGGGACAGCCGTACAGAAATTACCCGTTATAATAATCCCAATCAATACTGGTTTGGCGGCGACTATTATGTAGGTCAGCATATTGGCGATATATGGGGACTTACTACGGTGGGTATTTTCCAGACAGATGACGAAGCCAAAAAATGGGCTGATCAGAAACAGGTGATCGGCTATTATGGCCAGCAGGCCGGGGAATTGAAATATGCCGATCTGAATCATGATGGCAAAATTGATTATGGTGATGGTACAGTGAAAAACCCGGGTGATGCCAGGGTGATCGGCAACACTTCACCCCGCTATAGCTTTGGACTGGGTGGTAATTTCAACTGGAACAATATTGATTTCAACATCTATTTCCAGGGAGTGGGTAAAGCAGATTTTGTACCGGGCAATTCCGGCTATTACTGGAGCCAGTTCTTCTCTCCCTGGGATAATGTATACCAGAATATCATCGGCAATACCTGGACACCGCAAAACCCCAATGCTTTTTATCCCAGCCTGAAAGGATGGCGCGCCGGTGATGCAGGCGCCTGGCGCGATGTGGCTGTTCCGCAAACACGTTATATGTACAACGCAGCTTATATCCGGCTGAAAACATTAAGCGTGGGCTATTCTTTTTCACCTGCACGCCTGCACAAGATAGGTATTGACCAGGTAAGGATCTATGTGGCTGGTGAAGACCTCTGGGAAAGCTCCAAACTGCCCAGGGCTTTTGATCCCGAAGGGTTAACCGGTAACTGGGGGGCCGGTAAGGTATATCCTTTCCAGCGCGGTTATTCTATCGGCATGAATGTGAAATTTTAATGCATACAATGGCAATGCGGCCAGCCTGGCTGCAGAACAACAAATTTGAACAGATGAAAAAAATAACACGATATACAGCAGTGCTGCTGGCAGTGATGGGAATGGCATCCTGTAAAAAAGATTTCCTTGATAAATCACCTTTATCCAGTTTGACCGAAGAGAATTTTTTCGCCAACGAATCTGATCTGAATACTTATTGCAATGGATTATACAGCTACCTGCCCGACTGGTCACTGGCCGTTGCAGATCAGCAGAGCGATAATTACGAGAACAATCCATACAACAAAACTGTAGCCGGGCAACTGATTGTACCCACCAGTGCAGGTGATGCCGGCTGGACCTGGTCTTTTCTCCGCAGCGTAAATTATTTTTTGCAGAAATACAATAAAGCCAATGCCACAGATGCCGCCAAAGCACATTATGCCGGCATCGCCAGGTTTTTCCGCGGCTGGTTTTATTTTGATAAGGTAAAACGCTTTGGTGATGTGCCCTGGTATGGTACCACCATCCTGCCCAATGATTCTGCCAACCTGTACAAAGGCAGGGATCCCAGGGCGCTGGTGATGGATTCTGTTTTTGCAGATCTGCGTTATGCGGTGAACAATATTAAACCAACCGGTGCTTCCGGTACCATCACCAAATGGTGTGCACTGGCATTGCTGGCCCGCACCGCTTTACATGAAGGTACCTTCCGCGAATACAGGGGCATCAGCGGATGGCAGCCCCTGCTGCAGCTGGCAGACAGTGCCGCAAATGCAATACTGCAATCACTGAACTTCAAGCTGTACCAGACAGGTAAACCCACCAAAGATTATTATAACTTGTTCAACTTGTTTACACCCAATGATGCGCAAACAGCCGAAGTGATACTGGCCGCTTATTATAGCCAGTCGCTGCATGCCACACATCCTTTATCTGCCGAGCTGAACCAGGGCTATGGCTTTAGTATTACAAAAGACCTTGTGAACGCTTACCTGATGAAAGATGGAACGGCCTTTACCAGTGTGCCCGGCTATGACACGCTGCCTTTTGCAAAAGAGTTCAGCAACAGGGATCCGCGGCTGGCACAAACGGTGGTAGCACCCGACTATACAAGACAGGGCAAACCCTTTGCCCCGTTAATTGGCCCGGCACCCACCGGTTACCAGCAGATCAAGTATTATGTGGATGACCCTGCACAAACCGGCTGGAATACTTCTTACAATGCAGCCATTATTTTCCGCCTGGGCGAAATAATGCTGATACAGGCAGAAGCCAGGGCCGAGCTGGGCATATTAACACAGGCAGATCTTGACAATACCATCAACAAACTGCGCGACCGCGTGCAAATGCCGCACCTGAATATAAGTGCACCTATTGATGCTGTACTCAGTACACAATATCCCAATGTAAATGGTGCCCAGAAAAATATGATACTGGAAATACGCCGTGAACGCAGGGTAGAGCTGGCCTGCGAAGGTTTCCGCTACAACGACCTGATACGCTGGAAAACAGGCGCCCTGCTGGCCAAACCTTTTACCGGTATGTATTTCCCGGGCCTGGGTGCATATGACCTGAACGGCGATGGAACTGTGGACTATATCCTGGTAACCAGCCTGCCCTCAAACCCCCAAACAGGTGTCGCTTATAAAGTGATCGGAAAGGATATCTATCTTACCAATGGCAACAGCGGTAATGTGATCCCTTACCCCAACCTGGTAAAATCATTTGATGAAAATAAAAATTACCTGTTCCCGCTGCCTGTTACTGAATTACTGCTGAACAAAAAACTGCAGCAAAACCCGGGCTGGTAAAAACACACGCTAAAACTGCATCAATGGAAAGAAGAACCGCTTTGAAGAATGCCGGTATACTAGCCGCCGCCGGACTTGTACTAGGCAAGAAAAGCAATGCTGCCACAGGAGAAGCGGCAGCAGCCGGTAAAGGAAAACCAGTATTAACCGTTGCCCATATCACTGATGTGCATATCCGTCCTGACCTGAACGCGCCCGATCGTTTCAAAAAATGCCTGGAAGAGATCAAGAAAAAGAAAGTCGATTTTTTTCTGAACGGCGGCGATTCCATTTTTGATGCATCCTACAACGATGTAAAACGCGAGCGTGTAACAGCGCTCTGGAGCGTATGGGACGATTGTATGGAACCATTGAAAGGCTATGAAGTGCATAGTTGCATCGGCAATCATGATACCTGGTGGGCTGCACCTGATAAGACCGATGAGATGTATGGGAAAAATTATGTGGTAAAAAGGCTGGGTATACCCGCACGTTATTACAGCTTTAGTAAAGCTGGCTGGCATTTCATCATCCTGGATGGTAACAATGCATCCATTTCACTGGATGAAGAACAGCTCAACTGGCTGAAAAAAGAACTGGAGCAACTGCCCGCAGGTACGCCAACACTGCTGATGTCGCATTATCCCATACTGGGTGTAACCCCTTTCTGGGAAGGAGGGATGCATTCAGATTATAAAATACTGAAAGAGCTGTTCTACAAACACCGCGATAAAGTAAAAGTATGCCTCAGCGGGCATAACCACCTGCTCGATGCAGCTGCTTACAATGGTACTCAGTATTTCTGTAATGGTGCGATGAGCGGTTTCTGGTGGGGAAAAGGCGATGCCAAATCTGCCGGTGAAGGTTATTATGAAGAAACACCACCCGGTTATGCAATATTGGAGTTATACAAAGACGGGAGTGTGAACAATACCTATATTCCGCATGGGTTTGTGTAAAAAGTGGATGCGCTTAGATATTCCATATCTCCAAGATATGGAATATCTTTTTTATCTTTTTCGCTTATAAATAACTCAACTTTGTCTCCGGTGTAAGCGCCAGCAATGTTTCATACATCAGCTGAATAGTATACTCAACATCTTTTTTATGCAGCATTTCCACCGGCGTATGCATATAACGCAGTGGGATGGAAATAAGCACCGAAGGACAACCATCGTTGGCATAAGCAAAACTGTCTGTATCCGTACCGGTGCTGCGGCTTACCGTACGCAGCTGTACAGGTATATCGGCTTTCTCTGCCACATCCTGAACCAGGTTCAGCAGTTTATTGTGTACTGCGGGGCCATAAGCCAGTGAAGGGCCTTTGCCACACCATACATCACCTTCCAGTATTTTATTCACCATCGGGGTATTGGTATCGTGTGTTACATCTGTAATGATGGCCACATCCGGTTTAATACGGCGGGCGATCATCTCTGCACCGCGCAAACCGATTTCTTCCTGAACGGCATTCACCACATACAAGGCATACGGCAGTTTTTTCTTGTTCTGATGCAGTAACCGGGCTACTTCTGCAATCATAAAACCACCAATACGGTTGTCAAATGCACGGCCGATATAATAATCATAAGCCAGTTCATCAAAACCTTCTTCATAAGTTACCACTGCACCTACATGCACACCCAGTTCTTCCACTTCTTTTTTACTGCGTGCGCCACAGTCTAAAAACAGGTTGTCAACACGGGGTTGCGGCTCTTTATTATCGGGACTGCCTAACCGGGTATGAATGGCCGGCCATCCGAATACGGCTTTTACCACTCCTTTTTTACCGTGGATCAGTACCCGTTTGGCAGGGGCCACCTGGTGATCGACACCACCATTTCTTTTCAGGTAGATAAGCCCCTGGTCAGTGATATAGTTAACAAACCAGCTAATTTCATCTGCATGTGCCTCTATCACTACCTTGAACGGGGCAGTAGGATTGATAACGCCCACCGCTGTACCATAAGGATCGGTAAAATGCGTGTCAATATAAGGCTGCAGGTATTCCAGCCACAGTTTTTGTCCGCCGCTTTCAAAACCTACCGGTGAGGCATTGTTGATATAGTTTTTTAAAAAAGCCAGTGATTCGTTTGTCAGAACAGACTTGGATTTTTCTTTTTTTGCTTTTTTCTCTTTTGCCATAAAATTTATTTTACCAGTTCAACACCGATGATGCCGCAAACCGCTTTCAGCAGCATGAGGCCATCAATCACCGCAAGATAGTACACAATCCCTTTTCTGCGGTGCATGGAATAAGCTACTGCCAGCAGGGCAATAAAGGGTATTGTATTTAGCAATACCCGTGCTATCGAGAAATGATTGATGCCTGCAAATATCAGGAAAGATAACAGCCCCATAACGGTTAGCGGTATGATTATATAAAAAAGGGTTTTCCTGAGCCCCACCTGCACCACGAATGTTTTCAGGTGCTGGTTAGAATCAGATGCATAGTCTTTTATATCGAACAGGATGCACAATACCGTGATGAACATCCAGTTTTTAAGAAAAAACCAGGCTTCCATCAGGGATACCACATAGGCCGACCTGGTTTCGATCACTTTACAAAGTACCGGGTATACAGTTACAGCGCCGCTCCATACAAAACCGATCACAAAGGGTTTCATCCAGCCGGTTCGCCTGAGATTGAGCCTGATAAAGCCCAGCATGGGTATATCATAATAAAAAGCCGCCACTACCGGGAACAACAGGGCGATGCACCAGTGCCAAACGGTGAGCTTTAATATATTGTAACGGTTCAGCCATAAAAAGGCCACAGCCGCCAATACGCATATAACAGAAAGCAGTAGCTGGGTAACCGGCACCAGCCTGCGGTGCGCATTGTACCAGGCCGTTCTCGGGTTGTCCAGGTTAACATATTGCTCACTGATATACGCACGGGTATAATACACCACCGTACCAGTAAAAAGAATGAGATAGAATAATGCACTGTTGAGCGGGAACCGTAACTGAAGATTTGATTCCATTGCCAGCGCTACGGCACAGATGGCATAGAAATAATTGCCGAAGAATAATCCATATGCCAGCTTTTTAACCAAAACGGCTGTTTATTTTAAAAGCACAAGAATGGGCGAGCTGACGGTATCGCTGATATGATTGGCTTTGTCTTTTAACCAGAACCTGAAATAACAGGAATCATTGCGCTGGGAGCAACCGGGAACCGCAGGAAAGCCCGCATCAGCCAGTCCATAGGCATAGCTGATATCAAATTCTCCTTTTAGATCTTTTGTTGCCGGGAAATTGGGTACCTGGTAAGGGGCCTGGAAATTTCCATCAGCACATTTGAACGAGAGCTTCTGCACCCAGAGTGTATCCTGGATATCGCCTTCTTTATCGGTAAATTCCAGTTTCATATTGATCAGCGAAGGTTTGCTAAAGGTGGTCGCATTCACACTTTTAAAGGTAAGCTGGGGTCTGGTAGTATATTGGTCTTTTTTACAGGCAGCCAGTCCTATTGTCATTAAGCCAAGAATAAATAATTTTGCTTTCACCTGAGTTAATATTTATTGTTTAAAAGCCAACCACCAGACACGAACCTTTCCTGTCCGGTCATTTTTAATTAGTTGCATGTCAAATTTAGATAAAACAGCTGATCGGTATTCTCTAAACGAAGAGTTTGTTCACAATATTTTTCAAGATACCCTTTCTTTTACAGATGCTGCCCTGGCTTTGTTCCGCTATCAATATGCCCATAACCCGGTATACCGCAGCTGGTGCGATACCCTTCAACGGGAGCCTGGTACTGTGCAGTCAGTAAAGGATATCCCTTTTCTGCCGGTTTCTTTTTTTAAAACACATGATGTGGTCACCGGGGTATTTGAACCGGAAGTAGTATTTGAAAGCAGTGGTACCACGCAAACCATTAACAGCCGTCACAGGGTGAAAGATGTATCGCTGTACCGCCGGAGCTTTATCACCGCTTTTGAGCAGCAATATGGTCCGCTGCAGGAATGGTGCGTGATCGGTTTGCTGCCCTCTTATCTGGAACGGCAACATTCTTCACTGGTGGTGATGGTGGATGAATTGATCCGTTTATCCGGTCATGCAGGCAGCGGGTTTTACCTGTACGAACACGAGAAGCTGGCACAAACACTGGCACAGCTGGAACAGCAACAACAAAAAACATTGCTGATCGGCGCCACTTTTGCATTGCTCGATTTTGCTGCTGCTTACCCCATGCATTTGCAGCACACGGTTGTAATGGAAACCGGTGGTATGAAGGGCCGCCGCCGTGAAATGACCCGCTTTGAAGTGCATGACCTGCTGAAGGAACAGCTTGGGCTCAGTACCGTGCATGCTGAATATGGTATGACAGAACTGCTGAGCCAGGCTTATTCAAAAGGAGAGGGCCGTTTTGAATGCCCCCGCTGGATGCAGGTATGGGTAAGGGATGAAGAAGACCCCTTGCAGGTAAACAGGGAGGGCAGGGGCGTACTGAACCTGGTCGATCTGGCCAATGTACACAGCTGCGCTTTTATTGCTGTGGAAGATGTTGGCCTGGTTTACCCCGACGGCAGCTTCGAGGTATGGGGCCGGCTGGATAACAGCGATATCCGGGGCTGCAGCTTATTGGTTGTATGATTTTATAAATTACTCATTTTTACTATTTTATAATTGATGCTTGACTTTTTTATGCAGTCCGCTGCACCAGGATCCGGTGGGTACAGCAAGAGATAAGCAGGCATTTATAGTAGCAGCATAAAAATATTGTATTACCGCCACTGTTTTTGCTATACCCGTTATGCCAGATACCATTGACGAATTATGGGAGGTGTTCACCAGCTCTGTTATTGCTAAATTCAATGCCTCAAATAGCAACTGGCTGGTATTGAGCGCTGAAGAACAGGAGATTACCGCGCTCTGGAAACTGCAGTTGGATGGATACAATGGTGGTTTCCTGCAATTTTTCTGTAATTGGGCTGCTGAAGCCTATACCCGGTATACCCGGGCCACAGAGGCATTGGAACGCATCCACGCATACAGCACCCTGCAGGTTGTACGCAATGCTTATCATATTATTGCCCGCCTGGAAGAGGATGAACGCCTCACCGCTTTATGGGATATCCCCCGCTACCTCACCCATACAGAGACGGAACAACTCGATGCCCTGGACAGGCAGTTCTGGCAGGCGGCAACTGAAATCACCCAGCTTGCTTATCCATTCTATCACAATAAAACAAACAACAGCCATCCCGCACAATAGAAAATCTCCGGAGCAGCCCGTACATTGAACCAATAATGCTGCAAGCCTTACCAGGCATCCACAGAAAGAGGGGATTTCTTTTTGTTAATTATATGCAACGTTGTTGCAAAATTGATAATTTTGCTCATCGCTATCAAACCTGTTCTTTCCCAGATATTAAAATGGTGCAGATGTTGTTTATCCACTGGTCTGTTGATCCTGTTATTTTCCGGCTGCCTTTTTTCAGCCTGCGTTATTATACGCTTTGCTTTTTGCTGGCTTTTGTATCGGCTTATGTATTGCTGCGGCAGATGTATAAAGCCGCAGGACTACAGCTGCAGTTGCTGGACAAATTGTTGTTCTATATTTTAACCGGCACCATAGCAGGGGCCAGGTTGGGTCACTGCCTGTTATATGAATTCGGTTATTACCGTCATCACATAACCGAAATGTTGCTGCCTTTTACGCTGCACAACGGGCATATGGTGTTTACAGGTTACCAGGGACTTGCCAGTCATGGTGGCGCCATCGGTATCCTGCTGGCTGTTGTGTTGTATTGCCACCGGTATAAACTGCCTATTTACTGGTTACTCGACAGGTTGTCGGTAGCAGTGGCACTGGCAGGGGCTTTTGTACGCACCGGTAATTTTTTCAATGCCGAAATTATAGGCAAACCCACTGAACTGCCCTGGGCTGTTGTGTTTGAACGGGTAGATCATATACCCAGGCATCCTGCACAATTATATGAAAGCGTTTTGTATTTGTTGCTGTTCCTGGCTTTGTACTGGTTTTACCGGAAAAAAATTAACCGCTATCCGCAGGGATTTCTTTTTGGTGTATTCCTTATCACGCTTTTTGGTTGTATCCGCTTCCTGGTAGAGTTTGTGAAGGAAGGGCAGGAAACCTATGAATCCGGCTGGCTGCTGAATATGGGGCAGTTGCTGAGCATCCCCTTTATCATAACAGGTATCATTCTTGTCATCAGCAAACGCAGGCCGCCTGTACAAGCAGCTGCAGGCGCAGAATGAGCGTATTCATTTGCATGCATTGCTCACGTAAAAAAAACGGAAAAGAAAAATAGGTATTAATATTTGCAACATTGTTGCAAATATTAATACCTTTGAGGGCTCAATACAATAGCAATGGATACTGTAGGACTGGCATTAATTTTTATTATGGGTTTGCGCCATGGCCTGGACCCTGATCATATTGCCGTGATCGATGGCATGAGCATGCAGCTGCATGCAAGAAAAAGTAAATATGCGCCCTGGATAGGTTGTTTGTTTGCCCTTGGCCATGGCATCGCCATCACGGTAGTGGCAGGCCTGGTGAGCCTGGGCGTGAACAGCTTTCATTTCAGCGGCAGATCGATGGCGTGGATGGAATGGATACCCGTGGTTTTGCTGTTATGGGTGGGTAGTGCCAACATGTATTCACTGCTAGGTGGGCAGCATTATCATCCTGCAGGATGGCGTACACATTTATTGCCACGAAAACTGCGCAGCAGTTCCAGACCGGTGACCGTATTGCTGATCGGAATTTTATTTGCTATGGTACTGGACACCGCATCACAGGCCGTAGCCTGGGGCTATGCTGCCTGTGAAAAAGGCGGTCCGGCAATGGCATTGCTGCTGGGTGCTGTATTTACACTGGGTATGATGATCACTGATACGATAGATGGCCTGTTGCTGCACCAGATCATCCGGAAAGCGGCTGTACACAAAAATGTGTGGCGGTACCGCCGTACACTGGGTTGGCTGATCGTGCTGGCTTCCTTTGCCATTGCAGGCTATAAAATAACCACCTGGTTTAATCCGGAAACAACTTTATCTGAAGAAGCCAGTCTGCTGGCCGGCCTGCTACTGGTAGGCCTGGTTGCACTGACTTATTTACGGATATTGTTTTCATTGCGTGGTTAACGTTTAACGTTTGACGTTTGACGTTGAATGTTTAAGGGTTTAACGTTTGAACTACCCAAACCGGAAAAACGTTGAACGTTTAAAGTTGAACGTTTAAAGTTGAACGTTTAAAGTTGATATGTGTATAGTGACCGCTACACCATCTCACCCTTAAACCCGAAACGTTAAACGTTAAACTTTCAACCTTCAACCACCTCTCTGAAACAATGAAACCCTGGAACATTTGAACTACCCAAACCGGAAAAATGTTTAACGTTTAAAGTTGAACGTTTAAAGTTGGATATGTGTATAGTGACCGCTACACCATCTCACCCTTAAACCCGAAACGTTAAACGTTAAACTTTCAACCTTCAACCACCTCCCCTCCCAAACCTTAAACGTTAAACCTTAAACGTTCAACGTTCATTCTTCAACCAACAACTTCACAAATCCGGTATATGCAGTGAAAAATCTTTTTTGACCAGTATAGCATCCTGCAATATGTAATAGAACTCGTGGATATCTGTGCTGTTCAGCTGCAATGTGCCGGTGAAAGAACGGAAGCTGTCCAGCCTGATCCTCGATTTTTCTTTCAGGCGGATGGTCATTACAGAAGCGGGACCTGCTTTGCCGCAGAAATAACAGGCGGCATAAGGGTTGGCAGATAAAGCATACAGCTTTCCTTCTTTATCCACCGGGATTACATAGCCTTCTATTTTTATTCTTTTACCGGCGAGCATTTTTACTTCCTGCGGAAATTTTGGAAACAGCATTTTGTTTTTTATCTCCGGTACATACCTGGTATCGAAGGGTATTTGTTCAAGCACCGGCCATTTTACTTCCATAATATCGTCATCATTTTTAAAAGCGGTGCATAAAAGCAATGCGGGCACCAGCAAAAAGATGCGGACAACAAAATTGGGTTTATACATGGGATAAAGTTTGTGCAATGTTGATATGGAAAGCCCTGACCGCAGGCAGCAGCGATGCGAGAAAACCCATAACAGCGGCCACCAGTATCAGCAGCCCATCCGGCCATGCCAGTGCCCATTGAAAAAAATGCATATGAAAATCTGCGGCGGCTGTGATATCGATCAGCCATAAACCCAGCCTGGCCAGCAGTAAACCGGTGATGCAGCCGGTAATGCTGAGAACGCATCCTTCTGCAATCACCTGGAAAAACAACTGCCACCTGCTGCTGCCCATACTGCGCATCAGTGCCAGTGCATAGCGGTGTTCTTTCAGCCGGTTGAACAAAGCAATAAAAATACTGAAACCCGAAATCACCATAATGGTAATGGCGATACCCTGTATACCTGCAATGCCTATACCCAGCAGACTGAACATACGGTTGATTTCAATAGAGGGTACAGCGGCCTGCATATGCGTGGTTTCATTGATCATGCGGGGCAGGGTAAGCGTGGCCATTGGGGTTTTGCATTGCACAAGCAATGCAGTTAATGAAGCTTCATGCTTTTTTTCAGGTTCCCGGGCGGTGCTATCGGGGGTGCCGCCCGGCAGTACTGCCGGTGGAGTGGATGCTTCGTCATCATCATCCCCACCTGTATCCTGGTCATCGGCAGCATGATGGTGCTCATGCATTTTCCAGACACTTTCAACAGGTGTTATTACCAGGTTGTCCAGTACAGATGAAGAGTGCTGCAGGATACCGGTTACGGTATAGGCAAAAGCTTTGTGCACATGTCCGCCGGCAGTGGCACCATGTGTACCGAAAAAATGGTCCCCGGGTTTCAAGCCGGTTATGCGGGCAACATTGTTGCCGATCACCACATCAAACACCTGGCTGAACACTTTACCTGTTTCGCAGCGGGCTTCGTAGTTACCAAGATAGCTGGTATCAGTGCCAACAATAGAGAAACCCTGGTAGCTGTCGCCATAAGCCAGCGGAATTACTTTACTGAGCAGCGGGTTGGCAGCCAGCAAACCGGCTTCCTGCTTATCAATGTTACCGGTAGGTACATCGATATGGTATACGGCAGAAAGGATCAGCTGTAGCGGACTGCCTTTGGCGCCTATCACCATATCGATATTTTTTACATCATTGCTGAACTGATTTTCCAGTTTGCCTGATACCATCAGTATAAAGGAGATGATACCTGTGCCGATCACCAGCAACAGCATGCTGAGCAGTGTGGACGAGGGCCTGTAAAAAATGCTGGCTTTTAGTAGTTTGTATTTCATCTGTTCATCACTGTTTGCTTACAGGTATGTTTTTACTGTAAATGAATATGCCAGGGTATATAATCCTTTACGCGCTGGTCGTGCGTAACCACGATCAGTGCTGCATGATGACTGGTGGCATGTGAATGCAGCAGTGTGATAGCGCTTTGGGCATTGGCATCATCGAGGCTGCTGGTGGGCTCATCGGCAATGATCAGGTGCGGACTGATCATCAGTGCGCGTGCAATGGAAACCCGCTGCTGCTCACCCTGGCTGAGCTGGTGCGGAAATTTATTGAGCAGGGTGCTTACTTCCAGTTGTGCTGCCAGTTCGATCGCTTTTTTTTCTGGCATTTTCACATGGCTGCAATAACAGGGAAGCAGGATATTGTCCAGCACATTGAGCCCTTTGATAAAATGTGATTGCTGAAAAATGATACTGATAAACCTTCCCCTGAAAAGATCCCGCTGCCTGTTTGAAAGCTGTGTGATGTCTGTACCGTCTATCAGCACCGACCCTGAATCGGGTGTTCGCAGTCCTGACAAGATATGAAGTAAAGTGGTTTTACCGCTGCCCGATTTACCGGTAACCAGCAGGGCATTGCCGCGGTCGCAATAAATATCCGGGTAATGAAAACTATTGCCGGGGGTATAGCTGTAGTGGATGTTCCTGGTTAGAATCATGTTGGGCTGGTTTAATACGGTAAAATTAATATGCAACATTGTTGCAAAAAAGTTATTTTTGCCCTATACACAGAAAAGAAATGTGTCGGCATGTATGTTCATGCGAAAGGCTTTCTTGTATTATTACATGGTCACAGGGCCTGTATTATGCAGGGAACAATGGGCATGCGTCATCTTGTATTCCATCATGATACAGTGAGCAAACAGGGGTATCAATGAATGTAGCTGTGATCATTTCCATTTTAAAAACAGCTGTATTGCCTGCTGGTTGCGTATAACCGTTACAGACATACCGCCTTTCCAGCTAAGCTGGCTATAGAGGGAGAGAAGGTCCTGCACATTCCTGATGGCTGTATCCCCGGCTTTTACCAGTACATCCTTTTCCAGCAGGCCTGATGCTGCCAGCCATGATTTGCCCGCATCCAGTATGATAACACCATTTTCATCGGGCAGGCCATAGGCCGAACGTTCGCCGAGGTTTTCCACTGATTTTATTTTACCGCCCAAAAAATCATGGATACCCGCTTTGTTGCCTGTTATGCCGGTAAGCAGCAATTGCGGTATATCGGGCTGGAGTGCCATTTGTTTTAGTTGGGGTTGCTGTACACCAAAACCGGTTTGCGGAAAATTATGGAAGCCTGTTTTCAATGCAGGCGAATTGGGCTGCACGGTATAATTACCCGCAGCTGCATTGATAAAAAGCGGATCACCTGTAAGGCTATGCTTGTCGGTACCGTTGTGCTGTGCAGCAAGCAGTGCAGTGCTATCGGGAAATAAATTTTCATCCACCTGGCTGCCCCAGTATTTGATTTGTATGGGATAATATTTCCGGGTAACGATATTGTGCCTGAATACATCGCCGCTATTGGCAAACCATACATGCGGGTGAAATGAGTTGTTGATAAGGATATTGTTTTCAACTACGCGGTAAAAACCTTCGCGCAGTTTGAGGCCGCCGTTTAAACAGGTATTGCTGTAGATATGGTAATTGCTGGAGCCATCGTCCAGGTCTATATCCCAGCCATGATCGCAGCGGAAACGGTTATAGCGGATGGTAATGGGCTGCTGTGCATCCAGCAAAACAAGCGATGGATGAAGCAGCAGGATGCTATCCATATATTGCCTGTCGGGCGACCAGTAGCGGTCGCGTCCCCAGGAGTTGAAAGCACCATGGTCGCCGGTTTCCAGCACGGTGTTGAATACATCATTGTGTTCAATAACATGGCCACCGAAACAACCATCACCGATATTCAGTCCGGCGCGTGGCGTATGGTAAATGCTGTTATAACTTACCGTGATAGATGAGGCGATAGTGATCTCCACGCCGGTAGCCTGTTTTTCTATCTCGCCCAGGTGATGCATCAGGTTATCTGTTACCAGGCAGCGCTGCGGGTAGTTATTGGTTAAAGGGCCGGGTGTTGTATCCAGCCGGTCATAAGGTGTATAATCTTCATAGCGGAAAGAAGGTGAGCGAACAGCACCGGTATCTCCTACAAAACAAACGCCATTGGCGCCGATATGTGTTATCAGGCAGCCGCTGATGGTATCGTATTGATTGTACCGGCTTACCATTACGGCATTGCCGCCAATGCCCGTAAAGCTGCAGCGGGTAATGCTGCAGTGTTCGGTGCCTTCCAGCAGAACAGCGCCGCCACGGTAGAAGGTCCAGTCACTGCGCAGCAGCGGTTCTTTGGTTTCCCAGAAGCTGCGTTCGTTGTGTACAAAATGCAGGTTGCTAAGCTGTACATGCTGTAGCGGATGAGCCGCTGAACCATGCAATTCGATGCTGTTCTTCAACCGGGACACTTCTACTGTTGTGCTGGAAATGGATATACCGGCGGGTGGATAATAATACAGCATACCTGCGGTTTTATCCAGCCACCATTCACCAGGTGCATCCAGCTCTTCAAAAATATTTTCTACAAAGCGGTATTCTTTATGCATTTTTTCAGGCCGGTTATTTTGCCAGCCTCCTTCCAGCTGCAGGTTGCCGGCAGTATCGGCGGCGGTAATGCGGTAATGAAAGCCGCCCCATTCATGTGCATGCAAGGCGTGTACATAGCCGCCGGCAGGGTGCTGCCATCGTTTTACCCTGGCTGGTACAATCGCATCAGCGGCAGTACCATGGAACACCTTGGCCGTTGAATCGTAATTTGGATAACGGGCCAGCACCTGCATTGCACCGTTTACATACAGTTGCTCAAATGACATACCTGCAGGAACAGCGGCCCTGAATATACCGTTGCGCCAGGGCTGCCAGTGCAACTGCAGCCTGCGTCCTGCACTGATATATACCTGCTCATCTTTATAAGCGCTGAGCAGCAAGCCACCGGCCGGTACATTACCGGTATTCAGCGATAAGGTGGTATCAAGATAATAACAGCCTGCGCGCAGCAGTATGTATACCCGCTGCTGTTGTGTTGCCGCCACAGACAATGCTTTTTCAATGGTACGGTAGGGTTGTTTCAACGAGCCTTTGTATGCATCATTGCCATTGGGCGACACATAGATGGTTGTTTGGGTATAAGCAGTGAAAACGGCCAGTAAAAAACAGGAGATCAGAAAAAAGTTTTTCTTCATCATGGAATACTTTCGGCTCAGTTAAAGAAATGTGCCGTATTGAGATGGCGGCCTGACTAAATTAGCGGTATTTCGGAACAAAAAGATTGATGGCATGCATTTAACGCAACCGGTTGCGGCAACGGGTTGCTGCCGCCGCAGACCGGGAAACCAGAATTGTCAGTTATACATGCTTTCGCAGCGGCAGCAGGGAGGCAAATTCTTTTTGATGGCAATAAAAAGTTGATATATTTGTGCACTAGGATAGAGTAGTATAGATTGCAGGCCATTACTTATAGTCCTATTACACCAGGTGAATATGCTTAAGTGTTACCCGATTCAGGTATTTATTTTTAGCCGGCATTAATTAAACTATTATGCAGGACGTGTACCAGCAGATACGTGAATTGGAAAATATCAACGGTTTATCCAAGCACGAACAATTAGTACAGGGCATCATCAATGCCATCAATGATAAACTACTGTCTCAGGGAGACATGCTGCCTTCTGTCAATAGCCTGATCAGGGAACTGGGTTTTGCGAGGGAAACGATAGCCAAAAGTTATAAAGAACTGGCAAGCCGCGGCATTGTTGAATCGAAGAACAGGGTGGGCTTTTTTGTTGCCAATAACGATACCGCACAACAACTGCGACTGGCACTGGTGATTTTTGCATTTGACAGCTTCCAGGAAGTTTTTTACAAAACCTTCCGCGACAGGTTGGGCAAGGGTATTCATATCGATGTGTTTTTCCATCACAACAATATTGATGTTTTTGAAAGTATCATTGCCAGTGTAAGGGGTAAATATGGTATGTACGTGGTGGCTCCTATACCGCATAAAAGAACGGCGGCCATTCTCAGTACCTTACCGCTGAATAAATTTTTGATGATCGACCGCTATGAGCCGATAGAAGGCGATTATGCCTATGTTGTGCAGGAATTTGAAAAATCGTCGTATGCTGCTTTTGTAAAACTGAATGCCACTATTCAAAAATTTAAAGGCATGGTATATTATCACCGCCCTTCTTCAGATACACCGGTAGAGATATTGAATGCCTACAAGAAATATGTAAAGGACTATAAAATTAAAAGCACGATCAAAACCGAATACCTGCCCGGCTCTATTGAAAAAGGTTTTGTGTATTTCACTATCAACAATACCGAATTATGGGCCATGCTGAAAGATTGTATGGCCAAAGGACTAAAACTGGGAAAGGATGTGGGGATCCTGTCGCACAATGATGATGTGGTGAAAGAAATTATTTGTGATGGTATTACCACTTATTCCACCGATTTCAGGCAGATGGCAGAACGCGCTGCCGATTTTGTGCTTACCAGGAAACCCATAAAAGAAATTATACCCACTGTTTTAATCAGAAGGAGATCTCTGTGATCGCCTGCTTGTGCGTACCATGATGGTCATCAGCTTTTTTGTGTTCACATTCCTGGTTGCTGTTATTTCTGTTTATAAAACCAGGAATCAGCAGCTGCGCAGCGCCGTGGCTTATTTCCTGGGCAACAGGAGCCTGGGTTTCTGGATGATCGGCAGCTCATTGTTCTTAACCAATATGAGTGCCAACCAGTTTATTGGTGAAAACGAATTTGTGTATACCACCGATATGTCGGTGATATCCTGGGACATGAGCTCGATACTGGCCATGCTGATCGTGGCTGAATTCCTGATGCCTGTTTATTTTAAGATCGGCGCGGTAACCACACCCGATTTCCTGGAGAAACGTTTCGATGCACCTACCAAACGGATGGTGTCGGTTATTTTTTTGCTGAGCTATTTTATCAACCTGGTGCCTTCGGTGCTGTATGGTTGTGCTGTTGCGATCAATGGTATATTTCATATCGATCATTACCTGGGATGGAGCTATTTGCCGGTGATCATCCTGCTGGTGGTTTTTATTGGTGTTGTTGGTGGCTTGTACACCATTCTGGGTGGTTTAAAAGCCATCACGGTTTCGGATGTGGTACAAGGTATAGGAATGCTCGCTGGCGGACTGTTGCTTACTTATTATGGTTTCAGGCATCTCGGAGACGGCGATGTGTTAGCGGGCATCGGTAAAATGCTTTCATCCAACAAAGAACACCTGAATGCCATAGGTGCCCCACATGATGTACTGCCTTTTAGTACGCTGTTCACCGGTATGCTGCTGATCAATGTATATTACTGGGGAATGGAACAATACATTGTACAGGAAACACTGGCATCGCGTAGTTTGGCAGAAAGCCAGAAAGGGCTTTCCCTGGCCTGTGCAGGCAAACTGGTAGCCCCATTGCTGCTGAATATACCAGGGCTGATGGCTGTTCATCTTTACCCTGGCCTGGAAAAACCGGCCACTGTTTTTCCGCAACTGGTGAGTGATGTGCTGCCGCCGGTGATCGCCGGGCTGATAGCGGCAGTGGTACTGGGTGGTGCATTGAGCACTTTTAATGCAGGATTGAACAGCCTGGGAGCACTTTTTGTGATGAACTTGTACAGAAAGGATACAGGAAAAGAAGACATAGATAAACAAGCGGCTGAAAAAAGGAAACTGCGTATTGCACGGCGTTTCCAGGTTTTTGTAGTGGTATGGGCCATCTGTTTTTCGCCTTTTATCATGTTTTTCAGCGGTGGTTTTTACAATTACCTGCAGAAGGCAGCGAGCTTTTTCAGTGTGCCTGTTTTCACGGTGATGATCGTTGGTTTTGTTACACGGAAAGTGCCACCTGTTGCAGCAAAAATTGCGCTGGTATTTTTTGTAGTGGCCTATACCGCAACCCAGTTTTTGTTCGATACAGGCTTGCATTACCTGCATGTACTGGCAATCCTGTTCGTGATCACCGTGGGTATTATGCTGTTCATCGGGAAGCTATACCCGCTGAAACAACCTTTCCGGATGCCTGAATCGGGTATCGTGAGTTTGAGGCCCTGGAAAAACCGTTTTTGGTATTTTGCTGTACTGATCATACTCATGGTAGGTATGTTTGTGTTGTTTTCACCCCTGGGACTGGCGCGCTGAGCAGTTATGCAAACCGGTACCGGGGAGCGCATCTTTTGTCATTTATTATAGTAACCGGTTAATACAATTAATTTCCGCGAAGCGGATGGCCGGGTTCATTATACCGGCTGTTTAAAAACAAATATGAGCAAATGAAAAAACTTGTTTTACATGTAACGCTGCTGCTTGTTTGCCTGCATATGACCCATGTGTTGTATGCCCAGCAACAGATCAATATCAGTACGTGCAACACCAGCCTGGTATTAACAGTAGGGAAGGATGGTAAATTGTACCAGTCTTTTTTAGGCCAAAAGCTGCTTGGCAGTACAGCCCAAAGCCTGCCTGCTGCGCCCAAAGTAGAGAGCTATACACAGGCCGGCGGTAATTACCTGTTTGAACCGGCAATACGTATGGTGCACGCAGATGGTAATCCTTCACTGGTTTTGAAGGTGGCCGATTACAATACCAAAAAAATAAATGACGATAACACAGAGACCAGTATCGTGCTGAAAGACCCGGTATATCCCGTTACGGTGACCTTGCATATCGCCGCTTATTATAAAGAAGATGTACTGCAATCATGGGCCGATATCAGTCACCAGGAAAAAAAGCCGGTGCGGCTTAACAATTTTGCATCCTCCATGTTGCATTTTGATGCAGATAGTTACTGGCTTACACAATTTCATGGCGACTGGGCTGAAGAAATGCATATGCAGGAAACTGAGCTGACCAGCGGTATTAAAGTGATCGACAGCAAGCTGGGCAGCCGTGCGCATATGTACCAAACGCCTGCTTTCTTCCTTTCCCTTAACGGAAAAGCAACAGAAACAAGTGGCGAGCTGATAGCGGGAACACTGGCATGGTCGGGCAATTTCCAGTTTTTGTTTGAAGTGGATGAAAAAGAAAAGCTAAGTGTGCTTTCGGGAATGAATCCCTATGCATCGGATTACCTGCTCGATGCCGGAAGAACATTCAGCACGCCTGCATTTGTTTTTACTTATTCCGGCGAAGGCAAAGGCAAAGCCAGCCGCAGTTTACATAACTGGGCGCGGAATTATGGTGTGCTGGATGGCAAAATGTCCAGGCTTACCCTGTTGAATAACTGGGAGGCCACACAATTTGATTTTGATGAAAAGAAGCTGCAGGGCCTGTTTGATGAAACTAAATTGCTGGGGGTGGATATGTTTTTGCTGGATGATGGCTGGTTTGGTAATAAATACCCGCGGAACAGCGACAATGCTGCATTGGGCGACTGGCAGGAAAACCGGAAAAAACTGCCCCATGGTCTGGGCCAGCTGGTAAAAGAAGCCAGTGCCAAAGGCATACAATTCGGTATCTGGCTTGAACCGGAGATGGTGAACCCTAAAAGCGAGCTGTATGAAAAACATCCTGACTGGATATTGAAACTGCCCAACAGGGAAGAAGATTATTTCAGGAACCAGCTGGTACTGGATATCATCAACCCGGTGGTGCAGCAGTTTGTTTACAATGTGGTGGATGAAACATTGCAGAAAAACCCGGGTATCGCCTATATTAAGTGGGATTGCAACAGGATGATGACAAATGCTTTTTCACCTTACCTGAAAGACCGCCAGTCGAACCTGTATATTGATTATGTGAAGAGCCTGTATACCATACTGGAAAAACTGCGTGCAAAATACCCTTCCCTGCCCATGATGCTTTGCAGTGGCGGTGGTGGCCGTACAGATTATGGTGCATTGAAATATTTCACTGAATTCTGGCCAAGTGATAATACCGATGCTGTAGAAAGGGTTTTTATTCAATGGGGGTATTCCTCTTTCTTCCCGGCCAACACAATTGCCTGTCATATCACCTCCTGGGGAAAGCAATCTTTGAAGTTCAAAACAGATGTTGCCATGATGGGACGCCTGGGCTATGATATAGATGTGGCAAAGATGCCCGAAAAAGACCTGCTGTTCAGCCAGCAGGCCGTACAAAATTATAAACGTCTCAGCAACACGATATGGCAGGGTGACCAGTATCGACTGATTGACCCTTATGGCAAAGAGCGGGCTGCACTGATGTATGTGGATGCGGATAAAAATAAAGCAGTAACATTTGTGTACAACCTGCATCCCCAGTATGGGAAAGACTGGGTGCCGGTAAAATTGCAGGGGCTTGACAGCACTAAACTGTATACAGTAAAAGAAACCAATCTCTATCCCGGGAGCCAGTCTGCACTGGCAGAGAACGGCAAACAGTTCACAGGTGAATACCTGATGAAAGTAGGGCTTAATATTACCAATTCAAACGAGCTGACCAGTTTTGTGATTGAGCTGAACGGGAACTAAGGGAAGGAACGATTAATAGCGGCAGTGTGCTGAAGCCGTATTTCAAAGCGGCGAGCTGATAGCTATGAGCTACAAGTTCAGCTTATAACCCAAGTTGCCAGTTATAGCGGCGAGCTGATAGCTATGAGCTGTGAGAAATGCATCTCGCGGAACACGCGGAAAACGCAGAAAGGATGATCGTATTCAGGATGGCCTTGCAAAACAATTGATTCTATTTAACAGGATATTCCTGCCGCATAGCTGGAAGCTCATGGCTCGCAGCTTATTTCAAAGCGGCGAGCTGATAGCTGTGAGCTACGAGACACTCATAGCTTGTGGCTCATGGCTCGTAGCTTATAAAGGCTGCAGACTGCACACTGCCGACTGCTTATCTCATGGCTCGCAGCTGTATTCCGGGCCGGCGCGGGTTTTTTGTTTGCGGAATGGGCGGAAGGGAAATAGTGGAACTCTTTTTTTCTTACTTTAGAGTTCTAACGAGCCATATTTTGCCATTTAATCCGCCATACGATGAACGGGAACTGCTGCTGAGATTGTCAAACAGTGACCCCGGGGCCTACCGTATACTTTTTGAACAATACTGGCACCAGGTGTATGCCATCGGGCTCAAACTCTGCAAATCGCCTGAGCTGGCGAAAGACCTGGCACAGGAAACTTTTATTAAAGTATGGAACCAGCGGCACCTGCTTACCGGGGTAGTACATTTCCGTTCTTTCCTGTTCACCATTTCACGCAACCTGACTATTGATCACCTGCGCAAAAAAGTATTCACAGCAGGTAATGAAGAATATTTAATGGCCTATTTCAGCGATGATGCCAGTACACCCCAGGAAAAAACCGAATACAGGGAGCTGGAGCATTTGCTCAACAGGGCCGTGAACAACCTGCCACCGCAGATGCAGCAGGTGTTCAGGCTCAGCCGGTTTGAAGGGCTCAGCCATGCAGAAATAGCCGTGCGGATGAATATTACCCGTATTACATCCAAATCGTATATGGTGCGGGCTTTGTACGCCATCCGTCAATACCTGTCGCAGCATGGCGTTAAGCAATACCTTATTCCCATGCTGCTTTTTGTGTTGTTCAGATAATTTTTTTTCTGCCGGCGCATTCCTCCTGCTTTTTATTTCGTCTTATTAGCAATGCCCTGCCTTGCAGCAGTGTAAACGGGCGTTGCTTAACCATGCTATATGAATAAACAGGCGCTTTTTAACAGGTTATGGGAAAAATACCTGTCCGATCAGAAAATGACTGCCGGAGAGATCCGGCAGCTTCGGGCATTGATACAGGATGAACAACACCGTGCGCAACTGCAGCAATTGCTGGATGATTTATATGCCAGTGAACAGCCTGCCGACAGCACAGAAACCAGCGGACAGGAAGCTTTTGCTGAAGTATGGGCCGCACTGCAAACGACTGCCCAGGAAACCAGGGTAATGCCCCTGCGTTCCCGTACCCGGTGGTGGCAGTATGCAGCTGCGGTGCTACTGGTATGTGTAATGGCTGCCGGCATATACCGTATGTATCACGGTAGCAAGACAAACCTTACTGCACAGCAAAACGCCCTTCCTTCACCGGTTATACAGCCTGGTACTGACAAGGCCCTGCTTACCCTGGCCGATGGCTCTGTAATTTCGCTGAACGAAGCACAGCAGGGTACCGTTGCCCAACAGGGCAATACCCGGGTGGTAAAGCTGGCAAACGGCCAGCTGGCTTACCAGGCCGATGCTGGTGCTGCTGCGGGCTTATACAATACCATACAAACACCGCGTGGTGGTAAATACCATCTTACCCTGCCCGATGGCAGTGCGGTATGGCTCAATGCCGCCAGCAGCCTGCGTTATCCCACCGCATTCACCGGTGCTACAAGAGAGGTTACTCTTAATGGAGAAGCCTATTTTGAAATAGCGAAGAATGCTGCCATGCCTTTTCGTGTACAGGTGAACAATATGCAGGTAGATGTGCTGGGTACAGATTTTAATATCATGGCCTATGCCGAAGAGGCATCCATTCAAACCACGCTGCTGCGGGGCAGTGTAAAAATAAATTCAGCGGGTAAAACACAGCTGCTGAGCCCGGGACAGCGTGCCAGCTTTAACCGCAGTAACAATATATTGCAATTACAACAAGCCGATACAGAAGAGGCCATCGCCTGGAAAAACAACCTGATACAATTTGCCGGTACCGATATTCATGCAGCCATGCGTATGATAGAACGCTGGTATGATGTAACGGTGCAATACCAGGGCAATATACCCGATGCCCATTTCCGCGGCAGCCTGTCCAGCAACGCTCCCATATCGGCCATACTGAACCTGATGCAGCAAACCGGGGAAGTGCATTTTACGGTGAGCGGGAGAAAGATCATTGTTACACCCTAAAACGGATCATCATTCAAAATACCAAAACTATGAGCCCCTGAAACACTGAAACGAACTGCAGAGCCTAAAAAAAACCGGAAGTGTTTGCCCACCCCCGGTCAATATCGGGTTCACCAACTGATACTCTATTTAGTAAAACCGACTATAACAAATATATGTTATTCACGCTTGCTTGCCAAAGCGGGACGAAGTATGCTGTCCCCGACCAACGCAATACTGTACGATTACCTGTACCTAAATCACTGTTGTTAATAAGGCTTACGGCGCTGCTGGTAGCCCTCACCGTGCTGCAGGCACCGGCAAGGAGCTTTGCCCAATCGGTTACGTTATCCCTGCACAACGCACCACTCAGCCAGGTATTTAAAGAGATCAAAAAACAAACCGGCTATACATTCCTGTATACCGATGAGCAGCTTGCCACTGCTAAAACAGTAACGCTGGAAGTGCATGACCAGCCGCTGGATAAAGTGCTGGAACAATGTTTCCGCGCACAGCCGCTGGTATACGATATCAATGGCAAAACGATCATTATTAAACGCAAACCTGCTGGTACTGCACAGCTGAATGCTGCTGCTGATTTCACGGTGAAAGGAAAAATCACCGATGAAAAAGGCGACCCGGTAGCCGGTGCTGCCGTGCAGGAAAAAGGCAGCCTTAAAGGTGCCATCACCAATGAGAACGGCGAATATGAAATAAAATTAACCGGCAGTGATGCCATACTGGTGATATCCTCACTGGGCTTCGATAGGCAGGAAGTGAGTGTAAAAGGGAGAGATTATGTTGCAGTAAGCCTCAAAGCCGTGGTGGCAAATATGAAAGAGCTGGTGGTGGTCGGTTATGGTGAGCAGAGAAAAGGCACCATCAGCAGTGCCGTTACTTCGGTTTCGTCCAATACATTCAAAGACCAGCCTGTTAACCGCATTGACCAGGTATTGCAGGGGCGCGCTGCAGGTGTGCAGGTGACCAATGCCACGGGTGCGCCGGGCGGTGCGGTGCGTATACGCATACGCGGTTCCAATTCCATCAATGGCGATAACAGTCCGCTGTATGTAGTGGATGGCTTTGTGGGCGCCGATTTCGTTTCAGTAAATCCCGATGATATAGAAACCTTGCAGATACTGAAAGATGCCGCCGCCACTGCCATCTATGGCAGTCGTGGTGCCAATGGTGTGGTGATCATTACAACAAAAAAAGGAATCAAAGGTGTTACACATGTCAATGCCAGTGCACGTTTATCTTCATCCGAAGTATTGAAAAAACTGCCCTTGCTTAATGCGGCCGATTTTGCCGAAACCGCTAATGCCCACGCACTGGCCACGGGTGCATCTCCGGCTTTTACACAGGCGCAGATCGATTCATTCAGGATCAAAGGTGGCACCAACTGGCAGGATGAAATCTTTCGCCGTGCAGCAGGGCAGGAGTACCTGCTCAATCTTTCCGGCGGCACAGATAAAGCAGGTTATTTTATCTCCGGTAACTACCTCAACCAGGATGGTGTTATCCGCAATTCTTATCTCAAGCGTTATAACCTGCGCGCCAATATCAATGCCAGGCTGAGTGAGCGGGTAAGCACTTTCCTCAATATACTCGGTTCATACAGCAGCACGCAGAACTCCGATATACCGGCAGACGGGCCGCATAGCCCGCTGGCACAAGCCATCACCTGGTCGCCCACAGTTCCTGTGCGCAATGCTGTTGGTGGTTATACCGTGGCCGATCCTGTAGGCTCTGTTTTTTTTAATCCTGTTGCATTAACAACCGATCAACTGGCCGTAACAGAAAGAATGCTGGCCAATATGATCGGTGGTTTCAAATTCAGGATCGCCAATGGACTGTTCTTTAACCTCCAGTACGGCGCCAATTACCTGGGTTACGATAACAAAGGGTTTGCAGGTAAAGTGGTTAACTCCAATACTTCTATTGCCAGCCTGCGTTCCAATAAAGAGATCAGGTTGCAAAGCACCAATACCCTTAACTACCGCAAACTGTTCAATAACAAACACAGCCTGGATGCCACGGCTGTATTGGAATACCAGCAGAATATTTACAACTATGTATCTGCAGGCAGCTCTAATCTCAACTATGAATCCTTTCAGTGGAACAACCTGGCCTTGGGTACACCAGGCACACCTGCTTCCGGTAATTCCAAATGGGCGTTGTTTTCGCTGATGGGCCGTGTGAACTATGCCTATAAAGAAAAATACCTGTTGTCTGCCGCGTTGCGGAGAGATGGATCATCGAAATTTGCGGGCAGCAACAAATACAGTTATTTCCCCTCCGTATCAGCCGGATGGGTGTTGACAGAAGAAGCATTTATGCAGCACCTGCCCGTGTTCAGCAGCCTGAAGCTGCGTGGCAGCTGGGGACTTACCGGTAACCAGGGTATTGACGCGTACAGCACTTTTTCCACTTATTCCAACCGCGTAGCTTCTTTCGATAACAGCAGTTCGCAAACCGGTATCATACTCGGCAATATCGGCAACCCCGATCTGAAATGGGAAACCACCGAGCAAAAAAATATCGGTCTCGAAGTGGGGTTATTCAAAGGCAGGCTTTCTGTTACAGCAGATTATTTTATCAAAGACACGAGGCACCTGCTGCTGACAGAAACATTACCGGTTTACCTGGGAGGCAATCCCATCACCCGCAACAGCGGTGCGGTGCAGAATAAAGGTTTTGAGCTGGGTGTGGAAGCAACCGTAATAGAGAAGAAGAACTTTTCCTGGAGCAGCTGGTTTAATGCATCCTTTGTACGTAACAGGGTTATTTCTACAGGGCAAAACAGCATCATCTTCGACCCCAATAATAGGAAGATCGGTGGCGGCATGTCGCCACAGTCAGAATTCGTGGTTACTGCAGGCCAGCCGCTGGGTGCTATATGGGGGCTTACCTATCTGGGTACCTGGAAACCCGGTGATGCAGCAAAAGCCAGCGCTTACGGTGCCAAGCCGGGCGATTCCCGCTATCTTGACCGCAACAATGACAATGTGATCGATGCCAGCGATTATGGTGTAATAGGCACCGGTGTACCAACCACTTCACTCGGTTGGAACAATACCTTTACTGCAAAAGGTTTTACACTGAACGTGTTTTTTTATGCCATGCTCAATTTCGACAAGCTCAATTACAACAAAGCTGCAGCCATGTACCACGGTGGTGATGCAAGAGAAGCCACTTATGTGGATATTAAAAACCGCTATATCCCGGGTGTGAATGAAACTTCTGATATACCGGCTTTCAGTTCTACCAACCGGAACTTTACACAGTCTACCCGCTTCCTGGAAAAAGCAGATTTCCTGCGGCTGAAAAACCTGAGCCTCTCTTACGATATACCCCGCACCGTGTTCAAAGGTAAGGCCGGACTGAAAGTATTTATCAGTGCCACCAACCTGTTCACCATCACTGGTTACACCGGTATTGATCCGGAGGCCAACTCTGCATCGGGCGATATACGGCAGGGCATCGACTATGGTTCTTATCCCAATGTTCGCACCATTACAGGAGGTTGTACCCTTAGTTTTTAACCATTCAAACAAATACCATGCGTAACATATATCTTATTGCATTGCTTTTGCTGAGTGCTGCCTGCACCAAACAGCTCACTGAAGATCCCAATGGCCTGGTACTGGGCACTGCCGGTATCAGTAACCAGGCAGGGCTGGAAGCGGCGCTTACAGGCGCCTACGGCAGCCTGATGGTACCCTGGGAAAGCGGTTTTACCACTGTATCGCAGATCGCCATGACCATGGGTGCTGATGATCTTACCACGCATCCCGGCTCGAATAAAGAAGAGTTCCGCGAGTTTGACCGTTTCAGTGTAGCCAACCTGAACAGCCGTATGATGCCCATCTGGCGCGGCTGTTATAAAACAATTCAATCTACTACCAATATCATCAACAACTATGGCCAGGTAACAGATGGCACTGAAGCCACCATACAGGCCATAGTAGGGGAAGCTTATTTTCTGCGTGCGCTTTGCTATTACTGGCTTACCCGTTTCTGGGGCGCTGTGCCATTGATCCCTTCAGAAAAATTCAGCGCAGGATTGTTATCGCTGAAAAAAACACAGCCGGCCGAAATATACCAGCTGATTGAAGCTGATCTGCAGAAAGCAGAAGCCTGGGTGCCCAATACAAGACGCAGTACAGGAAGACCCAATAAGGGGACCGTAAAAGCATTGCTTGCAGATGTATACCTTACTGAAGGCGGGTGGCCGCTGAAAAATACTGCCAAATATGCGCTGGCAGCCGCCAAAGCAAAGGAAGTAATAGATAATAAGAACACTTACGGTATCGATCTGTACCAGGGCGGTTTTCTCAAAATATTTGCAGGCGGCACGGTGGAAGATGTGTTCGCCCTGTACACCCGCGGACAATGGATCACCTATAATTCTTTCTACGGCCTTTCTACCATGCCGGAAAATGAAGGTGGCTGGAGTGATTTTTTTCCGGAGCTTAATTTCTTCAACAATTTCCCTGAAGGCAGCCGTAAAGATGCAACCTTCTCCACCAGCTTTGTTGTTAATGGCGCCACCATACCCTGGCAGCAGGTGACCACCAAACACCCTTACTATAAAAAATTCACTATCCAGTCGGGTACCAAAGCCACTTATATGTCGGCTAACCCGGTCATCATGATCCGTTATGCCCATGTGCTGCTGATTTATGCAGAAGCACAGGCCAGGAGCGGTACAGTAAGCCCGGAAGCCTACAATGCCATCAATGCAGTGCGGCAACGTGCAGGACTGGCCGCTCTGCCCGCAGGGTTACCGGCTGATGCTTTTATCAAAGCAGTGATCGATGAAAGGGCCTGGGAATTTGCCGGTGAATGGAACCGCTGGTTCGACCTGGTGAGACTGGAGAAAGTAGAAGAGGCCAATGCCAATAAAGACCCGGGCGATCTGCAGCCTGTGGGCCCTATCACCAAAGACAAATACCTGCTTCCCATACCCGGTTCTGATGTGCTGATGAACCCCAACCTAAAATAATGCACCGCTAAAAAAAATTGCCATGATGAAATCACTACTCCGCTTATCGCCCAAAGGGCCTGCTATTGTTATGTCCTGGCCGGTCAGAATATTTCTGCTGCTGCTTATCAGCCTATTGTCTGGCAGCACGCTACGTGCACAGTTCCTGCTATTGGATGATATGGAAGGCCATGGACCCTGTTCAGGCAAGTGGGATTATTATGCCGGTAATACAACCACCGGTAAGGTATTGTTCGGTGTGCCCAACCCCGCGCCGGGCGGCCTTAATACCAGCGCACATGTAGCACAGTTCATCAAAGACACTACCTGTTTTGAATGGATGTCTGCCGGATGCAGCCTGTCCGACAGTTTTGACCTGCGTGGTAACACCGTTTTCAAACTGCTGGTGTACAGTAATGTAAAAGAAGAAGTGCTGTTCAAGCTACAGCCTGGCAGTAACTACAACAAGGCCGTTTACTTTACATATAAGATCAAAAACATCAATACCTGGGAAGAAGCCAGTTTCGATTTTCAAAGTGTGCGTACCCGTACAGACCTGAACCGTATTGAAGTGCATTATATCGATGGCAAAAAAGCCAATGGCATTCTCTACTTCGACCTGGTGCAGGGGCCTGACCCTGCTTCCATCACCCTGGCCAATGCACGCATACCGATGGGGCAGGAACAGGGCACTGTATTGCAGGCTACCGTACATGGCAATGCATTTAAGCCATCACTGGATAAAACGGTCTGGACAGCCAGGTGGCCTGCAGGTGTTTCCATCGACAGCCTGCACCGCGTAAACGATTCTGTAGTGAATATTGTACTCGCCGGCAATTCAACTGATAATTATTCCCGCTACGAGCTTAAGCTTGCTATTGCAGGATCTGAATTGGATTCTGCCGGTGCTCAGCAATATACTGCCAAAGGCAGCGTGGTGTTTGAAGGCAATCCCAACTACACGCTCATATTTGCAGATGAATTTAATGGTACCGGCAAGCCTGATCCTTCCAAATGGACTGTAGACCCACATCCCAAAGGATGGATCAATGGCGAGCAGGAGGTATACACCGACAGCTCCTACGATAATGCTGGTGTGCGCAATGGCTGCCTGGTGATCACCGGTAAAAAAGATTATCCCAATTACAATACCACCGATCCCTGGTCTTCAGCACGTTTGATCACGCAGAATAAACTGGATTTCCGTTATGGTAAAGTTGATGTGCGGGCAAGGCTGCCCCGTGCACGCGGATCCTGGCCTGCTATCTGGCTGATGCCTACCACCAGTGCATACGGCGCATGGCCCAAGAGCGGCGAACTGGATGTGATGGAACATGTGGGCAATAAGTTTGGTACTGTTCTATCTACCGTGCATACACAAAACAATAACTGGACCAATGGTGGCCATCTCTCCGCCAGTAAGTTTATACCTGATGTAGACACTGTATTTCATGTATACAGTATGGAATGGAACGAAGATTCGATACGCTTTACCTACGACAGTGTAAAATGCTATACTTATGTAAATCCCAAAACCGATTGGAAAGACTGGCCTTTTGACCAGAAATTCTTTCTCATACTTAATGTAGCCATCGGTGGCGGTATGGGCGGCGCCATCACTGATGCAGACTGGCCCGACAGCATGCTGGTAGATTATGTACGCATTTACCAGAAAGGCATAGGCACGCCTGTGCTGGACAGTATTTCGATAAGTCCTGCCAACCGGGCCTATATACCCGGGAGCAGTTTCCAGTACACCAGCAAGGTGTTTGACCAGAACGGTTTTCCATTGAATGTTAGTCCTGCCTGGAGTATTACAGGCAGCGGCAACAGCATTACCACTACAGGCCGCGCTACTATTCAATCGCCGGGCACCATTACTGCCACGGCTGCTTATAATGGCGATACCCTGCGTGCCATAGCCAATGCAACCATCAGGGCAGCCAATTATAAACCCATACCTGCGCGTATAGAAGCGGAAGCATTCGATTACAGTAACACCTGTTGTACCGAGCCTGCGCAGGATACCAGTGGTGTGCTGGATATAAGTTATATTTCTTCCAGCTCGTTTATGGAATATGATGTGCAGACCGCTGCAGCCGACAGCTTCCGTATACAATTGCGTGTGGCAGTGAACAGTGCAAGCACTGTGCGCATATTAATGGGTGATACCCTGCTCACCACCCTACAGCTTCCTGCCAGCGGCGGATGGCAGAACTGGATAACGGTGACCAGCGCGCCATTTGCACTGCCGGCAGGCCAAAGAACCCTGCAGGTTCAATCTGCCAGCTCCGGTTGGAATTTTAACTGGTTAAAAATTGTTCGTGCTGCCGATGCAGTTCCTTCACGCATTGTGGTAATACCCGACAGTACCAGCGTGTTTGTCAACGCCCGCAAGCAGTTTAAGGCTGTTAGTTATGGAAACGACAGCAGCCGTTTCGACCTGCCTGTTACCTGGTCTGTTCCGGTGCAGGGTGGTGTAATAGATGCCAAAGGTGTTATCACTGCCGGTAATACACCTGGTATTTACCCGGTAACTGCGCAGTACAACGATCTCTTGGGATTGGGCAAGATCAATGTGCTGGCATTGCCGCGGTTGGCTAGTATCAAAGTAGTGCCCGACAGCCTCACTATTCCTTTGGGTGCATCGCAGCAATATACTGCCCAGGGTTATGATCAGTATGGAAGTGCGTTTGCCTTTACAGGTGCCAGCTGGTCAGTGACAGGCAGCGGTAATTCAGTGAGCAGTACAGGTGTGGTTACGGCCACAACTGTTCCCGGCAGTTATACTGTAACGGCTGTCAAAGATTCGGTCAGCGGTACTGCCGGTTTCCAAACCGGTTATGGCTGTACATTTAAAAAACGTTATGAAGCAGAATCCTGCACGGGCCGCTCTCCGCAGCCTACACTGGAAACTACCACAGATACAAGTGGCGGACAAAACTTTACCGGTCTGGCTTATAATTACTGGTTTGGCTACAGCTCATTGGGGGTTCCTGTAAAAAGCAGGTACAATGTCAGTTTCCGTGTACTCACTACTGCAGCGGCTAAAGTAAAGCTCACCAATACCGGTATTACCTATGGTATCATCAATTTACCCAATACCAACGGGCAATGGGCCACGATCACTGATACCATGACGTTGCCTGCGATGAGTTATGTGAATGTAGTGGTAGAACTGGGCAGTTTTAAATTCAACTGGTTCGCTATTGACAACTGTGCTACTGCAGCTGCTGACAGCAGTGCCATTCAGGTGAGCAGCCTGAATACGATGTCAGGCAAAGCAGGTGCCGCACAAAACATGTTGCGGTTGTATCCCAATCCTGTCAGGGAATCGGTTACCATTGAAACCGGCAAGCGTCAATACAACAGTATGCAATTACTGGATATGAACGGCAGGGTGCTGCGGCAATGGACAGTGCCTCCCGGCAGTACCCGGTTCAGCAAGGGCCTGGGCAATATGCCCGGTGGCGCTTATATTATCCGCCTGGAAGGCGTATCAGGCAATGCATCCATCAAAATCATCAAACTATAAATAAACGCTGAAGAAGCAGGTGCAATAAAAAGGTGGGCGCTTTGCAGCCCACCTTTTTTATGTGACAATATAAAATAACAAGGCGCCAGATCAACCAGCCATCTAGAAGCGATAGTTAATAGCAAGCCGCCAGTTGCGCCCGGCTTCAGCTTGCCAGTAATAATAATTTCCATAAGCTGCGCCCGAATACAGGAAACGGTTCGCTACGTTGAATATATTCAGCGATATGCGCATGCTGCTGCTATTGTCCCAGAAAATGCCTGCATCCAGTTTGGTATAATCGGGTAATGACAATGGTTTGGCTGTAGCACTCCAATCCCAGGTGCTGCGTTTACCCAGGAAACTAAGTCCGCCGGATACACCGAAGCCTTTCAATACCCCTTTGTTCAGCTGGTAATTCAACCAGGCATTTACCGTATGGGTTGAAAAGCCTGGTACCTTTTGGCCAAGTGTGGCCTTGCCTGCTGCGCTGGTATCGGCTTTGGTTATTGTAGCACCGGTAAGTGCATAATTGGCCACCATGGTAAAGCCGGGAAACAGCTCACCACGGATATCCAGCTCAATTCCTTTTGAAGTGGTTTGGCCCAGCTGAACCACGTACCGGCCTGTTGCATCACTGGGATCGTTGGAGTTGACATTGCGCCGGATGATCCTGTATGCAGAAAGGCTGGTATTCCATTTGCCATTGAACCAGTCTCTTTTTATACCGATCTCTGTATTGCTGCCTGTAAGCGGTTTTACACTGCTATGGTCTTTTTTGATGCCCGATTGCGGAACAAAAGCCTGGTCGAACAGGGCATAAGCTGTGGTGTTTTTATCCAGCGATACACTCAGTCCCAGCCTGGGTGTTATTTTTTTAGCGCTGCCCTTGCTGTTGTACTCATTGTTGCTTACATAAGAATAGCGGCCTGCGAGGGTTAAGCGGAGTGTATTATTGAAAAAGCCCAGTTCATCCTGGATGTACAGGCCGGTATAAGTTTGTGCTATAGTACCGGATACGCCTGCCCGCTGTGCCAGCGGTTTGCTTCTGTCGAAGACAGGATATCCATTCGCCGGATTGCCGTATACAGGGTTAGCAAGACTGAATTTATCCGCTTCTGTATCCAGCTGGTGGATTTGATTCCAGTCTGCAATATATTTTTTATCACTCATGTCAAAGCCTATCAATACCCGGTGATGGATGTTGCCGGTTTGTGCATCGCCGTTGATGAATACCTGTCCGTATTTGGCTGTACTGGCGGCATCCCAGTTGGAGATATGGCGTATCATACTATCGGCGTCCACATAAGTGGGCCACAGATCAGAGCCCTGCTGGCGATAGTCCAGGTAACCAAGCTGGGCGGTTAATTTCCAGCCCTGTGCAAGCACACGCTGCAGGTTAACAGTCATATTCTGATCGGTGATCTTTGTGGGATCAAGTCCTGGGTCAGCAGTAGTGAAATCGCGCGGCCTGTCGGCATATCCTTTTACAGAGAATACATAATAACTACCCAGGTCAGACATCTTTGCTTTCTGCAGCAGGTATTCAGCCGTGATGGTGGTTTTATCATCCGGTTTAAAGCTCAGTACCGGGTTGATCACATAGCGGTCATTAAATTCATAAGGACGGAAAGCATTTTGGTTTTTAGCTGCCAGGTTAAGCCTGTACAACAACCTGCCTGCTTTATCCAACCGGCCATCCAGGTCAAGTGTAGCGCGGTATAAGCCATAACTTCCCATGGTAAAACCTGCTTCGCCTTTTGTAGTGCCGGTCGGTTTTTTGGTGACCACATTGTACAAACCCGCGGGGTCGCCAACCGGCATCAGGAAGCCGGCGGGGCCTTTGATAAATTCGATATGGTCAACGATGCTCATGTCTTCTGTAAGCGGCGACCAATACGAAGTTGCAATGTTCATCCCGTTGCGCAGTGCGGTGATTTCCGAGCCGCGCATACGGATATTGGTATATAAATCGGCCCAGTGTTCAATACGCATGGCCCCGCTTACATTGCGTAGTACTCCATCGCTCATGCTCATCACCTGCTGATCGGTGAGTGTTTTGGCATTGACCACCTGGATGTTCTGCGCTACTTCCAGCAAGGGTTCGTTCAAACGCAGCACAGGAGATGCACTGCGTAATGAATAAGGATTGCGGGTGTTTTTGATGGTGACTTCCTGCAATTGTTTATCGGATATAGTAAGGCGGAACTGCCGGCGGATGATTTGCCCTTCTTCTATGGCAATGGACTGTTGTATGGTTTCGTAGCCCATCAGCGAAATTTCAAGCGTATACCGGCCGGGTTTTATTTTCTGAAACCTGAAATGGCCCTGCTCATCTGTCAGCGTGCCTTTGCCGGAAGGTTTCAGTAAAATGCTGACACCTGCCGCCACACTGTTATCGCCGGTGGTAACCACGCCACTAATGCTGCTGGTTTTGTCATCATCGGCGGCAGATGCCTGCCCTGCAAAAAGCAGGCAGGAAAAAAATACGGCTAATAAGCATGCGGGAACAGGTGAGTTGCTACGCTTGTATTTTCTCATAAGGGAAATGTTTTTGGGAATGCAAAATTGTGATGTGCATGTTTGGAAGAAATGACGCATCGGGAAAATGCTTTACGCGATTGGGAAAAGATTGCCTGCGCGTAGAGGTTGATAGCAGGGCTTATGTAAGCACGGCGTTGCATGTGCTTGAAGCAACAGGGTAAAACACTTTCTTCAAACCCGTGCTGTAGTGCATTGTTGATCCGGCACAGCTGGTAACCCGCTTTTGCGGCAGTTGACGGGCCATTCATGTAATATTTTACATTTAAATATCCCTTAGAGGGGATAGTGCACCGTTTTTATACTTTTTTCTTTATTTTTAAATATTATTGCAACCGATTGCATTACTCATCAAAAAAAGGCCCTCAAGGGGGTGGAGGATTGCTCTATGCCTGAAAATATGTACGATGCTATTGTTATTGGCTCCGGGATCAGCGGTGGCTGGGCCGCAAAGGAACTTACTGAAAAAGGGTTGAAAGTATTGATGCTCGAACGCGGACAAAATATCGAGCACATCAAAGATTATGTGAACACTTCCAAAGCTCCCTGGGAGCTTCCGCATTATGGACAGATGACGCGGGAAATGACCAATGAACACCATAACCGCATCAGGGGATTTGGTCCGGGTGAAGCCAATATTGACTGGTGGGTAAATGATAAAGACGCACCGTACACCGAAGTAAAACAATTCAATTGGTTCAGGGGATACCATGTGGGCGGCCGATCGCTACTATGGGGCCGGCAGAGCTACCGCTGGAGTAATGTTGATTTTGAAGCCAATGCCAAAGATGGTATCGGTGTTGACTGGCCTTTGCGCTATAATGAAATTGCACCCTGGTACGATTATGTTGAAAAATTTGCCGGCATCAGCGGCAATAAGGATGGTATACCCATATTGCCCGACGGGCAGTTTTTACCACCAATGGAAATGAATATCGTGGAAAAAGATGTGGCGGCACGCATAAAAGATATCTACAAGGGGCAACGCCATATGATCATAGGCCGTACTGCCAATATCACCGAGCCATTGCCCGGCCGAACCAATTGCCAGTACCGCAATAAATGCCACCTGGGTTGCCCGTTCGGCGGTTATTTCAGCACACAGTCTTCCACACTGCCGGCAGCGATGAAAACGGGCAATCTTACACTGCGCCCCTGGAGCATTGTTACAAAAATTTTATACGATAAAGATAAAAAACGCGCCACCGGCGTAGAAGTGCTGGATGCAGAAACCAACAAGACCTATGAATACAAATCACGGATCGTATTTTTAAATGCTTCCACGCTCAACAGCGCCTGGATATTGCTCAATTCAGCAACCGATATATGGCCGGATGGCCTGGGCAGCAGCAGTGGTGAACTGGGGCATAACCTAATGGATCATCACCTGGGCTCAGGTGCAGGTGGCAGGGTAGAAGGGTATGAAGACAAATATGTTTATGGCCGCCGCGCCAACGGTATTTATATACCCCGCTACCGTAACCTGAATGGAGAAAAACGGGATTATATCCGAGGTTTTGGTTTCCAGGGCGGTGCTGGCAGAGGCCGTGATTACAAATCGGCAGAGGAAATAGCCATCGGCGCTGAACTAAAGCAGGCGCTTACAGAATTGGGCAGCTGGTCTATTGGCATCGGTGGTTTTGGTGAAGTATTGCCTTATCATGAAAACAAAGTGACCCTCGATAAAACACGGAAAGACAAATGGGGATTGAATATACTGGCAATTGATTCGGAGCTGAAAGAGAACGAAAAGAAAATGCGTGTAGATATCATCAACGATGCAAAGGAGATGCTGGAAAAAGCCGGTGTGAAAGATGTGCATAGTTATGATCAGGATGGTGTGATGGGCCATGGTATACACGAGATGGGTACTGCCCGTATGGGTAATGACCCCAAAACATCTGTGCTCAACAAATGGAACCAGGTATGGGATGCGCCCAATGTTTTTGTAACAGATGGCTCTTTTATGGCTTCTTCTTCCTGTGTAAATCCGTCTTTAACTTATATGGCCTTTACTGCCCGCGCAGCAGATCATGCAGTGAACGAACTGAAAAAACAAAATCTGTAGCAGGATATGAGTAGCAAGGTATAAGACAAAGCCATTTTCCTTACTACTCAACCAATCAACCGTTCAACTAATCAACCACTCAACTAATCAAACAACCAACCATGAACAGACGAGAAGCCCTGACCGCTGTAAGTGTTTTGCTCGGCGGCAGTATTATCGGTGCTGAATTTTTCCTGTCGGGATGTAAAACAACGGCCAAAAAAGGCGAGTTGTTTACTGCTGGTGATACCTCCCTGCTGGAAGAAATAGGCGAAACCATTCTGCCTGCCACTGCTGATTCGGGCGGGGCAAAAGCAGCAAAAACAGGTACATTTATCCAAAAGATCGTTACTGACTGTTATACAGATAACCAGCAAAAAGCTTTTGCCGAAGGCATCGCTTCTTTTAAAGAAGCCTGCCAGGCAAAATATAAAAAAGATTTTACGGCGCTTTCGCCTGCAGAACGCGCCGAATGGCTGACTGCATTAGCCAAAGAGGCCAAAACATTGGAGAGCTCACCCGAATATCAGCAGAAAAAACAAGCATTCGATAAACAGCAGGATGAATGGGTAAAAGCCGAAGCCGCTAAAGGCAATTTTGCCGCAGCTTACCTGAAAGAAAAATATCCGCCACATTATTTTACCATGATCAGGCAATTAACCATCTGGGGCTATTTTTCTTCTGAAGAAGGTATGACCAAGGCCCTCCGCTATGTAGAAGTGCCGGGCAAATATGATGGCGCTTTTCCTTACAAAAAAGGGGATAAAGCCTGGGCAATGTAGTGTGCTGTGTGGGTGGTTGAGTGGTTGATTAGTTGAATGGTTGAGAGGTTGATTGGTTGAAGAGTTGAGTGGTTAATTTGAAAATTTGAAAATGGTTATGATGGGTGAATGGTTGAGAGGTTGAATGGTTGATAGGTTGCTTATTAAAAGAATGGTTTCGTCTTGTATCTTGCTACTTGCATCCTGCTACCTTTCATCACTCACGACTGACGATTGACGATTCACGGCTTGTGGTTGAATGGTTGAGAGGTTGAATGGTTGATAGGTTGCTTATTAAAAGAATGGTTTCG